>NZ_CP107947.1:7200000-7870275 GCF_036059255.1 Micromonospora sp. NBC_00389 | reverse complement strand
ATTCCAGGAAGGGTCACCCGTACAGGGTGACCCTTCCTGCGTTTCTATGCGTCAGGGCCACCCCCGCAGGAGTGGCCCTGACGCATATCCGCCCAAGGAAAACGGAGTCGGTCAGTTCCGGGTCTGCATGTCCGCGCGGAGGTTGCGCAGCAGGCCCCCGGCGTCGGTGACCGAGCGTCCCGGGAACATCGCCATCACGACGCTGCCGTGATCGGCCCAGCCGCACACCGCGAAGTCGCCGCCCTCGCCGCTGGTGCTGCCGCACTTCATCACGCCGCCCAGCTCGCCCGCGGGCACCTCGCGCAGGCCGGTCACCGCGCCGGTCTCGTCGGACATCAGGCCGAAGAGGCTGTCCAGGTCGCGCTCCGGCTGCCAGAGCAGGGTGGTGCCCCCGAAGATCAGCACCGACCGCTTGTCGTCGGCCGGGTCGCGGTAGACCGTGCCGAAGCTGCGGTCCAGCTCGATGTCGGCGGCGAGGCCGCTGCGCAGGTAGTCCGCAGTGCTCTTCGCCCGCTCGCTGTCGTCACGGGTCAGGCCCGCCACCTGATCGGGCGAGGTCAGCTGGGTGTCCTTCTGCTGTGCCACCCGCCATCCGCCGACACCCAGCACGCCCGCACCCGCCAGGCCGACGACCAGTGCGACGGTCCAGCCGATCCGGCGGCGCCGGGACCACCCACCCTGCGGCTCGTCGGGGTCGCCGCCGGTATCCCGGGTGCTCAGCTGGATCGGCTCGTCGGTCAGCTCGACCGGCTCGCGACCGTCGTCGAGCGGGCGCTCAGTGAGATGTGCGTCGGACATAGCCGACACCGTACGCGAATGGCAGGTGGTGCACGCCGGGTCCGCCGAAGCCCTCCGTAGACTTTCCAGGGTGACCGACAGACTCGATGCCCGACGCCCCGACGCCCCCACCCTGGCCGGCCAGTACCAGCCCGGCGAGGTAGAGCAGCGACGGTACGAGCAGTGGGTAGCCGCCGGGCACTTCCGGGCCTCCGCCGACAGCGACAAGCCGCCCTTCACGATCGTCATCCCGCCGCCGAACGTCACCGGTTCGCTGCACATGGGCCACGCGTTCGAGCACACGCTGATGGACGCGCTGACCCGGCGTAAGCGCATGCAGGGCTTCGAGGCGCTCTGGCTGCCCGGCATGGACCATGCGGGCATCGCCACCCAGAACCTGGTCGAGCGTCAGCTCGCCGGCGAAGGCCTGTCCCGGCACGACCTCGGCCGGGAGAAGTTCGTCGAGCGGGTCTGGCAGTGGAAGGCCGAGTCCGGTGGGGCGATCCTCGGTCAGATGCGGCGCCTCGGTGACTCGGTCGACTGGGACCGGGAGCGCTTCACCATGGACGAGGGCCTGACCCGCGCCGTCCAGACGATCTTCAAGAAGCTCTTCGACGAGGGCCTGATCTACCGGGCCAACCGGATCATCAACTGGTGCCCGCGCTGCCTGACCGCGCTCTCCGACATCGAGGTCGAGCACACCGACGACGATGGTGAGCTGATCTCCATCCGGTACAGCGACGAGGTCGTGGTGGCCACCACCCGGGCCGAGACGATGCTGGGCGACACCGCCGTGGCGGTGCATCCGGACGACGAGCGGTACCAGCACCTGATCGGCACCGAGGTTGAGCTGCCGTTGACCGGCCGTCGCATCCCGATCGTCGCCGACGCGCACGTCGACCCGTCCTTCGGCACCGGCATGGTCAAGGTGACCCCCGCGCACGACCCGAACGACTTCGAGATCGGCCAGCGCCACGACCTGCCCGCGCTGACCGTGATGGACGAGCGCGGCGTGATCACCGTGCCCGGCCCGTTCGAAGGGCTGGACCGCTTCGAGGCGCGGCCCGCGATCGTGGCGGCGCTGCGCGAGCAGGGCCGGATCGTGGCCGAGAAGCGGCCGTACGTGCACGCGGTTGGGCACTGCTCGCGGTGCAAGACGACCGTCGAGCCGCGGCTGTCGTTGCAGTGGTTCGTCAACACCGCGCCACTGGCCCAGGCCGCCGGCGACGCGGTGCGCGACGGTCGGGTTCGCATCGAGCCGGCCGAGCTGGCCAACCGCTACTTCGCCTGGGTCGACAACATGCACGACTGGTGCATCTCCCGACAGCTGTGGTGGGGGCACCGGATCCCGGTCTGGTACGGCCCGCAGGGCGAGATCGTCTGCGTCGGCCCCGGCGAGCAGCCGCCGACCGGGGACGGCTGGCGGCAGGACGAGGACGTGCTGGACACGTGGTTCTCCAGCGCGCTCTGGCCGTTCTCCACCCTCGGCTGGCCGGAGCAGACCCCGGACCTGGCCAAGTTCTACCCGACCAGCGTCCTGGTCACCGGCTACGACATCCTCTTCTTCTGGGTCGCCCGGATGATGATGTTCGGCCTGTACGCGATGGACGGCCGGCAGCCGTTCGACGTGGTGGCCCTGCACGGCATGGTCCGCGACGAGCACGGCAAGAAGATGTCCAAGTCGTTCGGCAACGTGGTCGACCCGCTGGACTGGATCGACCGGTTCGGTGCCGACGCGACCCGGTTCACCCTGGCCCGCGGCGCGAACCCCGGCCAGGACGTCCCGGTCAGTGAGGAGTGGTGTCAGGGCTCGCGCAACTTCTGCAACAAGCTCTGGAACGCCACCCGGTTCGCCCTGATGAACGGCGCGCACACCTCGGGCGACCTGCCCGCCGCCGAGCGGCTCTCCACCGTCGACCGGTGGATCCTGTCCCGGCTGGCGCACGTCACCGCCGAGGTTGACGAGCAGTTCGAGGCGTACGAGTTCGCCAAGGTGTGCGACCTGCTCTACCACTTCGCGTGGGACGACGTCTGCGACTGGTACGTCGAGCTGAGCAAATCGGTGCTCGCCGAGGGCGGTGAGCGGGCCGAGAACACCCGGCGGGTGCTCGGGCACGTGCTGGACCAGCTGCTGCGGCTGCTGCACCCGGTCATCCCGTTCGTCACCGAGGAGCTGTGGCTCGCGCTGACCGGCGGCGAGACGGTGCAGAGGGCCGCCTGGCCGGTGGCCGACCGTTCGCTGATCGACGACGCCGCCGAGGCGGAGCTGGCCGGCGTGCAGCGGGTGATCACCGAGATTCGCCGGTTCCGTTCCGACCAGGGGCTGCGCCCGACCCAGCGGGTGGCCGCCCGGCTGGACGGGTTGGCGGGGGCCGGTATCGCCGCCCACGAGCCGCTGATCCGCTCGCTGGCCCGGCTGGACCCGGTCGCCGAGGACTTCCAGGCCAGCGCCACGCTGGCCATGCCCGGGGCGGTCGGTGTCGCGTTGGACACCCGGGGGTCGATCGACGTGGCCGCCGAGCGGGCCCGGCTGACCAAGGACCGCGCGGCGGCCGAGAAGGAGGTCGCGCAGGCCCGGGCGAAGCTCGACAACCCGGCCTTCATCGGCAAGGCCCCCGAGCCGGTGGTCGCGAAGATCCGCGACCGGCTCGCCACCGCCGAGGCCGACCTGGTCCGGATCGACGCTGCTCTGGAGACGCTTTCCTCGTGACCGACCGTACCGATTTCGCCACCGTCGAGGCCGAGCTGGCCGCTCGCGGCTTCACCCGCATGGTCTTCGAGCTGGACCGGATCGAGTCTCTGCTCGACCTGCTCGGCAGCCCGCAGCGGGCGTACCCGGCCATCCACCTGACCGGCACCAACGGCAAGACCTCCACCGCGCGAATGATCGACTCGCTGCTCCGGGCGTTCGGGCTGCACACCGGCCGGTACACGAGCCCGCACCTGGAGACGGTCCGGGAACGGATCAGCCTGGACGGCGAGCCGGTCAGCGAGGAGCGCTTCGCCGCCGTCTACCGGGAGATCCGGCCGCTGGCAGAGCTGGTCGACGCCGGGTCGGACGAGCCGCTGACGTACTTCGACATGACCACCGCGCTGGCGTTCGCCACGTTCGCCGACGCGCCGGTCGACATCGCGGTGGTCGAGGTGGGCCTCGGCGGCGCCGAGGACGCCACGAACGTAATCCAGGCCGGGGTCTGCGTCATCACGCCGATCGGCCTGGACCACACCGAATGGCTCGGCGACACGCTTCAGGACATCGCGCTGGCCAAGGCCGGCATCATTCACCAGGGCGCCACCGTGATCGCGGCGGCGCAGGAGGAGGAGGCGGCGCGTCCCCTCCTCGAACGGTGCGCCGAGGTGGGCGCCACCCTCGCCCGGGAGGGTGCCGAGTTCGGCGTGCTGGGCCGGTCCCTCGCGGTCGGCGGCCAGGTGCTCACCCTGCAGGGGCTCGGCGGCATCTACGAGGACGTGTTCATCCCGCTGCACGGCGCGCACCAGGCGCAGAACGCCGCGGTGGCGCTCGCCGCGGTGGAGGCGTTCCTGGGCGCCGGGACCACGCGGCAACTGGACGTCGAGGTGGTCCGGGAGGGCTTCGCCGAGGCCAGCTCCCCGGGTCGGCTGGAGCGGGTCCGGAACGCCCCCACCGTCCTGCTGGACGGCGCGCACAACCCGCACGGCATGGCCGCCACCGTCAAGGCGTTGCAGGAGGAGTTTGCCTTCAGCAAGCTGGTGGCGGTCGTCGGCGTGCTCGCCGACAAGGACGCGTCCAGCCTGTTGGAGCTGCTGGAGCCGGTGGTCGACCTGGTGGTGGTCACCCGCAACACCTCGCCGCGGGCGATGCCGACGGCGGAACTCGCCGCGCTGGCCGGCGAGATCTTCGGCGAGGAGCGGGTCGAGGTGGCCGAGGAGATGCCGGACGCGATCGAGCTGGCGGTGGCGCTGGCCGAGGAGGACGTCCCCGGTGAGCTCAGCGGGGTCGGGGTGCTGGTCACCGGGTCGGTGGTGACGGTGGCCGACGCACGTCGGTTGCTGAAGCGATGACCGGCCCGGAGCGGGACCCCCGGACCGCAGAGCACCCGACAGCGGACCAGCCTGCGGCCGGCGCGCCGGTGGACCAGCCCGATGCCGAGGCGCCGGCGGACCAGCCGGTGGCCGGGCAGCCGCGGCGGTCCGGGCTGCGCAACCCGGAGGGGGCGGTACGCGGCCTGGGTGCCGGGACGCTCAGCCTGGAAGCGCTGGTGCTGGTGCTGGCCATCCAGCCGATCCGGGTGGTCGGCGGTGACCTTAGCGGCACCGCGATCGGCGCCGTGGTTGCCCTGGCGGTGGTCGCCGTCCTGCTTGCCGGCATGATTCGCCGTCCGTGGGCCTGGCACGCCGGCACCGTGCTCCAGGGCCTGCTGCTGTTGTCCGGCCTGCTGCACTGGTCTCTGTTCGCGCTGGGCGTCATCTTCGCCCTGGTCTGGGCGTACGCGCTGCACGTCCGCCGGGTCATCCTCGGCTGAAGCCCGACCCGGACGGCCGCGCCCGTGCCGCTCAGGCGTCGGCGCGTTCGCGCCACTGGGTGAGGGCGATGCCGTGGCCGTCCGGATCGCGGAACGCCGCCGCCCACACCTCCAGCTTGGTGCCCCGGTTGACCACCCGGGGCGCGTACGTGAAGCGGACGCCCGACCCGCGCAGCCGCCCGTACGCCGCCTCGATGTCGTCGACCTCAAGGTTGACGTGCACCAGCCGGCGGCTGATGGGCGCCGCCCCGGTCACCTCGCGCAGCACCAGCCGGGTCGTGCCGGAGGCGAGCACCGCGTTGCCGGCGCCCTGGTCGACCTCGGTGAAGCCGAGCACGTCGCGGTAGAAGCCGAGCGACCGGGACAGGTCGGTGACCAGCAGGGTGAGGCCCACCCCGCTGATCGGGGCGGCCGAATCGGCGGCGGTCGTCGCGTCGTACCCGAAGATCGCCTCGTCCAACTCCTCGGCGGTGACGGTCTCGCGTGCCGCTCCGGCCGGGGTGGGATCGTCCAGCGGCAGGTCGAGCGGGTCCAGCGGGTCCGTCACGAACGGGCCGGACCGCTGTGCGGGAGGCGGGTCGAAGCGTTGTGCGGCAGGCGGGTCGGAGCGCTCCTCGGCCGGCGGGGGCGGATCGTCCGCCGGCTGGTCGAAGCGGTCGGTGTCGGGCTGGTCGAACTGCTCCTCGGCGGGCGGACGCGGCGCGGGGGTGGCCCGCCGGGGCAGCCCGCCGCCGGTCTGCTGCTCGACCAGGACCCCCTCTAGCACCACCGGGCCACCCGGGCTCTGGTGCACCACCACCGGCTCGCGCTCCTCGGGCGCGACGCCGAGGTCGTCGCGCAGCGGGTCGGGGTCGAGCGGGCTGCGGAACGGGTCACCGCCGCGCGGATCGCGGAAGTCGTCCCGGAAGTCGTCGTCGGGCGCGCGGTCGGCCCACGGTGGCGCGTCCTGCTGGATCAGCACCTCGTCCAGGGCCTCGGCGTCGGCGAACTCCGGCGGCAGGTCCGCGACGGCCGCCGCGGTCTCGGCGTGGGTCAGCACCTCGTCCCAGAGGACCTTGACGTGCCGCTGGTCGTCCAGCGCAACCCGGATCGGGAGGGTCTGGCCCAGCGACGGCCACTTGGAGACCGGCACCCGCGGCTCGATGATCTTCTTGGATCGGGGCGGCAGGCCGGGCGCGTCGATCACCAGTTGCAGCTCGCAGCGGCCGAACGCGTACTGGGTGGGTGGTTCGGAAGCGCTGTGCACATGCCCGACACCGACCACCCAGGTGCGCCCGCCGCCGCGCACGGTGGCCAGCGCGATCGCCAGCACCAACAGGGCGACGCCGAGCGCCACGATGGCCCAACTGGTCATGCCCAGCCCGAAGAGGACGACGAACGTGGCCACGGTGCCCAGCACCGTGCCGATCAGCTTGCGTACCGGCGCGATGGGTCGGTTCCCGCCATTCGCCACAGTGGACCTCCCGGGGGTCAGGGCCAGGCTAGGCCGGATCGGCCACCGGGGGGAAGACCGGCCGCCGCGCCGGCGCCGGGACCGGGTCGCTAGGCTGACCGTACCGACCCCGAGCGTTCAGCGCGTACAGGAGGAACCCAGCGTGTCCAGCAACAGCGCGGATGAGCGCAGCCTCGTTCTGATCAAGCCCGACGCGGTCCGCCGAGGCCTGGTCGGCGAGGTCCTCTCCCGCTTTGAGCGCAAGGGGCTGCGGATCGACGCGATGGTGCACCGGACGATGGACGCGGCACTCGCCGACGAGCACTACTCCGAGCACGTCGACAAGGCGTTCTACCCGCCGTTGAAGGACTTCATGACCGGCGGCCCTCTGGTGGCCCTGGTGCTCTCCGGCGACCAGGTCATCGAGGTGGTCCGCGGGCTGGTCGGCGCGACCGACGGGCGTAAGGCTGTCGCCGGCACCATCCGCGGCGACCTGTCGCTGTCCAACCGGGAGAACCTGGTGCACGCCTCCGACTCTCCGGACAGCGCCAAGCGCGAGATCGCGCTCTGGTTCCCCGAGCTGGGCTGACGCGTCCTCGCCGGGTCCGGCTGACGGCATCGGCTGACGGTGCCGGGGCTCAGTCGAGCGGCGGTAGCTTCGCCGGGTTGCCGACCACGTAGATCCCGGTGATCCGCCCGTCGGCCGCGGTGACCGTCAGCGTGTACCGGCTGCCGTCCGCGCGGGTCATCAGGGCGGCGGGTTCCCCGTTCAGCTCCAGGTGGCGCGCCGCCCAGCTGTGGCGCGGGCCGTAGATCCCGGCGAAGAACCGGGCGATCCGATCCGCTCCGCTGATCGGCCTGCGGGCGGCCGACACCCGGCCGCCACCGTCGGTCCAGGCCGTGGCGTCCGCGGCGACCAGGCCGGTGAGCGTCGCCAGGTCACCGTCCCGGGCGGCGGCCAGGAACGCGTCCAGCAACCGTTCCCGCTCGGACCGGCTGGCGGTGAACCGTCGTTGCTCCTGGTGCACCCGGGCGGTCGCGCGGTGGTGCAGTTGCCGGCAGTCCGCAGGGGTCCGATCCAGGATTTCCGCGATCTCGGCGTACGGCATCTCGAAGGCGGTGTGCAGGACGTACACCGCGCGCTCCGGCGGGGTGAGTCGTTCCAGCACGTGCAGTAGCGCGGTGGACAGCGAGTCGCGTAGCTCCGCGCGGTCCAACGGCCCGAACGGCGAGGGCGCGGTGGGCACCGGCTCGGGCAGCCACGTCCCGACGTACGTCTCACGCCTGGATTGCCGCGTCCGCAGCCGGTCCAGGGCCAGCCGGGTGACCACCCGGGACAGGTACCGGCGCGGCTCGTCCACCGCTGACCGGTCCACGCCCAGCCAGCGCAGGTACGCCTCCTGGAGCACGTCCTCCGCGTCGTCCCGGCTGCCGAGGAGGCGATAGGCGAGCCCGAGCAGCATGGGCCGGTGCGCCTCAAGCGCACCGGCCGCCTCTGCCGCCTCGGTCGTCACACCTGTGCCGGAGGCTCCAGCTGCATCGTCACCGCGATCCGATTCCACACGTTGATTGTGGCAATCGCGATGACCAGGTCGGCCAGTTCCTTCTCCGTCCAGACCTTCGCGGCGGTGTCCCACACCTCATCCGGCACCCCGTGCTCGCCGAGCCGGGTGACCGCGTCGGTGAGCGCCAGTGCCGCGCGCTCCCGCTCGTCGAAGAACGTCGCCTCCCGCCAGGCGGCCACCGCGAACAGCCGCCGGCTCGACTCGCCGGCGGCGAGCGCGTCCTGGCTGTGCATGTCGACGCAGAACGCACACCCGTTCAGGATCGACGCCCGCAGCTTGACCAGCTCCAGCACGGTGTGGTCGACGTTCGTCTGGACGTACTTCTCCATCCCCATGACGGCCTTGTACGCCTGGGGTACCAGCTCGGCCGGGTTCATCCGTGGCACGACTACCTCCCTGATCGGTTCGACACCGTCACGACGGGTGGGCCGGGGTGTGCCGTGACAGTGGGCCGCTGTGACCCCGGTCATGCCGTCCGGAACGGGTCGGGGAAGAGGTCAGCCGCGGGTCGCCGGGGCGGTGTCCGCCAGCACCTCGCGTGGGCGGGGGATCAGCTCGGCCGCGGGGACCCCGGCGGTGTCACCTGTCGTACCGCCCGCACCGGAGTTGTCGCCGCTGTCGCGCGGGCCGCGCCGGGTCACCCGGGCGGCCAGCCGGCGGCCCACCTCGATCATGGGTAGCTCGACCCACCGGTAGAGCACGTCGGCGATGAGCAGCGCCACCACCACGGCACCCAGGAAGAGGCCGGTGCTGCGACGTCCCATGGTGGGCAGCAGTCCGATCGCCGCCCGCGCCGCGATGGACTGGACCAGGTACATCGAGTACGACCGCTCGCCGATGAAGACCAGCGGACGAAGCCCCAACCCGCGGGCGAGCACACTGCGCGAGAGCAGGGCAGGCAGCAGCAGCGCCGCGGCGGCGGCGTAGGTGCCGATCAGCGCCTCCTGGCCGAACCGGATCGGCCAGTACTGCACGGCCACCTGGAACGCGATGAAGACCACGATCACCACGGTGGCCGTCGCCGGGTGGGTCAGCGGCCGGACCACCGCGAAGCCTCGGGGGTGGTGCATGACCACCGCGGTCAGGCAGCCGAGCAGGATCGCCACATAGTGGATCGGCCAGCTCAGCCAGGCGATGTCCGGCGGGATCAGCGCGATGAAGAGCACGATCAGGCCGGCCGTGACGGCCAGCCGGCGGCGGAACGCGGCGGTCACCAGGACGAACGCGATGGCCGGCCAGAACAGGTAGAACTTCTGCTCGATCCCGATGGTCCAGGAGTGCAGGTACGGCGCGCTGGCCGGCAGGAGTTCGTTGAGGAACAGCAGGTAGTACTTCATCAGGCGTTCGATCGAGTCGGCGCTGCCGCTGAGCCGGGCCAGCCCCCAGGTCAGGAAGAGCACCAGCAGGTAGACCGGCATGATCCGGAAGAACCGCCGCAGGTAGAACGCGCGCAGCGAGACCTTGCCGTACCGGTGCTCCTCACGCAGCAGCAGCGTCGTGATGAGGAAGCCGGAGAGCACGAAGAACAGGTGTACGCCGATCCAGCCGGTCAGCCACTTCCAGGATGGGCCTCCGTAGTGGAAGGCGAAGACCATGATGGCGGCCACAGCCCGCAGCCCGTCCAGGGCGGGGAATCGACGCATGGCCTGGAACTCGTCGTACCGAAGCGAACGCACCGGCGAAGTTTGCGTGAGCGCGCCAGCCGGGTCAAGCCGGCCGGACAACCGGGGTTCCCGCTCTCGTCACCCGGACCGCCGGTCGCGGCCATCTCCGACCGGTAGACCGACGGGGTCAACCCATCATCGGGAGGAAGCATGACCGAGCTTGATCGACGTACCCTGCTGCGGGCCGGCCTGGTGGCCGGGGTCGGAGTCGCCGGCGGCGGCCTGCTGGGCGGTGCCGGGGCGAACGCGGCGCCGGCCTGGCGCCCGGCGGGGCGCCCGGTGCTCACCCATGGTGTGCAGAGCGGAGACGTGACCGCGGACTCGGCGCTGGTCTGGACCCGGGCCGACCGGCCGGGTCGGATGCTGGTCGAGGTGAGTCGCCGGCCGGACTTCCGGGGCGCGCGGCAGCTGCGTGGGCCGGTGTTGGCCCCGACCGGTGACTTCACCGGCAAGGTCCGGCTGCGGGGTCTGCCGGACGCCGAGCGGCTGCACTACCGGGTCCGGGTGGAGAGCCTGGAGCGGCACGGGCTGGTCAGCGAGCCGCTGACCGGGTCGTTGACCACCGCGCCGGGTCGGCACCGGCGGCGCGACGTGCGGTTCGTCTGGACCGGGGACGTGGTCGGGCAGGGCTGGGGGATCGCCCCGGACTTCGGCGGGATGTCGATCTTCAAGGCGATGCGGGAGACCCGGCCGGACTTCTTCCTGTGCAGCGGTGACACCGTGTACGCCGACGGCCCGCTGGTCGAGTCGGTGACGCTGCCCGACGGGCAGATCTGGCGCAACCTGGTGACCCCGGAGAAGAGCAAGGTCGCCGAGACGCTGGCCGAGTACCGGGGACAGTTCGCGTACAACATGCTCGACGAGCACCTGCGGGCGTTCGCCGCGACGGTGCCACAGATCAACCAGTGGGACGACCACGAGGTCCTCAACAACTGGTACCCGGGGGAGATCCTGGACGACCCCCGCTACACCGAGCAGCGGGTGGACGTGCTGGCCGCCCGGGCCCGTCAGGCGTTCAACGAGTGGCTGCCGGTGCCGGTCGACGGGCCGATGTACCGGCGGCTGTCGTACGGGCCGCTGCTGGACGTGTTCGTGCTGGACATGCGGACCTACAAGGACGCGAACGACGGCAACACGTACGCCGACCCGAAGCGCGGCCTGCTCGGCCGCGAGCAGCGGGAGTGGCTGATCTGGGAACTGAAGCGGTCCCGGGCGACCTGGAAGGTGATCGCCAACGACCTGCCGATCGGGGTGGTCGTGCCGGACGGTCCGGGCGCGCAGGAGGGTGTCGCGCAGGGCGACCCGGGCGCGCCGGCCGGGCGTGAGCTGGAGTTCGCCGAGGTGCTGCGGGCCACCCACCGGGCCGGGGTGACCGGAATGGTCTTCCTCACCGCCGACGTGCACTACACCGCCGCACACCACTACGACCCGTCGCGCGCGGCGGTCGGCGACTTCACCCCGTTCTGGGAGTTCGTCTCCGGGCCGGCGCACGCCGGCGCGTTCGGTCCGAACGCGCTGGACGGCACGTTCGGACCGCAGGCGGCCTTCGTGCACGCACCGCCGCGCGCCAACACCTCGCCGGCGGAGGGCTTCCAGCACTTCGGTGAGGTCTCCATCGACGGGGAGTCGGCCGCCCTCACGGTGCACCTCCGCGACCGCGACGGCGCCGCCCTCTGGAGCACCACCCTCCCGGCACCCTGACCCGAGCACGGTGATCATGAGGTTGGCGGGCGTGCGCAGTTCGGCGCGCCCGCCAACCTCCTGGTCGGCCTCGGTCGGCCCTGGGGTTAGTCTCCGTCTCCCTGTTGGGTGGCCCGTTCCGGGCTGAAAACTGTTCTCGCCTGTTGCGCTGTGCCGGTGGTTGGTGGTGCCGTGGTGGGGTCGCCCGCTGACGTCGTCGCCTCCTTGGTTCGGTTCAGGCCGTGGGTTAGTCGGATGCTGGTGGCCACGCTGATGGGCCCTTCACTGTTGCTTCGAGCACGAGGATTAGATTCGCTGTCCCTCTGTGGTCACCGCGGGCGACGCCGTTGGCGGGTTCGGCGCGGGCAGGGAGGGTCACGTGTTGGAGGAGACTCAGGAGCGCGAGGAGATCATCGAGCGGATCGCCGCGCTGGATATCGGTAAGTCCTCGCTCGTGTGTTGTGTGCGGCTGCCCCACCCGGACAGACCGGGTCGGCGGGTGCAGGAGGTCGAGACCTTCTCGACGATGACCCGGTCGCTGGGGCGGATGGCCGAGCGGCTGCGCAGCTTGGGTGTGACCCGGGTGGTGATGGAGGCGACCAGCGACTACTGGAAGCCGGCGTTCTATCTGCTGGAAGCAGCCGGGTTCGAGACGTGGCTGGTCAACGCCCGCGATGTCAAACACCTGCCGGGACGACCCAAGACCGATCGGTTGGACGCGGTGTGGCTGTGTAAGGTCGCCGAGCGGCAGATGCTGCGGCCGAGTTTCGTGCCGCCGCCGCAGATTCGGATGCTGCGCGACCTGACCCGCTATCGAGTCGATCTCGTCGCCGCGCAGACAGCGGAGAAGAACCGGGCCGAGAAGCTCCTCGAAGACGCGCAGATCAAGCTGTCCGTGGTCGCCTCCGACATCTTCGGCACTTCCGGGCGGGCCATGATGGCGGCGTTGATCGCCGGTGAACGCGACCCGCGCCAGCTCGCGCAACTGGCCCGGTCCAGCCTCCGCCGCAAGATCAGCATGTTGGAAGAGGCGTTCGTCGGTCGGTTCACCGACCATCACGCGTTCCTGCTGAGCAAGATGCTCACCCGCGTCGACGCGATCGAGGCCGACATCGCCGACGTCGACACGCAGATCGAGGTCTGCATCGCCCCTTTCGCGCAGGCGGCCAGCCGGCTTGAGCACATCCCCGGCGTGGGACCGGTGGCCGCGCGGGCGATCATCGCGGAAATCGGCGTGGACATGAGCCGTTTCCCAACCCCGGCCCACCTGACCTCATGGGCCCGGTTCTCACCCACCGTGAAAGAATCCGCAGGCCGCAAGAAAGGCAGCGGCTCCACCAGCCACGGCAACCCCTACCTGGCCCGCGTCCTCGGCCAGATCGCCGTCAGCGCCGCCCGCACCCCCACCTTCCTCGGCGAGCGCTATCGCCGCATCGCCCGCCGACGCGGCGCCAAACGCGCCATCGTCGCAGTCGGCCGATCCACCCTCATCATCATCTGGCACCTTCTCCACGACCCCGAGGCCACATTCCACGACCTCGGCGCCGACTTCTACGACACCCGCGTCAACCCCGAACGACGCGCCCGCAACCACATCCGACAACTCGAAGCCCTCGGCTACACCGTCACCGCCGAACGCACCCACCTACCCACCGCAGCCTGACCGCACCACCACACCGAGTCCGGCTCCGCCGGACGCTGCCGCGCGCCCACCCACCCTCAGTTTTCGGATTAGAGGGTGTCGAGGGATGCTCGGCGGCGGGACTCGGCCTCGAAGAGCTTGAGCAGGGTGGCCGCGAGCAGGGCGTAGGCGACCGCGATGGCCAGCTCGACCGCGAGCTGGGGTGCGGCGGCCCGGAAACCCTCACCGGCGACCAGCCGCCGGGCCGCCTCCGCGGCGTGGGTGATCGGCAGCAGCTCGCCGGTGAGCCGCATCCAGGCCGGTAGCCCGGCGGCGGGCACGTTCACCCCGGTCAGCAGGAGCAGCAGCGCGATCGAGACGTTGGAGACCAGCCAGACGTCCCGGAACCGCAGCCCGATCGCGCCCAACGTCAGGCCGAAGAAGCCGCAGGCCAGCGCCGCGACCGCCAGGGTCAGCAGCAGCCCCGGCAGCGCGTCGACCGGCACCCGCAGGCCGAGCAGCAGCGACGCGGCGGTCAGCGTGGTCACCGCGATCAGCAGGCCGTTCGCCGCGTACGGCAGGACCCGGCCGAGGAAGACCGCGGTACGGCTGCGCGGCGAGAGCAGCACGTGCCCGAGGGTGCCGAAGCGCCGCTCGTTGGAGACCGCCATCGTGCCGCCGAACACGCACGCCAGGGAGGCGGCCAGCACCGCGTTGCCGGTGATGTAGAAGCTGTCGTCGGCGACCCCGAGCTGCCGTCCCAGATAGGCGAAGAAGAGCAGTTGGAACAGCGGGCCGACGAGCAGCGTGCCGACGAACATCGCAGGGGTGGTCCAGTTGAACAGGGCCCGGTAGGCGATCACGCCACCGATGCCGACCAGGCGGAGCAGTGCGGTCATCGTCGCCTCCTCAGGCCAGAGCGAGCGTGGCCGCCGCGCGGGCCCGCCGCTCGACGTGGGTCATCATGATCGCGCCGAGCGCCAGGCAGGCCAGGCTGATCGCCAGGCAGACGCCGAGCGACGGCCAGACCGGCCCGCTGCCGGTGGCCGCCTCGCGGACCGCACGCGCTCCCCACGTGGTGGGCAGCACGGCTGCGATCGGGCCGGTCCAACCGGGCAGCGCGGTGATCGGCACGAGCATCCCGGAGACCAGCCAGATCGGGTACTCCAGCGTGTTGGCCAGCGCGTTGGCGTTGCGGAGCAGCACGAACGTGGAGGCGAGCAGCAGGCCGAACATGCCGAGCCCGATGATGCAGCCGGGCACCGCGACCGCGAACGCCAACGGGTGGGCGAAGGACAGCGGAATGCCGTACAGCAGCCGACCCCAGGCCAGCGTGGCGAGCATGGCGTACGTGCCGGTGAGCGCGGTGGCCAGCGTGATCGGCAGCACCACCAGGGCGGGCGGCCGGGGTGCCAACATGATCATCTCCAGGGTTCCCTGCCACCGCTGGTTCTGGATGGCGCCACCGGAACCGAACAGCACCGACGACCAGATGCCCATCAGCCCCGCTCCGACAGCGGCCTCCAACAGCCGGCCCGGCTCACCGCCGGCCCGGAACAGGTAGACGGCCAGGGTCGCCTGCACCACCGGCACGATCAGCGCGGTGGCGATCTCGAACGGCGACCGGCTGAGCTGCTTGGCGTGCAACAGCGCACCGACCGCGATCATCCGCAGCGTCCTCACCCGGCCACCGCCTCGAACGCACGGGCCTGCGCGTCGACCCGGTTCACGATCGCCACGTACGCGTCCTCCAGGGTGGGCTGCCGCGCGGTGACCCGGCCCAGCCTGACCCCGTCCAGCGCGCGCAACACGTCCGCCTGCACGTCCACCCCCGCGTCGGACTGCACGGTCAGCACCTGCGCCGCACCGGTGACGGCCACGCTCGCCTCGCGTACCCCGGGCAGGGCGTGGATCACGGCGAGCTGGGTGTCGCCCACCCCGTACGCCTCCACCTCCAGCACCTGCCGGCCGTCGGCGTGGTGCCGCAGCTCCGCCGGGGTGCCGAGGGCCTGGATGGTGCCGTTCGCGATCACCGCGATCCGGCCGCACAGCTCGTCCGCCTCGGCCATGTAGTGCGTGGTGAGCAGCACGGTGGTGCCGGTGGCGGCCAGCTCGGCGACGGTCTGCCGCAGCTCCCGGGCGGCCACCGGGTCCACCCCGATCGACGGCTCGTCGAGGAAGAGCACGCGCGGCCGGTGCAGCAGGCCCCGGGCGATGTGCAGCCGCTGCCGCATGCCCCGGGAGTAACCCTCCACCCGGTCGTTCTCCCGGCCGGTCAGCCGGACCAGGTCGAGAAGCTCGGCGATCCGCCGCTTCTGCTCCCGCCCCGGCACGCCGTACAGCTCGGCGAAGTAGCGCAGGTTGTCCCGTGCGGAGAGCCGGTCGTAGAGCCCCCGGTCACCGCCGAAGACGTACCCGATCCGCCGGCGTACCTCGCGGGTCTGCCGGACCACGTCGAAGCCACAGATCCGGGCCTCGCCGGCGGTCGGGATGAGCAGCGTGTTCAGCAGCTTGATGGTCGTCGTCTTGCCAGCGCCGTTCGGTCCGAGCAGGCCGAACAGCTCCCCGTTGCCGACCGTCAGGTCGACGCCGCGGACCGCCTCGACCTCCCGGCGCTGTGGTCGTAACCATCCGGTGCGGCTGCGGTACGTGCGGCGCAGCCCGACCGCCTCGATCGCGTGTTCGCTCATGGCCCGCAGGCTAGGAGCGGTCGGGACGGCGGGAAACGAATTCGGATCCGGCCGAATGCTCAGGCCGAGGCGGTCACCGGCTCGTCGCCGATCAACTGCACCAGGGCCACGCCGGCTGGTTCCAGGCCGTACAGCACCCGCCGGCCGACCCGACGGCGGTGCACCACGCCGGCGGTGAGCAACGCGGAGAGCTGCTCCGAGACGGTGCTCGGGGCCAGCCCCAGGGTGGCCGCGAGGCCGGCGGTGGTCGCCGGCCGGGTCAGCGCCCGCAACACCTGGGCACGCCCCCGCCCGACCAGCACCGCCAGCCGGTCGACCGCCGGCCCGGTCGGGGCAGCCGGGGCGGGCGCGCCATCGGCGAGCAGCGCCGCGCCACGCGCCTGGTAGGAGACGGCGACGATCTCCGGGTGGTCGGTGGAGCAGGCGAGCGCTCCCCGGGAGAAAATCAGCGGGATCAGCAGCAGTCGCTTGTCGACCGCCTCGAAATGCTGTTCCAGCGGCTTCACCAGGGTCAGCACCGGCCTGTCCCAGCGCACCCGCTCGTGCAGGTCGGCCAGTAGCGCGTCCGGGCCGTGCGCGGCGAGTGCCCGTGCCCGGTGCAGCACCTCCTCGTCCAGCGTCGCCCGCATCGCCGGCCACCAGGGCGCGATAGCCGCGTCCCAGTACGCCTCGATACCGTCCGCCAACCGGTCCAGGGCGGCCTGCCGGTCCGTGACGAACGGGCTGAGCCACCCGGGCAGGTCGTCGGGCCGGTGGTAGCGGGGGATCTGGTCGGCGATCACCTCCGGCGGCGTCGCGCGCAGCTCGGCGAGTTGGTCGGCCAGGGTCGGCGTGGCCGACGTGGGAATCGGGCTGAGGAAGTCCGGTGCGCGCGAGCCGATGGCCAGCAGCCGGACCGGGGCGGTCGCCGGCACCTCGGCCAGCACCCGCCGGGCGTGCCGCGCCCAACCGGTGTACGGCCAGGGCGCCTCGCCCGGGTTGCGGTGCAGCACGTACAGGCTGGTCATCACCTCCCACAGCGGGCTGGTGGCGATCCGGGTGCGAGCCAGCGTGGGCTCGTCCAACTCGATCTGGATCACCCGGCCAGCCTAGGCGGCGGTCGGCGGGCGGGATCCGGCGGCGGCGCGCCGGCGGGCGGGATTACTCGGCGGCGCGCCGGTGGGCGGGTCGAGTATCGTTGTGCACCGTAAGGCGATGACCCGGCCATCACCGGTGAGCCTCCGGAAGAACAGCCGGGCAACCGGCCCAGTAGAACCGGACGGGTCCGGCCCGTCACAGCCGGCCAATGAGCGGGCGGTCGATCCTGACCGCCAAGCGGGGTGGTACCGCGGGCCACCCGGGAGCGCCGTCGAGGCGTCCCCGGAGACGCTCGTCCTCGCAGACCCACTGATGAGTGAGCTGCGCGAGGAGAGCGACCCCCGATGGCCTATCCACTGCACGACCCGACCGCCGCCGGTGTCCCGGCGAGCCCGGACCTGCCCGCGGTCGAGCGCCGGGTGCTGGAGCACTGGACGGCCGACAAGACCTTCGAGGCGTCGGTGGAGGCCCGCCCGGCCGGCGACGACGGTAAGAACGAGTACGTCTTCTACGACGGCCCGCCGTTCGCCAACGGCCTGCCGCACTACGGCCACCTCTTCACCGGCTACGTCAAGGACGTGGTGCCCCGCTACCAGACCATGCGCGGCCGGCACGTCGAGCGGCGCTTCGGCTGGGACTGCCACGGCCTGCCCGCCGAGGTGGTGGCCGAGAAGCAGCTCGGCATCACCAGCAAGGCAGAGATCATCGACCTCGGCGTGGCCCGGTTCAACGAGGCCTGCCGCACCTCGGTGCTGGAGTTCACCCAGGACTGGGAGCGGTACATCAACCGGCAGGCCCGCTGGGTCGACTTCACCAACGACTACAAGACCCTCGACCTGGACTACATGGAAAGCGTCATGTGGGCCTTCCGGACCCTGCACGACAAGGGCCTGATCTACGAGGGTTTCCGGGTGCTGGCGTACTGCTGGCGCTGCGAGACGCCGCTGTCGAACACCGAGACCCGGATGGACGACGTCTACCGGGACCGGCACGACCCGACGTTGACCGTGTGGTTCGGGCTGACCCCGGACGAGTCCGCCCCGGAGCTGCTCCGCGGGTCGGTCAAGCTGGGCGTCTGGACCACCACGCCGTGGACACTGCCGTCGAACCTGGCGCTCGCCGTCGGCCCGGACATCGAGTACGCCGTGCTGGAGCGCGACGGTGACCGCTACGTGGTGGGCGCCGCCCGGCTCGGGGCGTACGCCAAGGAGCTGGACGGATACGAGCAGGTCGGCACGGTGTACGGCCGGGACCTGGTCGGGCGCCGCTACACCCCGCTCTACGACTTCCTGGTCGAGCAGGCCGGCGAGAACGCCTACCAGGTGCTCGGCGCGGACTTCGTCACCACCGAGGACGGCACCGGGATCGTGCACCTGGCTCCGGCCTTCGGTGAGGACGACCAGAACGTCTGCAACGCCGCCGGCATCCCCACCATCGTCACGGTCGACGACCACACCCGGTTCACGGCGTTGGTTCCGCCGTACCAGGGTGAGCAGGTCTTCGACGTCAACAAGCCGGTGATCCGGGAGCTCAAGGAGCGGGGGGTGGTGCTCAAGCAGGACACCTACACCCACTCGTACCCGCACTGCTGGCGCTGCGACACCCCGCTGGTCTACAAGGCGGTGTCGTCGTGGTTCGTCGCGGTGACCCGGTTCAAGGACCGAATGGTCGAGCTGAACCAGCAGATCAACTGGACGCCCGGGCACATCAAGGACGGCTCGTTCGGCAAGTGGCTGGCCAACGCCCGCGACTGGTCGATCAGCCGGAACCGGTTCTGGGGCTCGCCGATCCCGGTCTGGAAGTCCGACGACCCGAACTATCCCCGGCTCGACGTCTACGGCTCGCTGGCCGACATCGAGCGGGACTTCGGCGTACGCCTGACCGACCTGCACCGGCCCGCGGTGGACGACCTGGTCCGCCCCAACCCGGACGACCCGACCGGGCAGTCGATGATGCGTCGGGTGCCGGAGGTGCTGGACTGCTGGTTCGAGTCCGGCTCGATGCCGTTCGCCCAGGTGCACTACCCGTTCGAGAACGCGGACTGGTTCGAGCACCACTACCCGGGCGACTTCATCGTCGAGTACATCGGGCAGACCCGCGGCTGGTTCTACACGATGCACGTGCTGGCCACCGCGCTGTTCGACCGGCCGGCGTTCCGCAACTGCCTCAGCCACGGCATCCTGCTCGGCTCGGACGGGCGCAAGATGTCCAAGAGCCTGCGCAACTACCCGGACGTCTACCACGTCTTCGACGCGTACGGCTCGGACGCGATGCGCTGGATGCTGATGTCCTCGCCGGTGCTGCGCGGCGGCGACATGGCGGTCACCGAGGCGGGCATCCGGGACGCCGTCCGCCAGGTGATGCTGCCGCTGTGGAACGTCTGGTACTTCTTCTCGCTCTACGCCAACGCCGACGGGTACCAGGCGCGGCGCCGCACCGACTCGCCGGACCTGCTCGACCGGTACGTGCTGGCGAAGACGAACGAGCTGGTGTCGACGGTCGGCGCGCAGATGGAGGCGTACGACATCTCCGGCGCCTGTGCCACCGTCCGGTCCTACCTGGACGCGCTGACCAACTGGTACGTGCGCCGGTCCCGGGACCGGTTCTGGTCCGGGGACGCGAACGCCTTCGACACGCTGTGGACGGTGCTGGAGACGCTCTGCCGGGTGGTGGCGCCGCTGGCGCCGCTGACCGCGGAGGAGATCTGGCGCGGGCTGACCGGGGAGCGCTCGGTGCACCTGACCGACTGGCCGGAGGCGACCGAGTTTCCGGCCGACCACGAGTTGGTCGCCGCGATGGACGCCACCCGGGCGGTCGCCTCGGCGGCGCTGTCGCTGCGCAAGGCCAAGGGGCTGCGGGTGCGGCTGCCGCTGCCCAAGCTGGTCGTGGCCTCGCCGGCGGCCGAGCAGCTGCGCCCGTTCGCCGACCTGGTCACCGACGAGGTCAACGTGAAGGCGGTGGAGTTCAGCGCGGACCTGGCCGAGTACTGCCAGCAGGTCCTGACCGTGGTGCCCCGGGCGCTCGGCCCGCGGGTCGGCAAGCAGGTCCAGCAGGTGATCAAGGCGGTCAAGGCGGGCGAGTGGGAGCTGGTCGACGGCGCTCCGGTGGCCGCCGGGGTCACCCTGGCCGAGGGTGAGTACGAGCTGCGCCTGGTCGCCGCCGACGCCGAGCACTCCGCGCCGCTGCCCGGCGGTGAGGGTGTGGTGGTGCTGGACACCGAGGTCACCCCCGAGCTGGCCGCCGAGGGGTTGGCCCGGGACGTGGTCCGGGTGGTGCAGCAGGCCCGCCGGGACGCCGACCTGGACGTCTCGGACCGGATCGTGGTGTCGGTGTCGGCGTCCGAGGAGGTGCGCGCGGCGGTGGCCGCGTACATCGATTTCGTCTCCGGAGAGGTGCTGGCCGACTCCGTCGACTTCGCCGAGGGCGTCGATGGCTTCGTCGGCGAGGTCGGCGAGGGTGACCGGGTGACGGTCGTGGTCCGTCGGGTATGAGGTGGTCCGGGGACGGACGGGTCGAGGTCGTCCCGTCCGTCCCCGGACGCTCACTCCCGGGCCGCCCCCCCGTGGGTCCGGGACGCCCGCCACCCGATCCGGGCGGAGTGCGGGCGTCAGCTAACGTGACACCGCCTGTGCAACCCACGACCGCCGGAGGACCAGTGCCCCTGCTCTACACCATCGGCAAGCTCACCGTGGCGCCCACGCTGCGGTTGGCGTTCCGCCCGACCGTGGAGGGGCTGGAGCACCTGCCGGAGACCGGCGGCGCGGTCTTCGCCGGGAACCATTTGTCGGTGGCCGACGAGCTGTTCCTCGGCACGGTGGTGCCCCGGCACCTGGCGTTCTGGGCGAAGTCGGAGTATTTCAAGGGCACCGGGGTCAAGGGCGCGATCTCCAAGTTCGTCCTCACCGGCCTGGGCGCGATCCCGGTCGAGCGGGCCGGCGGGCGTGCTGCGCTGTCCGCGTTCGACGCGGCCATCCCGGCACTCAAGGGCGGCGACCTGGTGGTGGTCTATCCGGAGGGCACCCGCTCACCGGACGGCAAGCTCTACCGGGGACGGACCGGAGCGGCCCGGCTGGCGCTCTCCGCCGGAGTGCCGGTCATCCCGGTCGGCATGATCGGCACGGACAAGGCGCAGCCGATCGGCGCCCGGGTGCCCCGCCCCGGCGCCGCCAAGATCACCGTTCGGTTCGGCAAGCCGCTGGACTTCACCGGCCGGCAGGACGACCGCACCTCGCTGCGGCAGATGACCGACGAGATCATGAGCGAGATCCAGAAGCTCACGGGCCAGGAGTACGTGCCCCGCTACGCCCCGCCGCGCGCCCACCCGGACCCGACCCGCGACTCCTGACCGACCCCCGGCCGTCAGCTCTGCTCGGGCTGGACGATCTGACCGCGCAGAGTGTCCAGCAGCGCCGCGCTGTCGGCGACGGAGAGCCGGGTGAACACGCCGGTGGCGATGCTGCCGTGGTCGACCGAGGTGCAGACCACCACGTCGCTGCCGGCGGAACGGCCGACCGCGCAGCGTTCGTGCCGGCCCCGCACGCCGGTTTTCACCGTCTCGGGGGCCTCCAGCGCGTAGCGCTCACTGAGGCGGGTGATCTCCGCGTCCGCGTCCGCTTCTGGGGTGAGCCGGAAGCCGGTGCCGCCGAAGACCGTCACCCGCTTGCCGTCCGCGGTGCCGTAGACGCCGGCGAAGGTGTCCTCGGCCAGCCAGTGCTCCCGACGTACCTCGTTCTCCAGGTCACGGGCGGCGTCCGCGTTGCGGCTGTCCTGGCGCAGGCTCAGGTCGGCCACCTGCTCGGGCAGCGCCGCTCGGGCCGGGTACTGGGCCGAGATCGGAAACCCGTAGTAGGCCGGGCAGCCGCAGCAGCAGGCCAGGGTGAGCAGCAGCAGCCACGGCCAGCGGCGTCGCCGACGGACCTTGACCGGGACGTACCCCTTGGGGGCCTGCCAGCCCGGTGGCGGTGACACCGGTGGCGGTGCCGCGGACCGTCGGCCCCGGCGCTGCTTCGGCGGGGCGGGCGGCGGTGCGGGTGGAGACATCGGCCGGGCCGGCATGGTGGGCCGGGCGGCCGGGGACAGCGGGGCGGCCGGCGGCAGTGGGGCGGCCGGCGGCGACGCCGGGTGCGGTCCGACCGGGGGAGTGGGCGGACCGGGCCACTGCCGGGTCGCGGGTGGCACCGGGTAGTGCAGCGTCGGGGGCAGCGGGGGCAGCTCGGCGTGCGGCAGGTCCCAGCCGCCGGTGTCCACGCCGGCCCACGGGTCGACCGGGTTCCGGTGCTCCGGCGGCTCGTCCGGAGTGGGTGGGACAGGGGTCGGCTCGGCCGACGCACCCCAGGCCCGCTTGCGCGGCAGCGGGGGCGGCACCGGCGCGGATCCGCTCCACCGGGGCGCGCTGATCGGCGCGGTGGCGGCCGGGGAGTCGGCCGCACCGGCGGCTGCGGGCTCGTCGGCCGGTCGCGGCTCGTCGGCCGGTCGCGGCTCGTCGGCCGGTCGCGGGTCGTCCGCCGGTCCCGGTCCGTGTGTCGGTGCGGCGTCGTCCGGGCCGGCGGCCTGGTCGGTCGGCGGCTCCGGCTGGTCTGAGGGATCCGGCCGCTGCGGTACTTCCGGCTGGTCCGAGGGTTCCGGCTGGTCCGAGGGTACGGGTGGGGGCGTCGGCTCGTCGGCGACCGCCGGATCCCGGTCCGGCTCCGTGCCCGGGGTGCTCCCGTCGGCCGGACGGCCTGCTCCCGGCTGGGGCTCCGGCATCGCGGCAATCTCCTCTCGCGCCGGTCCGAGGTTAGTACCGCGCCGCCAGCTCCGCCGACCGGGCTGCGGGCTGCCGCGCACGACAGTCGGCGTCGATCGGACGTCATGGCGGCGTGCGCGCGGTCACGGCCGGGCGGACGCGTACCCTTGGGCATCATGAGTGCCCCGTCCACGACGCCGCGCCCGGCCGCGACCAATTCCATCTGGTCCCAGCTGGAGCCGCTGCTACCCCAGGTCACGAAGCCCATCCAGTACGTCGGTGGTGAACTGGGTGCGGTGGTCAAGGACTGGGACGCGGCAACCGTGCGCTGGGCGCTGATGTATCCCGACGCGTACGAGGTGGGCCTGCCCAACCAGGGTGTGCAGATCCTCTACGAGGTGCTCAACGAGCTGCCCGACACTCTCGCCGAGCGGACGTACGCGGTCTGGCCGGACCTGGAGTCCCTGATGCGCACGCACGGCGTGCCGCAGTTCACCGTCGACGCGCACCGGTCGGTCCGCGACTTCGACGTGTTCGGCATCTCCTTCTCCACCGAGCTGGGTTACACCAACCTGCTCACCGCGATCGACCTGGCCGGCATCCCGATGCTGGCCGCCGACCGCACCGACGCCGACCCGGTGATCGTGGCCGGCGGGCACGCCGCGTTCAACCCGGAGCCGATCGCCGACTTCATCGACGCCGCTGTGCTCGGCGACGGCGAGGAGGCGGTCCTGGAGATCACCGCGATCGTCCGGGAGTGGAAGGCCGAGGGCTCCCCGGGTGGTCGCGACGAGTTGCTGCTGCGGCTCGCCCGCACCGAGAGCGTCTACGTGCCGCGCTTCTACGACGTGGACTACCTCGCCGACGGCCGGATCCAGCGAGTCGTGCCGAACCGGGCGGACGTGCCGTTCCGGGTGCACAAGCGCACGACGATGGACCTGGACGCCTGGCCGTACCCGAAGAAGCCCCTCGTCCCGCTGGCCGAGACGGTGCACGAGCGGTACGCGGTGGAGATCTTCCGGGGCTGCACCCGGGGTTGCCGGTTCTGCCAGGCCGGCATGATCACCCGCCCGGTGCGCGAGCGGTCGATCACCACGGTCGGGCAGATGGTGCGCGACGGGCTGGAGTTCTCCGGCTTCTCCGAGGTGGGCCTGCTGTCGCTCTCCTCAGCCGACCACTCCGAGATCGGCGACATGTGCTCGGGCCTGGCCCAGCAGTACGAGGGCACCAACGTCTCGCTGTCGCTGCCGTCGACCCGGGTGGACGCCTTCAACATCGACCTCGCGCAGGAGCTGTCCCGCAACGGGCGGCGCACCGGCCTGACCTTCGCCCCGGAGGGCGGGTCGGAGCGGATCCGCAAGGTCATCAACAAGATGGTGTCGAAGGAAGACCTCATTCGCACCGTGGTCACCGCGTACAGCAACGGCTGGCGGCAGGTGAAGCTCTACTTCATGTGCGGCCTGCCCACCGAGACCGACGCCGACGTCCTGGAGATCGCGGACATGGCGCACGAGGTGATCAAGGCTGGCCGGGCGGCGACCGGTTCCAAGGACATCCGCTGCACCGTCTCCATCGGTGGGTTCGTGCCGAAGCCGCACACCCCGTTCCAGTGGGCACCGATGGAGCGCCCGGAGGTCATCGACCACCGGCTCAAGATCCTCAAGCAGGCGATCAACTCGGACCGCTCGCTGGGCCGGGCGATCGGCTACCGCTACCACGACGGCGAGCCGTCGCTGATCGAGGGCCTGCTCTCCCGGGGCGACCGTCGGGTCGGTTCGGTGATCCGCAAGGTGTGGGAGAACGGCGGCCGGTTCGACGGTTGGAGCGAGCACTTCTCGTACCAGCGCTGGGTGGACGCGGCGGCCGAGACGCTGCCCGCGTTCGGGGTGGACCTCGACTGGTACACCACCCGTCAGCGCGACGAGCTGGAGGTCCTGCCCTGGGACCACCTGGACTCGGGCCTGGACAAGGACTGGCTCTGGCAGGACTGGCAGGACTCGGTCTCGGAGTACGAGCAGGACGACTGCCGGTGGACCCCGTGCTTCGACTGCGGCGTCTGCCCCTCCATGGATACCGAGATCCAGATCGGCCCCACCGGCAAGAAGCTCCTCCCCCTCACGCCGCTGGGCGGCAACGGCATGAAGGTGCCGGCGGGCGACCAGTCCGCCTGATCGCGGGGCAGCGCCGGGCGGCGGTCACCCGCTACCCTCCATTACCAACACGTCACCCATCGGGTCTTTGCCCGGTGGGTGAGCGGCGCTGGCGGAGGGGGCTCGGGTGGCCGATTTCTCCATGAATACCGAGAGGCTGGGCGACCTCGTCTCCGAGCTGTCGGCGACGGCAAAGTCGCTGGATACCGGAGTGCTTCCCAAGATCGAGTATCTGCGGCTGCCCGCCGGGGCCGCGCCGGCCTTCGACGCCGGCTTCTCCGCCGCGTACGACGAGATGCATGAGACGACGACGCAGGCCGTGACGGCGCTCGCCGCTGCCGTCGCTGAGGTCGCGAAAGGGCTCGGCCGGGTGGTCGAGCACTACCGCACGATGGAGGAACGGCACGGTCAGTCCTTCGACACGGCACTGGACTGAGCGCGGTCCCCGCGACCTGCCCGGTCTCTCCTTCACGACGGAACAGGGAGGCGAGCTTCTGTGGGTGAGAACGTGGTATCCGGTGCCGACCAGGCCGCCACGATCGCGCTGGAAGCGGTCATCATCGGGTTGGGCGGCACGCTCGCGGTGGCCGCCGAGCCCTCCGGCGCGGGGGCGTTGGCGATGGCCTTCGTCACCCCGGTCGCCGTCATGAACGTGCGCAGTTGGGCACCGTTCCAGGAGGCCGACGACAAGTGGACCGGCCTCGCGGAGGAGTTCTCCGAACTTGCCGGCAAGCTGTCCCGGCTGAACGGTGAGGTCGACGGTATCTGGAAGGGCACCGGCTCCGAGGTCTTCAAGAACTTCCTGACCACCAAGGTGGTCGAGCCGCTGGACGCGCTCCAGAAACTCGCCATCACGACCTCGTCCGGGTGCAACACCGTCGCGGACGGGCTCGAGACGCTCTTCTGGGCCTGGTCGGTGGGCACCGGCCTCGCGATCGTCGGCTGCATCGCCGCGAACGCCGGCGGACCGGCCGGGCCCGCCTTCAAGTGGGCGATCATCGGCAGTTGGGCCGCCTTCGTGCTCGGCATCATCACCGCGATCGTCGGGCTGATGCAGGGGATGCGCGGTGCGAACAGCGCGATCGGCACGGCCGTGGCCCAGCTCAAGCGAGGGTTCGAGCTGACCGGGGAGAAGGTCGACGCCGAGAGCGCCAAAATCGGGGACCGGTACCGCGACATCGTCAGCAATCCGGAGAACTGGAACAAGGAACCGGTTACCTGAGTCGGGCGAACGGAGCAGTGATGAGCGATGTCTACCGCAGGGCCGTCGAGTCCGTCCGGGAGGTGAGCCGCACCGAGGCGTACGAGCCCGCCATGCGCCGCGCCGAGGCCGCTACCCGCGACCTCGTCGCGCTGGTGACCGAAACCGGGGACCGGACGCACGAGGGGTTCGACGAGACTGGCACGATCACCGCCGTCGTCGACGGCGCGGGCCAGCTCACGGACGTACGGATCAGTGCGCGGGCGGTGCGCGACCTGCCCGCCGAGCTCCTGGGTCCGCACTGCCGACAGGCCGTGACCGCCGCCCGCCTCGCCATGGCGGAGAGCATGCGGGCCAGCCTCGACGACGTCGTGGAGGCGCCGGTCGAGTGGGACGGCCGCACGGAGGATCCGCTCGCGGTGTGGCGGGACGCGACGCGGCGGTTCCAATGAGGAGACAGGAGCTCGCGCGATTGGTCACGGAGATGACGGCGCTGCTGGAGAGCGCCACCACGGAGACCGGACGGCTCGCCCGGGAGGAGTTCGTCGGCACCGCAGCGGACGGCATGGTCACCGCCACGGTGTCCGGCGCGAAGGAGTTGCTGGACATCTCCATCGCCGCGCGGGCCCACCGTACGGTCGACAACATCACGCTCGGCGAGGCGGTGGTGGAGGCCGTGCGGGCGGCGGAGGCGCTGGCCGAGGAGCGACGCGCGGAGGTCATGTCCGGCCTGCGGTTGGGTGGCGTCGGCGCTGACGCCTTCCTGGCCGATCCGATGTCATTGCTGCCGCGCGGGACGGTCGGCCGATGAGCCCCGACAAGGCCCGTCTGCTGGTGGTGATGCTCTCGGTCCTCGCCCTGCTGCTCGTGTTCCTGGTGGTCCTGATGGCCGTTCAGGCGCTGCGCGGGGAGGCGGACTGGAGCGGCGTGGTCGTGCTTCTGGCCCCGTTGGCCCTGGTCGGGATCGGCATCGCGTTGCTGGTCCCGCAGCTGCGTCGCTGATATCGACGGTCATAATTACCGAATAGCGGTGGCCGGGGCTGCCCTGACTTGGCAACACTCGATACGCTGCGTCTGACATGGACCGACCCCTGCGGGTCGGAAAACGGGGAGGAAGCGGATGGCTGGCATCACGCCGCCGAACATCGGCGATCTGCACGTCAGCGTCGAGGACCTGGACGCCGCGGCAGCCTACGTCGAGCGGCTCAAGCAGTACGTCGACGACACCATCGGCTACGAGATGGAGCGCGTCAAGGAGCGGATGAAGGGCGACAGCACCACCGCCCAGACCGTCCCGAACGGCACCCCCTTCGGGGCCTACGAGGACGCCCGCATGCAGTGGCAGGCGCTGACTCGGTCGACGACCAACATGGAGGCGCACCTCAAGTCGCTCTCCCAGAAGCTCGCCGCGCTCAAGAAGGGCACCGAGGACATCGCCCAGGCGTTCCGCGACACCGAGGAGCGCAACGCTGCCAACGGCTCGCAGATCGAGCGGCTGCTCGAGTCCGCGGCCCCGCCGCCCGCTGCCGGCGGCCAGCCCACCTACCCGTACACGGCCTGAGGGGGACGTCATGGCTGGAGGAACCTGGGAGCGGTGCGTCCGCGAGGTGACGCTCTCCGCAGACCCGGAGACGGTCGGATCGGTCGGGGTGGGGTGGAGCAACCTCTCCTCCGGCCTCACACAGCTTCGGGACGCGCTCGTCGGCCGATCGTTCGTCGGCCCGATCGCGACCGGCGTGGAGCGCCCGCACGTCGGCGGTCTGCCCGGCATGCTCGCCGGCTGGAAGGGCAGCGGTGGCGACGCGTACCGCGAGCACCTGGGTGAGATCGGCAAGGACATCGAGAAACTGATCACCGACGCGAGCAACGTCAGCGGGGCGTTGTCGCGGATCGAGGGTGACATCCGCAAGGCGGTTTCCACGATCCCGATCCCACTGATGGACGACTTCGGGTGGAACGAGTGGAGCCTGCCCAACGGCACCGAGCTCGACGACTCCCGCGACGGTGAGAGCACGTCGGGCTTCCTCGCCGCGCTGCGCAAGGACTACCAGAACAACCCCGCCTCGTACGCCGACGGCGCGTTCCGCGACAAGGCCGACGACCTGGAGGCGACCATGAAGGTCGACGGCCAGGCCGGTGACAGCAAGCGGGGTGGCTGGTGGGACACCAAGTCCCACCTGGACAACTGGTACCGGGACAACCAGCAGGCGGCGAACACCGCGATGTCTCCGCTGCCCACGGCGGTGGTGACCGAGCGTCCGAAGCTGACACTCGTCGGGCCAGACCGCGACGACTCGGACGGCTACCGCCCCGACACCCGGGTTCCGCCGACGGGGAAGCCGGACCTGGGTGACTTCGATCGGGGAAATGACCCCAAGATCGACAGCAAGATGCCGACCATCGACAACAAGCCGCCGACCATCGACAGCAAGCCGCCGACCATCGGCGACACTCCTGACGGCCCCACCTCCGGCGTCGGCCCGTTCACACCCCCGTCCACCGGGTCCGGTTACCCCGGGGGCGACGACGGCTTCAGCAGCGGTCTGGCTGGCGCGGCACCGAGCGGCGTCGGCGGCCTGAGTGGCCTCGGCGGCGGCCCCGGAGTCGGTAGCGCCGGTCTCGGCGGCGCCGGCGGCGGTTTCGGCGGTGGGATCGGCGGCGGCGGTGCTGGCGGCGGGATCGGCGGCGGCGTCGGATCGGCCGGCGGGATCGGCATGGGCGGTATCCCCGGCATGGTGGGCGGCGGCAACGGCAAGGTGCCGCCGATGACGAGCGCGGCGAGCGCGTTGCGCAACGCCGCAGCCGCCGGTGGCGCTGGCGCGGGCGGCGCGCGTGGCGGGATGGCGGGCGCCGGCATGATGGGCGGCGGCATGATGGGCGGGGGCCAGGGCGGTGCCGGGCATGGCGGCACCGGCTCCGAGCACTCGTCGTGGTTGACTGAGGACGACGATCCGTGGGGCTCCGGTGACGGTGCGTCCCCGGGCATCCTGCGATGAGGACGGACGGATGAGGGTGAACGTCGGAGCGCGTCGGCCGGTCACGGCCTGCCTGCTGGCGGGGCTCCTGGTGCTGGGGGCCGCCCAACCGGCGTCCGCCGCGCCCCGGCGGGCCGAGCAGTGGTATCTGGACGAGCTCAAGATCGCCCAGGTGCACAAGATCTCGACCGGGCGGGGCGTGGTCGTGGCCGTGCTCGACAGTGGCGTCGACGCCACCCACCCGGACCTGCGGGGTCAGGTGCTTCCCGGCGGTCGCAGCTACGGTGCGTCGGGCGACGGACGGGTCGACGAGGACGGGCACGGCACGCACATGGCCGGCATCATCGCGGCGACGAACGCGAGCCGTGACGGCGTGGACGGCATCGCCCCCGGCGCGAAGATCCTGCCCATCAAGCTGCGCGCGGGCACCGGGGGCAACGCCGCCGATGCGGTCGCCCTCGGCATCCGGATGGCCGTCGACGGCGGCGCCAAGGTGATCAACCTGTCCCAGGGTGCACCGGGGGCGGCCAGCGCCGACGAGGAGAGCGCGATCAGGTACGCGCTGGACCGCGACGTCGTCGTGGTCGCCGCCGCCGGGAACACCGCCAAGGGCAGCACCGACGTGGATAGTCCTGCCAACGTCCCCGGCGTGGTCGCGGTGACCGGGACGACCCGGGGCGGCAACTTCTGGTCCGGCTCGGTCCAGGGGCCGGCGGCGGTGATCGCCGCACCCGGCGACGGCATCTACAACGTGGGCCCCGACCACGGCTACGGCTGGGGCGACGGCACCTCCGACAGCACCGCGATCGTCTCCGGTCTCGTGGCGCTGATCCGGGCGAAGTACCCGGACCTCGACGCCGCCAACGTCATCAACCGGATCATCCAGACCTCCCGGGACGCCGGGCCGTCCGGCCGGGACCCGCAGTACGGCTTCGGCCGGATCGACCCGGTAACCGCGCTGAGCGCGGACGTGCCGCGGGTCAACGCCAACCCGCTGCTCGATCCGGCCGCCGCGACCGGTCCGGAGCCTGCCCGGACAGGGGGCGCGGACGAGGAGTTCGACGTCACCCAGCACGGTGACCGGGGCGGCCCCACGGACCAGCAGGTCATGGTGATCGCCATTGGCGTCGCCGTGGTGCTGGTGTTGCTGGTGGGGCTGGCGGCCTTCCTGATCTGGAACCGGCGTCGGTACCGCCGTGAGGCGAGGGCGGCCGCCGACGTACCCGATCACCTGCTCGACCAGCCGCCTCCCGGCGGGTACGGCTCCCCGGGCGCCTACCAGTCGCCGACCCCAGGTGGGGGTTATGCCCCGCACTCCGGCTACGCCCCGCCGCCTGGCTACCCCCCGCCGCCTGGCTACGGCCCTCCTCCGGGGGCGCCGCCCGCCCCGCCCGGGGGCGGCAACCGGTCCTGATCCTGGTGGCCGGCCAGTGACCTGCGGGTCACCGGCCGGCCATTGCCGTCCCCGGTGGGTCCGGACGACCTCGCCGACCGGTTTCAACGTTTTCGTCGGGCGTTTCGGCCGCCCCGGCTGCGTACCGTCACGAGCCCTGCGCCAGGATGGGACGGACACGCAGGTCCACCCGAGGAGCCCACGATCGCCAGAAAGCCTCAACCCGAGGGCGGCCAGGCGCCGGTCGTCCAGCGCGTCCGTATCCGGTACGCCAAGCGGGGCCCGCTGCGGTTCACCTCCCACCGGGACTTCGCGCGGGCCTTCGAGCGTGCGCTGCGTCGGGCCGCCGTGCCCATCGCCTTCTCCCAGGGCTTCACCCCACACCCGAAGATCTCCTACGCCAGCGCCGCGCCCACCGGAGTCGCCAGCGAGGCGGAGTACCTGGAGATCGGCCTCCAGGCGCCGGTCGACCCGGAGGCGCTGCGGGCCGCGCTGGACGCCGCGCTCTCGCCCGGGCTGGACGTGCTGGACGCCGTGATCGCCGTGAGCGGCAGTCTGCCGGACCGGATCGAGGCGTCGTACTGGCACATCGAGCTGCCCGAGGTCGACACGGCCGTGCTGCGCGCCGCCGTGGACGCCTTCAACGCCGCCGACGAGGTGCTGGTCGAGCGGATGACCAAGCAGGGCCGCCGCACCTTCGACGCCCGAGCGGCCGTGATATCGATCGATGTCCTCGATGCGACGCCGACGCCTTCCGGGGCGCCGGCCGTACCGTGTGCGATACTCGAACTGGTCGTGCGGCAGGTCACCCCGTCCGTACGGCCCGATGACGTCCTTTCCGGCCTCCGCGTGGTGGCCGACCTGGAGCCGCCGGTCTCGCCGAGGGTGACCCGGCTGGCTCAGGGCACGTTGACCGCGCAGGGTGCGATCGTGGATCCGTTGGATGCGGACCGCGGCGGGGCAGCCATCGTTGGGCACTGACCGACGGTCAGTGCTCTGGCAGGCAGACTTCGGCGGTCGCGCACCACGCGCGCCCGGCGGAAACACTTTTGCGGCAACCCTGCGTGGCAGCGCTTACCCGCGCCCGGGGCAGCCAGAACTGGAGAACGTCCATGCTCGAGAACGAGCCCGAGGGCGGCGAACGGACCGGTTCACAGCCGGCCGGCGACACCGCTGACCAGAGCACCACCGCCGACGGCGCCGCCGTCGCGAACCCCACCGGCGCCGCCACCACGGAGCCGGCCGGCGCGGAGAGCGCCGAGCCCCCCGCCGCCCCGGTGCGGCGTACCCGGGCGACCCGCCGCCGGGCCGCCCCGCTCAACCAGCCGGAGCAGACCGAGATTCCGGTCGAGGCTTCCACCGCCGGGGCCGGCAGCGACGAGTCGCCGCAGGCGGAGGTGTTCGCGCCGGTCTCCGGCGATCTGGACGTCGCCCCGAAGACCCCCCGGCGCCGCCGCAAGGCCGCCCCCGTCGAGACGACCGCCGACGAGCCGCTGGTCGCGGCCACCGCCGAGGAGGCCACCGCCGAGGTGGTCCCGCCGGTCAAGGTGACCCGCACGCGGCGGAAGAAGACCACGCCGGCCGCTGTCCAGGAGCCGGCCGCTGTCCAGGAGCCGGCCGCCGTCGAGGAGCCCGCTGCGCTGGAGCAGCCGGAGGCCGAGACGCCGGCGGAGTCCGACCTGCGCGAGGCGGAGACCGCCCCGAGCGAGACCACCGCCGAGCCGGCCCGGACCAGTGGGGCGCAGGAGCGTTCCGGCGAGGTGCCGCCGGGCGTGGCCGTGGCCGGTGTGGCGAATGAGCCGATCGAGCCGGTCGAGGTCAACGAGCCGGAGCAGCCGCGGACCCGCCGTCGGCGCGCGGCGCTCTCCGCGCCCACCGTGCTGTTCATGGCGCCGCAGCCGGACGCCGTGCCGGTGACCCGGCCGGCGGAGCCCGCTCCGGTCGCCGAGGAGCCCGCCGTGGAGGAGGCCGCCGAGCCGTCCCGCCGCCGGCGGCGGGGTCGCCGCGAGGCCGAGCCGGTCGAGGCGATCGAGGCCGAGGAGGAGCCGACCGAGGAGGCCGACGAGGCCGCCGAGGCGGATGAGGACGACGAGGACAGCGCCGCCGCGCGCCGCCGCCGCCGGCGTGGTCGCCGCGGCCGGGGCCGGGGCAAGGGCGGTGCCGACGACGCCGAGGACGAGGAGTCCGAGGAGGCGGCGCAGGCCGAGGAGGAAGAGACCGCCGAGGCCGAGGCCGAGGGCGAGGAGGACGAGGAGGCCGAGGGCGGGGACGGGATGACCCGTCGTCGCCGGCGGCGTCGTCGTCGGGGCGCCGGTGACACGGAGGGGGCCGCCGACGACGGCGTACCGACCGTGGTCAAGATCCGCGAGCCGCGCCGGACCGTCGACGAGGTGCAGGGCGTGTCCGGCTCGACCCGGCTGGAGGCCAAGCGCCAGCGCCGCCGGGACGGCCGGGAGCAGCGGCGTACCCGGCCGCCGATCCTCAGCGAGTCGGAGTTCCTGGCCCGCCGGGAGGCGGTCGACCGGGTGATGGCGGTCCGCCAGCGCGGTGACCGCACCCAGATCGCCGTCCTGGAGGACGGCGTGCTGGTCGAGCACTACGTCACCCGCAACTCGTCCGGCACGATGGCCGGCAACGTGTACCTGGGCAAGGTGCAGAACGTGCTGCCGAGCATGGAGGCGGCGTTCGTCGACGTCGGCCGGGGCCGCAACGCGGTGCTGTACGCCGGTGAGGTCAACTGGGACACCTCCGGCCTGGAGGGGCGGGCCCGCTCCATCGAACAGGCGCTGCGGTCCGGCGACTCGGTGCTCGTCCAGGTCACCAAGGACCCGATCGGGCACAAGGGCGCCCGGCTGACCAGCCACATCGCGCTCTCCGGCCGGCACCTGGTCTACGTGCCCAACGGCAACGCCTCCGGGATCAGCCGGAAGCTGCCGGACAACGAGCGCAAGCGGCTGCGCGACGTGCTCAAGAAGCTGGTTCCGGACGGCGCGGGCGTGATCGTCCGGACGGCCGCCGAGGGCGCCAGCGAGGACGAGCTGGCCCGCGACGTCAAGCGGCTTCAGGCGCAGTGGGAGGACATCCAGGCCAAGGCCACCGAGGGCGGCGCTCCGGTGCTGCTCTACGAGGAGCCCGACCTGGTCATCCGGGTGGTCCGGGACCTGTTCAACGAGGACTTCCGCGAGCTGGTGATCGAGGGCGAGCAGTCGTACGGCATGGTCGAGTCGTACCTGTCGCACGTCTCCCCGGACCTGGTGGACCGGGTGCGCCGGCACGTCGGCACGAGCGACATCTTCGCCGAGTACCGGATCGACGAGCAGATCATCAAGGGTCTGGACCGGAAGGTCTTCCTGCCCTCCGGCGGCTCGCTGGTGATCGACCGTACCGAGGCCATGACGGTCGTCGACGTCAACACCGGCAAGTACACCGGCTCCGGGGGCAACCTGGAGGAGACGGTCACCCGTAACAACCTGGAAGCGGCGGAGGAGATCGTCCGCCAGCTCCGGCTGCGCGACATCGGCGGCATCGTGGTGATCGACTTCATCGACATGGTGCTGGAGTCGAACCGCGAGCTGGTGCTGCGCCGGCTCACCGAGTGCCTGGGCCGGGACCGCACCAAGCACCAGGTCACCGAGATCACCTCGCTCGGCCTGGTGCAGATGACCCGTAAGCGGATCGGCGCGGGCCTGCTGGAGGCGTTCAGCGAGACCTGCGAGTGCTGCAAGGGTCGCGGCGTCATCATCCACACCGAGCCGGTGCCGGAGAAGCCGCGCCCCGCCGCAGCGGGGGAGAAGGTCAAGGCGGTCGCCTCGGCGGTCGCCGCCGCCCCGGCCGCCGAGCAGGGCACCGCGTCCTCCCGCCGCCGGGCGCGCAAGAACGCCCCGGCCGAGCGGGCGGCGGTCGAGGTCGTCGAGACCGACACCAGCGCCGAACCGGACGCCGACTACGTCGACACCATGGGCTACGACCTGTCCCGCTACGAGGCGGACACCGCCGCAGCGCCGGCTGTCTCCGACGCCCAGCAGGGCGAGTCGGCCCGGCTGGCCGCCGCGGACGACCCGGACGCGCTCGCCGACGGCGACGCCGACGAGGAGGGCACCGAGGGCGGCACCGGCCGTCGCCGCTCCCGCCGGGGTGGCGCCCGCCGGCGGACCCGCCCCTGACCGCCTGACCGGCCCGGTGTTTGACGAGGTCCCTTTCCCGGCAATGTGACGGGGGAGGGACCTCGCCGGTCCGGCCAACCCGGTCCAGGATCGGCCACCCCCGGTCAGGAGAAGAAGATGCGTCGTCTGCTCGCCGTCACCGTGCTGGTCACCGCGCTCTCCGCCGGAGCCGGCTGCTCCACTGACCGGCCCGCTGGCGAGACGACCGGGGGATCCAGCCCGGCCGCCGGGTACGGGGGCGCCTCCGCCGGGTCGACCGGCACGCCAGCGGGGTCGACCGGTACGGGTGGTGCGGCAGGCGGCAACGCCACGCAGGTCTGCGCCGCCGCGCAGCAGGCGGGCAGCACGGCCGTCCAGACGTACGTGGCGGAGCTAGGCCAGATGATCGCTGCGGTGGGTGCCGGGGACAGCGCCACGGCCGAGGCGGCCCGCAGGCGGGCTGAGGCGGCGCTGACCGGTTGGCGGACCGTGCTGCGGGAGCAGTCGGCCCAGGCCACCGATCCGCAGCTCAAGACGCTCCTGACCGACATCGGCACCGAGGTCGCCGCGCTCGGCACCGACGTCGAGTCGATCGACGAGACCGAGCTCGACCGGCTCCAGCAACGCCTTGATCAGCTCTGCGCCCGCTGACCGGGGGCGGGCCGGTTTGGGGTCGAGGCCGGCAATGGCGTACTCTTGCCTGCGGCGCACTTTTGGTGTGCCGAGTTCCCGTGTGCCCGCGCCGCCGTGCACTGCTACCCGGCGAGCCGCCGCGGGGACGACCCGCCAGCAGCCTCAACGACAGGGAGTCCGCCTCCGATGTACGCGATCGTCAAGACCGGCGGCAAGCAGTACAAGGTCGCCGAGGGCGACGTGATCGAGGTCGAGAAGCTCACCGGTGCCCCCGGTGACGCGGTGAAGCTCACCGCGGTGCTCCTCGTCGACGGTGACGACCTGGTGACCGACGCGACGAAGCTTGCCGAGGTCGCGGTGTCCGGCGAGATTGCCGCGCACACCAAGGGCCCGAAGATCAAGATCCACAAGTTCAAGAACAAGACTGGCTACCACAAGCGCCAGGGTCACCGTCAGCCGCTGACCCAGGTCAAGGTGACCGGCATCTCCAGCGGGAAGTAGGTCGTCCTCCAATGGCTCACAAAAAGGGTGCGTCCAGCTCGCGTAACGGTCGTGATTCTGCGGCCCAGCGACTCGGCGTGAAGCGCTTCGGTGGTCAGGTTGTCAGCGCCGGTGAGATCCTCATCCGGCAGCGTGGCACCAAGTTCCACCCCGGTGACCTGGTCGGCCGTGGCGGCGACGACACGCTGTTCGCGCTGTCCGCCGGCTCGGTCCTGTTCGGCACCAAGCGCGGTCGCAAGACCGTCAGCATCGTTCCGCAGCAGTAGTTTTCCGGTTAAGCGGGCCGCGGACCTCCGGGTCCCGGCCCGCTTAGCTTTTTCGCAGTGCGGGGTCCGACCTCGCTGGAAGGATTGACGCCGTGGCGACGTTCGTTGACCGGGTCGTTCTGCATCTGCAGGCCGGCGATGGCGGGCACGGTTGTGCCTCGATCCACCGCGAGAAGTTCAAGCCCTTCGGTGGTCCGGACGGTGGCAACGGTGGGCACGGCGGCAGCGTGTCCCTGGTCGTCGACCCACAGGTGACCACGCTGCTCGACTTCCACTTCCGCCCACACGTCAAGGCCGACAACGGCAAGGGCGGCGCGGGGTCGAACCGGGACGGGGCCAACGGCCACGACCTGGTGCTCAAGGTGCCCAACGGCACCGTGGTGCAGACCTCCGACGGCACCGTGCTGGCCGACATGGTCGGTGCCGGCACCACCTTCGAGGTGGCCCGCGGCGGGCGCGGCGGGCGGGGCAACGCCTCGCTGGCCAACGCGAAGCGCAAGGCTCCCGGTTTCGCTGAGCTGGGCGAGCCCGGCGACCAGTTGGACGTGGTGCTGGAGCTCAAGAGCGTCGCCGACGTGGGCCTGGTGGGCTTCCCGTCGGCCGGCAAGTCGTCGCTGATCTCGGTGATCTCCGCCGCCAAGCCGAAGATCGCCGACTACCCGTTCACCACCCTCGTGCCGAACCTCGGCGTGGTCCGGATGGACAACCACACCTTCACCGTCGCCGACGTACCGGGCCTGATCCCCGGCGCGGCCACCGGCAAGGGGCTGGGCCTGGAGTTCCTCCGGCACATCGAGCGCTGCGCGGTGCTGGTGCACGTCATCGACTCGGCGACGCTGGAGCCCGGCCGTGACCCGGTCGCGGACATCGAGACCATCGAGGCCGAGCTGAAGGAGTACGGCGGGCTGGCCGACCGACCGCGGCTGGTGGCCGTGAACAAGGTCGACGTGCCGGACGGCCGCGACCTCGCCGAGATCGTGCGCCCCGACCTGGAAGAGCGCGGCTACCGGGTGTTCGAGGTCTCCGCGGCCACCCGGGAAGGGCTCAAGGAGCTCACCTACGCGATGGCCGAGATGGTCGAGGCGCAGCGCAAGGCCGCGCCACCGGCCGAGCCCACCCGGATCGTGATCCGACCGATGGCCGTGGACGACGCCGGCTTCACCATCACGACCGAGGCGGACGGCTCGTTCACCGTCCGTGGCATCCGGCCGGAGCGGTGGGTCAAGCAGACCAACTTCGACAACGACGAGGCGGTCGGCTACCTGGCCGACCGGCTGGCCCGGCTCGGGGTCGAGGAGAAGCTGGCCAAGGCCGGCGCGCAGCCTGGTGACCTGGTCCGGATCGGCGCCCGCGAGTTCGACTGGCAGCCGACGCTCTACGCCGGCGTGGAGTACGTGCCCGGCAACCGGGGCACCGACGTCCGGCTGGAGGAGAAGTCGAACCGGGCGTCGGCGGCGGACCGGCTTGCCGCGCGCAAGGCCCGCCGGGTGCGGTCGGCCGACGAGGTGGGTGCCGACGCGTCCGACGACATCGAGGACCTCGACGACGAGGACGACGCCGAATAGCCCGGTGCGCTCCGTGATCGGGTTGATTGCCGGAAACCTCCGCGAAATCCGCCCCGCCTAGCGTTGGGTGATGCTGATCGAAGTCCGGCCCACCACCGATCCGGAGATCGCCGCCCTGGTCATCGCACAGCAGCGTGAGCTGCGCGTGGCGACGGCGGGTTGGACGGGCAGGTCACCGTCACCCACGACGACATCCGCTACCTCGCGGTGGTGGTGAACGGCCGGGCGGTCGCCTGCGGTGGGCTCCAGTCGCTCGACACCGCCACCGGCGAGGTCAAGCGGATGTACGTCCGGCCGGCGTACCGGGGTCGGGGCATCGCCCGCCAGTTACTCGCCGCGCTGGAGGAGTTGGCGTTCCGCCAGGGGCACTCGGTGGTATGCCTGGAGACGGGCACCTACCTACCGGCCGCGATCGGGCTGTACACCTCGTGCGGCTACGACCGGATCCCGGTCTACGGCGAGTACGTGGACAACCCGTACAGCGTCTGTTTCGCCAAGCGGTTGCCGGTCGCGGCCTGACGACCCCGCCGCCGCACCCGGCGCTGTCGGCGCTCAGGCGCCGGTGCTGGCGTGCGACACGGTGACCGGCTTCGACTCCGGCGAGGCGTGCTGGCGCAGGACGATGCTCAGCAGGATCAGCGCGCCGACCGCCAGGAACTCGCTCTGCCAGTTCTGCATGGACTGGAACCAGAAGTCGCTGGTGCCGAGGAAGTCCCACACCCCGATCGGCGGTGCGCCGCTCTGCAACGCCTGCTCCTGGTTGTACGTGGCGGTGCCGCCGAGCAGGTGGCCGACGAACGAGCCGGCGAAGATCAGCAGCAGCGCGATGGAGAGGCTGTTGCGGTAGACGACCAGCGGCAGGCCACCGGCGCGCACCGGCCAGGGCGACTGCGGGGTGGCCCGGCGCTCGTCGTCCTCCGGCCGGTCGGTCTGGTCCACCGGCTTCGACTCGGCGGAACCCCGCTGCACCAGGTACGCGGTGAGCAGCACGTACCCGCCCATCTGGAGGAACTCCGACTCCCAGTTCTCGAAGACCGCCTCGGCGAAGTGCCCGGTGGTCAGGTACGCCGGCCAGCTCAGCGGCGCGGCGCCGAACTCGGTCAGTTCCTCGTTGTGGGTCTGCCAGCCGAAGACGCTCTGCAACACCAGGAAGACCAGGAACGCGCCGAGCATGGCGACGGCTAGCGCGTTGTCGCGCAGCCAACGAGGCATCTCGTCCTCCTTCGCGGATCAGCTCCCGATACCCACCTCGGTACGACCGCGAAACCGACGAACCGGCAGGTCAGTGCCGGTCGGCGGGAGTGTCCAGCCGCCCGCCGGCGCCGGCCCGGTTGGAGAGCAGCAGCCCGAGCGCGAGCATGCCGAAGCCGAGGGCGAGGTGCAGCCAGTTGTCGGCGTTGTTGACCGGCAGGATGTTCGCCCCGCCTTCCTCGTCGATGGCCTCGATCGCCAGCCCGTACAGCCAGAGGGCGAGGTAGATCGCACCGCCGCCGGCCAGGAAGAGCCGGGCTCCGGCGAGGCTCCGGGCCATCACCAGGCCGGCCAGCCCGAACAGCAGATGCACCGCGTTGTGCAGGATCGACACCTGGAACAGCCCGACCAGCCGGGCGTCCGAGTGGTGCCCGGCGAACCTCAGCTCGCCGTAGTCGGTGGTGATGCCGGGAATGAAGCCGAGGACGCCGATCAGCAGGAAGACCCCGGCCACGATCAACGCGGCCAGCTGGACCCGGGGCCGTGGGCCGGCCGGCCGGCCACCTCGCGCGTCTCGTGCCATCGCTGCCCCCTTCGTGGATCTGCCAGCCCTCGCGAACCTCACTGTCCGCAGCGGCGACGTGACGCAGCCCGACGATCCTCCATTTTGAAGTCGATCCGGCAGGCCGCGCAGAGAAATGCACGAAGAGGTATGGAAGCCAAAACGCAGGGTAGGTGAATGGTCGGCGGCCGCGGTAACGCAGCCGCATCCCCCCAGCACAACCGCGACGACTATCCGAGCGGAAGGGAAATCATGACTTACGATCTTTCACCTACGTCTTCCACGTACGGGCAGGAGTCGACCAACGGCGGTGGCGTCCGCGACCAGGCGCGCCAGGTCGGTTCCGAGGCCGCGCAGGCCGGCGGTGCGGTCGCCCAGACCGCCAAGGAGCAGGGCACCGAGGTCGGTCGTGAGGCTGCCCGGCAGGCCCGCAACCTGTACGGCGAGGCCCGCACGCAGCTCGCCAGCCAGACCGGTGAGCAGCAGCGCCGGGCCGCCGGTGGGCTGCGTTCGCTGGCCGACGAGATGCGCTCGATGGCCGAGCAGGGTGGCCAGGCCGGCCCGGTGAGCGAGCTGGCCCGTCAGGCTGCCGACCGGGTGCACGGCGCGGCCGGCTGGCTCGAGGAGCGCGAGCCCGGCGACCTGCTCACCGAGGTACGCGACTACGCGCGGCGTAACCCGGGCACCTTCCTGGTCGGCGCGGCGGTTCTCGGCGTGCTGGCCGGCCGGCTGACCCGCAGCATCTCCGCCGCTGGCGACGACTCTGGCAACGGCTCCTCGACCTACCGGGGCGCTGGGGCGTACGACCCGGAGCAGACTGCCGTGATCCCGACGCCGGCGCCCCGCGCGGTGCCGGACGCCGTCCCGTCGGGCGGCTACGCCGACCCGACCCCCGGCACCTACGCCGACCCGACCCCCGGCACCTACGCCGACCCGACCCCCGGCACCTACGCCGACCCGACCCCCGGCACCTACGCCGACCCGACCCCCGGCACGTACGCCGAGCCGACGCCTGGTGGCTACGCCGACCCGACGCCTGGTGGCTACGCCGACCCGACGCCTGGTGGCTACGCCGACCCGACGCCTGGTGGCTACGCCGACCCGACGCCTGGTGGCTACGCCGACCCGACGCCTGGTGGCTACGCCGACCCGACGCCTGGTGGCTACGCCGACCCGACGCCCGGTGGCTACGCAGACCCGCGCCGGGGCGACTACCCGGAGCAGACCGGCACCGGCCAGCCGCTGCCGCCGGTGACCCAGACCGATCCGCTGCCCGGCGTGCCGTCCAGCGGCACCACCCGCCCGTGAGCCACCGAGTCATCCGAAGGGAGGCGACGGCATGAGCATGCCGACGCAGGGGTCCGGACTGGACTCCGGTTACCACCCCGACGCGGGTGCCCCGCACACCGCGGCGGAGGTGAAGGGCAGCTCGATCGGTGAGCTGATGCGTCAGGTCACCGGTGACCTCTCGACGCTGATGCGCCAGGAGGTCGAGCTGGCCAAGGCCGAGATCCGCCAGGAGGGCAAGAAGGCCGGCAAGGCTGCCGGGCTCTTCGGCGGGGCCGGCTTCGGCGGCTACATGGTGGCGCTCTTCCTTTCGCTGGCCCTCTGGGCCGGGCTGTCCAACGTCATGGACGCCGGCTGGGCCGGGCTGATCGTGGCCGTAATCTGGGCGGCGATCGCTGCGGTTCTCTACTCCATGGCCAAGAAGAACGCCCAACACGTACGCGGCCTCAAGCAGACCAACGACAGCGTGCAGCGGATCCCCGACGCGCTCAAGCCCCACCCGGAGGGAGTCACCCGATGAGCACCGATCCCGACCAGATCCGCCGGGAGATCGAAGCCACCCGCAACAGCCTCAGCTCCGATGTGGACGCGCTGGCGTACAAGGTCAGCCCCAGCCGCATCGTCGACGACCGCAAGCAGCGGGCCCGCTCCGCGCTGCAGAATGTGAGGGACAAGGTCATGGGAACCGCGTCTGACCTCGGCCACGGCACCGGCCACGCCGCCCACTCGGTGGGCGACCGCGCCTCGTCGGCGGCCTCCAGCGTCAACGACGCCGCGCACTCGGCGGCCTCCACCGTCAGCGACGCCGCGCACAGCGCGCCGCACGTGATCCGGCAGAAGTCGGCGGGCAACCCGCTGGCCGCCGGCCTGATCGCGTTCGGGGTGGGCTGGCTGGCCTCCTCGCTGATCCCGGCCTCCCGTCGCGAGCAGGAGGCCGCGACCCAGATCAAGGAGAAGGTCGGCGAGCATAGCGGGGCGGTGAAGGAGAAGCTGGGCGAGGTGGCCAGCGAGCTCAAGGACGAGCTGCGCGAGCCGGCCCAGCACGCCGCCGAGTCGGTGAAGTCCACCGCCCAGGGCGCCGTGCACGTGGTCAAGGACGACACGAAGTCGGCTGCGCAGGACGTCAAGGACCAGGCCCAGCAGTCCCGCCAGCAGGTCACCTACTGATCCGTCCCCACCCCGACAGCCCGCGGCCACCCCGGTGCCCGCGGGCTGTTCCCTGCAAGGGGGCGGAGGCGGGAGGTGGGGTGGGCGGCTTGGCGGATTCGGGTGTTGCCATAGCGGGCTCCGCCCAGCAGGAAACGCCGGCCCACCGCCAGCCAACCGCACGCGCCGCGTTCCAGGAGCCACAGCGGGGCCGACAGCGCGGTTGTCGGCGGGAAGACCGTGCTGCCGCCAGCGCGACGGCGGCCCAACTCGGCCAGCGCGACGGTGCCGGCCGCCGCACCGAGCAGTAGTCCGGGTCGACGGGCCGCGACGGCCGCCGCCAGCGCCGGCAGGACCGCGAGCACCGTCAGCAGGCGGGCCGGCTGGGCCAGATCGTCGTACGCCTGGCGGACTCGTTGGCCGCGGAAGTGCGCGGCGTCCGGCGGCAGCCGGCGTACGTACAGCCAGGCCGGTGCCGCCTCGGTGCCGCCGTACGCCCGCACGGTGCGAATCAGCTCCAGGTTCTCGAAGAGCACGTTCGGGTCGTATCCGCCCATGCCGAGGAAGGTGCTGCGGCGAACCGCCAGCGTGCCCGGGTAGTCCGCCCCGAACGCCCGGTTGAGCAGGGTCCGGCCGGTGTCCCACCAGGCGTGCCAGGGCAGCGGGTCGAAGTAGTTCTGCGGTCGTACCAGGTCCACCCGGCCCAGCAACCCATGCACCGCGCGCAGCCCGGCGTCGTCGTACCGGACGTCGTCATCGGCGATCACCACGTGCTCGTGGCCCGCCACGCGGACGCCGGTGAGCACCCCGATCACCTTGCCGTTCAGCCCGTGCAGGGTGGGGTCGGGCGGCAGGTGCCGGAGGTTCAGTCCGCGCCACGCGGCGGCGTGCCGGGCGAAGAGATCCGGCGGCGAACCGTCGACGACGGTCACCTCGACCCGGTCGCCCAGCCAGCGCAGGTAGTCGGTCAGCTCGGCCAGGCCAACGTCGGTGGTCCGGCGCAGCGGCAGGACGTACGCCATCGGCAGTGCGGGTGGCGGCGTGCCGGCGCGGCCGTCGCTCGACCGCTCTCCGGCCCGCGCGCGGCCGGCCTCGGCCTTGCGGGCCGACGCCGGGTAGCGCTGCGGGTGCGGGCGGTCCATTCCCAGACGTCCGGGTCAGGCGGTGCGGCGGATATTGGTGAGGGTGAGGCCGGTGGGGGGCAGGACGGGCATCCTGTGCAGATCCAGGGCCAGGTTCTGCGGGGGGACTTCGTAGCGCATGGTGCTGGTCAGGTTGGTGACCGCCCGCTTCATCAGGTCGATGGTGATCCACTCACCGGCGCAGCGGTGCCCGGTCCTGTGGTCGCCGCCGCCCTGTGGGATCAACTCGAACGGGTCCACGCGGCGGCCGGCGAACCGTTCCGGGCGGAACAGCTCGGGCTGTGGCCAGAGCGCCGGGTGGTGGTTGGTGCCGTACAGGTCGAGCAGTACGCGTCGGCCCTGCGGAAAGTGGTGGCCCTCCCAGTCGAAGGAGCGCCGGACCCGGGCCGCGGCGGCCGGGAAGAACGGGTAGTAGCGGCGTACCTCCTGGACGAACTGCTCGGTGGCCTCGTCGTCCTCGCGGACCCGCTGCCGCCAGGCCGGGTGGTCGTGCAGGGCGAGCGCGGCGAAGACGATGAACCGGTCCACGGCGACCGTCGGCCGCAGCACGTTCAGCAGTTCGACGGCGGCGATCCGCCGGGGGAGGAGCCTGCCCCGGGCGTCCCGGTGCTCGGCGATCACCTGCAGCGCGCTGCCGGCCGGCGCGGCGACGCTACCGACCCGGGTCCGCTCGATGACGTCGGCGAGCCAGCGCTCGGCCCGGCGACGGGCGAGCCGCCCCCGCCAGTGCCGGGGGCCGACCACCGCCGGGGCTTCGATCATGGCGTGCAGCTCGACGGTACGGCGGTCGACCTGCGACGCGGCCAGCGGCACCCCGGCCCAGGCGCAGACCACCCGGGTGAGCAGCCTGCCCAGCTCGTCGTAGAGCACCACCGGCGCGGCACCCTCCCAGGCGGGGATCCGGGCCTGCCACTCGTCGTCGAAGAGCTGGCCCAGCTGCCGGATGGCGGTCGGCGTCATGATCGACATGAGCATCGCCTTGCGGTCCCGGTGCTCCGAGCCGTCCAGCCCCTGCACCCCGCCCCGACCGGTGAGGGTCCGCTGCACCCGCAGCGGCATCGCGGTGCGCCGCTGGAAGCGCTCGGTGTCGTAGAACAGCTCCGCCGCCGGCCTGCCGCGCAGGCAGATGGTCGGGGTCAGCAGGATCCGGGTCTGGAAGACGTCGCTGCCGTACCGGTCGCAACGCTCGCCGATGAACCGGTAGCCGGCGCGGAGGAACGCGAGCGTGCTGTCCGGGCTGCGGTCGGCCGGCATGGTCGCCATCGGGTCTCCTCACCTGCGGGTGGCGGCCGTCGCCGCTGGCCGGTCTCCCGTGCTGTCCGGGCTGCGGTCGGCCGGCATGGTCGCCATCGGGTCTCCTCACCTGCGGGTGGCGGCCGTCGCCGCTGGCCGGTCTCCCGTGCTGTCCGGGCTGCGGTCGGCCGGCATGGTCGCCATCGGGTCTCCTCACCTGCGGGTGGCGGCCGTCGCCGCTGGCCGGCCTCCTCGGTCGGCTGCGTCTACCCGGGTCAGCGCTCCTGAATCCCGCCGCCCGGATCGCTGCTGGGCCGGCGGTCCGCTCGCCGGGGCCACCGGATCGGCGTCTGCTGGCCCCTCCCACCGGCGCGGAAACCTGGTTGGCTTCTCGGTAGGTGGCCGGCCACAGAGCCGGGCCGGGCGGGTTGCCCGGTGGCGTGGCCGGGCGGCGACCACGGATCACGGGGAGGGGTGGATGCGGGACAACAGATCACCGTACTGGCGGCAGCGGCGGGTGGTCGGGGCGCTCGGCATCGGCAGGGGTCGAGACGGCGGAGGGCTGATCCGTCCGCCCGGAAGACCCACCCGGCCGCACCGGTTCTTCACGGTGCACCTGGGCTTCACCGCGCCGGGCGCGGCCGACGCCCGCGAGCTGGCCGTGGCGTACGCCGAGGCGCTGAGCCTGCTCCGCCCGGAGCTGGCGCTCGGCGCGGCGGCCCTGTCACCGGCCGACGCCTGGCAACGCGCCGAACGGCTGTTCTGCGGGGCGGTCGGCCCGGACGGGGAGCGCTGCGTCGACGTGGCCGACCACCCCGGCTTCCACCACGCCCCGGGTCCCGGCGGGCTCGGCTGGGGCGACGGCGACGGTCCCGGCGATGGCTGACGGCGTTGTGCCCCGGGTGGGGCACCGCGCCGGCGACAAGTGTCAGTCCAGGTCGAACTCGCCGTCCTGCGCGCCGGCGACGAACGCGTCCCACTCGGCCTGGGTGAAGACCAGCACCGCCCCCTCCGGCTCGGCGGAGTTGCGCATCCCGATCAGGTCATCGACGAAGGCGACCTCGACGGCGCTGTCGGAGGTGTCCCCGTCGGCCCGCTGCCAGACCGCCCGAGAGAGGTCGAAGTCGCCCTTGGGGTGCTGCGCCATGGTTCTTTCCTCCAGTGCCGAGGGTCGTGTGGTGACCGCGTGCGGATCCCCATCGGGCAGGATAAGCGGATGCCGAGCCTGACCCGTGTAGAGGCGACCGCGCGTGGCGCGGCGATTACTGTCGAGTCTTATCAGGTGGACCTCGACCTGACCGGTGGTGGGGAGCTGTTCCGCTCCCGCGTCGAGATCCGGTTCCGGGCGACCCCCGGCACCGCGACCTTCGCCGAGATCAAACCCGCCACACTGCTGGCGGTACGCCTCAACGACCGCGCCGTCGACCCCGGAGCGTTGACCGACAACCGGCTGCCGCTGAGCGACCTTGCCGCGGAGAACACCCTGGTCGTCGAGGCGGAAATGGCGTACTCCAACACGGGGGAGGGGATGCACCGCTTCGTCGACCCGGCCGACGGTGAGACCTACCTCTACGCGGTGACCTTCCTCGACAACGTGCAGCGCATCTTCGCCGCCTTCGACCAGCCCGACCTCAAGGCGTCGTTCACCCTCGCGGTCACCGCCCCGCCAGAGTGGACGGTGGCCAGCAACGCCGAGGTGGCCGCCAATCCCGTGCCCGGTCGTTGGGAGTTCGCCCCGACCGCGCCGCTGGCCACCTACTTCTTCTCGCTGATCGCCGGGCCGTACCACGTGCGGCGGGCCGAGCACGACGGCGTGCCACTGGGCATCTACTGCCGCCGGTCGCTCGCCGAGCACCTGGACGCCGACGCCGACGAGATCTTCACCATCACCCGGCAGTGCCTGGACCGGTTCCACCAGCTCTTCACCGAGCGCTACCCGTTCGGCAAGTACGACCAGGCGTTCGTGCCCGAGTTCAACGCCGGCGCCATGGAAAACCCCGGCATCGTCACCTTCCGCGACGACTACGTGTTCCGCTCGGCGGTCACCGACACCCAGCGCGAGCTGCGGGCCACCACCATCGCGCACGAGATGGCGCACATGTGGTTCGGTGACCTGGTCACCATGCGCTGGTGGGACGACCTGTGGCTGAACGAGTCCTTCGCGGAGTACCTGGGCACCCGGGTCACCGCCGAGGCGACCCGTTTCGATCAGGCGTGGACCACCTTCGCCATGCGCCGCAAGGCCTGGGGGTACGCCGCCGACCAGCGCCCCTCCACCCACCCGGTCGCTCCGGAGGAGGTGGCCGACGCCGACGAGGGCCTGCTCAACTTCGACGGCATCTCGTACGCCAAGGGGGCCAGCGTGCTGCGACAGCTGGTCGCGTGGCTCGGTGACGAGGCGTTCCTCGCCGGGCTGAACGCGCACTTCTCCGCGCACCGCTTCGGCAACGCGACCCTCGCCGACCTGCTGGCCAGTCTCACAATCGCGAGCGGCCGGGACCTCTCCGGCTGGGCCGATGTGTGGTTGCGCCGGCCGCAGGTCAACACGCTGCGCGCCGAGGTCGCCGTTGACGCCGAGGGCCGCTACGCCGAGGTGGCCGTGGTGCAGACCGCGCCCGAGTCGTACCCGGTGCTTCGCCCGCACCGGGTCGGCGTGGGCCGCTACTCGGCGGACGGCGCCGTGCGGCGCGACGAGGTGGACCTCGACCCGGCCGCCGACGGCGGCCGGACGGTGCTCGGCGAGCTGACCGGCCAGCCGGCGGCCCGGCTCCTGCTGCCCAACGACGGCGACCTCACCTTCGCCAAGGTGCGCCTCGACCCGGCGTCGGCGGATGCCGTGCCGCTGGTGCTGCCGGGGCTGGCCGACCCGTTGGCGCGGGCGGTGCTCTGGGGCGAGGCGCTGGACGCGGCGACCGACGGGGAGCGGCCGGTCAGCGGCCTGGTCGACCTGATGGTCGCCGCGCTGCCCGCCGAGACCGAGGTGATCATCGCGGAGGACGTGCTCACCCTCAGCCGGTCGCTGGTCGATCGCTACCTCGACCCGCTGACCCGGTCCGCGGCGCTGGCCCGGGTCGCCGGGGCGTGTCGGCAGTTGCTCGACGGCGCGTCGGCGGGGGAGTCGTTGCAGCTCGCCGCGGCGCGGGCGTGGATCGCCGCGACCACCGACGCGGACCTGCTCACCGGCTGGCTCGCCGGCCGGGACGTGCCGGCGGGGCTGAAGGTCGACGCCGAGCTGCGCTGGGCGGTGCTGCGCCGGCTGGTGGTGCTGGGCGCCGCCGGCGAGGCGGAGATCGTCGCTGAGGCGGCCGCCGACCCCAGCGCCACCGGCGCGGAGCGAGCCGCCCGCTGCCGGGCCGCGCTGCCCGACCCGGCCGCCAAGCAGGCGGCATGGGAGATCATCGTGCGGGACACCGAGCTGTCCAACCGGCTGTTGGAGGCGACGGCCGAGGGGTTCTGGCAACCCGAACAGGCCGAGCTGACCGCCGCGTACGTCGAGCGGTACTTCGCGGACATGCCGTCGGCCGCGCGACGGCGTACCGCGTGGACGGCCGACCGGGTGGCTTCCCTGGCGTTCCCCCGCTACGCCGTGGCGCAGCCGACCCGGGAGGCGGCCGCCGCGCTGCTGGCCCGCGACGACCTGACCCCGGGCCTGCGCCGGGTGGTCACCGACGCCGACGACGACCTGCGCCGTGCGCTGGTCGCCCGGACCGCGATGGCCGCTGCGGCGGCCTGACAGACCGGTCGGGGCGGGGTGGCCCACCGGCCACCCCGCCCCCGGCTCAGCGCAGCGCGGGCTCTGCCGTGACCGGCGCGTCCCAGTCGATGACGTAGCGCTGCTCGTGGGCGACCGTCTTCTCCGGGTCCATGGCGGTGCGCGTCAGCAGGGGCATCAGCAGCGGCATCAGCGTCCGGGCAACCGGCCCCGGCGCCTTGGCGTGGTTGATCCGCGCCGCGCGGGCGGCGACCTTCTCGACCCGCGCGCGGCGGAGCCGCTCGAACGCGGCGAACGCCGACGCCACGTCCGGCAGGTCGCGCAGGCAGCGGGCGAGCTGCACCGCGCTCTCGATGGCCAGCGACGCGCCCTGCCCGGAGCTGTTCGACGGCGCGTGCGCCGCGTCGCCGACCAGCACCATCCGCCCCCGGTGCCAGTGCGGCACGGGCGGCATGATCTGCAGCGAACCGACCACCTGGAGCTCGTCGGCGTTGCTGGTCGCCACCAGCTCCCGGCCCGGATCGTCGTCGCCGTAGGTGGTGCGCAGCGTGGCCAGCCATTCCGCCGACGGCACCGCGCGGGCCTCGACCAGGCTCATCGGCCGCTGCTGCGGCAGGTTGGCCCCCCACCGGGTGCCGCCGCCGGGCTCCGGCCAGTAGAGGTAGTAGCCGCGTCGCCCGAACGCGAAGGTCATCGTGCCCGGCTCGACGTCCACCTCGTGCCGGGCCACCGCCTCGAAGCCGAGCAGCCCGGTGAACCGGGGGCCGGGGGCGGCCGGGTCGATGAGACCACGGACCGTCGACCGGATGCCGTCGGCGCCGACCAGAATGTCGGCGGTGGCGGTGCTGCCGTCCTCGAAGCGGGCGGTTACGCCACTGTCCGTCTGCTCGGCGCCGACCAGCCGCTTGCCGTACGCGAAAGCGACGCCCTCGGCGACCGCCCGGTCGTGCAGCACCCGGTGCAGTTCGGCCCGGTGCACCACGCGCAGCGGCGGCACTCCGGACAGGATGGGCAGGTCGATGCGGCGGCGGCCGACCGCCATGACGCTGCGCTCGATCGGGGTGGCGATTGCCGTCACCGCCTGGTCCGCGCCGACCGTTTGCAGGGCCGCCACGCCGTTGGGCGCGAGCGCGAGCGTGCCGCCGATGCCGCCAACTCCGCTGGCGGTGGCGGGGTACGCCTCGTGGACGGTGGCGGTGATGCCGGCGCGGCGCAGTGCGAGTGCCGTCACCGGGCCGGCGATGCCGCCGCCGATGACGATCGCGGTTCGTACCGTGGTCATGTTCTCTCCCTGGGTGTCGTCGGTCCGTGCGCGGGCGAACCGACCTGGGAGGGAACCCGGTTATCCTCGTGTTTGCCGCTTCGGGCCGGGTGCCTTTCCAGGTGTCGGTTCGAGGTAAGGGCTCCGGCGGGGTGTTGGCGCACCCCGCCGGGGCCGTCTTTCAGTTGGGGGTCTCGGGGCGTCGGGTGCTGGGGTCGGGGGTGCTGGTCCTCTCCGCCAGCTCGGTCAGCTCGGCTGGCACCTCGCCGGTCTCGTGGTAGGCCCGCCAGATGTCCAGCCCGGGGTAGCTGCCCGAGGTCAGCTCGGCGAGCAGTGCCCGTAGCCAGGCCGCCTCGGCGGCGCGCATGGCCAGGTCGTACTCCGTCTCGACCAGGAACAGTCGCGGGATCTCCCGCAGGTGCGCGTCGAGCGCTTCGCGGTCCTGGCGGATCGCGTCGTCCAGCAGGTCGAGCCGCTGCCGCAGCAGGTCGGTGGCCTCGTCGGGATGCAGTGCGGCGAGCACGGACAGGCCGGCGCGGAAGCGGGGATGCTCGGGCATCGGGGTGGAGACCAGCTCGCGGGCCCAGTCGACCAGCTCCGCCCGCCCCGCGTCGGTGATCCGGTAGACGGTGCGTTCCGGGCGCCGGCCTTCGCGGAGGCTCTCCACCTCCTCGATCATGTCGTGTTTGTCCATGTTGCGGATCACCGTGTAGAAGGATCCCCACTTGAACTCCATGTCCTGGTCCTTGCCCCAGGCGCGCAGTGCGGTGGCGATCTCGTACGGGTGCATCGGCCGCTGGACCAGGGCGGACAGCACGGCCAGCGCCAGCAGGTTGCCGACCTTGCGCCGCTTCGGCACGACGTTCTCCCGTTCCTCGTATCCGATTACTCGTAGGCGAGTATATGCCCACGAGTGCCCGGAGCGCGACCCCTGAACCGGGCCGCAACGGCCAGCCCCGGCGTCCGGCCTACGATCACGGGGTGGAGGAAGATATCCGGCGGATTGGGATCATGGGTGGCACCTTCGACCCGATCCACCACGGGCACCTCGTCGCGGCCAGCGAGGTGGCGGACCGGTTCGGCCTGGACGAGGTGGTCTTCGTCCCCACCGGGCAGCCGTGGCAGAAGTCCGACGAGCCGGTCAGCCCCGCCGAGGACCGGTACCTGATGACGGTCATCGCCACCGCCTCCAACCCCCGCTTCCAGGTCAGCCGGGTCGACATCGACCGGAATGGGCCGACCTACACCGTCGACACGCTGCGCGACCTTCAGGCCGAGTACGGCCCCAAGGTGCAGCTGTTCTTCATCACCGGCGCGGACGCGCTGCAACGCATCCTGTCCTGGAAGGATCTGGACGAGATCTTCGAGCTGGCCCATTTCATCGGGGTGACCCGGCCCGGCTTCCGGCTCACCGACAAGCACCTGCCGGCGGACACTGTCAGCCTGGTCCAGGTGCCGGCGATGGCCATCTCGTCGACCGACTGCCGCGCGCGAGTGGCCCGGGGCGAGCCGGTCTGGTATCTGGTGCCCGACGGTGTGGTGCAGTACATCGGCAAGCGCAGCCTCTATCAGCGCTAATCACGCCCGATATGGGCCGTTTCATGCGCCTAATCGACCAGAACTGACAAGTCGGGGCGTCGCCGGGTATGAGACGCTTGGTGGATCGCACGGTTGATCGAAGGAGAACGGTGACAGTTTCCGAACGCGCTCACGAGCTGGCAATCGCTGCCGCCCAGGCCGCCGCCGACAAGAAGGCGCAGGACATCGCGATCATCGACGTCGGCGACCAGCTCGCCATCACCGACGCGTTCCTGCTCGCCGCCGCCCCCAACGAGCGTCAGGTGCTGGCCATCGTCGACGCCATCGAGGAGCGCCTGCTGGAGCTGCCGGAGAAGGCCAAGCCGATCCGGCGCGAGGGCGAGCGTGGTGGCCGCTGGGTGCTGCTCGACTACGTCGACATCGTGGTGCACGTCCAGCACACCGAGGAGCGCGAGTTCTACGGGCTCGACCGGCTCTGGAAGGACTGCCCCACCATCCCGTTCGTCGACCGCGACCTGGTCGAGGCCGACGCCGGCGGGTCCGCCGCAGCCGAATGACCCGACTGATCGTCTGGCGGCACGGCAACACTGACTGGAACGCTGCCAACCGAGTTCAGGGGCAGACCGACGTACCCCTGAACGAGCTGGGCCGCGACCAGGCCCGCGCCGCCGCCCCGCTGCTCGCGTCGCTGCGACCCGACGCCATCGTGTCCAGCGACCTGAGCCGCGCCGCGGAGACCGCCGCCGCGCTGGCCGCGCTGACCGGGCTGCCGGTCCGCACCGACGCTCGGCTGCGCGAGCGGCACTTCGGCCAGTGGCAGGGCCTGCACCTCACCGAGGTCGCCGAGCGCTTCCCGGCCGAGTACGCCCGCTGGCGGGCCGGTGACCCGGCCCCGGGTGCTGACCTGGAACCCCTGCGCGACCTCGGCGAACGGGTCGCCGCCGCGCTGCTGGAGGCGGCCGACGCGGCACCGGGCGGCACCGTGGTGATCGCCACCCACGGTGGCGGCTCCCGGCAGGGCGTCGGTCACCTGCTCGGCTGGGATCCCAGCGTGCTGCGCACCATCGGTTCACTGGCCAACTGCCACTGGACCGAGCTGCGGCACGACGACGTCCGCGGCTGGCAGCTGCGGGCGCACAACGTCGGCCTGGTCACCGCACCGGCCGTCGTCGACGCGGTCTGAGCCGCCGTCCCGTCCCCCCGCCGGCGTGATCCGACCGCCGTCCCCACCGCCCGCGGTGCGCTCGCGCTTCGGCGTTCAAGGCCTCGATCGGCTAGCGTGCCGGGCATGCCCGTCGCGGTCGTCATCGACTCCACCGCCTACCTCCCGCCCGACCTGGTGCAGGCGCACCGGCTGACCGTCGTCCCGTTGACCGTCGTGCTCAACGGCGCGGAAGGGCTGGAGGGGGTGGAGACCCAGCCCGCCGACGCCACCCTGGCGCTGAGCGGCCGGCGGGTCACGGCCACCACATCCCGACCGGCACCCGAACAGTTCGCGCAGACGTACCGCCGGCTGCTCGACGCCGGCGCCGACGGAGTCGTCTCGGTGCACCTCTCCGCCACCCTCTCCGGCACGGTCGAGGCGGCCCGGCTGGCCGCCGCCGACCTGGACGGCCGCGTTGCCGTGGTGGACAGCCGCTCGACCGGCATGGGCCTCGGGTTCCCGGCCATCGCGGCCGCCAAGGCCGCCGAGGCCGGCGCCGACCTGGCCGGGGTACGCGACGCTGCGCTCGCCGCCGTCGCCCGGACCACGGTCTGGTTCTACGTCGACACGCTGGAATTCCTCCGCCGGGGCGGCCGGATCAACGCGGCCGAGGCGCTGTTCGGCACCGCCCTGTCGGTCAAGCCGATCATGCACATGCCGGACGGCGCGATCGTGCTGCGGGAAAAGGTGCGGACCGCCAGCCGGGGAGTGGCCCGGCTGGTCGACCTGGCCGTCGAGGCGGCCGGGGACGACGAGGTGGACCTCGGGGTGCACCATTTGGCCGCGCCACAGCGGGCCGAGGCGCTGCTCGCCGCGCTGACCGAGCGGCTGGGTGACCGGCTGCACGACACGTACGTCTCCGAGGCGGGCGCGGTGGTCGCCGCGCACGCCGGTCCGGGGCTGGCCTGCGTGGTCGTCCACCGACGGCCGGCAGGCTGAGCCGGTGCCCACATCGTGCGTGGTGACCGGGGGAGGCCGTGGTGTCGGCCGGGCCGTGGTGGAACGGCTGGTGACGACCGGTGCCACCGTCGTCGTCATGGAACGTGACGCCGACGCGCTGGACTGGCTGGCCGGGCACCCGGCCGCCGACCGGCTGGTCGCGGTGGTCGGCGACGCCAGCGACGAGCGGGTGGCCGAGCAGGCCGCCGACCAGGCGGAGCGGGCCGCACCGCTGACCGGCTGGGTGAACAACGCGGCGGTGTTCCGGGACGCCTCGCTGCACTCGGCGTCGGCCGACGCGGTGCTGGACCTGATCGGGCAGAACCTGCGCCCGGCCGTGGTGGGCGCCGCCGTGGCGGTCCGCCGGTTCCTGGCCGCCGGTGCGGGCGGGTCCATCGTGAACATCTCGTCGCACCAGGCCCACCGACCGGTATCGGGCGCCCTGCCGTACTCGACGGCGAAGGCCGCCGTGGAGGGGCTCACCCGGGCGCTGGCCGTCGAATACGGGCGGCACGGCATCCGCGCCAACGCTGTCGCGCTCGGCTCGATCGCCACCGAGCGCCATGCCGACTTTCTGGCAACCCAGGAGCCCACCCAGGCCGAGTGGATCGACGCCGAACTGACCCGGCTGCACCCGGTGGGCCGGATCGGGCGGGTCGACGAGGTGGCGGAGGCGGTCGCGTACCTGCTGTCGCCAGCGGCGAGCTTCATCAACGGGGTGACTTTGCCGGTGGACGGGGGACGGGCTGTGCTCGGCCTCGACCCAGAGGCCCGCTGACAGTCAGCGGCCACGAGCCCAGTCGACGAAGCGGTCTGTGAGGTTGGCCGAAAGGGCGCTCGGGTTGAGCGCGGCCAGGTGGCCGGCTGCTTCCTCCTGAAGGGACGCCAGGTGGACCAGCAGGGCCGGGCGGTCGTTGCGGTACTCGCCGAGGAGCCACAGCTTCGCGGCCGAGCAGGGCCAGGCGATCCCGCAGGTCCGGCATCGCCAGGACGGCTTGATCGGAGCATGCTTCGGGCGGCCGGTCATCCGCCGACCCTCACCGGGCTTCGGCGGACCGACTGGCGACGTCCCGGGACGACCGCAGGGGCCTTCACCCAGTGGGCACCCTCCGGCATGAAGAACAAAGACCGCCGAGCCAGCGCCGTGCCGTCAGGCGCGAGCTGGTAGGCGTCGATCCACAGCCAGCCGTCGTACGTGATCCAATCCAGGACCCGGATGACCCGAACCGTGATGGGTCGGAAGAACTGCGGGCTTGCCGCGCGGGTCAGGAGCAGGACCTCGCTGGAATGAACCTTGCGCGCAATAACCGACCCCCGACCGTGATCGGGAACGCGGTAGCCGACCTGGCCCGGCCCACGGAACGGCGGGATGAACGGCCTGATGGGGCCTGGTACGACCGGGCTGGCGGGCGGTGACGTCGGTGGCGGGTTTGCGGGCTTCGGCTGCGGCTTGTCGTTCGGCACGGTCTCCCCTGGACGCTGGTGGGAGGGGCCGCCCCGTGAGTGCTCGCCCGTGGGGCGGCCCCGCTACGAACGCGTCCGCCGGGTTCGGGTCCCTGCCGGCCGCGCCGTCTACGAAGCACCTTGCCAAGGGTTGCAGGTCGAACACACTGCGTAGCAGTATCTCCAATGGACGTGCAGAACGTTCCGGGGAGGAATCGGATGAACCATGCAGTCATTGAGGCGATGTCGGCAGCGGGCGAGACAGCGGACAGCCTCGCAGCTCAGATAGGCGTCGACCCGAAGACGGCAGCCAAGTGGGCGAACCCCGGACGTATCCCGCAGACTCGCCACCGATCGAAGGTCGCAACGATTCTCGGTCGCGAGGAGGGGGACCTTTGGCCGGATGTGCTCAAACGCCGGGAGCCCGTGTGGTTCCGCCCCTGGGTGGACATCGAGCGGGAGGCGGTGGCACTGCGCGGCTTTCAGCTTGCCTGGGTTCCCGGCCTGTTCCAGACCGAGGCGTACGCACGGGCAACGGTCGAGGGCGAGGGGCTGTTGCCCATTAAGGTGGACGAGATGGTGGCGGCCCGAACCGGGCGGCACGCGATCCTGCGACGACTGGGCGGACCGCTCTACGTAGCCGTCCTCGATGAGAACGTCCTCCGGCGGCAGGCGTACGGCGATCGGGCACTCATGGCCGAACAGCTCGCCTACCTGGTCGAATGTGCACAGCTTCCCTCGGTGCAGATTCACATCGTGCCCCAGGACGTCGGCATGTACCCCGGCCTCGGTGGCCCGTTCACGATCGCTGAGCTTGGAACCGGAGTGCACGTGGCGTACGTCGACAGTCAGGCTCAAGCGCAGATCATCGATGAGCCAACCGAGATTGTTACCCTGAACCGACGGTGGGAACGGATCCGGGGCGAAGCCCTTCCTCGTGGTCGCTCCCTGGATCTTCTGAGGGAGGCAGCAAGATCATGGACATGACCGGCGCGCGGTGGCGCAAGTCCGCGAAGAGTGGGAACAACCAGGGTGACTGCGTCGAGGTCGCCGACAACCTGCCCGGCGTCGTGCTCGTCCGCGACACGAAGGACCGCGACGGCGGCACGTTGACCTTCGGGCCGGCGGCCTGGCAGAGCTTCGTGAGCCTGGCAAAGGGAATTGGCACCGTAAGCTGACCAGACCTAAGCAGGAGCCCGGGTCACCCGTGATGGTGTGCCGGGGCTTATCTGTTGCAGGACGCGCGTGTTCGGGAACTGCTCTTCTCTAGCTGGTGGAAGCGGCCCGTTCGTAGGCCAGGGTGAGTTCGGCGAGGACGCCGTCGGCAGGGTGTGGACGGCCTTCGAGGTGCGCGGCGCGGAGTTCGTCCATGAACCTCTCCCATAAGTCAGGACCGCCGTGAGCGAGAAGTTCGGCGCGGATCGACAGCTCAGGTGATGTTGGGAGCCATCGGGAGCCCCAGGCGCCGAGGTGAGCCATGAGTGGAACGAGTTCGATCGCTGCCTCGGTGAGCCGGTACTCGATCTTCTGTCGGTGGCTCGGGTCATCGTGCCGAGTGAGCAGGCCCGCGTCGACGAGCTTCGACAGGCGGCTGGCGAGGATGTTCGACGCGATGCCTTCGATCGAGTTCGTGAGCAGCTCGCGGAAGTGCCTGTGGCCGCCGAACATGATGTCCCGCAGCACGACCAGGCTCCATCGGTCGCCCAGCAGTTCGGCGGTCAGATTGATCGGGCACCCCGATTTTCCCTCCGACACGGGCAGGCGACCGACCCCTACTGGTTGCAGCATGCCATCAGTCTAGTACGGTGCAACCGGTTGTAAGTTGCAATCGGATTTTGCTCGTCCGATCCAGAGGAGGAGACATGCCGCAGTTGCTAAGGGTGCAGAGCTTCATGGTGTCGCGTGACGGGTTCGGTACCGGTGAGGGGCAAAGCCTGGAGCGGCCCTTCGGCCACGCAGACCCCACCCCACTGTTCTCCTGGCGCGCCGCTACTGCCAGCTTCGTGTACCGCACCGAACCCGGCGGCACTCGCGGCCTGGACGACTACATGACCCGCGACTACGACTACAACATCGGGGCGGAGATCATGGGTCGTAACAAGTTCGGCCCCCAGCGCGGCCCCTGGGAGAACCACGATTGGCAGGGATGGTGGGGGGACAACCCACCGTTCCACACGCCGGTCTTCGTGCTCACCCATCACGAACGCCCGTCGTTCACCCTGTCTGACACCACCTTTCATTTCCTCAATGCGAGCCCGGTCGAGGCGCTGGCACGCGCGAAGGAGGCCGCCGCTGGTCGGGACGTACGCCTCGGTGGTGGGGTTGCCACGATCCGCGAGTTCATCGAGGCCGACCTGGTCGACACGATGCACATCGCTGTCGCTCGCCTCGACCTCGGTCGAGGCGAGCGGCTGTGGGAGAGCCACACTGATCTCCTCGACCGCTTCCACCTTGAGTCAGTGCCGAGCCCCAGCGGAGTCACTCACCTCCTGTTCTGGAGACGATGACCACCGCCCCCCGGCACGATCGCACGGCGATCGATGTCCGTGCTGCTGGCCCCGTAGCAGATCCGACGATGATCAGGGCTCTGTCCACACTGGCGTTACTTATCCACAGGGCGATGCCAGCACGTCCCGCCACGCCGTCCGTCGCCATAGCGTCGCGTCGTGCCGCACGACGAGGAGACAGAGGTACGCCAGCGCCTGCACCGGCTGACTGTCCCGCCGGTCGGCGTGCTGCCACCCCCGGCTGAGACGCCGTTCGCGGGCGTACCTCTGGTCGGCGCGTTGCCGCCCCGGGCTGGGCCGCTTATAGAGCCGGACGCGGGCGTGCCCCCGGGGCCGGACGGCCTCGCGGCCGGGCCGGGTTCGCGGCTGCCCGGTCCCGGGGCGTTCGACCCGGGGCGGCGCGGCGTGCGGGCGCTGGCGGTCGTCGCCGCGGTGGTCGTGCTGGGTGCCGCCGGTTGGGCCTGGCGGTCCCGGCCGCAGCAGGAGCCGGTCGCCCCGCTGGCCAGCGAGGCCGCTCCGGCCACCTCGGCGGGTGACCCCAGCGCCTCCGGCACCGGCGAGCTGGTGGTGGCGGTCGCCGGCAAGGTCCGTCGACCCGGGCTGGTGCGGTTGCCGGCCGGATCCCGCCTCGCCGACGCGGTGCAGGCGGCCGGCGGCGCGCTGCCCGGTGTCGACGTGGCGTTGCTCAATCCCGCCCGCAAGCTCACCGACGGGGAGCTGATCGTGGTGGGGGTGACGCCACCGCCGGTGCCGGGCGGTGCGGCCGGCCCGGCGGTGGGTGGGGCGGCACCCGCCGCCGAGCCGCTGAACCTCAACACCGCCACGCTGGGCAGCTCGACGCGTTGCCTGGGGTCGGGCCGGTCCTCGCCCAGCGGATCCTCACGCACAGGGATCAGCACGGCGGGTTCAAGTCCGTCGGCGACCTGCGCCAGGTCGACGGGATCGGCGACGCCCGCTACGAGCAGCTCAAGGATCTGGTGACGGTGTGAGGGGCCATTCCATCGTCAGTGCGCCGGGCGGCTTGAGCGTTGCCCAAGGTCAGACCCAACCACCGGACCTGCGGCTGGCCGGGCTCGCCGTGGCCACCTGGCTCAGCGCGCTCGCCGGCCTGCACCTCGGCGCCCGGCCGGTCCTGGTGCTGGGCGGCACAGCCGCCGGCCTGACGGCGTTGAGCGCCCTGCACCTGCTCGGCCGCCTCGGCCATCCCCGGGCCGCCGCCCGCCGGTACGGCTGGATCGCTGTCGCGGTCGGCCTCGGCGTGGTCTGCGGTGCGACGGCCACCGCCGCCCGGCTCGTCGTCCGGGACGCGCAGCCGATCCGCGTCCTGGCCGAGCAGCGCGCCCCGGTCACCGCTGACCTGGTCGTCCGGGACGATCCGCGTCCGATCCGGTCCGCCGCGCGCCCAGGCATGCTGCTGGTGCCGACCGAGCTGGTGCGACTCACCGGCCCGGACGGCCGACGGGTCGAAGCATCGGTGCGGTTGCTGATTCTGGCCACCGACCCGGCCTGGCGGGGGTTGCTGCCGGGGCAGCGCCTCACCGCCGAGGGTCGGCTCGGCGTCCCGCGCGGAGGTGACCTCACCGCTGCGGTGCTCAGCACCAGCGGCCCACCCCTGCGGCACGGTGTGCCGTCCTGGGCGCAGCGCGCCGCTGGGACGCGCACCCACAAGCCGGTCCCCGCACCGCCACTTCCGGTCCCGGCGAACACTGCCCCGGTCCGGGACTCCACCACCGCAGTCCCCGCCCCGGCGGACCAGGACCCGGCGGTCCCGGACCGACGGGCCCACGACCCGACTGTCCGGGACCGGGGTCCGGAGATCGCCGCGCTGGTCCCGGCCGCCCGGACCGCCGCCCGCACCCTGACCGCCGAGGGGACACCGCTGTCCCGCAAGGCCCTCGCCCGACAGTTGCGCGCGGACGGGCACCAACTGTCCAACGCCACCGCCTCCACGCTCGTGCGCGCTCTGCGCGCCGAGACCACCCCACCCGCGCCGGACCTGTCACACCGGGAGGCGGCGTGACAGAACCACAATCCGTCACTTCTGTCAGACCGAGCCGTTGACGTGAGACCAGCACACGCGTCTGTCAGGAAACCCGCCTCCTGACAGAACCTGACCCGACCTGGCAGAGCGAACACCGTCCCGCCCGGCGGCAGGGTGACCAGCGCACGCCTCGCCATCCATCCCGCATTCCGTTCCTCAAAGGAGTAACAAGCATGCTGAACCAGCTCAGCGACCCCCACCCGCGCCACCAGGGCCGTCACCGACCCGGGGCGCACAACCTTCCACACCATCGTTTCAGCGGAACCGGTGTTGCTGGCCGTGCCGACGTCGGTGTCGATCCCCGTTGCACCGTCCGTCTTGACACTGACCCCCGAACCGACCCCCCGATCCCGCTCACAGCCCAGGCCAGACCCCCTCTCAGGAGTCCGGCGCGGCTCCAGACACACCCTCATGTGTGGGGTGTCCCCCCAGGGGCCGCCCATGCGTAAACCGCTACCGGTGTGGGGTGTCCCCCCAAGGGCCGCCCATGCGTAAACCGCTACCGGCTCCGGACCCGCTGCTGCGTCTACAGGCCAGCATCACCGCCCGCGACGACCAGCTCCTCGGCTGGCTCTACGACCACGGCGTCCTCACCACCGACCAGATCGCCACCGCACTGTTCCCGTCCCTGGACTTCGCCCAACGCCGACTACGCCGCCTCACCGTCCTGCGCGCGACAGACCGGTTTCGACCCAACCGGGCCTACGGCGGCTCGCACCCGTACCACTAGTCCTGGACCAACTCGGCTACGGACACGTTCACGCCCAACGTGGCCTTGGTCCACCCCGCCGCGACCAGGCCCGCCGCCGCAAGCAACCCCTCACCGGCCGGCCGGACCTGCCGCACCTGCTCGGTGGCAACCAGGTCTTCATTGACCTCGCTGCCACGCCCGCACCCACCCCGACACGGCACTGCACTGGTGGCACCACGGCTCGGCGTGCCAGGATCCGGGGTTTCTCGACGCCGTCCGGCCGGCCGTCGCCCTGGTGCCGGTGGGCACCGGCAACACCTACGGGCACTCGAATCCGGGGCTGCTCGCCCGGCTGAGCAGGGGCGGTGTCCGGGTGTTGCGGACCGACACCGACGGGGACCTGGCGGCGATCCGGGCGGGCGATGGCCTGGCCGTGGTCCGCCGGTGCGTGCCGGCGGGTCAGCGCCCCTGACGGCCGGGCGCCGGTCAGCCGGTGAGGAGGTTGACCAGGATGCCTGCGGGGATCGATGCGGCGACCCCGGCCAGGAACCACCAGATCTGGGACTGCTGGCCCCTGCGGGTGGTCTCCACGATCGTCGTGATGCCCCTCAGCATCTCGTCAGGTGTCGGCGAGTGAGCCGCCACCGTGGCCCGCGTGGAAACGCTCGACGCAGGCGCCTCCGGTCGCCGGACCCGGCTGGTCGCCGAGTGGGAGTCGCGTGCCTGCGACGCACGGAATCGGGGACCTGCCTCGCTCGGCCGTGCGGCAGGTCGTTCTGGCGGTCTCCCCCATGGTGCCGGCCCGGTCTCGTGCGGATACGACGGCGGCGCGTCGGTGGTTGGTGGGAACCATGGCTCAGGCAGGTCGTCCAGCGGAGGTGGGGGCGGCGGTGCGGTGGTGCCGCGCCACGGAGCGCTCCCCACCCGGATATCTCCGTCGCCCGGCCGGGTCTCGCTCGTCCCCTGGTCGTGCTCGCCAACATGGCCGGGGCGCTGGCCGATCGGAGGGACGTCCTCCAACCTTCTCGCTTCGACGATGTTCGCGCTGCGTCCGGGTTCGACGACGTTCGCACGGCGTCCGACCCTGGTGAGGAGTACAGCCGTCGACAGCAGGAGGAGGTCGAGCGCGACCGCGACGACAGACCACGGCGTCGGAACGAAGTAGCCCGCCGTGCCGACTGCGATGGCCGCCGCGATCGAGAGCCGGGATGCGTTTCTCACCCGGGTAATCGAAGCACTTCAGTGCATCGGACGCTACGCACGACATGGCCTCGACATCAGCGCTCGCTGGTGCTGTTGCCGTTCACGTCTGCCGTCTTATGCATTAGATAATGAAATGCGATAAATGTCGGGATTTGCACTGAGTGCGGGCTGCGCCGAGTGAGCGGCGAATGACCAGGCACGATCCCACCGTGGGCCGTGCGAATATGGGCGGCGTGACCCCCGCCAGCCTCGCCCCCATTCTGCTCGTCCTCGGCGATGAGGAACTGCTCGCCACGCGCGCCGTGACCGAAGCGATCGCGAGGGTCCGCAGCGTCGACCCCGAGGTGGACGTCCGCGAGTACCAGGCGAGCGCGCTCACCGTCGGCGAGATCGCCGAGATGCTCAGCCCGTCGCTGTTCGGCGGGCGGCGGCTGCTCATCCTGCGCTCCGGCCAGGATGCCCGCAAGGACCTGGTCACCGCGCTGCTCGCGTACGCGAAGAACCCCGACCCGGAGGTTCAGCTGCTGGTGCTGCATTTGGGCGCTGCCAAGGGCAAGGCATTCGCCGACGGGCTGCGGGCGGCGGGCGCGACGGTGGTCCCGGCGGCGAAGCTCAAGGGGCACCGCGAGCGGCTGGCCTTCGTCCGCGACGAGATTCGCCGGGCCGGTGGCAAATGCACCGACGACGCCGCCGAGGCGCTGATCGCGGCGGTCGGCAACGACCTGCGCGAGCTGGCCGCCGCCTGCTCCCAACTGATCGCCGACACCGACGGGCGGATCAGCGCCGACACGGTCTCCCGCTACTACCGGGGTCGGGTCGAGGTGACCGGCTTCACGGTGGCGGACGCCACCATGGTCGGCGACGTGCCGGCGGCTCTGGAGGCGCTGCGCTGGGCCCTGCACGTCGGGGTCGACCCGGTGCCCATCGCCGACGCCCTGGCCGACGGGGTGCGCACGGTGGCCCGGGTGGCGTCGGCCGGGCGGGGCAACCCGTACCAGCTCGCCAGCAGTCTCGGCATGCCGGCCTGGAAGATCGAGCGGGCGCAGCGACAGGGGCGCGGCTGGACGCCTGAGGGCCTGGTTCGGGCCATGCAGGTCGCCGCCGAGTGCAACGCGGCCGTCAAGGGCGGCTCGGACGATCGGGCGTACGCCCTGGAGCGTGCCGTCTTCTCGGTCGCGGCGGCCCGGCAGGGCAGCGGCCGGTGACCGGGCCGAACCGTACGGCGTGGGCCACCATCCCCGCCGATGAGGAGCGTTACCGGCCGCTCTACGCCCGGCTCCTCAACCTGCGGTTCGTCAACCCCGGCGGGGTGCTCTGCTTTCTCTTCTTCGAGGGCACCATCGCGCTGGCCGCACTGCTCGCCCTCGCCGAGCTGGTCACCTGGTGGTCCGTGCTGGTGCTGCCGGCCGTGGTGGCGGTGATGGTCAAACTCAACGACATGGTGGCCGCGATCGTGGTCCGCTCCGCCGCGCTCGTGCCCGAGCAGGAACGGGACCGCTTCCGCCGCCAGATGGAGCCGGTTGTCGGCCGGGCCCGGGTGGAGTGGATCTCGCACAGCGTCACCGGCGTGGTGATCGACGCCGATCCGGCGCGGCCTGTTCGCCGTCCGGACCGGGCGGACCGACCGACGCCAGCGACCGAGGCTGGACACACGGAAGCCCCGGACCGGAGTCCGGGGCTTTCCGAATAGGTCTGACGGTGAGTCGTCAGGCGGAGAGAGCCACCACGCGCTTGGCGATCGCGGACTTGCGGTTCGCGGCCTGGTTGGAGTGGATCACGCCCTTGCTGACGGCCTTGTCCAGCTTGCGCGAGGCGTCCTGCATCAGCGCGGTGGCCTTCTCGACGTCACCGGCCTCAGCAGCCTCGTTGAACTTCCGGACGGCGGTCTTCAGCGACGACTTGACCGACTTGTTGCGCAGCCGGGCCTTCTCGTTCTGCCGGTTGCGCTTGATCTGGGACTTGATGTTCGCCACGCGACAGCCTCGTCTTGATAGCTCGGGTTGGTCAGCTTATGCGCGGGATGACGAACATGCGTCATCGCTGCGCGAAGAGCCAGGTTACCAGGTCGCCCGGGACGAGCCAAAACGGCCGGCCACCGCGCGGCCGAACGCGTCGATCACCCGGCCCATCGAGGACAAGTTTACGCCCCGGCCGGTCACCGCCAGCCCTGGCGGTGGGCGAGCCAGTCGAGTGCCTGCTCGCCACTCCACCGCTGGTGCGCGGGCAGGTGCGGCGAGGCCGTCACCGGCGCTGCCGCGGCGCCGGTGAGGTAGTAGCCGGCCAACGCGGCCAGGGTGGCGTCCAGCGCGTCCGGGGGTGCGCCCGCGGTCACCGGGTGCGCGGCGAAGAGCCGGTCCGCGTCCAGGCCGCCGGCGTACGCGGTGATCAGCAGGCCGGCCAGATCGAACCAGGCCGGCCCGTGGCAGACCCAGGTCCAGTCGCAGAACCAGGCCCGGCCGTCCGCACCGATGAGCACGTTGTCCACCCGCAGGTCGCCGTGGATCAGGCCGGTCACACCGGCGGCGTACTGGGGGAGGCGGGACTCCAGCGCCACCAGCTCGGGCAGCCGGTCCCGCAGGGGCGGCGGCAGCACCGGCGACGGCTCCCGACCGGCTGCGACCTCCTCCCACCAGAGGATGTCCGACCGGGCCAGGTCGGCCAGGTGCGGCAGGCCGAGCGCGGTCAGCTCGACCGGCGGGTCGGCCAGCGCGGCGGCGACCTCGGCGTACCCGGCGAGCGTGGCGTCCAGCTCGGCCGGTACCCAGGGCAGCTGCGGCGTGTGGCCGTCGACGGCGTCGGTGCACAGCACGAACCAGCCGGCCTCGGACAGCGTCCACCGGGGGCGGGGCGCCGGCAGGCCGGCCGTCAGCCGGTCGAGGATCGCGGCCTCCCGGGCGTACCAGTCGACCAGGTGCGGTTGCTCGGCGGCGGGTGCGGCCTTGACGAAGGCCCGGCCGCCGTCGGCGGTGCCGAGCACGGCGGCGAAGCCCCGGGTGAAGCCCGCGCCGGCGACCCTGGCGGTGACCACCGGCGCGCCGAGCCGGTCGGCGATCGCGTCCCGCAGCGCCGCCGGCAACGACGGCCACGACGGGCGCAGCGCACTCGCGTGGTACGGGACCGGAGGCAACGGCGTGGGGGACGACACCCCACCATGCTGCCCCGGGGTACGTGCGCGGCGTGCGGCGACACTGCGAGACTGCCAAGCCATGAGGACCGAGGACTTCTGGCAGCTGATCGACCAGGCCCGTGCCGGCGGTGGGGGAGAACCGGGTCCGGTCGCCGCGCGGGCTGTCGCGCTGCTCGCCGAGCGTGACCCGGAGGACATCGTCGGATACGCCCGGCACCAGACGCGGGTGCTGGCCGCCTCGCACAAGGCGGATCTCTGGGGAGCGGCGTACCTGATCAACGGGGGTGCCTCGGCGGACGGCTTCGAGCACTTCCGGGGCTGGCTGATGACCCAGGGCCGGGCGGTCTTCGCGCGCGCGGTCACCGACCCGGACTCGCTGGCCGAGCTGCCCCAGGTGCGGGCCGCCTCGCTCAGCGGCGAGGAGTTCTCCGCCGAGCACATGTTGGCGGTGCCCTGGGACGCGTACCGCAAGGCCACCGCGGCGGAACTGCCGGCGGACCGGGAGCCGGTGCGCGCGCCGGATCTCAACGACTTCTGGGATTTCGACGACGAGGAGGAGGCCCGCCGCCGGCTGCCCCGGCTGGCCGCGCTCTTCGTTGAGCCGCCGATGGAGTGAGGTGTTGGGCGGTTCGGCGCCCAGTGCCGGGGTCGCGGGGTAGGGAGGATCGCCCGCGCAGCGGACGCACCCCGGCGGCGTGGGAGCATAGAGGGGGTCGGCGGTGCGCCGGCCTGCTCACGTCAGCCGACCAGAACGGACCGCTGTGCCACCGAAGCTCGATCCCGGCGCGAACGCTCCTGGTGCCACCGACCCCGGTCGCATCCGGAACTTCGGCATCATCGCCCACATCGATCACGGGAAGTCGACCCTGGCCGACCGGATGTTGCAGCTCACCGGCGTGGTCGACCCCCGGCAGATGCGCGCCCAGTACCTGGACCGGATGGACATCGAGCGCGAGCGCGGCATCACCATCAAGAGTCAGGCCGTCCGGATGCCGTGGACCATCCGCGAGGGCGAGCGGACCGGCGAGCACGCGGTGCTCAACATGATCGACACCCCGGGGCACGTCGACTTCACCTACGAGGTGTCGCGGTCGTTGGCCGCCTGCGAGGGTGCCGTGCTGCTGGTCGACGCCGCGCAGGGCATCGAGGCGCAGACCCTGGCCAACCTCTACCTGGCCCTTGAGAACGACCTGCGCATCATCCCGGTGCTCAACAAGATCGACCTGCCGGCCGCCCAGCCGGAGAAGTACGCCGAGGAGTTGGCGCACCTGATCGGCGGCGACCCTGCCGACTGCATCCGGGTCTCCGGCAAGACCGGCGAGGGGGTTCCGTACCTGCTCGACGAGATTGTCCGGCAGTTCATCCCGCCGGTCGGTGACGCCGAGGCGCCCGCCCGGGCGATGATCTTCGACTCGGTGTACGACGTCTACCGCGGCGTGGTCACCTATGTGCGGGTCATCGACGGCCGGATCAGCGCCCGGGACCGGATTAAGATGATGTCCACCGGGGCGGTGCACGAGCTGCTGGAGATCGGCGTCATCTCGCCGGAGATGGTGAAGGCCGAGGCGCTCGGTGTCGGCGAGGTCGGTTACCTGATCACCGGCGTGAAGGACGTCCGGCAGTCCCGGGTCGGTGACACGGTCACCATCAACAGCCGGCCGGCGTCCGAGGCGCTGGGTGGCTACAAGGACCCGAAGCCGATGGTCTACTCCGGCCTCTATCCGATCGACGGGTCCGACTACCCCAACCTGCGTGAGGCGCTGGACAAGCTCAAGCTCAACGACGCCGCGCTGGACTACGAGCCGGAGACCTCCGGGGCGCTCGGCTTCGGCTTCCGCTGCGGCTTCCTCGGCCTGCTCCACCTGGAGATCATCCGGGAGCGGCTGGAGCGCGAGTACAACCTCGACCTGATCTCCACCGCGCCGAACGTGGTCTACCGGGCGATCACGGACGACGGCGAGGAAATCGTCGTCACCAACCCCAGCGAGTACCCGACCGGCAAGATCGCCGAGGTGTACGAGCCGGTGGTCCGGGCCACCGTGCTGACGCCTAACGACTACGTGGGCGCGGTGATGGAGCTGTGCCAGGGCCGGCGCGGCAGCCTGCTCGGCATGGACTACCTCTCCGCCGACCGGGTCGAGCTGCGCTACACGCTGCCCCTCGCGGAGATCATCTACGACTTCTTCGACCAGTTGAAGAGCCGGACCAAGGGCTACGCCTCGCTGGACTACGAGCCCTCCACCGAGCAGGCATCGGACCTGGTGAAGGTGGACATCCTGCTGCACGGCGAGCCGGTGGACGCGTTCAGCGCCATCGTGCACAAGGACAAGGCGTACAACTACGGCGTCACCATCGCCGCCAAGCTGCGCACCCTGATCCCGCGCCAGCAGTTCGAGGTGCCGATCCAGGCGGCCATCGGCAGCCGGGTCATCGCCCGGGAGACCATCCGGGCGATCCGCAAGGACGTGCTCGCCAAGTGCTACGGCGGTGACATCAGCCGTAAGCGCAAGCTGCTGGAGAAGCAGAAGGAAGGCAAGAAGCGGATGAAGATGGTGGGCCGGGTCGAGGTGCCGCAGGAGGCATTCATCGCCGCCCTCTCCTCCGACTCCGGCGACGGCAAGGCCGCCGGCAAGAAGTGACCCGACGCCGGTCCGCCGGCGCTGACTCACGAGAACCGCCGGTACGCCGGCGCTGACTGACGAGAACGGCCGGTGCCCCGGCTGGGCCGGTCGCCACGATCAGGCGTACGGCCGGGGGCACCGGCCGTCGCCGTGTCCGGATCCCGGTGGCCCGCCGCCCGCCGCGGGCAGAGCGCCAGCACGGCCTGGCGGCTGGCGGCTGGTGAAGAAAATTTTCTCCGCCTCGCCGTGCGGTGGGCGATCCGACGAGATGGCCTTCTACCTGGTTGGACGCGCTCCCGTGCCAATCGACGCACCCGACCAGCATTGACGTGTGCCGCTCTCCGTTGAGAGTGAGTCGGTTTGGATTTCCGGTGGGTCGGGAACTTAGCGGTCACGACAGGAAGCACACATTGTGTGTCAGACATTCTTTGAAGGAGGGCGATCGTGGAGCTCACCGTGTGGGGCATCATCACTGCGCTTGTTGTTGGTCTCATCATCGGGGCCCTGGGCCGCCTGGTCGTCCCGGGCCGGCAGAACATGCCCATGTGGCTGCACATGCTGATCGGCGTCGGCGCGGCCCTGCTGGGCACGGTGCTGGCGCGGGCCATCGGCATCGCGACGGAGACCAGCGGGATCGACTGGGGCGAGCTGCTGGTGCAGGTCGTCGTGGCGGCCATCGCGGTCGCGCTGGTGGCAGGTGTGGGTAGCCGCCGCAGCGTCACCCGATAACACCCCCCAACATCACCTCGTACCACCGCAACACTTCCGATGGGCGCCCGGCCGACTGGTCGGGCGCCCATCGGCGTTCACCTGGCCGCCCGGGGTGACCGCGCCGCGCGATGGCCTCAAGATCCGCGCACTTTCGCCGAAAGTGCTGTCTCAACCCGTTGGGAGGCAGCACTTTCGGCGATGTTGCGCGGATCTTGCTGCATCTCCCGAGAGGCCGGTTGCCTCGGGAGAGCGGTCGCCGGTGGAACACGTCCGTGTATGCCTGATCGTGATCCTCTGGTGGGCAAAGTCGGTTTGGAATTTCGGTGGATCGGGCACTTAGCGGTCACGACAGGAAGCGCACGTTGTGCGTCAGACATTCTTTGAAGGAGGGCGACCGTGGAGCTCACCGTGTGGGGCATCATCACTGCCATCGTTGTTGGTCTCATCGTCGGCGCGCTGGGCCGCCTGGTCGTCCCGGGCCGGCAGAACATGCCGATCTGGCTGCACCTGCTGATCGGCGTCGGCGCGGCCCTGCTGGGCACGGTGCTGGCGCGGGCCATCGGCATCGCGACCGAGACCAGCGGGATCGACTGGGCCGAGCTGCTGGTGCAGGTCGTGGTGGCCGCGATTGCGGTCGCGCTGGTGGCTGGCGTGGGTCGCCGCCGCAGCGTCACCCGATAACGACCTGGCATCACCTACGACCACCGCACTACTGAAAGAAGCGCCCGGCCATCGGCCGGGCGCTTCTTCGTGCTGAAGTGCCCGACTTCGGCCTGATGCCACGGTCCCTTTCGCCGATCCGCTGCGGTACGGTCGCCTCGCTCCGTCGATGCGCCCACTGTCGTAAAGGAATTCTTCGTACTAGGGTGCGGCGTGGAAGGTTAGTTCCAGGCGGCGCGAGGGGAGAAGTGGCGTGAACAGGTGGAAGCGGCTGGCCCCGGTCACTGCCGTAGTGGCCTCGGCCGCGATGGTGCTGACGGGCTGCGGCGGGGGCTCCGATGACGACGCGGCCGACAACAGCAAGCTCACGGTCTGGATGATGGGCGAAGGCGGCGACGCGCAGAACGCCTTCCTCGACGGAGTCGAGACCGAGTTCCGGCAGAAGCACCCCGACACCGACGTGGTGGTGCAGTACCTCCCGTGGCTCGAGGCGCCCAAGAAGTTCCAGGCCGCGCTCGCCGGCGGTGAGGGACCGGACATCACCGAGCTGGGCAACACCGAGACCCAGGGCTGGGCTGCCCAGGAGGCGCTCGCCGACGTGAGCGGGCGGATGGGTGGCTGGACCGACGGCAAGGACCTGCTGCCCGACCTCGTCCGCAACGCGCAGCTCGACGGCAAGCAGTACGGCGTGCCCTGGTACGCCGGCGTGCGGGCCATCTACTACCGCACCGACTGGTTCGCCGAGGCGGGCGTGCAGCCGCCGAAGACCTGGGACGAGCTGGTCAGCGCGGCCAAGGCCGTGCAGGCCAAGAAGCCGGGCACCTACGGCATCGCGTTGCCGGGCAACTCCGAGCTGCCGTTCTACTCCTTCCTCTGGGGGGCCGGCGGTGAGATCGCCAGCAACCAGGGCGGCACCTGGAAGTCCGGCTACACCACCCCCGAGGCGCAGCGGGCGGTCAAGTTCTGGACCGACCTGGTGACCGTGCACAAGGTGGCTCCGCCGGCGGCGGCAGGCTGGAACGAGATCGACGCCCGCACCCAGTTCGCCACCGGCAAGGCCGCGATGGCCTTCGCCGGCAGCTGGCAGCAGGGTGCCATCAAGAAGGACAACCCCGAGATCGAGAAGGTCTGGGGTACGTTCCCGATCCCCGGTCCCGACGGCAAGGCGGCACCCGCTTTCGCCGGTGGCTCGGACCTGGCGATCTGGAAGGACAGCGAGCGCCAGGACCTGGCCTGGGACTACCTGACCGTGCTGCTGAACAAGAAGAACTCGCAGAGCTTCGCGAGCAGCCTCGGCTTCTTCCCGGTCTACCAGGACCTGGTCGCCGGTGACACGTACGCCAACGACAAGATCATGGCGGCGTTCGCCACCACCATGCAGAACACCAAGCTCACGCCGCTCACCCCGAAGTGGGTGGAGGTCAGCCGGACGAAGACGGTGACCCAGGCGATGAACAGCTCGGTCATGAAGGGTCAGAAGACGGTCGAGAAGGCTACCGCCGATGCGGCCGGTGAGATGGAAAGCATCCTCAACGCCAAGTGACCACGCTGACCGAGGCGCCGGAGGCCGCTGCCGCGCGGGAGACCCCCGCGCGGCGGCGCCGCCCGGTGGACCGCCTGCCCTACCTGCTGCTCCTGCCCGCGCTGGTGATCATCGGTGTGCTGCTGCTCTGGCCGCTCGGCCAGGTGGTGACGATGTCCTTCTACCGGCTGAACAGCGTCCGGCAACTGCGCGGCGACCGGGAGTGGCCATGGGTGGGGCTGGGCAACTACACCGAGATCCTCTCGGATCCGTTCTTCCTGACCGTGCTGCGCAACACGGTCCTGTTCGCCGCGGCCAACGTGCTGCTCACGATGGTTCTCGGCACCCTGGTCGGGCTGCTGCTCAACCGGCTCGGCCGCAAGATGGCCACCTTCGTGGCCAGCTGCGTGATGCTCGCCTGGGCCACCCCGGCGCTGACCGGCACGATCGTCTGGAAGTGGATCTTCGACGACACGAGCGGCCTGGTCACCTGGCTGTTCAACGCGCTGCCGGACGGCCTCTCCAACGGCCTGTTCGGCCGCAGTGACTGGACCGGCTACGGCTGGTTCAACTCGCCACTGCTCTTTTTCGCCATCCTCACCCTGGTGGTGGTCTGGCACTCGTTCCCGTTCATCGCGGTGAGCGTGCTCGCCGGCCTGAAGAGCGTGCCGAGCGAGCTGCACGAGGCGGCCCGGGTGGATGGCGCCAGCCCTTGGCGGGTGTTCTGGAAGATCACCTTCCCGCTGCTGCGCCCGGTCTTCGGGATCCTGATCGTGCTCTCCACCATCTGGGACTTCAAGGTCTTCACCCAACAGTTCGTGCTGGCTGGCGGCACCCAGGACCGGCCGACGTTCATGCTCTCCATCTACTCCTACGCGGAGGCGTTCTCGCCGCCGCCGAAGTACGGCCTCGGTGCGGCCATCGCGGTGATCCTCACGCTGATCCTGCTCGTGGTCACCGGCTTCTACGTGCGGATGGTGCTCAAGCAGGAGGACGAGTAGTGAAGAAGGTCGCCCTCAACGCCGCCGGGCTGCTGGTCGCGCTCTTCGCGGCCTTCCCCGTCTACTGGATGATCTCCACCTCGCTGAAGCCGAGCAGCGAGATCTTCTCGGCCACTCCGCAGCCGGTGCCGACCCACCCGACGCTGACGCACTACCGGGAGATCCTGACCGGCAACCTCATCCCCGGCGTGAGCTTCTTCGACTTCTTCCTCAACAGCGCGCTGGTGGCGGTCTCGACGGTGGTGCTCAGTGGCCTGGTCGCGCTGCTCGCCGCGACGGCGGTCGCCCGGTTCAGGTTCAAGCTGCGGACCAGCTTCCTGATCATGCTGCTGGTGGTGCAGATGATCCCGCTGGAGGCGTTGGTCATCCCGCTGTTCCTGATGATCCAGCGGCTCGGGCTCTACAACACCCTGCCCAGCCTGATCCTCACGTACCTCGGCTTCTCGCTGCCGTTCGCGGTCTGGATGCTGCGGGGCTTCGTCGCGGCCGTGCCCAAGGAACTGGAGGAGGCGGCGGCCATCGACGGGGCCACCCGGGCCCAGACCTTCCGCCGGATCCTCTTCCCGCTGGTGGCGCCCGGCCTGGTGGCCACCAGCATCTTCTCCTTCATCACCGCGTGGAACGAGCTGATCTTCGCGCTGACGTTCATCAACGACCAGGGTCGCTACACCCTGCCGGTGGCGATGACCTTCTTCTTCGGCCGGGACGACACCAACTGGGGGCCGGTGATGGCCGCCTCCACCCTGTTCACCCTGCCGGTCATCATCTTCTTCCTGCTGGTGCAACGACGGATGGTCTCCGGCCTGGTCGCCGGCGCCGTCAAGGGCTGACCAGGGCAGGCAGCGTCGGGGCTGACCGGACCGCGTGCGGCCCAGGCCGGCCCGGGCCGCCACGCCGCGTCGAGTGCGGGTATCGGCGGGCGCGTCGGGCGCAGCGCCGCCACTAGGCTGACCGTCATGACGGGCAGGGTGGCAGCGGTGAACCTCGGCGTGGTGACCGAGGCGGAGTGGGCCGGCGACGCGAGCGGTCGCAGCGGCATCGACAAGCGACCGGTCGACGGGCCGGTGCCGCTGCTCGCCGGTGGCCTGGTCGGCGACTTCATCGCCGAGCGCGCCCACCACGGCGGGCCGGACAAGGCCGTCTACGCGTACGCCGAGGAGGACGCCGCGTGGTGGTCCGCGGAGATCGGCCGCGCCGTCCGGCCCGGCGGTTTCGGCGAGAACCTCACCACCTACGCGGTCGACGTGACCGGGGCGGTGATCGGCGAGCAGTGGGCGATCGGCACGGCGGTGCTCCAGGTGACCATGCCGCGTACCCCCTGCACCACGTTCGCCGGCTTCTGGGGGATGCCCGACCTGATCCGGCGGTTCACCGTGCGTGCCACCCCGGGGGCGTACCTGCGGGTGCTGCGCGAGGGCGAGGTGGGTGCCGGTGACCCGGTCGAGGTCGTGGAGCGGCCGGCGCACGGGGTGACCATCGGCGAGGTGTTCCGGGCGACCAGCCTGGAGCCGGAGTTGCTGCCCCGGCTGCTCGACGCGGAGGACCTGCCGGTGGCGATCAGGAAGAAGGCCCGCCGCCGCCTCGCCAGCCGCGCCTGACCGACCACCGACCGCGCCTGAGGGCCGGCCGTGCCTGAAACTTGGCTGCCCTCGGGGCGGTTCACCCTTGCTCCGTCCGACCGCACACGCCCCGAAGCGGCGCTCGTCAGGACGTCGCGGCCGACTGCCCGCTGCGGGTGCCCTGCCTCGTGTCGTGCCCGGGGCGGGGGGTCAGCACCTGAGGGCCGGCCTTGGTGATCGCGACGGTGTGCTCGGAGTGGGCCGTGCGCGAGCCGTCCGCGGACCGGATCGTCCACCCGTCCTTGTCATATTTGATCTTGTCGGTGCTGTGGCAGAACCACGGCTCGATCGCGATCGTCAGGCCGGGCTTGAGCTTCATGCCCCGGCCGGAGCGGCCGTCGTTGGCCACGTGTGGGGCCTCGTGCATGGTGCGGCCGATGCCGTGCCCGCCGAATTCGGCGTTGACCTGGTAGCCGTAGCGGCGGGCGACCCCGCCGATGGCGGCGGAGATGTCGCCGAGCTGATTGCCCAGCCGCGCGGCGTCGATCCCGGCCTCCAGCGCGGCCTCGGTGGCCTCGATCAGCTTCAGGTCATCCGGGGAGGGGGTGCCGATGACGGCGGACAGTGCGGAGTCGGCGACCCAGCCGTCGATCCCGACCGCCATGTCGATGCTCAGCAGGTCACCGTCGCGCAGGGCGTAGTTGTGCGGCAGGCCGTGCAGCACGGCGTCGTTGACCGAGAGGCACAGGACGTTGCGGAACGGGCCGCGACCGAACGACGGTGTGTAGTCCCAGTAGCAGGACTCGGCGCCACGCTCCTTGATCCGGCGACGGGCGTGGTGCTCGAGGTCCATCAGGTTGACCCCGACGGCGGCGACCTCCCGCAGCTCCGCCAGCAGCTCGCCGACGAACTGGCCGGTCACGGCCATCCGTTCGATCTCCTCAGGGGACTTAAGCTCGATCACGATCAACCCTCCCTCTTCGTAGCGGTATATTTATACCACGCTGGTCGGCGCGCCGGCCGGTGGGCGTTGCCGGTCCGAGAAGGCGGATCTATCCTGCTGACATGGTTCGCCCACCGCTCACACCTGAACAGATCGCAGCGGGGCAACGTCTCGGGGCGGCGCTTCGGGTCGCCCGAGGTGGCCGCAGCCCCGTCGAGGTGGCCGTGGCGGCCGGCATCTCACCGGAGACGCTGCGCAAGATCGAGGTGGGCCGGCTCCCGGCACCCGCGTTCGGCACGGTGGTCTGCCTCAGCGAGGTTCTCGGCGTCGCGCTCAGCGACCTGGCCGAGGTGTGGCTGGCCGACCTGCGCCTCCGCGAAGCGTCCTAACCGCGGGCCGGCCGCGCCTGAGGGCCGGCTGTGCCGAAAGCCGGCGGACACGCGAGAGCCCCCGACATCGGCGATGTCAGGGGCTCTCGGCTAACGACTCAGCGAAGCCAGGGGACGCTGCGGTCCAGCAGGCCGCGCTCCTTGAGCTCCTTGCGCAGCGGGATCTCGTCGTCGACGTACCCGTCCCAGTTGATGCCCCAGTAGTTGGCGGTGTGGGTGCCCTCACCGATCAGCTGGCGCTGCACCGGCGTGCGGTTGCGGTACCACTCGCCGTTCAGGTCCGGGTGCAGCTCGTCCAGCGGGCGGATCCACCGGTAGGTGTAGCCCACGAAGAGCATCTTGCGGGTGATGGTCGACAGGTTCGTCGACCGGGAGTGCCACTGCCGGCGGTCGAAGATGAAGGCGTCGCCCGGCTTGGCGGTGATCTCCACCGTGCCCTCCGGGTCGGGGTTGTGCACGCTGAGGTCCTTGGGCCGGTCCAGCGAGTTCCACAGGTGGCTGCCAGGGATGACCTTGGTGGCGCCGCGGCCGGTCTCGGAGAGGTCGGAGAGCACGTACGCGACCTTCAGCGAGAACATCGGCCGGGGCAGGTTCGGGTCCATCGTCTCCGGGTCGGAGTTCTGCCGGTACCCGTCCTGGTGCCAACCCCAGTACGGCTTCTCCGGCTCGGCGGCCGGCGGAGTGACGTCCAGGTGGTTGTGGTGGGTGTAGATGTTCCAGCCGGCCAGCCCCCACATGTACGGGAAGGTGATCGGGTGGGTGAGCAGCTCACCGAAGAGCTCGTCGCGCTCCAGGAAGCCCAGCAGGTGCAGGGTGCCGTCCTTCTTGGTGGTGCCCTTTGCCTGCTCCTCCGCGTAGACGCGGTCGACCGCCGCCTCCAGCGCCGCCCGGTGGTCCTCCGTCAGGACGTTGCGCAGCAGGAGGAAGCCCTGCTCGTGAAACTCCTTGCGGTCAGTGTCGCTGATCGGTTCGTAGCCGGTCCGGTCGCCGTAATCGAACACCGCGTCGTACCCCTCCCCATGAGGTGAAATCATTTCTGGCACAGGCCGCCGATCGTAACGCGATCACCTTGGCAGCGGGGAGTGCGCATGACAGGAATGGACCTCAGCCGGACCATGCGCAGCGGAGCCACTCCGTAGAGTCAGATTTCCGCGATAAATAGCGGCGTTTGTTGGCTGTTGTCCGATTGTGCGGTGACTGCCGGTTAAGAGATCCGGGCCGCTCACCCCTCGGCGAACACCTCGGCCACCACCTGACCAGACGCGCTCTGCTCGCCGGTCACCCGCCCCCAGGTGCCGTCCCGGGCGGTCCACTCCAGGTCGCCGAAGCGGACCCGCTTCACCCCGTGGTCCTGGGCGTGCGAGACCAGCCAGTGCGCGTACCGCCAGCCGTCGCGCTGGTCGCCCGCGGTCACCGCCAGCCCGGTCTGGCCTGCGGTGTCCGTGCCCGACAACCCCCAGTCCAGCACCAGGTTGCGGGTCAGTTGGGCGGCCGCTGCCGCGCCGCGCATCACCGGGGTACGCCCCACCGTGCAGGCGACCGCCCCGGTGACGTCGCCCAGTAGCGCCCGGCTGAGCACCTCGGAGTCGTCGGCCCACTTCTGGTACGCCTCGGGGAACGCCGAGCGCTGCACCCGCTGGGCGGCGTCGGTGACCCGCATCTTCTCCCAGCCGCGCACCTTCTTCAGTGCCGCGTAGAACCGGTTCGCCGCGTAGCGCGGGTCGCGGATCTGTGTCGGGGTGCCCCAGCCCTGGCTCGGACGTTGCTGGAACAGGCCGACCGAGTCACGGTCGCCATCGGCGAGGTTGCGTAGCCCGGACTCCTGGTACGCGGTGGCCAGCGCGACCACCACGGCCCGCTCCGGCATCCCGCGCTGTGCGCCGATCGCCGCGATGGTCGCCGCGTTGGCCATCTGGTCGGCGTCCAGGGCGACCCGGCCGTCGGCTTGGACCGTGCATTTCCGGCTCGCCAGTGGTAGCTGCAGACGGTCCCCGACCTGCCGCACGACGAGCCAGACTGCGATCACGGCGACGAGGATGAGAACCACCCCGCCCGCCACGGCTGCACGAGTTCGCACCCACACCCCCAGATCGACAGTCCGCCAAGCGTACGTCCCCGATGGCGTCGTCCGGGTCGTCCGACCGGTTCACGCCCGAGGGGAGCGGGGAAGGCCAGAGTGACGTTCCCCGCCGTCGGCAGGACAAACCGGCTAATCCGCGGCGGGTACCCAGCTGGCGTCCCGCTTCTCCCGGAACGCGGTGACCCCTTCGCGTCCCTCGTCGCCGAGGAAGTAGCCCGTCGACAGCGCCGACAGCCGGGCCAGTTCGCCGCGCAACTCGGCGGTGCCCGGCCGGCGCAGCAGGTCCTTCGCGCCGGCCAGCGCGCCGGGCGCGCCGCGCACCAGCGAGTCGCAGTACCGGCGTACCGCCGCGTCCAGCCCGTCCGCCGGGACGGCGGCGGTGACCAGGCCGATCTCGGCGGCCCGCCGGCCGTCGAAGGTGTCCCCGGTCAGGTACAGCTCGGCGGCGGCGCGCGGGTGCAGCCGGGGCAGCACGGTCGCCGAGATGACCGCGGGGATCACCCCGATCCGCACCTCGGTGAAGGCGAACGTCGCCTCGTCGGCGCAGACCGCCAGGTCGGCGGCCGCGATCAGGCCCAACCCGCCGGCCCGCGCCGGCCCCGCCACCCGGGCCAGCACCGGCTTGGGGCACTCCCAGATCGCGGCGAGCACCTCGCCCAGCATCCCGGCCGGCACCGTCCCGCTGGCGTACGCCAAGGCGGTCTCCTTCAGGTCCGCACCTGAGCAGAAGACCGGGCCGGTGTGGTCCAGCACGATCACCCGGACCGCCTCGTCGGCGACCGCGTCGGCCAGCCCACCCAGCAGCTGGGTCATCAGGGCTGTGGAGAGTGCGTTGCGGTTGTGCGGGCTGTCCAGGGTGAGGGTGGTCACCCCGCGGGCCGTGGCGACCCGCACGAGGACGTCGGGAGAGGTCATGCCGGGCACACTAGTGGCCATGCCCGGCGTCCTTCCAGATGGTGAGACCGTCCCCGTCGACGGATCGCTGCCCGCCACCGCCACCGCCGCGGTCGGCCAGCGCGGTTTCGGCGTGTACGTGCACGTGCCCTTCTGCGCCAGCCGCTGCGGCTACTGCGACTTCAACACCTACACGGCGAGCGAGCTGGGCGGCGGTGCCAGCCGTGAGGGGTACGCCGACACGGTGCTGGCCGAGCTGGCGCTCGCCGCCCGGGTGCTCGGTGACAGCCCGCCGCCCCGGGTCGACACGGTCTTCGTCGGCGGTGGCACGCCCACCCTGCTCCCCGCCGACGACCTGGCCCGCATCCTCGACGGCATCGACCGCACCTGGGGGCTCGCCGCCGACGTCGAGGTGACCACCGAGGCCAACCCGGAGTCGGTCACCCCGGAATCGCTGAAGCTGCTGCGGGCAGCCGGCTACACCCGGATCTCGCTCGGCATGCAGTCCGCCTCCCCGGGGGTGCTGGCGATCCTCGACCGCAGGCACAGTGCCGGCCGGGCCACCGCCGCCGCCCTGGAGGCGCGCGACGCCGGGTTCGAGCACGTCAACCTGGACCTGATCTACGGCACTCCGGGGGAGCGGGCCGAGGACTTCGCCGCCTCGCTGGACCAGGTGGTGGCCGCCGGGGTGGACCACGTCAGCGCGTACGCCCTGATCGTGGAGGACGGCACCCGGCTGGCCGCCCGAATGCGTCGCGGTGAGCTGCCGTACCCCAGCGACGACGTCGCCGCGGACCGCTACCTGGCTGCGGAGGCCGCCCTCGACGCGGCCGGCCTGTCCTGGTACGAGGTCTCCAACTGGGCCCGCACCGACGAGGCCCGGTGCCGACACAACCTGCTCTACTGGACCGGCGCGGACTGGTGGGGTCTCGGCCCCGGGGCGCACAGCCACGTCGGCGGGGTGCGCTGGTGGAACGTCAAGCACCCGTCGGCGTACGCCCAGCGGTTGGCCGCCGGCGCGTCGCCCGGCCTGGCCCGGGAGGTGCTCACCGTCGACGAGGCGCACATGGAGGACGTCATGCTCCGGCTGCGGCTCGCCACCGGTTTGCCGCTGGCGGTGCTCGACGCCACCGGCCGGGCCGGCGCCGAGCGGGCGCTGGCCGGCGGCCTGCTGGCCGCCCCGGAGTACGCGGCCGGCCGGGCGGTGCTCACCCTGCGCGGCCGGCTGCTCGCCGACGCCGTGGTCCGCGACCTGCTGCCCTGACCGTCGCGCCGCCCCCCGGTCGGCGCGACGGTGTGCCGGACCGGCCGGGGGAGCGGCCGGCCCGGATCACTTGATGAAGCTGCCGGAGAGCGGGTAGCGGTAGAGCTGGCCCTCGTTGGCCTTGATCCCGGCGATGATGCCGAACACGGCGCCGAGGATGATCGCCGCCGCGACCGGAATGAAGCCGATCACGATGCAGGAGAGCACCCAGCCGACCAGGCCGACGATCGACCAGATGAGCTGGAAGTTGAGCGCCGCCACCGCGTGCGCCCGAACCGTCGGGGACTGGTTGCCCCGGGCCAGCATCGCCACCAGCGGGCCGATCCAGCCGAGCACGCCGCCGCTGATGATCATCCCGGCGGCGCCGCCGAAGTGCGCGACCAGCGCCCAGGTCTTGTCCTCGTTGTTGGCGTAGCCGCCGCCGGGGCCGCCGTAGGCGCCACCGGGCGGATAGCCGCCAGGAGGGTAGCCCCCGGCTGGCGGATAGCCGCCCGACGGAGGGTAGCCACCCGACGGCGGTTGGTCACCAGTGGGCGGCGGATAGCCACCGGCCGGGGGATAGCCGCCCGGGCCGGGTGCCCCGGACAGTGGTGCGGTGGGTGGCTCGGCCGAGGCGCCCGGAGAGGGCGGCGGGGATGTCGGGTCCGTCGGGTATCCGCCGGGGTCTCCCGCGCCGGGAGGGCGAGGTGGTTCAGTCATGGATGTCACGGTAAGGGCCCGTGGCAATGCCGCACCAGAGCGACACCGCCGGGTCGGCGCGGCTGAACGGACAGCGACGACCTTGATCATCGCGCCGGCGGGTACGCCGACGTAGACTGGCACTCGTTACAGTCGAGTGCCAGGACGGTCCGCCGGCCCCACCGTGGCCGGCGGCCGACGTGCGACAGGAGGTGCGGAGGATGGGTCTCGACGACCGCAAGCTAGCCGTGCTCCGCGCCATCGTCGAGGACTACGTCTCCACCCAGGAGCCCGTCGGCAGCAAGGCGCTGGTCGAGCGGCACCAGCTCGGCGTCTCCCCGGCCACGGTCCGCAACGACATGGCCGTGCTGGAGGAGGAGGGCTACATCCGGCAGCCGCACACCAGTGCCGGCCGGGTGCCCACCGACCGCGGCTACCGCCTCTTCGTCGACCGGCTGTCCCGGGTCAAGCCACTCAGCCCGGCCGAGCGCCGGGCCATCGAGCGTTTCCTGGTCGGTGCGGTCGACCTCGACGACGTGGTGCACCGCACCGTGCGGCTGCTCGCCCAGCTGACCCGGCAGGTCGCCGTCGTGCAGTACCCGAGCCTGGCCCGATCCTCGGTGCGGCACCTGGAGCTGGTGCCGATCTCCACCACCCGGCTGATGCTCGTCATGATCGCCGACACCGGTCGGGTGGAGCAGCGGCTGGTCGAGCTGCCCGGGCCGGTGCCCGCCGACGACGTCACCGACCTGCGTCGGCTGGTCAACGAGAAGCTCGCCGGCGCCCGGCTGTCCGATACGCCGCCGCTGGTGCAGACGCTGGTCGAAGAGGCGCCGACCGAGCTGCGTCCGACGATGACCACCCTCGCCACCGTGTTGCTGGAGACGCTGGTCGAGCGGCACGAGGAGCGGATCGCGCTGGCCGGCACCGCCAACCTCACCCGGGGCGGCCTGCTCGACTTCCAGGGCTCGCTGCGCCCGATCCTCGAAGCGCTGGAGGAGGAGGTCGTGCTCCTCAAGCTCATCGGCGAGACCGAGCCGAGCACGACCCGGGTGCTGATCGGCGACGAGAACGAGTTCGACAACCTGCGCGCCGCCTCGGTGGTCAGCACCGGGTACGGCCCCGGCGCCACCATCGTGGGCGGCCTGGGGGTGCTGGGGCCCACCCGCATGGACTACCCCGGCAACATCGCCACGGTGCGCGCCGTGGCACGCTACGTGGGCGAGCTGCTGGCCCAGAACTGACCAGTCAGGGCCGACGGCCGGCTCCGGCCGACGACCGGCGCAACGCGAGACGAACATGAGGACACGGAACGCAGTGGCCAGGGACTACTACGGCATTCTCGGTGTGAGCCGGGAAGCCTCCGACGACGAGATCAAGCGCGCCTACCGCAAGCTGGCGCGCCAGTTCCACCCGGACGTCAATCCGGACCCGGAGGCACAGGAGAAGTTCAAGGACATCAACGCCGCGTACGAGGTCCTCTCGGACGACCGGAAGCGGCAGATCGTCGACCTGGGCGGCGACCCGCTCGCCCCCGGTGGTGGCGGCGGCGCTGGCGGTCCGGGCGGTCCGGGCGGGGCCGGCCCGTTCGTCGGTTTCCAGGACATCATGGACGCGTTCTTCGGCGGCGCGGCGGGTGGCGCCCGTGGCCCGCGTCCGCGGACCCGGCCGGGCGCCGACGCGATCCTGCGCCTGGAGCTGGACCTGCACGAGACGGCGTTCGGCGTCGAGGCGCCGATCACCGTCGACACCGCGGTGCTCTGCACCACCTGCTCCGGCGCCGGCACGGCCGCCGGCACCCACCTGGCCACCTGCGAGGCGTGCGGCGGTCGGGGCGAGGTGCAGTCGGTGCAGCGCACCTTCCTCGGCCAGGTGGTCTCCGCCCGGCCGTGCACCGTCTGCCAGGGCTACGGCACCACCATCCCGCACCCCTGCCCCACCTGCGCCGGCGACGGCCGGGTGCGTACCCGCCGTTCGCTGACCGTCAAGATCCCGGCCGGTGTCGAGGACGGCATGCGGATCAGGCTGGCCCAGCAGGGCGAGGTGGGTCCGGGTGGCGGCACCGCCGGTGACCTCTACGTGGAGATCCACGAGCGGCCGCACGACGTGTACTCCCGCAAGGGCGACGACCTGCACTGCCGGGTCACCGTGCCGATGACCGCGGCGGCACTGGGCACCCGACTGACCATCAAGACACTGGACAGCGAGGAGACGGTCGACGTCAAGGCCGGCACCCAGCCGGCCAGCACCCTGCGGCTGCGCGCCCGGGGCGTGCCGCACCTGCGCGGCACCGGCCGGGGCGACCTCTACGTGCACCTGGACGTCCGGACGCCGACGAAGCTCGACCCGGACCAGGAGCGGATGTTGCGCGACTTCGCCAAGACCCGCGGTGAGGAGGTCGCCGAGCTGTCCAAGCAGGGCGGCTTCTTCTCCCGGATGCGCGACGCGTTCAACGGTCACGCCTGACCACTGCGGCTAGCCTGATCATCGTGTCCGCGCCGCTGTTCCTGGTCGAGTCCCTGCCCACCGCCGACGCGTTGACCCTCGACGGTCCCGAGGGGCACCACGCCGCCACCGTGCAGCGGTTGCGGGTCGGCGAGGAGTTGCTGCTCGCCGACGGCCGGGGCGGCACCGCCGCCGCCGTGGTCACCGCCGTCGGCCGGGGCAGCCTGGAGCTCACCGTCACCTCCCGGGGGTACGCGGACGCGCCCGTACCCCGGCTGGTGACCGTGCAGGGCATCGCCAAGGGCGACCGGGGTGAGCTGGCCGTGCAGGCGATGACCGAGGTCGGGGTCGACGAGATCGTGCCCTGGGCGGCGGCCCGTTCGGTGACCCAGTGGCGCGGTGACCGGGGCGTACGGGCCCGGGAGAAGTGGGTGGCCACCGCCCGGGAGGCGGCCAAGCAGGCCCGCCGGCCGTGGCTGCCGGTGGTGGCCGGTGCACCGGACGAGTCCACCGCGACGGTGGCCCGCCGGATCGCCGGTGCCGCCGCCGGGTTCGTGCTGCACGAGGAGGCCGAGGAGCGGCTGACCACGGCCGAGCTGCCGACCGCCGGGGAGATCGTCCTGGTGGTCGGCCCCGAGGGCGGCATCGACGCGGCCGAACTGACCGCGTTCCGCGCGGCCGGAGGCCGACCGGTGCGGCTCGGGCCGGCGGTGCTGCGCACCTCCACGGCCGGGGTCGCGGCGCTCAGCGTGCTCGCCACCCGGCTCAGCCGCTGGTGACCGTCCGACAGCTGCACCCCGGCGGTCAGCTGCGCAGGTAGGAGGCGCCGTTGAGGTCGACGATGGTGCCGGAGGCCCACTCGGCCTGTGGCGACGCCAGCCAGTGCACCGCGGCGGCGATCTCCTCCGGCCGGGCCACCCGGTCGAACGGGCTCTGTGCGCGGATCGCCGCGCCGCTCTCGCCGCGCAGGTGCTCGGTGGTCATGTCGGTCGCCACGAAGCCCGGCGCGACGGTGGCCACCGCGATGCCGTACGGCGCGAGCGCCACGGCGAGGGACTGGCCCAGCGCGTTCAGCCCCGCCTTGCTGGCGCCGTACGCCGGCTGCTGCGGCTCGCCGCGGAACGCGCCCCGGGACGAGACGTTGACGATCCGGCCGCCGCGCTCCCGCATGTGCTGGGCGGCACACCAGATGACGTTGCCGGCACCGGTCAGGTTGGTCTCCAGCACCTGCCGCCAGCGCCGCTGCCACTGCTCGTAGGACGCGCCGAAGATCGGGTGCGGGTCGTCCCGGTCGCCGTACACCCCGGCGTTGTTGACCAGCACGTCCAGCCCACCGAGCAGCTCGGCGGCCCGGTCCACCATGGCCCGCACCGCATCCGGGTCGGTGAGGTCGGCGCGGACCACCACGTGCCCCTCGCCGGGCAGCTGCGCGCACAGCTCCTCGGCCGCGTCCGCCGAGTCGCGGTGGTGGATCGCCACCCGGTCGCCACCGGCCGCGAACGCTGTCGCCACCGCCCGCCCGATTCCGCGCGAGGCCCCGGTCACCAGTACCGCCCGATCCGTCATGCAGGGCATCCTGCCGTAGCCGGCGCGAACGCCGGGAAGGGACCCTTGCGCCACCGGAGGCGTTGACAGGGGGCCCTTTCCTTACACTGCCCGGATGGGATCCGACTGCCTGTTCTGCCGCATCGTCGCCGGGGAGATCCCGGCCACCGTGGTCCGGGAGACCGCCACCACGCTCGCCTTCCGGGACATCGACCCGAAGGCGCCGGTGCACCTCCTGGTCATTCCGAAGGAGCACTACGCCGACGTCGCCACCCTCGCCGAGGGTGACCCGGCGCTGGCCGGCGAGGTGCTGGCCACGGCCGCCGCGGTGGCGGACGACGAGGGGCTGCTCGGCGACGGATTCCGGCTGATGTTCAACACCGGCGCGTACGGCGGCCAGGAGGTCTTCCACGCGCACGCGCACCTGCTCGGTGGCGCGCCGCTCGGCCCGATGCTCGCCCGGGACCTGGCGTGAGCACTGGGCCGGGGCCCGACGCCCGCGTGGACGAGCGGCTGGGCCGCCTGGTCCGCCGGGTGCAGGCCGACGCCCGGGTGCCGGCGGTGTCGGCGGCGCTGCACCGGGCCGACCGGCCGCTGTGGCAGTGCACCGTGGGCGACACCGGCAGCGACAACGCGCTGGGACCGCGCACCCAGTTCCGGATCGGCTCGGTGACCAAGACGTTCACCGCGGTGCTCACCCTCCAGTGCCGCGACGACGGGCTGCTGGACCTGGACGACCCGGTGGGCCGGCACCTGGACCTGCCGGCGCACGGAGAGCTGACCGTCCGCCGGCTGCTCTCGCACACCGGCGGCCTGCAGCGCGAGCCGTTCGGTGACGTCTGGGACACCCTGAGCGCGCCGGACGACGATCGGCTGGTGGCCGAGCTGGACCGGGCCGAGCGGGTGCTGCCGCCGGCCCGCCGCTTCCACTACTCCAACCTCGGGCTCGCCGTGCTCGGCCAGTTGGTCGCCCGCCTGCGTGGTGGCAGTTGGGCGCAGGTGCTCACCGAGCGGGTGCTGACGCCGTTGGGGCTGACCGACACCACGGTGACCCCCGGGCCGGCTGCGGCCACCGGGTTCCTGGTCGACGCGTACTCCGACGAGGCGCATCCGGAGCCGCCGACCGATTTCGGCGCGGTCGGCCCGGCCGCCCAGCTCTGGAGCACCGCGACCGACATGGCCCGCTGGGCGGCGTTCCTCGCCGACCCGGCGGCGCTCGACCCGGCCGGCGCGGTGCTCACCCTCGGCACCCTGGACGAGATGCGCTGGCCGCTGACCACCACCGACGAGACGCTCTGGGGCGCCGGCTTCGGGCTCGGGCTGATCCTCATCCCGCAGGGCGAGCGGGTGGTGCACGTGGGGCACGACGGGGCGATGCCCGGTTTCCTGGCCGCGGTCTACGGCCGGCGGGGTGGCGACGGCACGGCGGGCGCGATGGGTGCCGCGGTGCTCGGCTCCTCCGGCACGGCGGCGGAGCTGTTCGACCTGCCGCACCAGCTGCTCGCCGCGGCGGTCGAGCACGACCCGGCCGAGATCGAGCCGTGGCGGCCCGGCCCACCTGCTCCGGCGGCCCTGCGGGGCGTGCTCGGCCGCTGGTGGGGTGAGGGTTTCGAGTACGTCTTCTCCTGGCACGACGGCACCCTGCGGGCGCGCGGGGCCGGCGACCCGGCGGGGCGCCCGCCAGCGGTGTTCACCCCGCTGCCGGACCGCCCGGACGTGTTCCGCACGGTCTCCGGTCGGGAGGCCGGCGAGCTGCTGAGGATGACCCGGGACGAGGCCGGCACGGTGGTCCGGATGCACTGGGCGACGTACCGCTTCTCGCGCCACCAGGAGACCTTCGACCGGTACGACTTCCGGTCCGGGAGTTGATCGCGGCCAGCGGAAATGGACACGATGCGGGCCGCGTTGACCCGATACGATGGGTGTAACGTCCGCACGCCGTGCCAGTAGAGCCGGCGCTGAGATCGAGAGCAGGTGCGCAGGGGCCTTCGGCCCGACCTATGACCGGCACCCCACCTCCCGGCCCGCCCCGGGTGCAGACCAGGATCACCGTGCCCGACTCGAAGATCATGGTCAATCTGCTTGGCGCGGGTGACGAGATCCTTCGACTCGTCGAACGCTCGGTCACCAGTGACGTGCACGTCCGTGGCAACGAGATCACCATCACCGGCGCCCCTGCGGACAACGCCCTCGCCGAGCGGGTCTTCAGCGAGCTACTCGAACTCATCGAGAAAGGCGAGACCCTGACCACTGACGCGGTAAGACGTACCGTCGGCATGCTCGAGCAGGGTAGCGCCGAGCGGCCCGCCGAGGTTCTGACGCTCAACATCCTCTCCCGGCGCGGGCGCACCATCCGTCCCAAGACGCTCGGGCAGAAGCGGTACGTCGACGCTATCGACTCGCACACCATTGTCTTCGGCATCGGCCCGGCCGGCACCGGCAAGACCTACCTGGCGATGGCGAAGGCCGTCCAGGCGTTGCAGGCCAAGCAGGTCAACCGGATCATCCTGACCCGACCGGCGGTTGAGGCGGGCGAGCGGCTGGGCTTCCTGCCCGGCACGCTGAACGAGAAGATCGACCCGTACCTGCGCCCGCTCTACGACGCGCTGCACGACATGCTCGACCCGGAGTCGATCCCGAAGCTGATGGCCGCGGGCACGATCGAGGTCGCCCCGCTGGCGTACATGCGGGGCAGGACGCTCAATGACGCGTTCATCATCCTGGACGAGGCGCAGAACACGACGCCCGAGCAGATGAAGATGTTCCTCACCCGGCTCGGCTTCAATTCCAAGATCGTCGTCACCGGTGACGTCACCCAGGTGGACCTTCCCGGCGGGACGACCAGCGGTCTGCGGGTGGTCCGGGACATCCTGGAGAACGTCGAGGACGTGCACTTCGCCCAGTTGTCCAGCTCCGACGTGGTCCGCCACCAGCTGGTCGGGCAGATCGTCGACGCGTACGCCCGCTGGGACGCCGAGCGGGAGAACCAGCAGGCACAGGGTGTCCACGCCGTGCCCGGGCGACCCGCCCAGGGCGGCCGGGCCGGCCGACGCCGCTAAAGCAGAGGAAAGCAGTTGTCCATCGAGATCGCCAACGAGTCCGGCGTCGACGTTGATACCGACGCCGTGCTCGCCGTCGCCCGGCACGCCCTCGACGAGATGGGGGTCAACCCCCTCGCCGAGCTGTCCGTGCTGCTGGTCGACATCGACTACATGACCGAGCTGAACCACCGCTGGATGGGCGGCGAGGGCCCGACCGACGTGCTCGCCTTCCCCATGGACGAGGGCAGCGTCGACCACGGCCCGGGCGAGAGCGCCCCGGCCGGCGGTGAGCCCGCCCTGCTCGGTGACATCGTGCTCTGCCCCGAGGTGGCGGCCAAGCAGGCGGCGACCGCCGGGCACGCCCCGGCCGACGAGCTGCACCTGCTCACCGTGCACGGGGTGCTGCACCTGCTCGGGTACGACCACGCCGAGCCGGAGGAGGAGCGGGAGATGTTCGCGCTCCAGGCCCGACTGCTGGCGAGCTGGCGGTCGACCCGCAACCAGTGATGTCCACTCCACTACTGGCGGCCGGCCCCACGGCCGGCCTACCCGATCTACAACTGATCGTCTTCGCGGCCGGCCTGGTCGTGCTGGCCGGCGTGATCGCGATGACCGAGGCGGCGCTCGCCGCCGTCTCCCCGGCCCGCGCCGCCGAGTTGGCCCGGGACGGCGTACGCGGCGCCCGGACCCTCCAGGCGGTGGCCGGCGACGTGGTCCGGCACCTCAACCTGCTCCTGCTGTTGCGGCTGCTCGCCGAGCTGACCGCCACCACGCTGGTGGCCCTGGTCGCGGTGGACAGCTTCGGCGCCGGCTGGCGGGCCGCGCTGGTCACCGCCGGCGCGATGACCGTGGTCAGCTTCGTGGTGGTCGGGGTCGCCCCGCGCACCATCGGCCGGCAGCACGCGTACGCCGTGGGGCGGGCGGTGGCGCCACTGGTCCGCTGGCTGGGCCGGGCGCTCAACCCACTCGCGTCGCTGCTCATCCTGATCGGCAACGCGGTCACCCCGGGGCGCGGCTTTCGGGAGGGACCGTTCGCCACCCAGGTGGAGCTGCGCGAGCTCGTCGACCTGGCCGAGCAACGGGGTGTGGTCGAACACGGCGAACGACAGATGATCCACTCGGTCTTCGCGCTCGGCGACACCATCGCCCGTGAGGTGATGGTGCCGCGTACCGAGATGGTGTGGATCGAGGAGGGCAAGACGCTCTCGCAGGCGCTGGCGCTCTTCCTGCGTTCCGGCTTCTCCCGCATCCCGGTGATCGGCGAGAGCGTCGACGACGTGCTGGGCGTGCTCTATCTCAAGGACCTGATCCGGCGCTCCCGGGGCGGTGACCCGGCCGCCGAGCAACTGCCGGTGGCCGAGCTGATGCGCCCGGCGACCTTCGTACCGGAGTCCAAGCCGGTCGACGACCTGCTGTCGGAGATGCAGGCGGCCCGCAACCACCTGGTCATCGTCGTCGACGAATACGGCGGCACCGGCGGCCTGGTCACCATCGAGGACATCCTGGAGGAGATCGTCGGCGAGATTACCGACGAGTACGATGTCGAACGCCCGCCGGTCGAACGTCTGGCCGACTCCTCGGTGCGGGTCACCGCCCGCCTGCCGGTGGAGAATCTCGGCGAGCTGTTCCACACCGACCTGCCCGCCGACGAGGTGGAGACGGTCGGTGGTCTGTTGGCCCAGTCGCTCGGGCGGGTGCCGATCCCCGGAGCGGAGGTCGAGGTGGCCGGCCTCCGGCTGGTCGCCGAGGGCACCACCGGCCGACGCAACCGGATCGACACCGTCCTGGTCAGCCGGGTGGAGCCGGGCGACGAGCAGGACAACGGAGGGCGCGGCGAGCAGGCCGGCCCCGGAGACGACCAGGACCACAATCGAGACGAGGAGAGGCAACCCGCCGATGCCTGACACACCCGCCGCGCACGCCGCCCGGCCCACCCCCACCGCGCCGGCCCCGCTGAGCGCCGAGGACGGCAAGCTCGTCGTCCTGGCCCGGGGAGCCCGCGGGCGGGTCGGCGCCGTGGAGGGCGCCGCGGTCCGGGACCAGGACGGCCGGACGTACGCGGCCGCCAGCGTCGCGCTGCCCTCGCTGACCCTCACCGCGTTGCAACTGGCGGTGGCCTCGGCCGTGGCGGCCGGGGCGACCCGGCTGGAGGCGGCGGCGGTGGTGACCGAGGCGTCGACGCTGGACGGCGCCGGGCACGCGGTGGTGCGTGACCTCGCCGTGGACGCGCCGATCCACGTGGCCGCACCGGACGGCACCGTGCTCGGCACGGTGACCCAGTGACCGGCGGCGTGAAGGATCCGGAGGCACGCCCCTACCGGGCCGGGTTCGGCTGTTTCGTCGGCCGACCCAACGCCGGCAAGTCCACGCTGACCAACGCCATCGTCGGCACCAAGATCGCGATCACCTCGAACAAGCCGCAGACCACCCGGCACGTCATCCGGGCCGTGCTGCACCGGCCGGAGTCGCAGCTGGTCCTGGTCGACACGCCGGGCCTGCACCGCCCCCGTACGCTGCTCGGCGAGCGCCTCAACGACCTGGTCCGATCGACCTGGACCGAGGTGGACGTGATCGGCCTGTGCATCCCGGCCGACGAGCCGGTCGGGCGCGGCGACCGGTTCATCACCGGCGAGTTGGCCGAGCTGAAGGCGACCGTGCTGGCCGTGGTCACCAAGACCGACCTGGTGGACAAGCGCCGCCTGGCCGAGCAGTTGCTCGCGGTCAGCAAGATGGGCGAGTTCGCCGAGATCGTGCCGGTGAGCGCGGTCTCCGGGCACCAGGTGGACACCCTTGTCGACGTGATGACCAGCTACCTGCCGCCGTCGCCGCAGCTCTACCCGGACGACATGCTGACCGACGACCCGGAGCAGGTGCTGGTCGCGGAGCTGATCCGGGAGGCGGCCCTGGAAGGGGTCCGCGACGAGCTGCCGCACTCCATCGCGGTGGTGGTGGAGGAGATGATCCCCGAGGGTCAGCTCATGAAGATTTACGCCGACCTGTATGTGGAGCGGCCCAGCCAGAAGGCGATCGTGCTCGGTCACCGGGCGAGCCGGCTCAAGGAGGTCGGCACCAACGCCCGCAAGCAGATCGAGGAGTTGCTCGGCACCCGGGTCTACCTGGACCTGCACGTGCGGGTGGCGAAGGACTGGCAGCGCGACCCGAAGCAGCTGCGCAAGCTGGGCTTCTGACCCGTCTCACCGGTCCGGCCGGGCACTCCGGTCGGGCCGGCCGAGGGGTGGGTGCCACCCGGCAACACGATCATCTTCGGTCGGGCCGATGGCAAGATTCACGTTTGATCGGGGCCACGGCCGTTTGGCGATGCCGCCGCGCAGGGTAGGGGAGGTACATCCCGCGTCCCCGACCCAGATGCAGGCTGATGCGCAACAGGTACCTAGATCTGCTCCGTTTCCTGGCCATCGTCCGAGTGGTCGTCTACCACGTCACCGGGTGGGCGACCCTCACGCTCGTCTTTCCTGCCATGTCGGTGATGTTCGCGCTGGCCGGCTCGTTGATGGCCGCCTCGCTGAACCGCTCGGGGCCGGTGGCGGTCGGCCGCCGGCTGCGCCGGTTGCTGCCGTCGCTGTGGGTGATGGCCGCGGTCTTCGTGCCGGCCATGCTGTTCACCGGGCTGCCGGTGACGCCGCGGCTGCTGCTGTGGTTGTTCCCGATCGCTGACCCGCCGGCCAACAACTGGGGTGCCCTGGCGCTGAGCGTCATCTGGTATCTGCGCGACTACCTGTGGTTCGTGCTCGCCTCACCGATCGCGCTCTGGCTGTTCCGGCGTGCCCCGCTGCCCACCCTGCTCGCCCCGTACCTCCTGCTGGTGGCGATCGAGGTGGGGATCTACCCGGCGCCCCCGGCGGTGCTGCGCGAGTTCGGGCTCTATTTCGGCGCGTGGCTGCTCGGCTTCGCCCACCAGGCCGGGATGCTGCGCCGGCTCGCCGGCCGGGTGCTGTACCCGGCGGCGCTGGTGCTCGCCGCGGCCGGCGGGGCCTGGATCGTCGCGCATCCAGGCCCGCGCGGGTACGACCTCAACGACAACCATCTCGGCAACGCCCTCTGGTCCACCGCGTTCATCCTGATCGTTCTTGGTCGGGCACCGGCCGGGATCGACTGGCTGAGGCGTAGCCGGTTGGCCGACCGGGCGGTAACCGTGGTCAATCGGCGGGCGCTCACCATCTACCTCTGGCACATGCCCTTCGTGGTGGCGCTCACCCCGCTGGTGGACGTGGTCGGCTGGTCCCACCAGGATCCGCTGGGGCTGGCCATCCGGGTGCTGCTGGTCTTCGCACTGGTCGGGGTGGTGACCCTGGCCGTCGGCTGGGTCGAGGACGTCGCCGCCCGCCGGCGCCCGGAACTGCTCCCCGGTGGCCCGCCCCGCCAGTCCGGCCCGCCGATCCGCTCCGACAATCGACCGGCGAACCAGACCGGCGTGGGGGCGACCGTCGGACGGCCCGTCGTACCGGCGCAGCGGGTGGCCGGGGAGGCGGCCACCGTCGAGGTCAGCGCTCGCTGATCGTCACGTTGCCGCTGCCCGCCGAGCCGTCGAGCACCAGCGACGCGGCCGGGTTGTCGGCAACGGTGACCCGCGCGTCGCCGGAGCCGGTGCTGGAGCGGACCCGGTAGCTGCCCGCCGGCACCACCAGCGTGACGTCCCCGCTGGAGGCGTGCGCCCGGGCCGAGGCCGGCGCGTCCAGCTCGACCGTGACGTTGCCGGACTGAGCCTCGGCGTCGACCGCGCCGCTCAGCCGGCGCGCGGCGATGTCCCCGGACGAGGCGCGTAGCCGTACCGCCGCGCTGGCCTCGCTCACGACGATGTCGCCGGAGCCGGTCTCCACGCCGACCGCGCCAGTGGCGCCGGCGACCCGCACGTCGCCCGAGCCGAGTCGCAGGTCGACCGTGCCGACCCGGGTCAGCTCGACATCGCCGGAGCCGGTCTCGCCCTGCACGGCGACCCCCTCCGGCACGGTCACCTCGTAGGAGATGCTGCACCGGTCGCCGCAGTCGGCGTCCAGTAGCAGTTCGCCGTCCTTGATCTCGTACCGGCTGTTGGGCTCGCCGCCCTGGTAGCGCACCACCCGCTTGATCCGCACCTCGGACGCCGAGCCGGTGCCGTGCACCACCAGGTCGCCGGAACCGGGCAGCACCCGGATCGTGGTGATCTTCACCGCCTCGGTGTTGTCGTAGTCGAGGCGGCGGAACGCCAGGTTGTCGCACCCGGTGAGCAGGATGAGGGCGGTGGCCGCCCCCAGTGCGACGGGAGCGACGGCGCGGTGACGGGGGTGGCCGGTGGTCCGGTGCAGTGCCATGTCCAGCACGCTACGGCCGGTCGCGCGCCGGGCGCATCGGGGTTCGTCCGCGCGTCCACCCCGATCCGACCCTGATTTCACACCCCGAGGGAGAATGGTCCGATGGCCGGGTATCGCCGACAGCTCTACCGCGACGACGCGGTGGTGCTGCGCGTGCAGAAGCTCGGCGAGTCCGACCGGATCATCACCCTGCTCACCCGCCGGCACGGCCGGCTGCGCGCGGTGGCCCGGGGGATCCGCCGCACGACCAGCAAGTTCGGTGCTCGCCTGGAGCCGTTCGGCCACGTCGACCTCCAGCTCGCCGGTGACCCGAAGGGCAACCACGGCAGCTCGCTGCACACCGTCAGCCAGGTCGAGGGCATCGAGCTGTACGGCAAGCGGTTCCTCGGGGACTACCCCCGTTACACGGCGGCCAGCGCGATCGCCGAGACCGCCGAGCGGCTGACCCCGGTGGAGCGGGAGCCGTCGCTGCGGCTTTTCCAGCTCACCGTGGGCGCGTTGAAGGCGCTGTCCCGGGGCGAGCACGCCACCACGCTGGTGCTCGACGCGTACCTGCTGCGCGGGATGGCCCTCGCGGGCTGGGCGCCGGCGCTGATCGCGTGCGCGGTCTGCGGCACACCCGGGCGGCACCGGGCGTTCTCCGTACCGGCCGGTGGCGCGGTCTGCCCGGACTGCCGACCGCCCGGCGCGGCCCATCCCGCGCCGGCCACCATCGACCTGATGTCCGCGCTGGCCACCGGCGACTGGGTGGTCGCCGACGCCACCGAGACCGGCGTCCGCCGGGAGTGCAGTGGGCTGGTCGCGGCGCACCTGCAGTGGCATCTGGAACGCGCGCTACGCTCGCTCCCGCTGGTCGACCGGGGTCCCTCGGTGACCGGCACGGTCCCGCCGTCGGGGGGCGCTGGGGCCGCGATGCTCCGGCCGCGCGGCGACGTCGAGGCCGGGGCGGACGGTGCGAGCAGGGGGAGAGAGAGTGATCCGATCGATGAGGGCCGGCCGGCGTGAGCCGATGCCGCCGACACCGCACCCGTCGGGCGCCCGTCCGCCGGCGCTGCCCACCGAGGCGGTGCCAAAGCACGTCGCCGTGGTGATGGACGGCAACGGCCGGTGGGCCAAGGAGCGCGGGCTGCCGCGCACCAAGGGTCACGAGGCGGGGGAGCACAGCCTCTTCGACACCATCGAGGGTGCGATCGAGATGGGCATCCCCTACCTGTCGGCGTACGCGTTCTCCACGGAGAACTGGCGGCGCTCGCCGGACGAGGTCCGGTTCCTGATGGGGTTCAACCGGGACGTCATCCGCCGCCGCCGCGACCAGTTGGTCGACCTCGGTGTCCGGGTGGTCTGGTCGGGTCGGCCCGGGCGCCTGTGGAAGAGCGTCATCTCCGAGCTGCAGACCGCCGAGGAGATGTCCCGCGGCAACTCGACGCTGACCCTGCAGTTCTGCGTCAACTACGGGGGGCAGGCGGAGATCGGTGACGCCGCCGCCGCGATCGCCCGCGACGTGGCGGCCGGCCGACTGGATCCGGCGAAGGTCACCGAGAAGACCGTGGCGAAGTACCTCTACCACCCGGAGATCCCGGAGGTGGACCTGTTCCTGCGCCCCTCCGGGGAGGAACGGATCTCCAACTTCCTGCTCTGGCAGACCGCGTACGCCGAGCTGGTCTTCCTGGACACGCTCTGGCCGGATTTCGACCGCCGCCACCTCTGGTACGCCTGCGAGCTGTACGCCCAGCGGGACCGGCGGTTCGGCGGTGCGCTGCCCAACCCGGTCGCCCCGGTGGGCTGAGAGGCTTACCGGCACGTCACGCTGGGTATCAGTGATGTCAGGAGCCACTGACGGAGGTGAACCCACATGATCCAGAAGCGCATTGCACAGTGGGCGGTGATGGCGATCGCGGTGCCACTGGCCGCGGCCGGTGCCCGCCGCCTCAGCCACACCCTGGAGGCCCGACGTGGTCCCTCCGGGGCGAGTCGGCTGCTGACCAAGGGTGCCGACCTGATCCGCCCCCAGAAGGCCAAGCGTCGCCGATTCTGGTAACCCTGTGATCCTCGGCGCCGCCCCCACATCTTCGGGGGCGGCGCCGCTCCGTGTCCGCACCCGTCGGGTCGGCGGTGGCGGCGACCCGACCGGGGCGGTCGCCCCGGGAGGGAGTCGTTTCGGGGTGCTGCGGGTTGGTGGCGGGTAGGGTCCGAAGGTGGCGGGACCGAGGCGGTCGGAGGTGGACATGCGGGATCTCCGGTACAAGATGATCATGGCGTTGAACGCGGCCGACCTGGGCGACCCGATCTGCGAGCAGGTGGCCGAGATCTGCTCGGAGATCGCCGAGCAGCACTGCGCCGAGTTCGGCCACACGCCGCAGCTGCGCAGCGGCGAGATCGCCGAGCTGGCCACTGGGGACCCGGCCCTGACCTGGGCGCCGTCGTCTTCCGACACCGGGCAGCGTGCCTGGTGACCGCGCCCGCCCCATCGGTCGACGTACACCGGGCCGAGGACCGCTTCGCCACCAGGATCTCCTGGCTGGACTCGAAGCACTCCTTCTCGTTCTCCCGGCACTACGACCCGGCCAACACCCACCACGGTCTGCTACTGGTCAACAACGACGACGTGGTCCGCCCCGGTGCCGGCTTCGAGACCCACCCGCACGAGGACATGGAGATCGTCACCTGGGTGCTGCGCGGCTCCCTGGTGCACCAGGACTCCACCGGCCACTCCGGGGTGATCTACCCGGGGCTGGCCCAGCGGATGAGCGCCGGCACCGGCATCCTGCACTCGGAGAAGAACGACGCCTGGCGACTCAACAACCAGGCGCCACACAGCGACCCGGTGCACTTCGTGCAGATGTGGGTGCTCCCCGACGAGCAGGGCGTCGACCCCGGCTACGAGCAGTTGGAGATCGAGGACGAACTGCTGCGTGGCGGCCTGGTCCCGATCGCCTCCGGAATGGACCGCTACGACGGGGCGTCCGCGATCCGGATCCGCAACCGGTACGCCACCCTGCACGCCGCCCGGCTCGGCCCCGGCGACGAGGTCACTATCCCGGATGCGCCCTTCGTGCACCTGTACGTGCCCAACGGCACGGTGACCCTGGAGGGCAGCGGCCCCCTCGGCACCGGCGACGCGGCCCGACTCACCGCGACCGGCGGCCGTCGGGTCACCGCGGACGAGCCGGCCGAGATCCTCGTCTGGGAGATGCACGCGACCATCGCCTGACCCCGCTCCGAGACGGGGAGAGGCCAGGCGCACGCCGTCAGGCGGGGGATTCGGTGCGCTCTCCCGCCCAGGTGGTGTGGAACGAGCCCTCGCGGTCGACGCGCTGGTAGGTGTGCGCACCGAAGTTGTCCCGCAGGCCCTGGATCAACGCGGCGGGCAGCCGCTCGGCGCGCAGCGCGTCGAAGTACGCCAGCGACGACGAGAACGCCGGCGTCGGCACTCCGGCCCGGACCGCGTCGGCCACCACCCGCCGCCAGCTCGGCACGCCGGCACCGACCGCGTCGGCGAAGTACGGCGCCACCAGCAACGTCGGCAGGTCGGGCTGCTCGTCGTACGCCTCGCGGATCCGGTTCAGGAAGCGGGCCCGGATGATGCAGCCGCCCCGCCAGATGGTCGCCGTGCCGCCGAGGTCGATGTTCCAGTCGTACTCCTGGCTGCCGGCGCGGATGTGGTCGAAGCCCTGCGCGTACGCGACGATCTTCGAGGCGAGCAGCGCGCGGCGGACATCCTCGATGAACGCCTCCCGGTCGGCCGCCTGCCACTTCTCACCGGCGTCCGGGAACGCCCGGCGGGCCGCCTCGCGCTGGTCGACGTGCCCGGAGAGCGAGCGGGCGAAGGTCGCCTCCGCGATCCCGGTGATCGGGATGCCCAGGTCCAGCGCGCTCTGCACGGTCCACCGCCCGGTGCCCTTCTGCTCGGCCCGGTCCTGCACCACGTCCACGAAGGGCCGGCCGGTGGCGGAATCGTGGTGAGCCAGCACGTCGGCGGTGATCTCGATGAGGAAGGACTCCAGCTCGCCGCTGTTCCAGTCGCGGAAGATCTCCGCGATCTGCGCCGGCTCCGCGTCCAGGCCAGCCCGGAGCAGGTCGTACGCCTCGGCGATGAGCTGCATGTCGGCGTACTCGATGCCGTTGTGCACCATCTTGACGAAGTGCCCGGCGCCGTCCGGCCCGATGTGCATGCAGCACGGGACGCCGTCCACGTGCGCGGCGATCTTCTCGAACATCGGCCCGAGCTTGGCGTACGACTCGGCGGAGCCGCCCGGCATGATGCTCGGCCCGAGCAGCGCGCCCTCCTCGCCGCCGGAGACACCGGTGCCGCTGAAGTGCAGCCCTCGCGCCCGGAGCGACTCCTCCCGGCGACGCGTGTCGGCGAAGCGGGCGTTACCGCAGTCGACGATGATGTCGCCCTCATCCAGCAGCGGCACCAGCTCGTCGATCACCGCGTCGGTGGGCGCACCCGCCTTGACCATCACGATCACCGCGCGGGGTCGTTCCAGCGACGCCACGAAGTCGGTCATCGACTCGCCGGGCACGAACGTGCCCTCGTCGCCGTGCTCGGCGATCAGGCTGCGGGTGCGCGCAGGCGTTCGGTTGTGCACCGCCACGGTGAAGCCGTTGCGGGCCAGGTTGCGGGCCAGATTGCGGCCCATCACCGCCAGCCCGGTCACACCGATCTGCGCCGTCGCCTGCTCAGCCATCCGTGCCGCCACCTCTCACCGTCGCACTGCCGTGCTGCGACCGTATCGCGGTGCGTGGGAGTGCGGGCGTCGTCGTCGACAGCCGGTCACCGGCCGGTAGCGCTCAGCCCTGGGCCAACCGATCCTCCACGTGGGCCACCTTCGCGGTGAGCGCGTCGGTCACTCCCGGCCGGATGTCGGCCTTGAGCACCACACTCACCCGGGGCGCCTGCGCGGCCACCACGTCGACCGCCCGCTTCACCACCGCCATCACCTCGTCCCACTCGCCCTCGACGGTGGTGAACATGGCATCCGTCCGGTTGGGCAGGCCGGACTCGCGGACCACCCGCACCGCCTCGGCCACCAGGTCACCGACGGACTCACCGACACCGAGCGGGGTAATCGAGAACGCGATCAGCATGGTGCCGATCGTGCCAGGAAAACCGGATGCGCCGGTGCCCGCCAACGGGATAGCGTCTGGGCATGCGCATCTGACGCCCCACTCTCCGAGCCGGTCCGCCGCCCCGCGCAGCGGTCCGTGCGCTCCCGGGCGTCCCGCATCCCCACCCGCCGTGCGGCGGTGCTGGCCCTGCTCGACCCCGGTGAGCAGTCCCTTCCCCGTTCGACCGTCACGCTGCGACGGTCACCAGCCGAACCGACCGACCGCCGGAGCGCGGGACCGGCCGTGTCGATCGGCCCGAAGGAGGCCCGGATGCCAGCCAGGCGCAACCCGAAGAAGTCCCGTACCCCCGCACCGACGCCGCCCGGCACCGACCCGGCGGCCGGCCGTGGCTCGCTGCCGCTACCGCTGACCCGTCCCGACCTCCCACCGGTCGAGCCGGCCCTACCGGCCATGCTGGTCGGGTCGGCGCTGCCGACCGCGCCGGCGGGGCCGGTCGACCTGTTGCCGCTGGCCGACGTGCCGACGGCAACCGAGGTGCCGGCAGGGATCGAGGTGCCGCCGGTGGTCAACGTGCCGGCGGTGGTCGACCTGCCGGCGGCCGAACGGCCAGCGGCACCGACGGCCGGACCGCCGCAGGGCGGCGGCCCCCGCTCCGCTGGCGGCCGTAGCCAACGCGCCGGCCAACCCCGCCGCTACGCCTTCCGCCGCAGCTGAACCAACCCTTGTCGGCCCCGCCCCGCCCTCAGCTCTGCTGTGGGTGGGGTGGGGTCAGCCGATCAGGGGGCGGAAGGTTCCCAGGAGGATGCTGGTCGTCAGGGCGGTGCCGGCCAGCACCGCTGCGGCGACGATCAGCAGGGTGTCGGCGCGGGTGAAGGGCTGACGGCGGGCCACGGTACGCGGCGTGCCGGCGTCGAAGCCGCGCGCGTCCATCGCCACGGCCAGCCGGGTGCCCCGGCGGATCGCACCGACCAACAGCGCGAACGCCGTGGAGGTGAACAGCCGCAGCTTCGCCACCGGGTTGCGCCCGGCGTCGACGCCACGCGCCCGCCGGGCCATGCTGATCATCTGCCACTCCTGACCGAGCAGCGGCACCAGCCGGAACGCGGCCAGCGCCCCGATGGCGAACCGGGCCGGCGCCTTCGCGTTCTGGATCAGCGCGTCGGCCAGGTCGGTGGGGTCGGTGGTGGCGAAGACGATCACGCCGGGCAGGGCCACCGCGAGCACCCGCAGCACCAGGCCGAGCGCGGTGAGCAGCACTCCGGTGGTCACCAGCACCGGTCCCGCGTCCAGCAGGACCCGGCCGGACCGGTCGGCGGCGAACAGCACCAGGGTGATCAGGATGCCGGCGGCACTGACCAGCAGCGGCCACGCTCGCCGGGCCAGCACCCGGTAGCGGATGCCGAACAGCGGCAGCACGGCGAGTTCGACCGCGATGGCGATCGCCGGGGCCACCGGGTCCAGGGTGGCCAGCAGGATGAACGAGAAGAGCAGTGCGGCGGCCACCTTCGCCACCGGGTTGCGGCGGGCCAGCGGCGCACCGGGCGCGGCGACCGGCTCGATGCTGATCATCGGTTGTCGTCCCCGCTGGTCACGATCGCTCCAGGGTGACGGTGCGGTCGGCGAGCGCGGCGACGAAGTCCGCGTCGTGGGTGACCGTGACGACGCCGTGCCCGGCGTCGCGCAGGTCGGCGAAGAGGTCGACCAACTCCCGCCAGGTGCGTCGGTCCTGGCCGAAGGTGGGTTCGTCGCAGATCAGCAGACGGGGCGCGGTGGCCAGGGCGGTCGCCACGCTCAGCCGCCGCGCCTCGCCACCGGAGAGGGTGTACGGGTTGGCAGCGGCGAGCCGGGTCAGCCGCAGCCGGTCCAGCAGCCCGGCCACGGTCTCCTTGACGGCCGCCTCGGGTTGGCCGGTCCGGCGCGGGCCGAGCGCCAACTCGTCGAAGACCGTGCTGGTGACGAACTGGTGCTCCGGATCCTGGAAGACCGACCCGATCCGGCGGGCCAGCGCGGGTGCCCGCCACCGGTGCGGGGGAGTGCGCTGATCCGGCCCGGCCAGCTCGGCGGACGCGGTGACCCGGCCGGCGCCCGGCCGGAGCAGCCCGCCGAGCAGCAGTGCCAGCGTCGACTTGCCGGCGCCGTTGGGCCCGCGTACGGCGAGCGCCTCGCCGGCGCGTACCGCCAGGTCGGTGGGGCCCAGCCGGGGCGGCAGGCCGATCCGGTCGGCGGTGAGCAACAGCTCGCCGGGGGCGGCGGTCGCCGGCCGGGGCGCGATGGGGTGACCCGGCACCCAGACACCCTCGGCGGCGAGGGCGTCGCCGTGCGCGGCGAAGACCGCCGCCGGCGGGCCGTCCGCGCGGACCCCGCCGCCGGGCTCCAGGACGACGACCCGGTCGACCAGCGGCAGCGCCTCGGTGACCCGGTGCTCCACCAGGATCAGCGTGGTGTCCGCGTCCAGCGCGCCGGCCACCGCCCGCCGGACCAGGTCGGCGCCGGCCGGGTCGAGGTTGGCGGTCGGCTCGTCGAGCAGGAGCAGGCCGGGTCGCAGCGCCAGCGCGCCGGCCAGGGCGAGGCGTTGCTGCTCGCCGCCGGAGAGCGCGGCGGTGTTCCGGTCCCGGGAGTACGGGAAGCCGACCCGATGCAGGGCCTCGTCCACCCGGGGCCAGATCTCGTCGGCCGGCACGCCCCGGTTCTCCAACCCGAACGCGACGTCGTCGCCGCATCGGGCCATCACCAACTGGGTCTCCGGGTCCTGGAAGACGATGCCGACCCGTTCCCGCCCCTTGCGCGGGTCGAGCCCGTCGATCTCGACCGTGCCCTCCTGCTCGCCGGAGTCCTCGGGTAGCAGCCCGGCCAGTGCGCTGAGCAGGGTGCTCTTGCCGGCCCCCGAGGGCCCGAGCAGCAGCACCCGCTCCCCAACCTCGACCCGCAGGTCCACCCCACGCACCGCCCAGGCGAGGCGCCCGGCGTGCCGCCAGCCGAACCCCCGCAACTGCACCCCGCTCACCGCACCCACACCCCCACTCAGCGTCCGATCCACCCTGCCCGGTCGATCATGAGGTTGGCGGGTGTTTCGAAGATCAATCCGCCGGTCAACCTCATGATCGACACGGATGGTCAGATGGCGGGGCGGTCGCGGGCTACCGGGAAGCGGTCGAGGACGCCGGTGTTGGCCAGGGCGCGGGTGAGCAGCCAACCGCCGGCGCCGGCGAGCACCGTGGCGCTGACGATGGTGAGCAGTGCGTACGGGATGCGGTAGTCGGTGAGCGCGTAGTCGACGTTCCAGACGAAGAAGTCGAACAGGGCGGCGCTGAGCCCGGTCAGCGCGCCGGCCAGTACCGCGGTGGGCAGCCGGAACGACCGGTACCGGAAGGCGGCGAAGGCCAACTCGGCGCCGATTCCCTGCACGATGCCCTGCGGGATGACCGTGCCGGCCCACTGGCTGCCGAGCAGCGCGGAGAGGACCGCGGCCACCGTCTCGCAGTAGAGCGCGGCGCCGGGCTTGCGGATGACCAGGCCGCCGAGCACGGCCGGCATCAGCCAGACCCCGTAGAGCAGGGTCTGCGCCGGCGGGAAGAAGGCGAAGGCGCCCTCGGTGGCACTCCAGACCAGGCCCCAGGCCCAGAAGATGACGCCGAAGGCGACCGCGATCACCGAGGCGACCACGATGTCGATGGTGCGCCAGCGGTTGGTGTCGGTGTGGTTCATGTGGATGCTCCCAGTCCTGAATGCGAACCAGGAGAAGACGCACGCCGCAGCCCGGTTGGCACCGGACGGCGGCGCGGCTGGAGGTCGACCGAACTCCCTGCGCTGGCATTACCCAGATCAGGTTCGAGGGTCTGCGGGCGTGCCCGCACTCTCAGCGCTGTGCGCTCCCCTGTCGGATGTGAAGTTGTCTCGCTGACGCTAGCACCGACCGGGGGTGCCGGCCCAGCAGGACGTCCGCCACCTCGGCGGCCGGCCCGCACCACGCCGGCTGGGTAGGCTGACGATCATGCGGGTCGACGCGCGAGGTCTCACGTTCGAGGTACGCACCGGTGGCCCATCGGGCGGTGCACCCGTCGTGCTTTTGCACGGCTTCCCCCAGCACTCCGGTGAGTGGGACGAGGTCGTCCCGGCGCTGCACGCCGCCGGGCTGCGCACGTACGCGCTGGACCAGCGGGGCTACTCGCCGGGCGCCCGGCCGGCGGCGGTCGCCGAGTACCGGATCCCCGAGTTGGTCGCCGACGTGGTGGCGGTGCTCGACGCTCTCGGTCTGGACGCCGTTCACCTGGTCGGCCACGACTGGGGCGCCGTCGTGGCGTGGGCGATGGCCGCCGAGCACCCCGAGCGGGTCCACACGCTGACCGCGGTGTCCGTGCCCCATCCGGCGGCCATGGCACACGCGCTCGCCAACGACGGCCAGCAGAAGGCCCGCTCGTCGTACATCGCGCTGTTCCGCAAGCCGGAAAAGGCGGAGAAGGTGCTGCTGGCGTGGAACGCGACCGCGCTGCGCAAGCTGCTCGGCGGGGTGGGCGACGCGACCCGGGTGGCCCGCTACGCGGACCCGATGCGCGAGCCGGGAGCGCTCACCGCCGCCCTGAACTGGTACCGGGCGATGTCGCGCGCCGACCTGGCCGACGTCGGCCCGGTCGCGGTGCCCACCACGTACCTGTGGAGCGACCGGGACATCGCCATCGGCCGGACCGCCGCGGAGGCGTGCGCCGCGAACGTGACCGGGGATTACCGCTTCGTACAACTGCCCGGGGTGAGTCACTGGATTCCGGACGCCGCGCCGGGCCCGCTGGCCGAGGCGATCCTGGCCCGGGTCGCCGGCGCGGCCTGAACCGCGCCGGGCAGCGAGGAGGACCACTGTGACGACGGACGCCGGCACGCCGGGCACCCGGCGGTCGCTCGCCGCGCAACTGCGCCTGCTGGGCGTACGCCCCGGCGCAACGCTGCTGGTGCACGCCGCGCTGCGCCCGCTGGGCTTCGTCTGCGGCGGGCCGCAGGCGGTGGTGCTCGCCCTGCGCGACGCCCTCGGCCCGGACGGCACCCTCGTGGTGCCCACCCACACTCCCGACAACAGCGACCCCGCGCAGTGGCGCAACCCGCCGGTGCCGGCGGACTGGTGGCCGCTGATCCGCGCCGAGATGCCGGGCTTCGACCCGGCGGTCACCCCGAGCCGGTACATGGGTGTGCTCGCCGAGACGGTCCGTGGCTGGCCGGGCGCACTGCGCAGCTCGCATCCGCAGGTGTCGTTCGCCGCGCTCGGGCCGGCCGCCGATCAGGTGGTGGCCGGGCACGACCGGGCCGACATGCTCGGCGAGGGCTCCCCGCTGGCCCGGCTCCACGATCTGGACGCCGACGTGTTGCTGCTCGGCGTGGACCATGACGTGAACACCTCACTGCACCTCGCCGAGTACCGCCGACCGTCCCCGCCCAGGGAGCGGCTGGGCGGGGCGGTGCGTACCGCCGATGGTGGCCGCGAATGGGTGTGGTGGCAGGACGTACGGCTCGACGAGACCGACTTCGGCGCGTTGGGCCGGGACCTGGAGGCCACCGGGGCGGTCCGCATCGGACCGGTCGGCACCGGGACCGGCAGGTTGATGCGCCAGCGGGCGGCGGTCGACTTCGCGGTGCACTGGCTGGCCCGCAACCGGACGATGGAGGATGCATGAGCGTGAGTGCCGAGGACTACCTGGCCGTGGTGACCGAGACGATCGGCCGGGTGGCCGCCAGCCAGCGGGCGGCGGTGGAGCAGGCCGCCGACCTGATCGCCGACGCGGTGCGCGCCGACGGGGTGGTGCACGCGTTCGGCACCGGGCACTCGGAGGCGCTGGCCATGGAGATCGCCGGCCGGGCCGGTGGCCTGGTGCCGACCAACCGGATCGCGTTGCGTGATCTGGTGCTGCTCGGCGGGGAGCCGGCCGAGCGGCTCGGCCCGCTGCTGGAACGGGACCCGGCGGTGGCGCACCGGCTCTACGAGCTTGCCCCGGTGCGGCCCGCCGACGTCTTCGTGCTCGCCTCGAACTCCGGGGTCAACGGCGCGATGGTGGAGTTCGCCACGTTGGTCAAGCAGCGCGGGCACGGGCTGGTGGCGATCACCTCCGCACAACATTCCGGTGGGATGGCCTCCCGGCACCCGTCCGGGCGCAAGCTGGCCGACCTCGCCGACGTGGTGCTCGACAACGGCGCACCGTACGGCGACGCGACGCTGCCGCTGCCCGGCGGTGGCGCGGTCGGCGCGGTCTCCTCGATCACCGCGGCTCTGCTGGCCCAGCAGATCACCGTGGAGGTGGTGGCCCGGTTGCTGGCGGCGGGGGAGCGGCCCCCGGTCTACCTGTCGGCGAACATCCCGGACGGCGACGCGCACAACGCGGAGTTGGAGGCCCGGTACGCGGGCCGGATCCGGCGCGGCTCCTGAGCCCGCTCGGGCAGGGCAGGTGACCGACTGGTGTCGTGAACCTGTTTCGTGCTCGGCCGGGTGGGGCATTGGCGTTGCTGCCGGCGGCCAGGATCGCCGGCAGTACCGTCGCACCGGAGGTAGCACGTGTCAAAGGAGACCGACAAGCAGCGTTGGCAGCGCAACTTCGCCGACCTGTTGCAGGAGTTGCGGGTCGCCCAGACCGGCGTGCAGATCCTCTTCGCCTTCCTGCTCACCCTGCCGTTCAGCAACGGCTTCACCCAGACCAGCGAGTTTCAGCGGGACGTCTACATCGTCGCGCTGCTCGCGGCGGCCGCCGCCACCGCGATGATCATCTCCCCGGTGGCGTTCCACCGGGCGCTGTTCCGGCAGGGCCGCAAGCCGGAGCTGGTCCGTTTCGCCCACCGGATGGCCACCGGCGGCCTCGCCTTCATGCTGATCGCGATGGTCAGCGCGGTGCTGCTGATCACCGACTTCGTGCTGGACCGGCCGATCGCCTTCGTGCTCAGCGCGCTGACCGGGCTCTGGTTCCTCACCTTCTGGATGCTCCTGCCGTTCGCCCGCCGCAACTGGGGCGAGGACGACATCGACGATGACGACGACGACCCGCGGGCTCTGGCCGACTGACGCCGCCGGGCGAGGCCGAACTCGATCTTCACGGAGCGCTACCCCTGGGTAACAACCGGGGGTAGCGTGACGGTAGTCGCGCATGTCGACGCAGCCGCACCGAGCTTCGAGGGGGCAGCCGTGACCACGACGCAGAACAGCCGACCTGCACCGGACGGCCCCGACTCCGGCGCCACCCCCAGCACCCAGGGCGGCGCGGCGCCGCTGCCGGCAGAGGCCGGGCAGGTCTCCGAGAAGGAGGCTCGGCAGGTCGCCGAGGCCGCCCGGGAGTCCGTCTGGGACCGGCCCAGCTTCGGCAAGGAGTTGTTCCTCGGCCGGTTCCGGCTCGACCTGATCGATCCGTGGCCCCGTTCCGACCCAGCCGATGTGGCCCGCGCGGAGGATTTCCTCGGCCGGTTCCGCGCCTTCCTGACGTCCGAGGTGGACGGTGCCGCCATCGAGCGGGACGGGTCCATTCCGGACGCGGTGTTCCACGGTCTGGCCGACCTCGGTGCGTTCGGCATGAAGATCGACCGCTCGTACGGCGGTCTCGGGCTGAGCAACCTGCACTACTGCCGGGCGTTGATGCTGGCCGGCTCGGTCAGCCCGGCGATCGGCGCGCTGCTCTCGGCGCACCAGTCGATCGGGGTGCCGCAGCCGCTGAAGATGTTCGGCACCGCCGAGCAGAAGCAGCGCTTCCTGCCCCGGCTCGCCGCTGGCGAGGTCTCCGCGTTCCTGCTCACCGAGCCGGACGTCGGCTCCGACCCGGCCCGGCTGGCCACCATCGCCGAGCCGACCGAGGACGGCACCGGTTACCGGCTCAACGGGGTGAAGCTGTGGGCCACCAACGGCATCGTGGCCACCCTGCTGGTGGTGATGGCCCGGGTGCCGGCCGCCGAGGGTCGGCGCGGTGGCATCACGGCGTTCGTGGTGGACGGCGACAGCACGGGCATCACGGTGGAGCGGCGCAACGAGTTCATCGGCCTGCGCGGCCTGGAAAACAGTCTCACCCGGTTCCACGACGTGTTCGTGCCGGCCGAGAACGTCATCGGCGGTGAGGGCAAGGGGCTGAAGATCGCCCTGACCACGCTGAACACCGGCCGGCTCTCACTGCCGGCGATGTGCGTGGGCGCCGGCAAGTGGGCGCTGAACGTGGCCCGGGACTGGGCTGCCGACCGGGTCCAGTGGGGTCGGCCGGTGGGCGAGCACGAGGCGGTCGCGCAGAAGCTCTCCTTCATCGCCGCCACCACGTACGGCATGGAGACGATGCTCGACCTGTGCTGCCTGCTCGCCGACGACGACCGTAACGACATCCGGATCGAGGCGGCGCTGGTCAAGCTGTACGCCAGCGAGATGGCCTGGAAGATCGCCGACGAGCTGGTCCAGATCCGGGGTGGGCGCGGCTACGAGACGGCCGACTCGCTGGCCGCCCGCGGCGAACGCCCGGCCGCCGTCGAGCAGATGCTGCGCGACCTGCGGATCAACCGGATCTTCGAGGGCTCCACCGAGATCATGCATCTGCTGATCGCCCGGGAGGCGGTCGACGCCCACCTGTCGGTGGCCGGCGACATCATCGACCCGGAGGCGGGGCTCGGCCGCAAGGCCCGGGCCGGCGCCCGAGCCGGGGCCTTCTACGCGAAGTGGCTGCCCACCCTGGCCGTCGGCCGGGGGCAGAACCCGTCGGCGTACGCCGAGTTCGGGCCGCTGGCCGCGCACCTGCGGCAGGTGGAGCGGTCGTCGCGCAAGCTGGCCCGGTCGACGTTCTACGCGATGTCCCGCTGGCAGGGAAAGATGGAGCGCAAGCAGGCGTTCCTCGGCCGGGTGGTGGACATCGGCGCGGAGCTGTTCGCGATGTCGGCGGTCTGCGTCCGGGCCGTCGCCGAGCGGGACAGCCGACCGGAGAACGTCGAGCTGGCCGACCTGTTCTGCCGGCAGGCCCGGGTCCGGGTGGACGCGCTGTTCAGCGCCCTCTGGGACAACACCGACTCGGTCGACACCGCCGCCGCGAAGCGGATCCTCGCCGGCCGCTACGCGGGCCTGGAGGAGGGGGTCATCACCCCGTCCGACGAGCTGCCCTGGGTGGCCGGCTGGTCGCCCGGCCCGTCCACCGCGCAGGACGTTCGCCGCCGCATCCCGCCCAAGCCGTGACCGGTGCCGCCCGGCGTGCCGTCGCGCCGGGCGGTCAGCGGGAGACCGCCCAGGCCAGCACCGCCGCCAGGATCAGGCCGTTGAGCCCCGCCAGGGCCAGGTACGCCGCAGGCGGGATCTTTTTGCCCCGGCGGACGAAGGAGACCAGGACCGCGGCGTAGCCGAGCAGCAGGACGGCGATGACGATCAGGAAGTAGAACACGCCGACGACCTTAGCGGGCCAGTCAGCGACTCCTGGCGCGCAGGCCGAGTTGGCGCAGCTCCAGCGCGGCCAGCGCGTCGACCGTGTCGTCGTCGCCGCGCCGCCACGCCTCGGCCACGTCCGGCGCTATCCGGGTCAGCCGGCCCAGCGGCTGGGTGGCCAACGCGCGCAGGGCGAGCAGGTCCCGCCCGGCCGGGCCGGAGGCCAGTTGTGCGGCCGAGGAGGCCCTGCGCATCCAGCGGACCCGCAGCGGCAGCCAACCGAACAGCACCAGGCCGAGCGGGAAGATCAGCACCGCGATGGCGAGCGCGAGGGCGAGCTGGTCGACCAGGTGCTGCTGGTCGCGGCCAGCGTCGGCGAGGGACCGGGCGGCGTCGGCGGCCCGCTGGAAGGGCGCGGTCAGCTCGTCGCCGACCAGCGGCACCCGGCCGACCTTGCCGCCGGCCTCGCCCAAATTGTCGGCGAGCCCGCTGCCGGCGCCCTCCAACTTCTGTCCGGGTACGGCGAGCTTCTGCACCAGGTCGTGCAGCCAGAGCGCGCCGCGGATCGCGACGTACACCCACGCGACGACGAGCAGGTCGGTGAACAACTGGCGGGCGGCGGTCGGAAAGCGATCGGCGTAGATCTTCACGCCGGACAGCGTGCCACGAACGGCCCGGCCCGGCACCCGTCGGATCAACCGCCGGGACGGCCACGACCCGAGCGGCCCCGACGCGGCCGGGGCGACGCTGTCAGTGCACGCAGGTCGGGCAGGTGCCGAAGATCTCCAGGGTGTGGCTGACGTCGGCGTACCCGTGCTGAGCCGCGACCCGGTCGGCCCAGCTCTCCACGGCCGGGCCGGCCACCTCGACGGTGCTCCCACAGGCCCGGCAGACCAGGTGGTGGTGGTGCCCCTCGCTGCACCGGCGGTAGAGATGCTCGCCGCCCGGTGGACGCATCACGTCGATCTCACCCGCGTCGGCCAGCCCCTGCAGGGTGCGGTAGACCGTCGTCAGGCCGACCCGCTCGCCGCGCTGCCGGAGCATCGCGTGCAGATCCTGGGCACTGTGGAAGCCCTCCATCTCGCCCAGCAGGGCGCTCACCGCCGAACGCTGCCGGGTGTTGCGCACCGCTGTGCTGCTCTCGCTCATGATCCCTCCCCGGCGTGGCTGACCGCGTCCGCCACGATGTGCGCCACATGCTCGTCGACCAGGCTGTACGCAATCTCCCGACCTCGGCGGGAACCCCGCACGACGCCCGCGCCGCGAAGCACGCGCAGGTGCTGGGAGACCAGCGGTTGGGCGGCGCCGAGCTTCTCCACCAGCTCGTGCACGCACCGCTCGCCGTCGGCGAGCTCGCTGACGATGGCCAGCCGGATGGGCGCCGACAGGGCGCGGAGCAACTCGCTGGCCCCATCGAACCCCTCGTAGCCTGTTGCGCTGGTCATCCTGCAACGGTAACCAATATCGCGGACATTCCGCTGATCCGGCTCAGCGGAGCACGACCTCGTGCGGTTCCGGGGCCAGCGCGGCGGTCGGGGTCGCCCGGCGGCGCACCGCCCGCCAGACCCCGCCGGCCACGGCCACCACCAGGAAGGAGGCGATCGCCACCAGCACCACCGAGGCGCCCGGCGCGGTGTCCGCCGTCGCCGCCACCCAGACGCCGGAGCCGGCGGCGAAGAACCCGAGCGCCATGGCGGCGGTCATCGTGCTGCGGAAGCCCCGGGTGACCTGCTGGGCGGTGGCCACCGGAACCACCATCAGCGCGCTGATCAGCAGCACCCCGACGGCCCGCATCGCGATGGTCACGGTGATCGCGGTGGTGACCGCGATCAGCAGGTTGAGGGTGCGCACCGGCAGGCCGGAGACCCGGGCGTACTCCTCGTCGTGACTGACCGCGAAGAGCGCCGGCCGCAACGCGATCATGGTGACGAGGATCGCCGCGCCGAGCACCCCGATAGTGATCAGGTCGGCGGACGAGATGGTGGTCAGCGACCCGAACAGGTAGGCGTTGAGGTTGGCGCTGGTGGCATCGGAGAGGCCGACCAGCAGCACACCGCCGGCGATGCCGCCGTAGAAGAGCAGGGCCAGGGCCAGATCACCGGAGGTGCGCCCGCGGGCGCGGACCAGCTCGATGGCGATCGCGCCGGCGGTGGCGACGATCACCGCCACCAGCACCGGCGAGCGGTTGAGCAGCAGGCCCGCGCCGACGCCGGTCAACGCCACGTGCCCGATGCCGTCGCCGATCAGCGTGAGCCGGCGCTGCACCAGGTAGATGCCGAGCGCCGGCGCGGCCAGGCCGATCACCAGGGCGGCGATCAGGGCGCGCTGCATGTACGGGTACTGGAAGAGTTCCATGGTCAGTTGCTCCACAGCCCGGCGGGCTCGTCGGGACCGTGCGGGTGCACGTGGTCGTGGTCGGGCTCCGCGTGATGGCCGGCCGGGTCCGGCACGGCGCCGTCGTGACAGATCCCGCCCTGGTGGACGACGACCGCCCGGCTGATCACCGGTCGCAGCGGGCCCAACTCGTGGGCCACCAGCAGCACCGTGCCGCCGTCGGCCACGAAGCCGCGCAGCGCGGCGGCGAACGCCTCCTGGCTGGCCGCGTCCACCCCGGCGGTGGGCTCGTCGAGGACCAGCAGTTCCGGTTGGCCGGCCAGCGCGCGGGCGATCAGGGTGCGCTGCTGCTGGCCGCCGGAGAGGGTGGACACCGGGTCGGCGGCCCGGTCGGCGAGCCCGACCGCGTGCAGCGCGGCGTCGACGGCGGCCCGGTCGGTCGCACCCGGCGGACGGAGGATCCCCCGGCGGGCCAGCCGGCCGGAGGCCACCACCTCGCGGACGGTGGCCGGCACGCCGCCGCCCGCGCCCAGCCGCTGCGGGACGTACCCGATGCGTTTCCACTGCCGGAAGCGGCGCAACGGCCGGTCGAAGAGGGTGATCGAGCCGGCGCTGAGCGGCACCAGCCCGAGCACGGCGCGGATCAGCGTGGACTTGCCGGAGCCGTTGGCCCCGAGCACCGCGACCACCTCCCCGGCGGTCACGGTGAGCGAGACGTCCCGGAGCACGGGGCGGCCGTCGTAGCCGACGACCCCGTGCTCGACGGTGATGACGGGTGCGCTCACGAGCAGCTCAACGCCGTCCGCAGGGTCTGCAGGTTGGTACGCATCACCGAAAGGTAGTCCGCGCCGCTGCCGGCGGCGAGCCCTTCGATCGGGTCCAGCACGGCGGTCTTCGCGCCGACCTGACCAGCGATGGTCTCGGCGACCTTCGGGCTGACCAGCGTCTCGAAGAAGATCGTGGTGGCCTGGTGCTCCTTCGCCTCCTCGATCACCTGCGCGAGCCGCTGCGGCGAGGGCTCGACGTCCGGGGTCAGCCCGGTGATGCCGACCTGGTCGAGCTTGTACCGGTCGGCCAGGTAGCCGAACGCGGTGTGGCTGGTCACGATCTCCCGCCGCTGGCAGGTCTGCAATCCCTGGTTGAACTCGCCGTCCAGGGCCGTCAGGTCGGCGCGCAGCGCCGCGGAGCGGGCGGTGTAGTCGGCGGCGTGGTCCGGGTCGGCCTTGCCGAGCCGCTGGGCGAGCTGGTCGCCGATGCCGGCCAGCCGGGTCGGGTCGAGCCAGACGTGCGGGTCCTTGCCGCCGCCGTGCTCCTCCTCGCCGTGCTCCTCCTCGCCCTCGTGGTTGTGCCCCCCGGCGGTCGCGTCCAGCAGCGGCTGCACGCTGGTCACGTCGAACGCCCGGTCGCCACCGCTCTGCGCGATGGCGTCGTCCACCGCCGGCTGGAAACCCTTCAGGTAGACGATCAGCTCCGCCTCACTGACCTGGCCGACCTGGCTCGGGCTGAGCTCCAGGTCGTGCGGCTCGGCGCCGGGCTTGGCGAGGTTGGTGACCCGGACCGCGTCGCCGCCGATCCGCTCGGCGAGGAACTGGAGTGGGTAGAACGCGGCCACCACGTCGACCCGTTGGGGATCGGCGCCGGCGGCACCGCCGGTGGAACAGCCGGCCCCGGCGCTCAGGGCGAGCACAGCGGTGGCGGCGGCCAGGACACGGGACGTGGTGCGGTTGGTCATGCCGCCAACTGTCCGTCGTAACGATAATGATTGTCAAAAACGCATGAGTGCATGTCAGAGCAGCTTCGCCAGACCCACCGTGACCAGCAGGGTCAGCATCAGCAGCCGGATCAGCCGCGTTTGCGGGGCCTGAACCGGCCAGGTGGTGACCATCAGGGCGATCAGCCCGGCGGCGAGCGCGAGCGTCAGCAGCCCGCCGATCACGCCGGGGGTGAAGAACGCGACCAGCACCACCACCAGGGTGAGCAGGAACACCGACGTCGGGTTCGCCCCGGCCAACCGGGCGAGCAGAGGGCGCTGCGTACGCTGCATCCCACAGACTCTACGAGGAGGAACCCCCGGTGCTGGTGACCAACCGGTTCGTGGTCGACGTCGATGTCGCCGACGACTTCACCGAACGGGCGCACGCCGCCCTCACCGCGCTGGCCGCCCGGCCCGGCTACCTGCGCGGTCAACTGGTCCGGGCGCTGGACGACCCCCGGTACTGGTCCCTGGTCACCGAGTGGGAGTCGGTCGGCACCTACCGGCGGGCGCTGGGTGCCTTCGAGGTCAAGGTGAGCGCCGTGCCGTTACTCGCCGAGTCCGTTGACGAGCCGTCCGCGTACGAGGCGCTGGCCAGTGCGGCGCCCGGTGGGGCCGTGGTCATCGCCGAGAGTGATCGGGCTGCTGGTCCTTACCGCTGAGCCGTCTGGCACTACCCTGCTCCTATGACCGCACCCGCCCCGCCACCCGGTCCCGGGGTGGCTCCGCCGTTCGCCGCGCCGCCCACCGAGGGCCGCCGGACCCGGCTCTGGATCGGCCTCGGCGTCGGCGCGCTCGCCGTGCTGCTCTGCTGCGGCGGGGGTGGCACGGCCGTGGTCGGCCTCGCCGTCAGCGGTGTGCAGGCGATCCGCGAACAGGGTCGCACCGTGACCGGCGACTACTACCAGGCGCTGGTCGAGCGGAACTACGGGCGGGCCTACGACCAGCTCTGCGACGACGCGCAGCGGCGCGAGTCCCGCCCCGAGTTCGAGCGGCGGGCGGCCGCCGAGCCGCAGGTCGCCGCGTTCCGGGTGGGTGAGGTGGACACCACCAACCTGACCGTTCCGGTGGATGTGACGCTCGACGGCGGCGACCGGGAACAGCAGCAGGTGAGCCTGGGCCAGGACGGTCAGACCGGCGGCATGGAGGTCTGCGGGGTGAGCTGACCCGCCCCCGGTATTCTCCTGGGCTCGGGGCGATGGTGGTCGTACCGTTGTCCCGAACCGACCGTTCCATCCACATCTCGCCCCCGCCGACCGCCAGCCGGCGTAGGAGGAAACATGCCAGCCGACCGTATCGACGCCGTCGTCAGCCTCGCCAAGCGCCGAGGCTTCGTCTTCCCCTCCAGCGAGATCTACGGAGGCACCCGATCGGCGTGGGACTACGGTCCGCTCGGCGTGGAGCTGAAGGAGAACGTCCGCCGACAGTGGTGGAAGACCATGGTCCAGCAGCGCGACGACGTGGTCGGCCTCGACTCCGCGGTGATCCTGGCCCGCAAGGTGTGGGAGGCGTCCGGCCACATCGCCGAGTTCGTCGACCCGCTCACCGAGTGCCAGTTCTGCCACAAGCGGTTCCGGGCTGACCACCTCGAGGAGGCGTACGCCGAGAAGCACGGCAAGCCGCTGACCTCGCTCGCCGAGCTGAACTGCCCCAACTGCGGCAACAAGGGCACCTTCACCGAGCCGAAGATGTTCAACGGCCTGATGAAGACCTACCTGGGCCCGGTGGAGAGCGACGAAGGGCTGCACTACCTGCGCCCGGAGACCGCGCAGGGCATCTTCGTCAACTACAAGAACGTCGAGACGGTCGCCCGCAAGAAGCCGCCGTTCGGCATCGCGCAGACCGGCAAGTCGTTCCGCAACGAGATCACCCCGGGTAACTTCATCTTCCGGACCCGCGAGTTCGAGCAGATGGAGATGGAGTTCTTCGTCGAGCCGGGCACCGACGAGCAGTGGCACGAGTACTGGCTCCAGGAGCGCTGGAACTGGTACCTCGACCTGGGCCTGTCGGCCGACAACCTGCGCCTGTACGAGCACCCCAAGGAGAAGCTCTCCCACTACTCGAAGCGGACGGTGGATATTGAGTACCGCTTCCAGTTCGGCGGCACCGAGTTCGCCGAGCTGGAGGGCGTGGCCAACCGCACCGACTTCGACCTCTCCACGCACAGCAAGCACTCCGGCGTCGACCTGTCCTACTTCGATCAGACCAAGAGCGAGCGCTGGATGCCGTACGTCATCGAGCCGGCCGCTGGTCTGACCCGCGCGGTGCTCGCCTTCCTGCTGGAGGCGTACGACGAGGACGAGGCGCCGAACACCAAGGGCGGCGTGGACAAGCGCACCGTGATGCGGTTCGACCCGCGGTTGGCCCCGGTCAAGGTGGCGGTGCTGCCGCTGTCCCGCAACGAGGCGCTGTCGCCGAAGGCGAAGGATCTCGCCGCGCTGCTGCGCAAGCGCTGGGTGGTGGAGTTCGATGACTCGCAGGCGATCGGCCGCCGGTACCGCCGGCAGGACGAGATCGGCACGCCGTTCTGTGTGACGGTCGACTTCGACACCCTGGACGACAACGCCGTGACGGTCCGCAACCGGGACACCATGGCCCAGGAGCGGATCTCCCTGGACCAGGTCGAGCGTTACCTGATCGAGCGCCTCCCCGGCTGCTGAGACGGTGGTTACGGGGCCTCGGCCGACGCGGAAAGCGCCGGCCGGGGCCCCGTACACTTGTCCGGTGACCGCCTCGACCGTCCCTGCGCTGCGCCCGTTGACTCTCGGGCGGTACCAGGTGTGGCCGCCGGTGGTGCTCGCGCCGATGGCCGGGATCACCAACGTCGGATTCCGCCGGCTCTGCCGGGAGCAGGGCGGCGGCATCTACGTCTGCGAGATGATCACCACCCGGGCGCTGGTCGAGCGGAACCCGAAGACGCTGCACATGATCGCGTTCGGTGCGGACGAGCAGCCGCGAAGCCTCCAGCTCTACGGCACCGACCCGGAGATCACCGCCGCCGCCGTGCGGATCGTGGTCGAGCGCAACCTGGCCGATCACATCGACCTCAACTTCGGCTGCCCGGTGCCCAAGGTGACCCGCCGGGGTGGCGGCGCGGCGCTCCCGTGGCGGCGCCGGCTCTTCGCCCGGCTGGTGAAGGCCGCGGTGGACGCCGCGACACCGGCCGGCGTGCCGGTCACCGTGAAGATGCGCAAGGGCATCGACGACGACCATCTGACGTACGTCGAGGCCGGGCTCGCCGCGCAGGACGCCGGGGTGGCCGCGGTCGCCCTGCACGGCCGGACGGCCGGGCAGCGCTACTCGGGCACCGCCGACTGGGATGCGATAGCCACCCTCAAGCAGGCCCTGGACGTGCCGGTGCTCGGCAACGGCGACATCTGGGAGGCCGACGACGCTCTGCGGATGGTCGCCCACACCGGGGTCGACGGCGTGGTGGTCGGGCGCGGCTGCCTGGGCCGCCCGTGGCTCTTCGCTGACCTGGAGGCCGCCTTCAACGGCCGGCCGGAGCGGCGGCTGCCCACCCTCGGCGAGGTGGCGGTGACCATGCGCCGGCACGCCGAGCTGCTGGTCGACCAGTTCGTCGCGGGCGCGCGCAACCCAGCCCGGGGCGAGCGGGACGGCTGCACCGACTTTCGCAAGCACGTCGCCTGGTACCTCAAGGGTTTTCCGGTCGGCGGCGAGCTGCGCCGCTCGCTGGCGATGATCGAGAGCCTGGCTCAGCTCGACGATCTGCTTGGCAAGCTCGACCCGGCGGAGCCGTTCCCGGTGGCAGCCCTGGGCCAGCCGCGCGGGCGGACAAACTCCCCGGGCAAGGTCTTCCTGCCGGACGGCTGGCTGGCCAGCCGGGACGACGACGTCGTACCCGAGGGCGCGGAGATGGACGACTCCGGCGGCTGACCGAACGACGACGAAGGGCCGGACCCCGGTCGGGGTCCGGCCCTTCGCGTTGGTTGCTGGGTGTCAGCTGGTGGCGTAGCCGCGGGTGGCGATCCAGTCGGCGAGGTGCTCGACGGTGACCTCGTAGGAGGCCTGGTTCGGGTCGGCGGAGTCGGCGATCTTGACGATGTTGCCGTTGTCGCGGTAGCCGACGACGCTGATGTAGTGCCCACCCTCGAAGGAGTGGCTGGTGCCGTCGGTGTCGACGCTGGTGCCGGCGATGTTCGCCACCACGGCCCGACCGTCATCGACGGTCTTCACCACGTCGGCGCGCAGCTTGTCGGTCTGCTTGCTGTCAGCGGCGGGGGTGCTGATCTCGACGCTGCGGTAGGCGTCGTTCTTACCGGTTTCCTTGTTCAGCACCGGGGTGATGTCGTTGATGGAGTTGGTGCCGGCCTCGGTGGTGCCCATTTCCTTGGCCATGGCGTCCACGCTGATGTCCTTGCCCTGCACGGACAGGGCGTTGCGGGCGGCGGCGGGGCCGCAGTAGTAGAAGTTCGGCTGCGCCTCGTAGCGCACACCCAGCTGACGCTCACCCGACGACTTACGGTCCGACTGGGTTTGCGTAGCGGGCTTGGCATCCGACGCGGCGTAAGCGGCGGTCACGGGGCCGGCGATCGCACCGCCGGTGAAAGCGAGCCCAGCAGCGGTCAGAGCGGTCTTACGAATCAGATCGGTACGCATGATGGCGTGCTCCTCTGCATCGGGGGTGCACGCGGCAGGGGGGTGCCGCGTCAAGGAAGTTCAAGAAGGGGGGAACGGTCCGGCGATCCGGGGGGACCTGCTCGGGGTTCCGGGGATGTAACCGTGCCGGCCGGTCGGGTGTTCCCGGCGGCTGGCTACAGGGGGATGTAACCGGGGCGGCCTGGCGGGTGTTCCCGGCGGCTGCCGCGCACCGGGCCAGGGGGCCACGGTCGCATGCCAGGTATAACGACCCGGGCCGGCCCCCGATTCCACGCTGAGGGTGGCCCCGACCACGGGACGACCCACCCCACAACCGGACACCCACCCATCCGGCTTACATCCCGAACCGGACAACACACCCACGTGGCCGCACACGTCGACCGGCGTCGAGCCACGCGCTTTCCGCGAAAGTGGCTGCCTCCCGGCACGCCGACGCCTACACCTCCCGGAAAGTGCGCAGACCTAGGAGGCCCGCCGCCGTGCGTCGGCCGGGTGCGCGCTTTTGAGCGTGATGACTCTGAGGTATCAATATGACTCTCAGGTATCACGCTCAACGGTGCGGGTGCCCCACCGCCGTCGACCCGCCCGAGCGTCGATCTTCCGCCCGAGCGTCGGCCTCCCAGCCGACTCGCGGCCTGTGAGGGGCCTGGGTGACGGGTGAGGCGAGGTCGCGGGTGCGGGGCGTCAGGGCTGGTCGGCGACTGGGACGGGGGCGGTACCGGGGCCGGGCTGGGTCGGGAGGTGCGGGCGGGTCGGCTGGGCGGCCCCGGTCCCCTCAGCCGGCCAGGGGACCTCGGGGGAGAGGTGGAAGGTGATCCCGGCGGTGGTCCAGCGCGCGCCGTGTCCGGCCAGCCGGTCGCGGAACCCGGCCCAGTCGTGCGTAGCCCGGGGCGACCAGCCCAGCTCGGCGATGGCGGGCAGCCGAGGGAACAGCATGAACTCGATCTCGGCCAGCGAGGTGATCGACTCGGTCCAGAGCGGGGCCTCCACGCCGAGTACCGCCGCCTCCGGCACGCCCGTCACGTGTGACCCGGGATCCCAGTCGTACGCGCGTCGCGCGTCGATCAGGCCGGCCCAGTCCTGCCCGACCGGGGTGTCCGGGGCGTACTTCATGTCCAGGTAGGCGTGGTTGCCGGGGGAGACGATCAGCCGGGCGCCCTGGCGTACCGCCTCGGCAGTGATGGCCGAGTCCTCGCCGTTCGTGCCCCACCACTGGAGCACCCGTCCGTCGGCGTGCGCGGCCGGGGCGAGCTGGTGCCAGCCGACGACGGTCTTACCGGTGCCGGCGACGATCCGCTGCACCCGCTCGACGAAACCGGTGTACACCTCGCCCTTGACCTTGAACGCCTCGTCGCCGCCGATGTGCAGCCACGGCCCCGGGGTGAGCGCGGCCACCTCGCCCAGCACGTCTGCGATGAAGTCGTACGTCCGCTCGTCGGCCGGGTCGACGTAGCTGAAGCCGACCTCGGTGCCGGTGTACGGCGGCGGTGCGACCTTGTCCGGTGCCAGTTCCGGGTACGCGACCAGCGCGGCGTTGGTGTGGCCGGGCAGGTCGATCTCCGGCACCACGGTGATGTGCCGGGCGGCGGCGTACTCGACGATCCTGCGGTAGTCGGCCTTCGTGTAGAACCCGCCGGGGCCGTCGCCGACCTCGGTCGTCCCGCCGACGGCGGTCAATCGTGGCCGGGAGTCGACGGCGATCCGCCAGCCCTGGTCGTCGGTCAGGTGCAGGTGCAGGTGGTTGAGCTTGTACCGGGCCAGGTGGTCGATCACCCGGAGTACGTCGGCGACGGCGAAGAAGTGCCGCGCCACGTCGAGCATCGCGCCCCGGTACGGGAACCGGGGCCGGTCGACGATCGACCCGCCGGGCAGCATCCAGTGCTCGGCGACCGGGACCGGGCTCTCGATCGCCGGTGGCATCAGTTGACGCAGGGTCTGCGCGCCGTAGAAGAGGCCGGCGGCGGTGACGGCGGTGACGGTGACCCCGGCCCGGGTCACGGCCAGCCGGTACCCCTCGGCGCCCAGGCCGTCGTCGTCGGTCAGGACCAGCGCGATGCCGTCGACCGGTGCCGGCCCGGCGGCGTCGGTCACCGGCAGCGGGTATCCGGTGGCCGGACGCAGCAGCTCGGCGAGCTGTTCGGCGACCGCCAGCGCGGCGGGATCGGCGCTGGCCACGATGACCGCCTCGGCCGGCAGCAGCCAGTCCTCGGCCGGGTTCGGCTCGACCTCCTGCGGGGCGGGCACGACGTCGGTCAGACGGACCGGGGCCGGCGGGGCGAGCAGCTCACCGGCGGCCCGTTCGGCGGCCCGGGCCAGCGTGGCCGCGTCCGGTTCGTGCCCCGACAGTGAGATCGGGTCGGTGGATCCGGCCGCGCCGGGGGTGGCGGCGGATCCGGGGGAGGAGAAGGTCGACACGGCGGCGGCTCCGGGGTGTATTCGCGCCGAATATGGCAAAAGTGAGTTTCGCTGGCTGCGTTGCCATCAAGAGTACGGCGAGAGGGCGGGATGCGTGATCGTGCGCGTGGAAGCGTTCCCAAAAACCGGTACGAACGCGGATAGTCGTGATGGCTGTGCCTATTGTCACCGAACGGTCCCCGGCCGCTCGATGTTCGCTTAACCTTCGCCCACCGATCGATGTCAACCCCGGGATTACCGGTGGTCCGTCCCGGGGTATGAGGAAACTGAACCTTCGTTAAGTGTCAATCCGGCGCGCGTGGGAGGCTCTGGTGGCAGCGCAAGAGACCGTCGATCACAAGTACGTCTACGACTTCTCCGAGGGCAACAAGGACCTCAAGGACCTGCTCGGCGGCAAGGGCGCAAACCTGGCCGAGATGACCAACCTCGGGCTGCCGGTGCCCCCCGGCTTCATCATCACCACCGAGGCCTGTCAGGCGTACCTCGCGACCGGCCGGGAGCCGGACGGGCTCGCCGGCCAGATCGAGGCGCACCTGGAATCGCTGGAGCGCGCGATGGGCAAGCGCCTCGGCGACCCGCAGGACCCCCTGTTGGTCTCCGTCCGTTCCGGCGCCAAGTTCTCCATGCCCGGCATGATGGAGACCGTCCTCAACGTCGGCCTCAACGACCAGAGCGTGCTGGGGCTCTCCGCCCAGGCGGGCGGCTCCACTGACCAGGCCGCCTCCGGCGGCGCGAACAGATTCGCCTGGGACTCCTACCGGCGACTCATCCAGATGTTCGGCAAGACCGTCTGCGACGTGCCGGGCGAGGAGTTCGAGCACGCCCTCGACGAGGTCAAGCGCGCCAAGGGCACCCACAACGACCTGGACCTGGACGCCGACGACCTGCGCGGGCTGGTCGACTCGTACAAGAAGATCTTCGTCAAGCACACCGGTCGGGAGTTCCCGCAGCAGCCGCGCGAACAGCTCGACCTGGCCATCCGGGCGGTCTTCGAGTCGTGGAACGCCGAGCGCGCGGTGCTCTACCGCCGCCAGGAGCGGATCCCGGCCGACCTCGGCACCGCGGTCAACGTGGTGTCCATGGTCTTCGGCAACCTCGGCCCGGACTCCGGCACCGGCGTCGCATTCACCCGGGACCCGGCCAGCGGCGCGCAGGGCATCTACGGCGACTACCTGGCCAACGCCCAGGGCGAGGACGTCGTCGCCGGCATCCGCAACACGGTGCCGTTGCAGGAGTTGGAGCAGCTCGACAAGTCCTCCTACGACGAACTGCTCGGCATCATGGCCCGGCTGGAGGAGCACTACAAGGACCTCTGTGACATCGAGTTCACCATCGAACGCGGCAAGCTCTGGATGCTGCAGACGCGGGTCGGCAAGCGCACCGCAGCCGCCGCGTTCGTCATCGCCGGGCAGTTGATCGACGAGGGCCTGATCGACCTGGACGAGGCGCTGCACCGGGTCAACGGCGCGCAGTTGGCCCAGCTGATGTTCCCGCGCTTCCAGCTCGACCACGACTTCCAGCCGGTCGCCAAGGGCATCGGCGCCTCGCCCGGCGCGGCATCGGGCAAGGTGGTCTTCACCTCCGCCCGGGCCGTCGAGCTGGCCGCCGAGGGCGAGTCGGTGATCCTGGTCCGCCGGGAGACCAACCCGGACGACCTGAACGGCATGATCGCCGCCAAGGGCATTCTCACGTCGCGCGGCGGTAAGACCAGCCACGCCGCCGTGGTGGCCCGGGGGATGGGCAAGACCTGCGTCTCCGGCGCCGACGAGATCGACGTGAACGTGCCCGCGAAGCGGTTCACCGTGGCCGGGCAGACCGTCGGCGAGGGAGACGTCGTCTCCATCGACGGCACCACCGGCAAGGTCTACCTGGGCGAGGTGCCGGTCATGCCGTCGGAGGTGGTGCAGTACTTCGAGGGCAGTCTCGACCCCGCGCACATCGACAACGCGCTGGTTCGGGCCGTACACCGGATCATGACGCACGCCGACGACAAGCGGCGGCTCGCGGTCCGCACGAACGCCGACACCGGCGCGGACGCCGCCCGGGCCCGGCGCTTCGGCGCCGAGGGCATCGGGCTCTGCCGCACCGAACACATGTTTCTCGGCGACCGGCGCGAGCTGGTCGAGCGACTGATCCTGGCCCGAGCCGAGGGTGAGCGCGAGGCGGCGCTGGCGGCGCTGCTGCCGTTGCAGCGGGCCGACTTCGAGGAGATCTTCCGCGAGATGGACGGGCTGCCGGTCACCGTCCGGCTGATCGACCCGCCACTGCACGAGTTCCTGCCGCCGCTGGAGCAGCTCGCGGTCAACGTCGCGGTCGCCCAGGAGCGCGGCGAGGACGTGGCCAAGGAGGAGGCGCTGCTCGCCGCCGTCCGGCGGATGCACGAGGAGAACCCGATGCTCGGGCTGCGGGGCGTCCGCCTCGGCCTGGTCATCCCCGGCCTGTTCGCGATGCAGGTCCGGGCCATCGCCGAGGCGGCTGTCACCTGCGCCCGTGGCGGCGGGACAGCCAAGCCGGAGATCATGGTGCCGCTGGTCGGCGCCGTGCAGGAGCTGGAGACGGTCCGCGCCGAGGCCGAGAAGATCATCGCCGAGGTGGTCGGGGACAGCGGGGTCGAGGTGCTGATCGGCACCATGATCGAGGTGCCCCGGGCGGCGCTGACCGCCGGTCAGATCGCCGAGGCGGCGGAGTTCTTCTCCTTCGGCACCAACGACCTGACCCAGATGGGCTGGGGCTTCTCCCGCGACGACGTCGAGGGCGCGTTCTTCTGGCGCTATCTGGAGTTGGGCATCTTCGGCATCTCGCCGTTCGAGTCGATCGACCGCGACGGCGTGGGCCGGCTGGTGCGGATCGCCGCCGAGGAGGGCCGGGCCGCCCGGCCCGGGCTGAAGCTCGGTGTCTGCGGCGAGCACGGCGGCGACCCCGACTCGGTGCACTTCTTCCACGAGGTCGGTCTGGACTACGTCTCCTGCTCGCCGTTCCGGGTGCCGGTGGCCCGGCTGGAGGCCGGTCGGGCGGCGGTGGAGACCGGCGGGTCGGACAGCCGCTGACGCAGGGCCGGCGGTGGACCGGGCTCCCGGGCCACCGCCGGCACCAGCGATCAGATCGGCGGGCGCCGCCAGGTGGGTCGGGCCGAGCGGTGCAACTGCGCCGGCAGGGTGGCCATCGGGGTACGCACGGCCAGCGGGGCGTGCGCGTCGGGCATGGCGGTGTTGCCGATCCCGCCGCCGCGGATGTCCAGCACTGAGCCGGCCCGATGGGCCACCGCCCGTGCCTCCTCGTGCAGCGCCTCCAGGTCCTCCGCGGCCGCGACGGTGACCAGGGTCAGCAGGGCGTTGCGCCCGGCCGGGTAGGTCACCACGCAGCCGGCGGTGGTCCGCACCACCGACTCCCGGAACTCGCCCTGCTGGGCCGTGTCGGCCATCCGGTGGCCGAGCCCGAAGCTGGCCGCGGCGAGCGCGGCGAGGTGGGTGGCGTCGGTGCTGGGCAGGTCACTGGAGATGAGCAGCCCGTCGGTGCCGGCCAGGACGGCCCCGGCGACCTCGGGACGGCGCCGACGCAACCCGCGTAGCTCCGTTCCCACCACGGTGTCTGCGTCCACGAGCGTCCCCTTACCGGTCAGGCTCTGCGTGTCGATCGGTTGGTCACGTTCCGCGCTGGGAACGCTACCGGTAGCGACCTCCGCTCGCGAGCCCGTAACCCTCGGCAATCGGTTGACAACTCCCGGCCAATCGGCGGTTGTGGGCCTGCGGACGAGGCGTCGCGGGCGGGCCGGGCGGCCCCGACCGGCGTAATCTTGGCTCCTTCGCACACCGCCGATTGCGCACGCCGTCGAGGGGGAAGGGTGACTGCATGACCAGCGTCTGGGAGAGCCTCACCGTCGACGCCCGCGATCCGGCCCGACTGGCCCGCTGGTGGGCCGAAGCCCTCGGCTACCAGATCATCACTGAGAAGCCGGACGAGGTGGAGATCCGCCAGTCCGTCGACAAGCTCCCCGGCCTGGTCTTCCTGCCGGTGGCCGACGGCAAGGAACGCAAGAACCGGCTGCACCTCGACCTTCGCCCGGCCGACCAGGAGGCCGAGGTCGAACGGCTCGTCGACATGGGCGCCCGGCACGTCGACATCGGCCAGGGCCAGGTGGACTGGACGGTGTTGGCCGACCCGGAGGGCAACGAGTTCTGCGTGCTTCGCGAGCGCGAGGAGTGAGCCGGGTTTGCGAGCCCCGCAGTCGCGAGCAAGATGTGGCGTCGCGAGCGCGAGGAGTGAGCCGGGTTTGCGAGCCCCGCAGTCGCGAGCAAGATGTGGCTTCGCGAGCGCGAGGAGTGAGCCGGTGACCGGTTGACCGCACCGCCGTCCGTCGCGGCGGACGCCCGGCTGGTCGAGGAGCCGCCCAAGGACACCGGCCACCGCCGGTCGCCGTACGAGCGGGACCGTGCCCGGGTGCTGCACTCAGCGGCGTTCCGCCGGCTGGCCACCAAGACCCAGGTGCACACCGCCGGCACCGACGACTTCCTGCGCACCCGGCTGACCCACTCGCTGGAGGTCGCCCAGATCGCCCGCGAGATGGGTGCCCGGCTGGGCTGCGACCCGGACGTGGTGGACGTCGCCGGGCTCGCGCACGACCTCGGGCACCCGCCGTTCGGGCACAACGGCGAGGAGGCGCTGGACCTGCTCGCCACGGCCTGCGGCGGCTTCGAGGGCAACGCCCAGACGCTGCGGGTGCTGACCCGGCTGGAGGCGAAGGTGCTCCTCCCGGACGGCTCGTCCGCCGGGCTGAACCTGACCCGTGCCTCGCTCGACGCGATCGGCAAGTACCCCTGGCTGCGCCGCCCCGGGCAGCGCAAGTTCGGGGTGTACGCCGACGACGCGGCCGTCTTCGGCTGGATCCGGGCCGGCGCGCCCGGCGACCGGCGCTGCCTGGAGGCGCAGGTGATGGACTGGGCAGACGACGTCGCGTACTCCGTGCACGACGTGGAGGACGGCATCCACGGCGGGTACGTCACGCTGCGCCCGCTGCTCGACGATGCCGACGAGCGGGCGGCGCTCTGCACCGACGTGGCCGCCACCTACTCCGGGGAGTCCCCGGGTGACCTGGCCGAGGTGCTGGTCGAGTTGCTGGCCGACCCCCTGCTGGCCCCCCTCGTCGGGTACGACGGCAGCCACCGCGCCCAGGCCGCGCTGAAGGCCACCACCAGCGGGTTGACCGGCCGGTTCGTCTCCGCGGCGGTGGCCGCCACGGAGGAGCGGTTCGGCGCCGGCCCGCATCGCCGCTACGCCGCCGACCTGGTGGTGCCGCGGCTGGTCCGGGCCCAGTGCGCCCTGCTCAAGGGCATCGCGCTGCGCTACGTGATGCGTCGCTCCGGCTTCCGGGGCCGCTACGAACGGCAGCGGGCGATGCTGGCCGAGCTGGTGGGCGCGCTGGTCCGGCGGGCGCCGGACGGGCTCGACCCGATCTTCGCCCCGCTGTGGCGGGCCGCCCCGAACGACGCTGCCCGGCTGCGGGTGGTGATCGATCAGGTCGCCTCACTCACCGACCCGGCGGCGGTGACCTGGCACACCCGCCTGGTGGGAGATGGAGCACCGCCGTCCGGGGGCGGCGCAGCTTAGGCTAGCCTAAGTGGTATGACGGAACGCCCCAGGAACGTCACCTCGGTCCGAGTGCTGCGCACCGAGCGACCCACCCCGCATCTGATCCGGCTCGTCCTCGGCGGGGACGAGCTGGCCGGCCTGCCGGTGGGCGAGTTCAGCGACCACTACATCAAGCTGGTCTTCCCGCAGCCCGGCGTCGCGTACCCGCAGCCGCTGGACCTCGCCGAGATCCGCCGTGACCTGCCCCGCGAGCAGTGGCCCCGGCTGCGCGCGTACACCGTGCGGCAGTGGGACCCGCTGGCCGAGGAGCTGACCGTCGACGTGGTGCACCACGGCGACGAGGGGCTGGCCGGCCCGTGGGCCGCCGCGCTGCGCCCGGGCGACCCGGTGCACTTCGTCGGACCCGGCGGGGCGTACGCCCCGAGCCCGGACGCGGACTGGCACCTGCTGGTCGGCGACGAGAGCGCCCTGCCGGCGATCGGCGCCGCCCTGGAACGGCTGCCGCTGGGCGCCCCGGCCCATGTCTTCGTGGAGATCGCCGACCCGGCGGAGGAGCAGAAGCTGCTCAGCCCGGGCGCGGTCCAGCTCACCTGGCTGCACCGCGGCGAGCGCCCGGTGGGTGCCGCGCTGGTGGCGGCGGTGCGGGATCTGGAGTTCCCGCCGGGCCAGGTGCACGCCTTCGTCCACGGCGAGGCGACCTTCGTCCGGGAACTGCGCCGGCTGCTGCGCGCCGAGCGGGGCGTACCCGCCGATCGGCTCTCCATCTCCGGCTACTGGCGGCGCGGCATGGACGACGAGGGCTGGCGCTCGGCCAAGGCCGACTGGAACCGGGAGGTGGCGGCCGAGGAGCCCACCGCTGCCTGAGCGCGGTTCAGCCCTCGGTCTGCCGGTCCCATTCCTCACGGACCGCGGTGAGTCGCCGGTTGAGCAGCACGGCGTACCCGACGATCGCCGGGGCGAGCAGCAGCAACAGCAGCCGGGCCTCGCGTACCGTCGCGCCGATCAGGCTGACCGAAATCACCGCGTAGGCGGTGATCGCCAGCCGGGAGGCGCTCGGCCGGGTAGCGAGCGTGAACAGGCCCAGCCCACACAGCACCCAGACCACCACCGAGGCAGCCAACAGCAGCCGCAGCTCCAGCGGCAGCCGGCTCGCGCCGCTGTCGACCAGCCGTACCGCCTGCCCGAGCGACCAGCCGAGCAGCAGCAGCGCACCGCTGAGCGGGATGTGCAGATAGGTGTACGCCTGCCCGGCACGCAGGCGGGTCGTCGACAGGTTGGTGGTGACGAAGGTGGTGTAGACCCACCAGACGGCGGCCGGCACCACGAAGGCCAACCCGGCGGTGAGGATCATGTGCGGCCGGGGGTGGTCCGGCACCGCGAAGAGCAGGTTGGCCAGCGCGCTGCCCAGCACGATGATGGTGAACTGGCCGATCCGTTCCGGCAGGTGCCGGTTGTCCACCGGCCACTGCTCGAGCCGGCGTCGGCCGACCCAGGGCGTGGCCAGCTCGATGGCCATCGCGACGACCCACAGCGCCGGGCGCAGCGCGATCGGCACGGCCAGCGAGACCAGCCAGATCAGCCAGCCCAGCCCGAAGCCGACCAGGTAGACCGAGATCACCGTGCGGGCGATCGGGCTGGCCGGCCGGGCCCGCAGGTAGAGCAGGAGCAGCACGCCCCGGACGATCAGGTACCCGACCGGCAGCAGCGCGCTCTCCGGCACCTCGTCCACGCCGAGTGTCATCGTGCCGGCGCCGACCAGCGCGACCAGCACCAGCAGCCGGTGCGGCAGATCGTCCGGGTCGAACCGGGTGTCGTAGTAGACCTGACCCATCCAGGCCCACTGGACCACCACGAAGAGCCCGCTCACGGCAAGTATGCCACCCACCGACGGGGTCGAGTCGGTGCCCAGCCGGGCCACCACCGCCGCCAGCGCGTACACGAAGATGATGTCGAGGAAGAGCTCCAGCCAGGTGGCGTGGCGGTGCCCGGCCTCGTCCTCCAGCGGTGCCGGCCCGCGTACGCCCAGCCGACCGGACAACCATCCCGGCAAGCGGGCGCCGACGGTCCGTACCCTCCGCATCTGGTCATGGCCCCCGCGCGGGTCCGGCTCCCGGGCGGGAACCGTCGAGCCGGCAGCGGTGGCCGCCACATCCGGCGTGCCCCGGCCGGCGTGCCGCCGGTCCGGCAGGGCAGGATGTACGCCGAGGGGGTGGCGCATGGCTGGGCGAATCCGGGACGAGGACATCGCACTGGTCCGGGAACGCACCTCGATCGGGGACGTGATCTCCGAGACGGTCACCCTGAAGTCCGCCGGCGGCGGCAACCTCAAGGGCCTGTGCCCGTTCCACGACGAGAAGAGCCCGTCCTTCAACGTCTCCCCGGCCCGCAACGTCTGGTACTGCTTCGGCTGCGGGGCCGGTGGCGACGCGATCAAGTTCCTGATGGACGCCGAGCACCTCAGCTTCATCGAGTCCGTCGAGCGGCTGGCCGGCCGCGCCGGCATCCAGCTGCGCTACCTGGAGGACGACAAGGGCGCCCCGCGCCCCCGACCCCAGCAGGGCCAGCGCCAGCGCCTGGTTGCCGCGCACGCCGCCGCCGTCGAGTTCTACCAGGCTCAGCTCAGCACCGCCGGTGCCCGCCGGGCACGGGAGTTCCTGGCCCAACGTGGCTTCGACCGGGCCGCCGCCGAGCGCTACGGCTGCGGCTTCGCGCCGGAGGGCTGGGACCTGCTCACCAAGCACCTGCGCCAGCAGGGTTTCACCCATCAGGAGCTGGTCACCGCCGGGCTGTCTCGGGAGTCCCGCTCTGGCACGCTGATCGACCGGTTCCGCCGGCGGCTGCTCTGGCCGATCCGCGACCTCGCCGGCGACGTGATCGGTTTCGGCGCCCGCAAGCTCTTCGAGGACGATGACGGCCCGAAGTACCTGAACACCCCCGAGACGCCGATCTACAAGAAGTCGCACGTGCTCTACGGCATCGACCAGGCCAAGCGGGAGATCGCCAAGCAGGGCCGGGCGGTGATCGTCGAGGGCTACACCGACGTGATGGCCTGCCACCTGGCCGGGGTGACCACGGCGGTGGCGACCTGCGGCACGGCGTTCGGCGCCGACCACATCGGGGTGCTGCGCCGGTTGTTGTTGGACACCGACTCGGTGGCCGGGGAGATCATCTTCACCTTCGACGGGGACGCCGCCGGGCAGAAGGCGGCGCTGCGCGCCTTCTCCGACGACCAGCGCTTCGTGGGCCGGACGTTCATCGCCGTCAGCCCCGACAACATGGACCCGTGCGAGCTGCGGCTGGCCAAGGGTGACCTGGCGGTGCGCGACCTGGTGGCCCGGCGCGAGCCATTGGTCGACTTCGCGCTGCGGCACGTGATCAGCCGGTACGACCTGGACACCGTCGACGGCCGGGTCGAGGCGATGCGCCGGGCCGCGCCGCTGGTCGCGCAACTCAAGGACCGGGAGAAGCGCCCGGAGTACGTCCGCAAGCTCGCCATGGACCTCGGGATGGAGATCGAGCCGGTGCAGCGGGCGGTGCTCGCCGCCGCCAACGCCCCGCCGCCCGGTGCCCGGGACGCCGCCCCCGCCGGCCGGCCCGCGCCGACCCGCCCCGAGCCGGCGCTGGACAGCCCGCAGTCGATGGTCGAGCGGGAAGCGTTGAAGCTCGCCCTGCAGCAGCCCGTGCTGGCCGGGCCGATGTTCGACGCCGTCGAGGCCACGGAGTACCGGCACCCGGTGCACGTCGCGGTACGCGCGGCCATCGCGGCGGCCGGCGGGGCCGTGTCGGCGACCGGGGGCGCCGTCTGGATCGAGTTGGTCCGCGACGCCTGCGACGACCTGGCGTCAGCGGCGCTGGTCGGCGAGCTGGCGGTGGAGCCGCTACGGATCGACGGTGAACCGGACCCGCGCTACGTGTCGATCACGATGGCCCGGGTGCAGTTCGGGTCGGTGACGGCCCGGATCCGGGACCTCAAGTCGCGGATCCAGCGGATCAACCCGGTCAACAACAAGGACGAGTACTTCGCCGCCTTCGGCGAGCTGCTGTCACTAGAGCAGCACGCCAGGGCGCTGCGCGAGCAGGCCGCAGGAGGGCTCTAGATGGGACTGTTCAGCCGCAAGCCGAAGCTCCCGCCGGCCGACCGGCCGCCGCTCGCCGCCGACGAACGGGTGCTGGCCTGGGCGGCGGCGGGCAACGGCGAGGGCGACGGGGTGGTGGTGGCCACCAACCTCGGTCTGTGGCTGCCCGGTCGGGGGCACCGGCTCGGCTGGCACGACATCCTCAAGGCCGTCTGGTCCGGCCGCGAGCTGACCGTCACGCCCGCCGAGACCCTCGTCGAACGCGACGGTTACACGGTGGTCACCGACTGCCCGGCCGAGTCGTACCTGCTGCTCGACCCGGGCGAGCTGCCGCACCAGGTGCGGGCCCGGGTGACCCGCTCGGTCGCGTACACCGAACACCACCCGGTGCCCGGTGGCGGGGCCCGGGTCGCGGCCCGGCGCGCGGCCGGGGTGGACGGTCTGACCTGGACGGTCCGCCTCGACCCCGGCACCCCGCCGGACGAGGAGGACCTGCTCGCCGAGACCGACCGCCTGGTCACCGCGGCCCGGGCCGCCACCGCACCGGTCGACGGGTAGCCGGCCGCCCGGCCCGGCGACGACCCGGCCCGCTGGCCGGGTCAGTTGGCGCCGAGATCCTCCAGCGCCTTCGCGGCACCACGGTGCAGCGGAACCGGCTCGGTCTTCCGGGCGGTCTCCAGGGAGATGCCCTTGGCCGCAGGGTTCGCCTGGGCCAGGGTGTCCCGCTTGTCGAAGACCGTCCGGGTGATCGCACAGGCGACGTTGGCGTCCAGGTCCTTGCGGACCAGCAGCACGTTCGGCACGACGATCGTCGGGGTGTCCGCCGCCGTCCGGTACGCGTCCCGGCCGATCGTCCCGGCCTGGTAGGCGGGGCTCAACTCGGTCATCTTTGGCAGCAGGGGCGCGATGTCGATGAACTTCACCCGGTCGCCGGCGGTGGTGAACAGGTCGGTCAGGCCTCCGGTGGGCAGGCCGCCGGACCAGAAGAAGCCGTCGATGCTGCCGTCCTTGATCCCCTCGACTGTCTTGGTCAGGTCGAGCCGCTGCGCCCGAATGTCCTTGGCCGGGTCGAGGCCGGCGGCCTCCAGCAGCCGGTTGGCGATCACCTCGGTGCCCGACTTCGGCGAACCGGTGGAGATCCGTTTGCCCCGCATGTCGGCCACCGAGTTGATCCCGGCGTCATTGCGGACCACGACCTGGGTGTAGTTGTCGTAGATGCGTGCGAGCGCCTCGACCGGCTGCGGCGCGGTGAAGCTGCCCTTGCCCTGAACCGCGTTGACCGCCGTGTCGAAGAGGGAGAACGCCACGTCGTACTGGCCGCTGACCAACTGCTCGACGTTCTGCACCGAGGCGCCGGTCTCCGCGGCCGTGCCGGTGAGCTTGCCACCGGTCGCTCCGGACAGTTGCCCGGCGAGGGCGTTGCCGACCACGTAGTAGACGCCGGTCGCATTGCCGGTGGCGATGCCGACGCGGGTCTCCCGGGTCACCTCACAGGTGACCTCGCTGGCCGCGTCGTCCTTGGCGGCACCGCCCTGCTGGCCCCCGCAACCCGTGGCTCCGACCGCGACGAGGGCGACCACGCTCAGACCCGCCACGAGCCGTACATCGATTCGTCTCACAGTTTCTCCTCCCGGAGGTTCGCTGGTGAACCGGCTGGCCGCCCGCCGGCCCGGCCGGCGGATCCGCGTCGTACGAACACTCCCGCCACCGCGACGGCGGCCAGCGCGGCGCCGACCGTGACCGGTACGGGTTCGAGCCAGAGCAGCGTCACGCCGGCGAGTGCACCGAGCACACGCTCCGGGGCGCCGGCGGGACCAACGCCGGGCAGCCATCCACCGGCGGCGACGGCGAGCACGGCCACGCTGAGCGCGGTGACCAGGCCGGCGAAGACGATCCGCTGCACGCCGCCGATGCCGAGCAGGCCGAGCCCGGCCGGCGTGATCACGAAGGCGATCGGGGTCAGGTAGGCCGGCAGCGCGTAGCGCAGGGTCTGCCACATGGTCGGCACCAGCCGACCGCCGGTGACCGCGGCGGCGGCCACCGCCGCGAGCGCGGTCGGTGGGGACACCTCGGACAGGACCGCGAAGTAGAAGACGAACATCGCGGCGGCCGGTGCCGTCACGCCCAGGTCGAGCAGTGCCGGGCCGACGATCACCCAACCGATCACGAACGAGGCGGTGACCGGCACGGCCAGGCCCAGCAGAGTGAGGGCGACGGCCGCGAGCAGCGCGGTGAGCACCAGCACGAGGGTCGGGTCCGAGGTGACCGCCTTCGCCCCGCCGACCAGCAGCGCCGCCGCCTGCGGCCCGAGGCCGGTCTTCGTCGTGGTCGCCGTGATGATGCCGGCGGCGGCGCAGACGGCGGTCACCGCGAGCACGCCGCGTACGCCGGTGACGAGCGCGGCCATCAGCCGGCCCGGGGTGAGCCGGTGCGTACGGTCCAGGAAGGAGAGCGCAGCCGCCAGGAGGGTGGCGAAGACGACCGCTCTCGTCGCGGACACGCCGACGGCGAGGAGCACGATGATGGCGATCAGCGAGGCGAAGTGGTAGCCGAACCGGCCCAGTAGGCGCCACGGCGAGGCGACGTCGATCACCACCGGGCGTACGCCGGAGCGCCGTGCGTCGATCTCCACGGCGAGCAGGATGCCGAGGTAGTAGAGCACCGTCGGCACGGTGGCCCAGCCGAGCACCTGCAGGTACGAGACGCCCAGGTACTCGGCGATGATGAACGCCGCCGCTCCCAGGGTTGGTGGGGAGAGGATCGCGCCCACCCCGGCCGCCGCCAGCATGCCGCCGGCCCGCTCCGGGGGATAGCCGGCGCGACGCAGCAGTGGCCAGGTGACCGCGCCGATGCTCACCGTCGTCGCGGCACCGGAGCCGGAGACGGTGCCGAGCAGGAATCCGGAGGCCACCGCGGTCCGCCCGGCGGCGGTGCGCGAGCGGCGGAACGCGGCCGCCGACAGCTCGACGAAGAACCGCCCGGCACCGGACAGCTCCAGCACCGCGCCGTAGATGGTGAACAGCACGATGTACGAGGCGGCCACGTCCAGCGGGGTGCCGTAGAAGCCGCTGTCGGAGTTGTAGAACGCGTCGACCAGTTGGCTGAAGTCGAGCCCGGAGTGGGCGACCGGCCAGGACTGCGGCAACAGCCCGCCGTAGTAGCCGTAGCCGAGGAACAGCAGGCAGACCGCGGGCAGGATCCACCCGGTGGTCCGCCGGCACGCCTCCAGCAGCAGGAGCAGCAGGAGGGTGCCCATCACCAGGTCCAGCGGCACGAGCAGGCCCTGCCGGTCGAGGAAGGCGTTGTAGCCGCCGCCACCCGTACCGATCCAGATCGGCAGCACGGGGTAGAGGCAGCCGGCCACTGCCAGCGCGACCAGGGCCCAGTCCACCGCGGTGGGTCGCGTCGGGGCCGGACGCGGCAGGCCCGGGTCGACCGGCCGGCTGGTGCGACGCCGCCAGGCCAGCAGCCGGGTCCGCAGCCGCAGGTCGGCCGGGTAGGCCAGAAAGACCAGCGGCAGTACGAGCGCCAGGAAGATGATCAAGTAGTACTTGCTGCCCTGCGCCAGCGGGCGGAACACCTGCCAGAGGGCCAACCCGCTGGCCGCCAGCGCCGCCGCGGTGAGGAGCAGGCCGGCCGGCCCGGACAACACCCGGCCCGGCTTCTCGTCCTCGAACTGGGCGGCCAGGTCGCGCGTCGTCCGCTCGGGGTCGGTGCGCGCATCGTCGCCGTCGATGCGCCCGGCCTGGTCGGTGTTGCCGGGCGGGTCGGCCACGGCGGCCTCGGGCCCGGCTGGCGCAGCGACGGTCTCGGCCCCGGCTGGCGCAGCCATGGCCTTGGTCTCGGCTGGCGCAGCCTGCCGGGGTGGTGCACCGCCGGTGCCTGGATCGGGCTCGCTGGTGGGGGAGTCGGCTGGTTGTGCGGGTGGTGGCGAACCGTCGGGCGAACGGGTGGGCGACACGAGGGGACGATACACGTCGATCGACTATCAGGTGGGGCATCGACGGGCGTTTCGCCGCGGGCAGGTCGGGTGTCGGCGCCGCCGCCTCGACCGGCGTCGAATTTGCCTGGAGAGCTGTCGGACCTGGCCGCTAGGGTCGGGCGGTGACTTCGGGGCGACCACTGATTCAGGCTCGCGGGCTGGTGAAGCGGTTCGGCGACTTCACCGCCGTCGACGGCATCGACGTCGAGGTGCGCTCGGGCGAGGCGTTCGGCTTCCTCGGGCCCAACGGCGCCGGCAAGTCCTCCACCATGCGGATGGTCGGCTGCACCTCCCCGCCGAGCGGGGGTGAGCTGCGCATCCTCGACCTGGACCCGGTCCGCGACGGGCCGGCCATCCGGGCCCGGCTCGGCGTCTGTCCGCAGCTGGACAATCTCGACCCGGAGCTGACGGTCCGGGAAAACCTGACCGTCTACGCCCGCTACTTCGGCATCTCGCGCCGGGCGGCCCGGGAGCGGGCCGCCGAGCTGCTCGACTTCGTCCAGCTCACCGAGCGGGCCGACAGCAAGGTCGAGCCACTCTCCGGCGGGATGAAGCGCCGGTTGACCATCGCCCGCGCGCTGGTCAACGATCCGGAGATCGTGCTGCTCGACGAGCCGACCACCGGGCTCGACCCACAGGCTCGGCACCTGGTCTGGGAGCGGCTGTTCCGGCTCAAGCAGCAGGGCGTCACGCTGGTGCTCACCACGCACTACATGGACGAGGCCGAGCAGCTCTGCGACCGGCTGGTCGTGATGGACGGCGGGCGGATCGTCGCCGAGGGTTCGCCCCGGGCGCTGATCGAGCAGCACTCCACGCGCGAGGTGGTCGAGCTGCGCTTCGCCGCCGAGTCGCAGGAGCCGTTCGCCGGCAAGCTCGACGGGCTGGGGGAGCGGGTCGAGGTGCTACCCGACCGCATCCTGCTGTACGTGGCCAACGGTGACGCAGCGGTCGCCGAGGTCTCCGCGCTGGGGCTCAGTCCGGCCAACGTGCTGGTGCGGCGCAGCGGCCTGGAGGACGTCTTCCTGCACCTGACCGGCCGCACCCTGGTCGACTGACCCGCGCCCGCGCCCGAGCCCGCCGGTCGGGTCAGTGGCGCGTTGTGATCTTGCGTAGCATCGGCAGCCCGGTGAGCGCGTCCGCCCGACCGGCAGCAGACCATGGGGGTTTCATGTCCAACCTGCCGACCAACAGCCGGCATCAGGCCGGGTTGACCGCCCTCTACCTGGGCTTCTTCGCCACAGTCTGGTTCAGCGTGCCGGCGGCGGAGCAGCCGTGGCGCGCACTGCTGGTGGTGGGCAGCGTGGCCTCCATGATCACGGCCGTGGTGGGCGGCGTGGTGTCGGGCCGCCCCCGGGGCGCCGCCGGCGGAGCGGGGGACCGGGCGACCAACCGGCGGTACGTGCTCATCGTCGTCGTAGAGTTCGCCGCCGCCGGGGTGGGCGCCGTCCTGCTGGCCGCCGCCGGCTGGTCCGAGTACATCCCGGTGCTGGTCTGTGCGGTGGTCGGGCTGCACTTCTTCCCGCTCGCCCCGCTGTTGCGAGACCCGCTGCTCCGGCCACTCGGCATCGCGATGTGCGTGCTGGCGGCGGCGGGGCTCGTCGTCGCGCTCGCCTCGGCGGTGTCGGCCGGTGTGGTGGTCGGCACCGGCGCGGGGGTGCTGCTGCTCGGCTACGCCGTACAGGCGCTGGTCCGCGCCCCCCGGCGCGGCTGATCCCGCCGCCGCACCCGCCTCGGCGTGCACCCGCCCCGCCGCCGGCTCGCACCTGTCCGACGGTGGGTGCGAGACGCGCCCCATCGTGCTTGGCGGCGCCGGCGGAAACGGGGGGACAGGTCAGGGGAGGTCGCCGTAGGGTGACCGGCGGCCTGTCGTACCCCGGGGGTAGGAAGGTCGTGGTGGCAGGCACGGTGGGGCGGGGGTGGTCGTGGTGAGCGTGGCGGGATCGGCGCGCGAGCGGGCTCGGCCGGGTTTCCCCTGGGTCCCGGCGTACGCCGTGTTCGAGCACTACCTGGTGGGGTTACGACGCACCTGGCGGGCCGGGGTGTTCTCCTCGTTCCTGCTGCCGGTGTTGACGGTGCTCGGCTTCGGGGTGGGCGTCGGCGCCTACATCGACCAGGGCGTCGGCGGCGTGCGTTACCTCGACTGGCTGGTCCCCGGGCTGATCGCCTCGACCGCCCTCCAGGTGACCGTCGGCGACTCGACGTGGCCGGTGTTCAGCAACTTCCAGTGGGTCAAGACATACTTCGCGCAGAGCGCGTCGCCGCTGCGGGTGGGCGACATCGTGGCCGGGCACCTGGCCTTCGTGCTGTTCCGGGTGCTCACCACGATCGCGGCGTTCCTGCTGGTCACCGGGCTGTTCGGGGCGCTGCGGTCGCCCTGGGCGGTGGCCACCCTGCCGGTGGTGGCACTGCTCGGGCTGGCCATGGCCGCGCCGACATTCGCGTACACCGCGTCGGTGTCCAGCGACAGTTGGCTGGCGATGCTGTTCCGGTTCGCGGTCATCCCGATGACGCTCTTCGCCGGGGTGTTCTTCCCGGTCGAGTCGCTGCCCGAGGCGCTGCGCTGGCTGGCGTACCTGACACCGCTCTGGCACGCCGTCGACCTCTGCCGCGCGGCCACGCTCGGCGTCGCACCACAGTGGTCGATCGCCGGGCACCTGCTCTACCTGGCGGCCTGGGCCCTCGGCGGCTGGTTGCTGGCGCTGCGCGCGTTCCGTCGCAAGCTCGTCGTCTAGGGAGAATGTCGTGGTCACGCTGATCCTGCCTCGGCTGGTCGACGTCTCCGCCGCGTCCCGGCGTTCGGCGTCGGTGGTCGAGCGCAACGTCGCGGCCCTGAAGTCCGTCTACTGGTTGCTGCTGCTCTCCGGCTTCGTGGAGCCACTGCTCTATCTGTTCTCGATCGGGGTGGGCGTCGGGACGCTGGTCGGCGACCTGCCGCTGCCCGATGGGCGGCTGGTCTCGTACGCCGAGTTCGTGGCCCCGGCGATGCTCGCCTCCTCGGCGATGACCGGGGCGCTCGCGGAGACGACTTTCAATTTCTTCGGCAAGATGAAGTACATGAAGCTGTACGACGGGATGATCGCCACCCCGGTACGGCCGTTCGAGATCGCCGTCGGCGAGTTGGGCTGGGCGATGCTGCGCGGCAGCGCCTACTCGGCAGCGTTCCTCGGGGTGATGATCGCGCTGGGCCTGACCACCGTCCCCCGGGCGCTGACCGCTCTCCCGGCCGCCGTGCTGGTCGGGTTCGCGTTCGGCGCGCTCGGCATGGCGCTCTCCACCTTCATGCGTAGCTGGCAGGATTTCGACCTGATGGGGTCCGCCCAGTTCACCCTCTTCCTCTTCTCCGGCACGTTCGTGCCGGCGCAGGCCTATCCGACCCTGCTGCACTGGCTGATCGAGGTCACCCCGCTCTACCGGTCGGTGCACCTGATCCGTGGTCTCGCGTTGGGTGGCAGCGGTTGGTCCTGGCTGCTCGACGTGCTCTACCTGCTGGCGATGATGGCGCTCGGCCTGCTGGTCGCCTCGCGCCGGATGGGCAGGTTGCTCTACAAGTAGGGGTTACCCGGCGCCTCCTGCGGGGCATGTCGGAGGCAACATCGCCGACAGTGAGGAGGGGCAATGGCCTCCGACGAGTCATCCGCCGACCGCGGGCGTGAGCGTGACTCCGCCAGCGCGCCGGTCGGTCCCGACGCCGGGCCGGACAGCCCCACCGACCTGCCCGGCAGCGGCTGGAAGGCGGCTCTGCGCCGGACGGTCACAGAGTTCCAGGACGACAGCCTGACCGACTGGGCCGCGGCGCTGACCTACTACGGGGTGTTGTCCATCTTCCCCGGGGTGCTGGTGCTGATCTCCCTGCTCGGCCTGCTCGGCGACGGCGCCACCGAGGGCGTCAAGGACACCGTCAACCAGGCGGTGCCGGAGGGGAACATCCAGCAGATCATCACGGACGCGATCAACCAGGCCCAGCAGAACGGCGGGCTGGCCAGCATCGCGGCGATCATCGGTCTGCTGGCCGCGTTCTGGTCCGCCTCCGGGTACATCGCCGCGTTCATGCGCGCCTCCAACACCATCTATGACGTGCCGGAGGGGCGACCGATCTGGAAGACGCTGCCGATCCGGGTCGGCGTCACGGCGGTGATCGGCGTGCTGCTGCTGGCCTGTGCGGTGATCGTGGTCTTCACCGGCCGCCTCGCAGAACTGGTCGGGAACGCGGTCGGGTTGGGCGAGACGGCGGTCACGGTCTGGAACATCGCGAAGTGGCCGGTGCTGCTGATCCTGGTCAGCCTGATGTTCGCGATCCTCTACTGGGCTTCGCCGAACGCGCGGCACGGCGGGTTCCGCTGGGTCAGCCCGGGTGGCGTGCTGGCCGTGGTGATCTGGCTGGTGATCTCCGGCCTGTTCGCCTTCTATGTGAGCAACTTCGGCTCGTACAACAAGACGTACGGGGCGCTGGCCGGGGTGATCATCTTCTTGGTCTGGCTCTGGCTGAGCAACATCGCGATCCTGTTGGGCGCCGAGTTCGACGCAGAGCTGGAGCGCGGCCGGGCCATCTCGGCCGGCCACCCGGTCGACGACGAGCCGTACGTCGAGTTGCGCGACGACCGCAAGCTCAGGAAGAAGCGGAACGCCGCCGGCCGCCGCTGACCGACGGTCCGACCGCCCCGCCACCGGAGAACGGCTGGCGGGGCGGTCTCGTGTCCTGCGGCGGTACAGCCGGAGAGCGGATGCGGGCGGCAGGTGATCCTTTTCTTGATCAACTAGTAGCTTTTGTTCTTTCGGACAAAAGTTGGGATCAGAATGGTTGAAGCTCTGGACACGCGGTACGGAACGCTCCTACTGTGTCGGACACAACACATCGGCATTGCGCCGATGTGAACGAGTCCGATGAAGAGGTGAGTCCCGGTGCGGACCGTCGACCCCCTGCACGTCCGGCTGTTGCGGTTACTCCGCGACGAGGGGGCCGTGTCCCGGGCAGAGCTGGGTGACCGGCTCCAGATGCCACGCCCGCGCCTGTTGGCCGAGCTGGACCGACTGGTCGCTCTGGGTTACGTCGCCGAGGCCGGGCTCGCCGCGTCCCGGGGCGGGCGCCGCTCCACTCTGGTCGAGCTGAACCCGAAGCTGCGGTTCGCGGCCGTCGACCTGGGCGCCAGCTCGATGGACGTCGAGGTGGTCAACGGCCGACTCGAACCGGTGGCCCACTACGCCGAACCGGCCGACATCCGCAACGGACCGAAGGTGACCCTGCAACGGGTCAACGAGCTGCTGCACAAGGCCCGGGTCGACGGCGCGTACGAGCGGCTGGACGCGGTGGGCATCGGGGTGCCCGGCCCGGTCAGCTTCCGCGACGGCGTCCCGGTCTCGCCGCCGATCATGCCCGGCTGGGACCGGTTCCCGGTGCGCGAGCTGCTCAGCCGGGAGCACGGCTGCCCCGCGGTCGTCGACAACGACGTCAACATCATGGCGATCGGCGAGCGCCACGGCGGGGTCGCCCACTCGGTGGACGACTTCCTCTTCGTGAAGATCGGCACCGGAATAGGGTGCGGCATCTACCTCACCGGCGAGGTCTACCGGGGCACCGACGGCTGCGCCGGGGACATCGGCCACATCCAGGTCGACTCGCACGGTCCGATGTGTTCCTGCGGCAACGTCGGCTGCCTGGAGGCACTGTTCAGCGGTGCCGCACTGGCCAAGGACGCCATCGCCGCCGCCCGCAGCGGGGTGTCGCCGGCGCTGGCCGAGCGGATGGCCCTGCGCGGTGTGGTCACCGCGCTGGACGTCGCCGAGGGCGCCGTCGAGGGGGACGTGACCTGCATCCAGCTGATCCGCGACGGCGGACGGCGGGTCGGCGGGGTGCTCGCCGGCCTGGTCAGCTTCACCAACCCGTCGATGATCGTGATCGGCGGCGGGCTCGCCCAGCTCGGGCACATCCTGCTCGCCGAGATCCGCAGCGTCGTCTACCGCCGGTCGCTGCCGCTGGCCACCGGCAACCTGCCCGTCGTGCTGTCCGAGCTTGGTGGCCGTGCCGGCGTCGCCGGCGCGGCCGTGCTCGCCAGTGACGTCGCCTTCGGCGAGGCGTCGTGAACCCGCAGTCGCAGACCGGGACGACGCCCGCGAGCCCGCAATCGCCAACCGAACAACCGTCGTGAGCGAGGAGGAGACCGTGGCCCAGCCCGAAGAGAACGTCGCCACCGGTCCGGCGGACGCCGCCGCCGAGGCGCCGCTGGTCGAAGCCCCCGCCGACACCGTCGCTGGCGAGGTGGTCCTGCGCCTCACCGACCTGGTCAAGACCTTCCCCGGGGTACGCGCCCTCGACGGCGTGCAGCTGGAGGTGCGCGCCGGCGAGGTGCACTGCCTGCTCGGGCAGAACGGCGCCGGCAAGTCCACCCTGATCAAGGTGCTGGCCGGGGTGCACCACCCGGATTCCGGCCAGGTCGAGTGGCGGGGCGAGCCGGTCAATTTCGCCAACCCGCAGGCCGCCATGCGCGCCGGCATCGCCACCATCTATCAGGAACTGGACCTGGTCGACGACCTGTCGGTGGGGGAGAACGCCTTCCTCGGCCACGAGCCGCGCCGGCTGGGCTTCGTCCGCCGTGGGCACATGGCCCGGCGGACCCGGCAGATCCTCGGCCGGCTCGGCCACGCCGAGATCCCACCGGGCCGGATGGTCCGGGCGCTGCCGGCGGCCGGCAAGCAGATCGTCAGCATGGCCCGCGCGCTGTCGCACGAGGCACGACTGATCATCATGGACGAGCCGAGCGCCGTGCTGGCCCACGACGAGGTGGGCAACCTGTTCCGGATCATCCGGGAGCTGACCGCCCAGGGAATCGCCGTCATCTACATCTCCCACCGGCTGGAGGAGATCCGCGAGATCGGCGACCGGGTCACCGTCCTCAAGGACGGCCGGACCACCGCGGCGAACCTGCCGGCTCGGGACACCCCCACCCGCGACCTGGTCAGCCGGATGACCGGCCGGAGTATCGAGTACGTCTTCCCCGAGCGCCCGGCGGACGACCCGGCCGGGGTGGAGTTGCTCCAGGTCGACGGGCTGACCCGGCCGGGCGAGTTCGCCGACGTGTCACTCAGCGTCCGGGCCGGCGAGATCGTGGGCATCGCCGGGCTGGTCGGCTCCGGCCGCTCCGAGCTGCTGGAGACCATCTACGGCGCGCGGCGGGCCGAGGCCGGCACGGTCCGGATGGCCGGCAAGGCGTTGCGGGCCGGCAGCGTGGGCGCGGCGGTCCGGGCTGGGATGGGCATGGCGCCGGAGGAGCGGAAGAGCCAGGCGCTGCTGCTCGGCGAGCCGATCTACCGCAACGTCACGCTGGCCACCTTCGGCCGGTACGCCCGGCTCGGCTTCACCAACGCCGGCGCGGAGCAGGCCGAGGCGGACCGGATCGCCGAGAGCCTGGAGCTGCGACCGCGTGACGTCCGCCGGCCGGTACGCACCCTCTCCGGCGGCAACCAGCAGAAGGTGGTGGTCGGGCGCTGGCTGCTCGGCGACACCAAACTGCTGCTGCTGGACGAGCCGACCCGGGGCGTGGACATCGGCGCCCGGGCCGAGCTGTACCAGGTCATCCGCGGGCTGGCCGCTCGCGGTGTCGGGGTGCTGCTGGTCTCCAGTGAGGTGCCCGAGGTGCTCGGCCTGGCCGACCGGGTGCTGGTGATGCGGGAGGGGCGGGTCATCCGCGAGGCCCCCGCCGGCGAACTCGACGAGAACACCGTGCTCGACCTCGTGATGGCGGGGTCCCTGATGGAAGGCGCACCGGCATGAGCGACGCGACTCCCACTCCCACCGCGACACCGGAGCGCCCGCACGTGCCGGCGCAGTCCCCAGCCGAGACGGCGGCGGCCGGCGACCGGGCGGCCTCGACCGGAAACCGGCTCTCCTGGTGGCGGGGCGACGGCGGCGACGGCGCCAAGCGCAACCTCGGTCTGATCGGGGTGCTGGCCGCGCTCATCGTGGTGGGGGCGATCACCAAGCCTGATCTCTACGACGACCCCACCTGGGTCTGGAACAACATCCTGGCCATCCTGCAACTGGCCTCCGTCGTCGGCGTGGTCACTGTGGGCATGACGTTCGTGATCATCGGTGGGGGGATCGACCTCTCGGTCGGTGCGATCGTCGCGTTGGCCGGGGTCTGGTGCACCACGGTGGCCACCCAGAGCTACGGCGCCGGCGGCATGATCTTCGCCGCGATCGTGGTCGGCATCTGCGTGGGTCTGGTCAACGGCGTGCTCATCTCGTACGGGCGGCTGGTGCCGTTCATCGCGACGCTGGCGATGCTGGTGGCCGCCCGCGGGCTCGCCGCGTCGATCTCCAACAAGCAGACCCAGGTGTCGAGCAGCACCTTCATCAACGACATCGCGGCCCGCAAGGTGCTCGGGATCCCGATCCTCGTCTACATCCTCGGCGCGGTCGTCCTGGCCGGGTGGATCCTGCTCAACCGGACGACCTTCGGTCGGCGGACCATCGCCGTCGGTGGCAACCCGGAGGCCGCGCGGCTGGCCGGCATCAACGTCCGCCGGCACACCATGCTGCTCTACGCGCTGTCCGGCCTCTGCTGCGGCATCGCCGCCATCATGCTCACCTCCCAGGCCACCTCGGCCCAGGCGGCGATGGCCAACCTCTACGAGCTGGACGCGATCGCCGCCGCGATCATCGGCGGAACACTGCTCAGCGGTGGCCGGGGCACGATCGTCGGCTCGCTGCTCGGCGTCATCATCTTCGCCACGATCACCAACCTCTTCGCCATCAACGGCCTCTCCATCGAGGCGCAGAACATGGTCAAGGGCGGCATTATCGTCGCCGCCGTCTTGGTCCAGCAGTTCCAGTTCAAGTCCTTCACTCGGCTCCTCGCGCGGAACAGGGTCACCACCGCAACCTGACGCACCGCACCGTTGTCCCTGGCGACGTCGAGATATTCGACAGTGGCCGGACCTCGCACACCCTCACCACTCAAACCCGCTCCCAGGAGGTCGTCATGACCCAGCACAGTCGCGACCTGTCGCGCCGTCGGTTGCTGTTCGGCGGGGCCGCCGTCGGCGCCGCCACCCTGCTCACAGCATGCACAAGCAACGACACCCCGGCCGCCAGCACCCAGACCAAGGCCGCCGGAGACGGCGCCGGCAACAACGCCCCGGGCAAGAAGGTCGTCATCGGGTTCTCCGCCCCCGCGGCCGACCACGGCTGGATGGGCGCGATCCACGCCAACGCCAAGGCCCAGGCTGCCGCGTACTCCGATGTGGAGCTGAAGGAGGTCGACGGTGGGACGACCTCCGAGGCCCAGCGCTCCACGCTCGGCACGCTGATCGCCCAGAAGCCGGACATCATCGTCGTGCTGCCGCACGACGGCAAGGAGGTCAACGCCGTTGCCCTCCAGGCGATGCAGGCGGGCATCCCGATCGTCAACCTCGACCGGGTCTTCCCCGACGCGCTGGCCTCGCGGCTGGTCATCAAGGGTGACAACTACGGAATGGGCGTCTCGGCCGGCCACTTCATCGGCAGGCAGCTCAAGGACAAGGGCGTCACCAACCCGGTCATCGGCGAGATCGCCGGTCTGGAGATCCCGCTGACCGTCGAGCGCAGCGCCGGCTTCACGGCGGCCCTGGCGACGTACGGGTTCAAGGTGTCCAACCGCCGTTCGGCCGAGTTCACCTCCGACAGCGGCCAGCGCGAGGCGGCCCAGCTGCTCCAGGCGCTGCCCAAGATCGATGCCATCTGGAACCACGACGACGACCAGGGCATCGGCGTGCTCGCCGCCATCAACCAGGCTGGCCGCAAGGAGTTCTTCATGGTCGGCGGCGCCGGCTCGAAGCTCGCGATCGACGCGATCAAGGCCGACAACAGCGTGCTCAAGGCCACGGTCACCTACAACCCGTCGATGGCCTCCTCGGCGATCTCGCTCGCCCGGCTCGTCGCCCAGGGCCGGGGCCTCGGGGACCTCACGGAGCTGCAGGTGCCCAAGGAAGTGACCCTCGCCTCCGAGACGATCACCAAGGAGAACGCGGGCAGCTACGAGAAGCTCGGGTTCTGACACACGGGGGGAGACCCACCTTGTCCACGACAGACAAAGAACTGCGGGTCGGCATGGTCGGCTACGCGTTCATGGGCGCCGCGCACTCACAGGCGTGGCGCACCGTGAACCGCGTGTACGACCTGCCGGCGCGGGCCCGAATGGCGCTGATCTGCGGCCGGGACACCGCGAAGGTGGCCGACGCCGCCGACCGGCTCGGCTGGGACGCGTACACGACGGACTGGCGTGACCTGATCAACCGGGACGACATCGACGTGGTCGACATCTGCACACCGGGCGACAGCCACGCCGAGATCGCCCTCGCCGCGTTGGCCGCCGGCAAGCACGTGCTGTGCGAGAAGCCGTTGGCCAACACGGTGGCCGAGGCGCGGGCGATGACCGCTGCGGCGGAGACCGCCCGGGCCGCCGGGGTGCGGTCGATGTGCGGGTTCAACTACCGCCGGGTTCCCGCGGTCACGATGATGCGCCAGTTGGTCGCCGACGGACGACTCGGGGTGATCCGGCACGTCCGGGCGACGTACCTGCAGGACTGGATCGTGGACCCGCAGTTCCCGCTGGTCTGGCGGTTGCAGAAGGACAGGGCGGGCTCCGGCGCGCTGGGTGACATCGGTGCGCACATCATCGACCTGACCCAGTTCGTCACCGGCCAGCGGATCACCGGCGTCAGCGCGGTCACCGAGACCTTCGTCAAGGAACGACCGTTGCCGGCCGGGTCGAGCGGCTTGGCGGCCACGGTGGACGGCGGCGGTCCGGTCGACGGCACCGGCGCGGCCACCGGGCCGGTCACCGTCGACGACGCCGCGGTCTTCGTGGCCCGGCTGGACGGTGGCGCCCTGGCCACGTACGAGGCGACCCGGTTCGCCACCGGCCGCAAGAACGGCCTGCGAGTCGAGATCAACGGCTCGCTCGGCAGCGTGGTCTTCGACCTGGAACGCCTCAACGAGCTGGAGTTCTACGACGCCTCCCGGCCCAGCGTGGAACAGGGTTTCAGCCGCATCCTGGTGACCGAGGGCGAGCACCCGTACATGTCGGCGTGGTGGCCACCCGGCCACATCATCGGCTACGAGCACTCCTTCACCCACCAGATGCGCGACTTCATCGAGGCGATCGCCACCGGGGTCGACCCGGCTCCGTCGTTCGCCGACGGGTTGCAGGTCCAGCTCGTGCTGGACGCGGTGACCCGTTCGGCGGAGATCGGCTCCTCCTGGACCGAGGTGGAACCGGCGCTGGCCGTGGCGGCCGTCTGACCCATGTTCATCCGCGATGGCGGTGCTCGCGCCGCCATCGCCCGACCGGCTTTCCGGAGCCGACCGGCGAGGGACCGGCCGCGGTTTGCGCCCCGCGGTCGGGACGAGGTCGGCACCGGAGGGCGTGCAGCCGGGCCGTACGGCCCGGTGGCGCACGAGCAGGACGGTCGTCCGGTGCGACCGGACCGGGATTCCCCGGCCGCACCGGAGGACCGCCACCACCCCCAGCGATCCGGAGGACCCCATGGAACCGCCCGCCGCTGCCTCCACCCGTACCGCTTCCGTCCGCCGACGTTCGGCGTGCCGCACTCCGGTTGGTGGTCCGTTGGGCACGGCGGCCTGAGACGTCCGGCCGGGGCGGGCCAACGCCCCGGTCGGCCGGATGCGGGGGAGGCAGGGTCGAGACGCCGACCGACCCTGCCTACCAACCCCGTCTGCCCGCCTCCGTACCGGGAACCGGTCCGGTGTCGTCGCCGCCGACGCCGACGTCGGAACCCGGTGCCGTCCCGGTGCGGGGCGCGGGCGGACGGGGCCCATCCACCCAGGCCGTATCTTTCCGAAGAATATTCTGATATTCCTATATTTAACTGCACCGACGGTTCCTCCTGAACGGGAAGGAGCACCATGCGAACGGGTGTCTGGCTGGTAGGAGCGCGCGGTTCCGTCGCGACCACCAGCATCGTCGGAGGGCTCGCGTTGCGGGCCGGCCTGGCCGGGCCGACCGGCTGCGTCACCGAGCTGCCGGAGCTGCGCGGCCCCGCCCTGCCGTCCTTCGCCGATCTGGTCTTCGGCGGTCACGACCTGGCCACCACTCCGCTGTGCAAGCGGGCCGAGGCGTTGGCCGACACCGGTGTCATCCCCGGGCGGCTGGTCGCCGCGCTCCCCGACGAGTTGGCAGCCGTCGAGCAGGAGCTGCGTCCGGCACCGGCCGGCGCCACCCAGGCCGACCGGGCCGCCGCCGTGGTCCGCGATCTCACCGCCTTCCGCGAGCGGCACGGGCTGGACCGGGTGGTGGTGGTCAACGTCTCCGCCACCGAACCGGCCCCCCGACCGCACCCCGGGCACGCCGACCCGGACGCGCTGCGCGCCGCTCTCACCGGCCCGGACGAGGTGCTGCCTCCCAGCTCCCTGTACGGGTACGCGGCGCTGCTGGCCGGCTGCCCGTACGTCGACTTCACCCCGTCCACCGGGCTGCGGCTGCCGGCGCTGACCGCGCTGGCCGAACAGGCCCGACTGCCGTACGCCGGGCACGATGGCAAGACCGGCGAGACCCTGGTCAAGTCGGTGCTCGCGCCGATGTTCGCGATGCGCAACCTGGCCGTGCGGTCCTGGTCCGGGGTCAACCTGCTTGGCGGCGGTGACGGCGCCACCCTCGCCGACCCGGCCGCCAACGCGGCCAAGGTGCAGAGCAAGCAGCGGGTGCTCGGCGAGACGCTGGGCTACGTGCCGCAGGGCGGCACCCGGATCGAGTACGTCGAGGAGCTGGGCGACTTCAAGACCGCCTGGGATCTGATCACCTTCGCCGGTTTCCTCGGCACCGGGATGCGGATGGAGTTCACCTGGCACGGCTGCGACTCCGCGCTGGCCGCGCCCCTGGTGCTCGACCTGGCCCGGCTCACCGCCGCCGCGCACGCCGCCGGTCACGTCGGGCCGCTGGCCGAGCTGGGCTTCTTCTTCAAGGACCCGCTCGGCATGCCCACCCACTCGCTGGCCGAGCAGTGGGCCCGGCTGGTCGACTTCACCGAGCGGCTGCACGCCGGCCGGGACGGTGCCCATGACCACGTTGGCTGACCTCGCCGAGCTGGTCCGGGCGCCGGCCGCGCTCTCGGTGCCCGGGGACGTGGTCGCCGGCGCCGCGGCGGCCGGCGCGCTGAGCCGGCGTACCCCCGCCCTGGCCGGTGCCTCGGTGTTGCTCTACTGGGCCGGCATGGCCGCCAACGACTGGGCCGACCGGCGGCTGGACGCCGTCGAGCGGCCCGAGCGGCCCATCCCCAGCGGTCGGGTCGCCCCGGTCGCCGCGGTCGGGCTCGCCGCCGGCCTCACGGCCGCCGGGGTGGGCCTGGCCGCCGCCGTGGGCGGTCGCCGCGCCGCCGCGCTCGCCGTGCCGCTGGCGGCCACCATCTGGGGGTACGACCTGCTGGCCAAGAACACCGCCGCCGGGCCGGCTGTGATGGCCGCCTGTCGCGGGTTGGACGTGCTGCTCGGCGCGTCCGGCGGTCGGCTGACCCGGGCGCTGCCAGCGGCGGTGACCGTCGCCGCGCACACCTGGACGGTCACCGCACTGTCCCGCCGGGAGGTCACCGGCGCCGACGCCGCCCTGCCGCTGCGCACGCTGGCCGGCACGGCCCTGGTCGCCGCCAGCGCCGCGGTCGCGGCACCCGGCGCCGCGGCCCGGCGCGCCGAGCCGACCCCGACCGACGGCCCGTCCGCTGCTGATGACCGCCCTGCCTTGCCGGTCCGGTTCGCCGCCGCGCTCCCCGCGGTGCTCGCCGGCTGGTACGCCGCCCGCTATGGCGCGGCCCAGGCCCAGGTGGTCCGCGACCCGTCGGCCGGCCGGGTACGCGCCGCGGTCGGCGCCGGGATCACCGGACTGCCCGCCCTGCAGGGAGCGCTCACCGCGCGCGGAGGCGCTGGCCTGCTCGGGCTGGCCGTCGCGGCCGCGGCGCCGCTGGGCCGGCGGCTGGCCCGGAAGGTCTCCCCGACATGACCGCCCCGCAGCCCCGCCCCGGGCCACCGGCCGACGCCTCGACGCTGCGCCTCGGCTACGGGACCAACGGCTTCGCCAACCACCGGCTCGACGACGCGCTGGCCGTCATCGCCGACCTCGGGTACGTCGGGGTGGCGCTGACCCTGGACCACGACCACCTCGACCCGTTCGCGCCCGGCCTCACCCGCCGGACGGCCGCCGTCAGCCGGCGGCTGAGCGCGCTGGGCCTCGCGGTGGTGATCGAGACCGGAGCCCGCTACCTGCTCGACCCGTGGCACAAGCACGCCCCGACGCTGCTGCACGACGACCCGACCCGGCGGATCGAGTTCCTGCGCCGAGCCGTCCGGATCGGCGCCGACCTCGGCGCGGAGGCGGTCTCCTTCTGGGCTGGCGTCCGCCCCGATCCGGTGCCGGCACAGACCGCCTGGGACCGGCTGGTGTCCGGCTGCGCCGCCGTCGTCGACGCCGCCGACGCCGCCGACGTCACCCTCGGTTTCGAACCGGAGCCGGGGATGCTGGTCGAGGACATCGCCGGCTGGCGTCGGCTGCGCGCGGCGCTGGGCGCCCCGGCCCGCTTCGGCATCACCCTCGACATCGGGCACTGCCGCTGCCTGGAGCCGTGGCCTGTGCCGCAGTGCGTCGCCGAGGTGGCCGGGCACCTGGTCAACGTGCAGATCGACGACATGCGCCGGGGGGTGCACGAGCACCTGGAGTTCGGCACCGGCGAGATCGACTTCCCGCCGGTGCTGGCGGCCCTGGCCCAGGCCGGTTACCGCGGGCTGGTCGCCGTCGAGCTGCCCCGGGACTCGCACGCCGCGCCCGCCGTGGCCGCCCGGTCGATCGAGTTCCTGCGCGCCGCCGCGACGGGCGGCCGCACCGAGGACGAGGTGCCCGCCGGCACCCTCCGCTCTGCGTCAGCGGACGCGGCAGCCATGGTCGCCTATCCGGGCAGTGGCCGTCGTATGGGTTGAAGCAGCACGGAGGGTGTGCGTGGGGCACCTGCGGAGCAGCACGAGGGAGGAGACGGGATGACACCGGATTCACTACGGGCCGCGCTGCGGGGCGTACCCGACCCTGACTGGCTGGACACGGCGCTGCGCCGGGTCGGGGCCGAGCCCACCGCGATCACCCGGTTGTTCCCGGCCGCCGGCCGGCGCTGCGGCCGGGCCGCGCTGCCCGACGTCCCCGGCTGGACCGCCGACGACGCGGCCCGGGTGCTGCTGCTCACCGCCCTGCCCGCCGAGCACGGCGAGTACGCCGACACCCTCTACCGGAACGGCGACGCCGCCGAACGGCGGGCCGTGCTGCGCGCCCTGCCGCTGCTGCCGATCGGCGCCGCCGGGGTGCCGCTGCTGCACGACGCGATCCGGACCAACGACACCCGGCTGGTCGCCGCCGCGCTCGGCCCGTACGCGCGGCACCTCGATCCGGCGGCCTGGCGGCAGGCGGTGCTCAAGTGCGTGTTCTCCGGCGTGCCGCTGGCCGTGGTGGCCGATCTCGACACCCGCGCCGACGGGGAGTTGGCCGCGATGCTGGCCGCGCTGGCCGCCGAGCGGCACGCCGCCGGCCGGGAGCTGCCCGCCGACGCCACCGCCCTGCTCGACCGGCTCACCGCGCACAGCGGCGGGACCGGCACCGTCGACCGGCCCACCCCCACGGAGGCGTGATGCGCATCTTCGACCCGCACATCCACATGACCTCACGCACCACGGACGACTACGAACGGATGGCCGCCGCCGGGGTCCGGGCCGTGGTGGAGCCGTCGTTCTGGCTGGGCCAGCCGCGCACCAGCGCCGCCTCGTTCGCCGACTACTTCGACTCGCTGATCGGTTGGGAGCCGTTCCGGGCCGGGCAGTTCGGGGTACGGCACCACGCCACGGTGGCGCTGAACCCCAAGGAGGCCAACGACCCGCGCTGCCGGCCGGTGCTCGACCTGCTGCCCCGCTACCTGGACAAGGACGCGGTGGTCGCGGTCGGCGAGATCGGGTACGACTCGATGACCCCGGAGGAGGACGAGGCGTTCGCCGCGCAGCTCGCGCTGGCCGTGGCGCACGACCTGCCGGCGCTGGTGCACACCCCGCACCGGGACAAGGCGCGGGGCGTCGAGCGCACCCTCGCCGTGGTCAACGAGTCCGGCATCGAGCCGGGCCGGGTGGTGGTCGACCACCTCAACGAGGTGACCGTCAAGCTGGTCCGGGACACCGGCTGCTGGCTGGGCTTCTCCATCTATCCGGACACCAAGATGTCCCCGCCCCGCATGGTGGAGTTGCTGCGGGAGTACGGGACCGAGCGGATGCTGGTCAACTCGGCCGCCGACTGGGGGCGCTCCGACCCGCTGCTGACCCGGGCCACCGGCGAGGCGATGCTGCTGGCCGGGTTCACCGACGACGACGTCGACCGGGTGCTGTGGCGCAACCCGGTGGAGTTCTACGGGCAGTCCGGCCGGCTCGACCTGAGCGACCTGGACTCCGCCGCCGCCGTGGACCCGCAGACCGGCAACTCGATCCTGCGCGGTGGTAGCTGATGCGGCTGCGGCATGCCGGCGGCGAGACCGTCCACCTCGGCTACTGCACCAACGTGCACCCCGCCGAGGAGTTCGCCGGCATCCTCGCTCAACTGGACACCTACGCCGTGCCGGTACGCGCGGCGCTCGGCTCCGACCTGCTCGGCCTCGGCCTGTGGCTGGCCGCACCGGTCGCCGCCGAGCTGGCCGCCGACCCGGCGCTGCGCCGCCGGCTGCGCGCCGAGCTGGATGCGCGCGGGCTGGAGGTGGTGACCCTCAACGGCTTCCCGTACGCGGCCTTCCAGGCGCCGGTGGTCAAGCACGACGTCTACCGCCCCGACTGGACCACCGAGCAGCGGTTGACGTACACCCTGGATCTGGCCCGGGTGCTCGCCGACCTGCTACCCGACGACGCCGCCCGGGGCTCGATCTCCACCCTGCCGCTGGCCTGGCGGCAGCCCTGGGGCGCCGACCAGGCCGATGCCGCCCGACGTCGGCTGGACCAGCTCGCCGCCGGCCTGGCCGCGGTGCAGCGGGACACCGGCCGGCAGGTGCGGGTCGGCTTCGAGCCGGAGCCTGGCTGTGTGGTGGAGAGCACCGGCCAGGCCGCCACGCTACTGTCCGGTATGGACACTGAGCGGTTGGGCATCTGCCTCGACCTCGCCCACCTGGCCTGTGCGTGGGAGGAGCCCGGCGCGGCGCTGGACCGGCTGCGGACGGCCGGCCTGCCGGTGGTCAAGGTCCAGGTCTCCGCCGCCGTCGAGGCGGCCGACCCGGCCGGCGGCGCCGACGCGCTGCGCCGCTGGGTGGAGCCGCGCTTCCTGCACCAGACCCGGAGCGCCGGCTGCGCGGGCGGGGTCGACCCGGCCGACCCGGCGTACGCGGCCGACGACCTGGACGCGGCGCTCGACGCGGCGCTGCCCGGCCCGTGGCGGGTGCACTACCACGTGCCCCTGCACGCCCCACCCGAGGAGCCGGTCGGCTCCACCCTGCCGGTGCTGCGCGCCGCGCTGGCCGCGCTCTACGCCGGGCCGGCGGCCGGCTGTGACCACCTCGACGTGGAGACGTACACCTGGGGGGTGCTGCCGGCCGCACGGCGGCCGGGCACCGACGCGGAGCTGGCCGCCGGCATCGCCGCCGAGCTGGCCTTCGCTCGCGCCGAGCTGGTCGGCCTGGGCCTGACCCCGGAGCTGACCACGACGCCCTGCGCGGCGGTGCCGCGATGAGCCGGCGACTGGTGGTGCTCGATGTGGTCGGGCTGACCCCGCGACTGCTGGCGCACATGCCTCGGCTGCGGGGGGTCGCCGACGGCGGCTTCCGGGCCGAGCTGGGCACCGTGCTGCCCGCGGTGACCTGCTCGGTGCAGTCCACCTTCCTCACCGGCGAGCCGCCGAGCGGGCACGGGATCGTCGGCAACGGGTGGTATTTCCGGGAGCTGGGTGAGGTGCTGCTGTGGCGGCAGCACAACGCGCTGGTCGGCGGGGAGAAGCTCTGGCAGGCGGCCCGTCGGGCCGAGCCCGGCTACACCGTCGCCAACGTCTGCTGGTGGTACGCCATGGGCGCGGACGTCGACTGGACGGTCACCCCGCGACCGGTCTACTACGCCGACGGCCGCAAGGAGCCGGACTGCTACACCGACCCGCCGGAGCTGCACGACGCGCTCACCGGGCGGCTGGGCACCTTCCCGCTGTTCACCTACTGGGGGCCGACGGCCGGGCTGCCCTCGTCACGGTGGATCTGCCAGGCGGCTGAACAGATCCTGGCCGACGTGTCGCCCGACCTGACCCTGGTCTACGTCCCGCACCTGGACTACGACCTGCAACGGTACGGCCCGTCCTCGGCCCAGGCCGCGGCCGCGGCGGCCGAGTTGGACACGGTGCTCGGGCCGCTGCTGGACGCCGCCCGGGCCCGCGACGCCACGGTGGTGGTGCTCTCGGAGTACGGCATCACCGACGTGTCCCGGCCGGTGGACGTCAACCGGCTGCTGCGCGCCGAGGGGCTGCTGCGGGTGCACACCCAGGCCGGCATGGAGTACCTCGACCCGTGGACGTCCCGGGCGTTCGCGGTCGCCGACCACCAGGTCGCGCACGTCTACGTCCGGGACCCGGCCGACGTGCCGGCGGTGGCGAAGCTCTGCGCCGGGCTGCCCGGCGTGGCCGAGGTGCTCGACGCCGAGGGCAAGGCCGCGCACGGGCTGGATCATCCACGCGCCGGGGAGCTGGTGCTGGTGGCCGAGCCGGACGCGTGGTTCACCTACTACTACTGGCTGGACGACGCCCGCGCACCGGACTTCGCCCGGCTGGTGGAGATCCATCGGAAGCCGGGTTACGACCCGGCCGAGCTGTTCTTCGATCCGGCCGCGCCAGGTGCGGCCAAGCGTCGCGCCGGGGTGGCGCTGGCCCGCAAGAAGCTGGGCATGCGCTACCTGATGAGCGCGGTCGGCCTGGACGCCGGGGCGCGGGCGGTACGCGGCTCGCACGGGCGACTGCCGACCGACCCGGCGGACGCTCCGGTGCTGCTCTGCTCCGACCCGACCGCCGCCCGGGAGCGGATCGCCGCCACCGAGGTCAAGGCACTGCTGCTGGAGCTGGCCGGGCTGACCTCCGGGGGCGGCGCGGAGGCGGGCCGGCCGGGGGAGGGGTCATGACGGTCACCGTCGCGCCCACCGACGCCAGCGGGCTGCGGGCTCGCTTCGACGCGGAGTTGGCCGGTTTCCTCGACCGGCAGGGCCCGGACTGGCCGGACGGCGCGCCGCGCGGCGTGTTCACCGCGCTGTACCGGTTCGTGCTGGCCGGCGGCAAGCGGCTGCGACCGCTCTTCTGCTACTGGGGCTGGCGCGGTGCCGGGGCGGCCGACGGCACCCCGATCGTCGTGGCCGCGGCGGCACTGGAGCTGTTCCACGCGTTCGCGCTGATCCACGACGACATCCTGGACGGCAGCGACCGCCGCCGGGGTGAGCCGTCCGTGCACCGGCTCTTCGCCGACCTGCACGCCCGCTCGTCGTGGCGTGGCGACCCCGAGGCGTACGGACGCAACACCGCGCTGCTCTGCGGGGATCTCTGCGCGGCCTGGTCGGACCAGATGTTCCACGAGTGCGGCCTGAGCACCGAGCAGGTGCACCGGGGGTACGGGATGTTCGCGCTGATGCGTACCGAGGTGATCGCGGGGGAGTACCTGGACCTGGTCTCCGGGGTGGGCGACGGCTCGGTGGCCAGCGCGCTGACCGTGATCCGGATGAAGGCGGCCCGGTACACGGTGACCCGGCCGTTGCAGATCGGCGCGGCCCTGGCCGGCGCGGGGCCGGAGCTGATCGCCGCGCTGGGCGAGTTCGGTGACCCGCTGGGTGACGCGTTTCAACTCCGCGACGACGTGCTGGGCGTCTTCGGTGACCCGGCGGTCACCGGCAAGTCCGTCCTGGACGACCTGCGCGAGGGCAAGCCGACGGTGATGATGGCACTGGCCCGTAGCGCCGCCGACCGGCCGCAGACCGCCAGGCTGCGGGAGCTGTTCGGCAATCCAGCGCTGGACGCTGACGGCGCGGCGGAGCTGCGCGGGATCATCGAGGCGACCGGCGCCCGGGAACGGATCGAGCAGATGATCCGGGTCCGTACCGAGGCCGCGCTGGTCGCGCTGGAGACCGCGACGGTGGCCGACGAGGCCCGCGCCGCGCTGGTCGCGCTGGCCGCACAGGCGATCGACCGCCGCGCCTGATTCGCCGGCGTTCGTCGGCCTCGCCCCCCGGACATCGTCCGCCGTCTTTGGGGAACGGCGCTGCCTGGTGACTTTCAGCCGAATCGACGAAAGTTCACGCCGGTTCGCCGGAAGGTATAGACACATCGACACTCGTAACTTAGTGTCGTGGCCAACACGACAATGTTTCGTCGAGGTGAACCGGCGGCGCGGTAACCCATCGACCCCACCCCACCACCGCTACGGCATCCGGCGCGACGGCGCGCGCCCGGCCTGGCAGTCATTCGTCAGGAAGGGACAGCACAACGATGTCCATGAAGGATGCTCCCACCCACCGATCCCGACGATGGTTCTCCGCCGGATCGGCCCTGCTGCTGGTGGCCGCGGCCGGCACGGTCGCACTCGGCGCCGGCCCGGCCGCGCTCGGCGGCCCCACCCCCACCCAGGCGCACCCGATCAACGCCACCGACTTCCAGCAGGTCGAGCTCGCCCGCGGCGTGGCCGAGATGGGCGAACCGATGTCGCTGGCCGTGCTGCCGGACCGCTCGGTCCTGCACACCGCCCGCAACGGCACACTGCGCCGCACCGACGCCAACGGCACCACCGCCGTGATCGGCACCCTGCCGGTCTACAACCACGACGAGGAGGGGCTGCAGGGCGTCGGGGTCGACCCGAACTTCGCCAGCAACCGGCAGATCTTCCTCTACTACGCCCCGCCGCTCGCCACGCCCGCCGGCGACGCGCCGGCCACCGGCACCGACTTCTCGGCCTGGCAGGGCGTCAACCGGCTCTCCCGGTTCACCCTCAACGCCGACTTCACGATCAACCAGGCCAGCAAGGTCGACGTGCTCGACGTGCCGGCCGATCGCGGGATGTGCTGCCACGTCGGCGGGGACATCGACTTCGACGCCGCCGGCAACCTCTACCTCTCCACCGGCGACGACAGCAACCCGTTCGACTCGGCCGGCTACTCCCCGATCGACGAGCGGACCAACCGCAACCCGGCGTACGACGCGCAGCGCAGCGCCGGCAACACCAACGACCTGCGCGGCAAGATCCTGCGGATCAAGGTGAACGCCAACGGCACGTACTCCATCCCGGCGGGCAACCTGTTCGCGCCCGGCACGGCCAGGACCCGGTCGGAGATCTACGCGATGGGCTTCCGCAACCCGTTCCGGATCAGCGTGGACAAGGCCACCGGCGTCGTCTACGTCGGTGACTACGGGCCGGACGCCGGCACCACCAGCGCCACCCGCGGGCCGTCCGGCCAGGTGGAGTTCAACCGGGTCGACGCGGCGGGCAACTACGGCTGGCCGTACTGCACCGGCACCAACACCAGCACCGAGACGTACAACGAGTGGGACTTCGCGGCCAACACCGGCGGGGCGAAGTACAACTGCACCGGCGGGCCGACCAACAACTCGTTCCGCAACACCGGGCTGGGCACCCTGCCGGCGGCCAAGCCGGCCTGGATCCGGTACGCCGGCGACGCCGGCACCCCGCCAGAGTTCGGCGGCGGCTCCGAGTCGCCGATGGGCGGCCCGGTCTACCGGTACAACGCCTCGTCGACCTCGACGACGAAGTTCCCGCAGTCGTTCGACGGGCAGTTCTTCGCCAGCGAGTTCGGCCGCGGCTGGATCAAGCCGATCCACGTCAACGCCGACGGCTCCCGCGGCACCATCGACGCCTTCCCCTGGGTCGGCAAGCAGGTGATGGACTCGGCGTTCGGCCCGGACGGGGCGTACTACGTGCTCGACTACGGCACCGGCTACTTCAACGGTGACGCCAACTCCGCGCTCTACCGCTTCGATTACGTCGGGGGCGGCAACCGGGCGCCCAACGCCACGGCCAGCGCGAACAGGACCTCCGGTGCCGCACCGCTGGCGGTGACGTTCTCCTCGGCCGGCTCGTCCGACCCCGAGGGCGGCGCGCTGACGTACTCGTGGAACTTCGGTGACGGCACCACCTCCACGGCGGCCAACCCGTCGAAGACGTACACCACCAACGGCACCTACACCGCGACGCTGACCGTGCGGGACCCGCAGGGCGCCACCGGCAGCGCCAGCGTGGTGATCAACGTCGGCAACACCGCGCCCACGGTGACCATCAACAGCCCCGGCAACGGGCAACTGTTCAGCTTCGGCGACACGGTGCCGTTCAGCATCACGGTCACCGACCCGGAGGACGGCACGATCGACTGCACGAAGGTCAAGATGACCTACGTGCTCGGGCACGACCAGCACGGGCACCAGATCACCTCCAAGACCGGCTGCTCCGGCACGATCACCATCCCGGTCGACGGTGAGCACGACGACGCGGCGAACATCTTCGCCATCTTCGACGCCGAGTACACCGACGCCGGCGGGCTGACCACGCACACCCAGCACACGCTGCCGCCGCGGCACCGGCAGGCCGAGTTCTTCGGCACCTCGTCCGGCATCAACGTGTTCAGCAAGACCCCGGCCGAGGGCGGCAAGACCGTCGGCGACATCAACAACGGCGACTGGATCGCGTTCCAGCCGTACCGGCTTGGCAACGTGACCTCGTTCAGCGCCCGGGTCTCCTCGGCGGGTGCCGGCGGCACACTCCAGGTCCGGGCCGGCTCGGCCACCGGCACGGTGCTCGGCTCGGCCACCGTCCCGGTCACCGGGGGCTGGGAAACCTTCACCACGGTGACGGGGGCGATCACCAACCCGCCGACCGGCACCACCACGCTCTACCTGACGTTCGCCGGGTCGGGCACCGGCGCGCTCTATGACGTGGACGCGTTCACCTTCACCACCGGGGCACCGCCCGCCGGCGGGGCCGGTCCGATCAAGGGCCTGGCCGGCAAGTGCCTGGACGTGCGCTCCGGCGCCACCGCCGACGGCACCCAGATCCAGATCTACACCTGCAACGGCAGTACGGCGCAGACCTGGACGGTCACGCCGAACTCGACGATCAAGGCATTGGGCAAGTGCCTCGACGTCTCGGGCGGCGGTTCGGCCGACGGCACCAAGATCCAGCTCTGGACCTGCAACGGGACCGGTGCGCAGAACTGGGCCGCGCAGGCCGACGGCACGGTGCGCAACACGCAGTCCGGCAAGTGCCTCGACGTCTCCGGAAACAACTCGGCGGACAGCACCGCCGTGCACCTCTGGACCTGCACCGCCGCCGCGAACCAGAAGTGGACCCTGCCCTGAGTTGACAGGAGGGGCCCCTTGTCAACGCCTAGTGTGGTGCAAGGGACCCCTCCTAACCGTTCTTAGGAGAGCGACATGCGCAGACTCCTGCGACCCGTCCTCGGCGCGGCCACCGTCGTCCTCGCCGTCATCGCCTGTACCACCCCGGCCGCCCCGGCCAGCGCCGCCGACGCCCCCTACGACGTGCTGGTCTTCTCCAAGACCGCCGGCTTCCGCCACGACGCGATCCCGGTCGGCATCCAGACCATCCGGGACCTGGGCGCGGCGAACAACTTCACCGTCACCGCCACTGAGGACGCCGCGGCGTTCACCACCGCCAACCTCAACCAGTACGAGGCGGTGGTCTTCCTCAACACCACCGGCGACGTGCTCAACGCCAGCCAGCAGACCGTCTTCGAGTCGTACATCGGATCGGGTCGCGGGTACGTGGGTGTGCACGCCGCCGCCGACACCGAGTACGACTGGCCGTTCTACGGCAACCTGGTCGGCGCGTGGTTCGCCTCGCACCCGGCCATCCAGCAGGCCAACGTCAAGGTGGAGGACCGGGGGCACGCGGCCACCGCGCACCTGCCGCAGACCTGGACCCGCACCGACGAGTGGTACAACTACCGGACCAACGCCCGGTCCACCGCCCACGTGCTGGCCACCCTGGACGAGTCGTCGTACTCCGGTGGCGGGATGGGCGCCGACCACCCGCACTCCTGGTGCAAGAGCTACAACGGTGGCCGGTCCTTCTACACCGGCGGCGGGCACACCCAGTCGTCGTACGCGGAGCCCGCGTTCCGGGCACACCTGCTCGGCGGCATCCGGTACGCGGCCGGTCGGAGCAAGGCCGACTGCCGGCCCGAGACCGGCTACACCCCGCTCTACAACGGCTCGACCAGCGGCTGGTCGCAGGCCGGCCCGGGCAACTTCACCAACTCCGACGCCACCCTCACCTCGGTGGGTGGCATGGGGATGCTCTGGTACAACGCCAAGCAGTTCACCAACTACTCGCTGAAGCTGGACTGGAAGCTGGCCGGCGACGACAACTCGGGCGTGTTCATCGGCTTCCCACCGTCCAGTGACCCGTGGTCGGCAGTGGACAACGGCTACGAGATCCAGATCGACGCCACCGACGCGGCCGACCGCACCACCGGGTCGGTCTACACCTTCAAGTCCGCGGACATCGCGGCCCGTGACGCGGCGCTCAACGCGGCGGGGGAGTGGAACACCTACGAGCTGCTGGTCGAGGGCGAGCGGCTGCAGATCTTCCTCAACGGCGTGAAGATCAACGATTTCACCAACACCAACCCGGTCCGTTCGCTGGCCGGCCACATCGGCATCCAGAACCACGGCACCGGCGACGACGCCTCGTTCCGCAACATCCGGATCAAGGAGTTGGGCACCACGCCACCGCCGACCGGGAACACCACCATCCAGGCCGAGGCGTTCAGCTCGGCCAACGGGGTCACCCCGTTCACCAAGGCGGGCGCCAACGGCGGCCAGACCATCGGCTACATCGACCCGGGCGACTGGTCCGCGTACAACGGTGTGAACCTGACCGGCGTCACCTCGTTCACGTCCCGGGTCGTCTCCGGCGGCGCGGGCGGCACCATCCAGGTGCGTACCGGCTCGGCCACCGGTCCGGTGCTCGGCTCGGTCGCGGTGCCGAACACCGGCAGCTGGACCACCTTCGCGAACGTCACCACCGCACTGTCCGGCGTCCCGTCCGGCGCCCAGAGCCTCTACCTCACCTTCACCGGTAGTGGCACGGGGCTCTTCGACGTGGACGACTTCACCCTGGTCAGGGGCGGCGGTGGCGGCACCCCCGGGGTCGGCCCGATCAAGGGCCTGGGCGGCAAGTGTCTGGACGTGCGTTCCGGCGGCACCGCCGACGGCACCCAGATCCAGATCTACACCTGCAACGGCAGTACGGCGCAGACCTGGACGGTGACGCCGAACTCGACGATCAAGGCGTTGGGCAAGTGCCTCGACGTGTCCGGCAGCGGCACCGCCGACGGCACCAAGATCCAGCTCTGGACCTGCAACGGCACCGGCGCGCAGAACTGGGCCGCCCAGGCCGATGGCAGCCTGCGCAACGCGTCGTCGGCCAAGTGCCTCGACGTCTCCGGAAACAACTCCGCGGACAGCACGATCGTGCACCTCTGGACCTGCAACGGCGCGGCCAACCAGAAGTGGACCCTGCCCTGATCCCTCGCTGATCCGACCCCGCTGATCCGGCCCGCCGGGCGTGCCCCGCCCGGCGGGCCGGTCACCGCCGCGAGCGCGATACCGCCGGGCGTGTCCCGCCCGGCCGGTCGGTCTCGGCCGTGAGCGCGATACCTCTGAGGCATCAATATGCCCCTGAGGTATCGCGCTCGTGCCGCTGCGGGGGTGGTCACCCGACCGGCGAGCCGCGACCGGCGAACCTGACCGGCGATCCCCGAGGGTCGGGCCGGCGGACTCCGCGCCGGGCGCGGCCACGGACTCCGCGCCGGGCGCGGCCACGGACTCCGCGCCGGGCGCGGCCACGGACTCCGCGCCGGGCGCGGCCACGGACTCCGCGCCGGGCGCGGCCACGGACTCCGCGCCGGGCGCGGCCACGGACTCCGCGCCGGGCGCGGCCACGGACTCCGCGCCGGGCGCGGCCACGGACTCCGCGGGCCGGCTCACAACCGGCTGCCGTACCTTGACCGGCATGGGGCGTTTCGCGCGGTGGCGCCGGATGGCGCGGGTGCAGGGGCACCGGCTGCGCGGAGCGCTGCGCCGGGCTGAGGAGCCCGACGAGTCAGGCGGGCCGGCACCCAGCCTGAACCGCCTCGACGCGCTGGTGGAGGGTTTCGCTGCAGGTCAGCCGGTGCGCTGGACTCTGGCCGGGCCGCCCCGGCCGCTCCCCGACGCGGTCGACGTGGCGGCGTACCGGATCATCGAGGAGGCGCTGACCAACGCGCGCCGGCACGCCCCGGGCGGGCCGGTAGCGGTCCGGCTGCGCTACGACGCCAAGGGCATCACCATCGAGGTACGCGACGACGGCGCCGGACCCGGACCGGTGGGCGGTGACACCTCCGAACCCGGCCGCGGCCTGCTCGGTATTCGCAGGCGCGCCGAGCGGATCGGCGGCACCTTCTCCGCCGGCCCGCGCCCCGGCGGCGGCTTCACCGTCCGTGCGGTCCTGCCCGCGCCCGAAGAGGTAGCGGAGTGATGAACCGGTGGCGCCGCAGCCGCCCGCCGGTCCGGCGCGGCCCGCGCTGGTCCTGACCCGGATCGACGAGCATCACCGCGACGCGGCGCGTCCGCCGGAACCCGCCCGAACTACCCCGGGCGGTGGGCTTTCGCGATGGGGGCGGCGGAAATAGGGTGGGGGCGGCGACCGTGACGGTGGCCGGTGACCCGGTGGGAGGCGCAACCCGCCGGGCCCAGGTGCGTTCCGCATCCACCGGTGTTCCGTCCCGCTGCCGCGTACCGGTCTGACCGGTCATCCTCGCCCCGGTCCGCACATGGAATCCCCATCACAACAGGGGAGAAGGACAATGGCGCGACCCATCACGCTCTTCACCGGCCAGTGGGCCGACCTGCCGTTCGAGGAGGTCTGCCGGCTCGCCTCCGAGTGGGGCTACAACGGTCTGGAGATCGCCTGCTGGGGCGACCACTTCGAGGTCGACAAGGCGCTCGCCGACGACTCGTACGTCGAGCGCAAGCGGGAGACCCTTGCCAAGCACAACCTTGAGGTCTTCGCGATCTCCAACCACCTGGTCGGTCAGGCGGTCTGCGACCACCCGATCGACGAGCGGCACCAGGACATCCTGCCCGGCCGGATCTGGGGCGACGGGGAGCCCGAGGGGGTCCGCCAGCGGGCCGCCGAGGAAATCAAGGACACCGCGCGAGCGGCGGCGAAGCTCGGGGTGAAGACGGTCGTCGGCTTCACCGGCTCGTCGATCTGGCACACCCTGGCGATGTTCCCGCCGGTGCCGCCGTCGATGATCGAGCGCGGCTACCAGGACTTCGCCGACCGGTGGAACCCGATCCTCGACGTGTTCGACGAGGTGGGGGTGCGGTTCGCGCACGAGGTGCACCCCAGCGAGATCGCGTACGACTACTGGACGACCAAGCGGGCCCTGGAGGCGATCGGCAACCGGCCCGCGTTCGGGCTGAACTGGGACCCGTCGCACTTCGTCTGGCAGGAGCTGGACCCGGTGAACTTCATCTTCGACTTCGCCGACCGGATCTACCACGTCGACTGCAAGGACGCCAAGGTGCGCACGGGGGACGGCCGGCGTGGCCGACTCGCCTCCCACCTGCCCTGGGCGGACCTGCGCCGCGGCTGGGACTTCGTCTCCACCGGGCACGGCGACGTGCCCTGGGAGGACTGCTTCCGGGCGTTGAACGCGATCGGCTACACCGGCCCGATCTCCATCGAGTGGGAAGACGCCGGGATGGACCGACTGGTCGGTGCCCCGGAGGCGTTGCAGTTCGTCCGTCGGCTCGCCTTCGACGCCCCGACGGCCGCCTTCGACGCGGCGTTCAGCAGCAAGGACTGACCGCTCCCCGGGTAGGCGGTCACCCGCACCCGGACAGACCACGGGCCGGTCGCCCTGCGGCGACCGGCCCGTTGACGTGCGGTGGTCAGAGCGTGCTGGCGTTGGTGCCCGAGCCGGACGGCTTCGTGCGGGGGGTGGTGGCCGACGGCGACCCGGAGGTCGTGCCGACCGTGCTGCTGGTGCCCGACGAGCCGGAGCCCGCCTTGGCGCCCACGGTGGCGGGCGTGCCGGCGAACGCGTCGTCGGCGGCGGTCAGCTCCTGCTTGCCGGTGCTGCCGTTGCCCGTGCCCAGCTTCTCGCCCAGCTTCGTCTGGCCGAGCTTGTCCTTGCCCTCGCTGTAGAGCCGGTTGGCCTGGGCCTGCGCGACCCCGGCCGCCTCCTGGACGGTCGGGTGGTCGAGCACCTTGCGGCCCTGGACCACGAGCTCTTCGTACTTCTCCCGGCCGGCACGAGCGCCCAGGACGAATCCCGCAGCCAGCCCGCCAAGGAACATGATCTTTCCGCGCATGGCGGCTCCTTCCGTACCTGACGCGCTGTCGCCCCAGCGAGTTGCCCCGTCGGGAGCGACGAATTCGCGCCTGCGTCCTCTGTCCGCAGCTAACTACCCATCCTGCTCTCCGCTCAAGCCTGCTTGTGCCGGGATGACGATTTACCCGAATTGTCGATGGCTCGCGACGCTGACCTGGACGCCTTGATCAGGGGTGGGCGGGGGCGGAACCCGCTGGCCCACCACCGGGGGATGTCCTGTACTCTTGTCCCGTCGCACGGCGTCGGAGAGATCCGGGGTCGGGCGGTGTTCGGTCCCCTGTAGCTCAATTGGCAGAGCAGCCGGCTGTTAACCGGCAGGTTATTGGTTCGAGTCCAATCGGGGGAGCTTCTCCACTCAGCGCCCGTCGGCAGTACGCCGACGGGCGTCTTCGTGTTCGTACTCAGCGCTCCCGCCGGCACGGCGGGTCCCTGTTCGGTCCGGTTTCGCCCTCCTGTGACGGTTTCGCCCGGCAGGATGGTCGATGTCGACCTAGAATCCCGCTGCGTCGATTGATGCGTCGATTCTTGGATGGGTGCGGATGTCCGGACGAGGGGGCTTCGGTCGGGTCACGCTGATCGCGGTGGCGGTCGTGCTGGCCTGGCTGGTGATCGGCGGCGTGGCCGGGCCGTACTCCGGGCGCCTCAGCGAGGTCGCCACCAACGACAACGCCGCCTTCCTGCCCACCGACGCCGAGGCGACCCGCGCCCAGGACCTCGGCGGCGAGTTCGTCGACCGGCAGACCGTCCCGGCGCTGGTCGTGTACGAGCGGACCTCCGGCATCACCGACGCGGACCGGCAGCGGGTGAGCGCCGACGCCGCCCTCTTCGCCCAGGTGCCCGGCGTGGTCACCCCGCTGTCCCCACCGATCCCCAGCGAGGACGGCCAGGCACTCCAGGTCGTCGTGCCGGTGGACGACGCCGCGGGCGAGGAGATCGAAACCGTCGTCGAGCGGCTGCGCGACATCACCGGTGGTGACCGGGACGGGCTCACCGTGGACGTCGCCGGACCGGCCGGCCTGCTCGCCGACCTGATCGAGGTGTTCTCCGCCATCGACGGGCCACTGCTGCTGGTCACCCTGGTCGTGGTGCTGATCATCCTGCTGATCGTCTATCGCAGCCCGGTGCTCTGGATCTTCCCGCTGCTGGCCGCCGGCATGTCGTACGCGCTGGCCTCGGTCTTCGTCTACCTGCTCGCCGACGCCGACGTGGTCAAGCTCAACGGGCAGGCCCAGGGCATCCTCACCGTGCTGGTCTTCGGCGCCGGCACCGACTACGCGCTGCTGCTGATCGCCCGCTACCGGGAGGAGTTGCACCGGCACGACCACCCTTGGGAGGCCATGCGTACGGCGTGGAAGGGCGCCGCGCCGGCCATCATCGCCTCCGGCGGAACGGTCATCGTCAGCCTGCTCTGCCTGCTGCTGTCCAGCCTCAACTCCAACCGGGCGCTCGGCCCGGTCGCCGCCATCGGCATCGCCGCCACCCTGCTGGTGATGCTCACCTTCCTGCCCGCGTTGCTGGTGCTCGGCGGCCGATGGGCGTTCTGGCCCCGGCGGCCCCGGGCCGACCAGGCCGACCCGCGGGCCGAGCACGGCATCTGGAGCCGGATCGCCGGCTTCGTCGCACGGCACGCCCGACCGGTCTGGCTGATCACCGCCGCCGTACTGGCCCTCCTCACGCTCGGCCTCACCCAGCTCGGCGCCACCACCCTCGGCCAGTCCGACCTGTTCACCCAGCGCACCGACTCGGTGGACGGCCAGGAGGTGATCTCCCGGCACTACCCGGCCGGCACCGGCAGCCCGGCCACCATCTTCGCCACCGAGCAGACCGCCCGGCAGGTGGCCCAGGTGGCGCAGGGCGTGCCCGGCGTCGCCGCGGTCCGCCCGGTCAGCGCCAGCGAGCAGACCGGGCCGCCCGACCCGACCGCCGCACCGAAGGTCGTCGACGGGCGGGTCCAACTGGAGGCGACCCTGGCCGATCCGCCCGACAGCGACGGCGCCGAGCGGACCATCCGCGAGCTGCGGGCGGCCGTACACCAGGTGCCCGGGGCGGACGCGGTGGTCGGCGGCTTCACCGCGATCAACGTGGACACCTCCGACGCCGCCAAGCGCGACCAGAGCGTCATCATCCCGGTGGTGCTGGTGGTCATCGCGGTCATCCTGGCCCTGCTGTTGCGCGCGCTCCTCGCCCCGCTGCTGCTGATCGCCACCGTGCTGCTCAGCTTCGCGGCCACCCTCGGCCTCTGCGCGCTGCTGTTCCGCTACGCCTTCGACTTCCCCGGGGTGGACACGTCCTTCCCGCTCTTCGCGTTCGTCTTCCTGGTCGCCCTCGGCATCGACTACAACATCTTCCTGATGAGCCGGGTGCGGGAGGAATCGGTCAGACGCGGCACCCGGGCCGGGGTGCTGGCCGGCCTCGCGGTCACCGGCGGGGTGATCACCTCCGCCGGCATCGTGCTCGCCGCCACCTTCTCCGCGCTGGCCGTCCTGCCGCTGGTGGTACTGGTCGAGCTGGGCACCGCGGTCGCCGTCGGGGTGCTGATCGACACCATCATCGTCCGGTCGCTGCTGGTGCCCGCGCTCGCGTACGACATCGGGCCGAAGGTCTGGTGGCCGGGCCGGTTGTCCCGGGCCAACGGTGAGCGGGAGGCGCGCGATGCTGGCTGAGACCGACGTCGTCATCGTCGGCGGCGGTCTGGCCGGCCTCGCCACCGCCCGCCGCCTGCACCGCGCCGGCGTGCCCTGGCGGCTGCTGGAGGCCGGCGGCCGACTCGGCGGCCGGGTCGCCACCGACGTCGTCGACGGCTACCTGATCGACCGCGGCTTCCAGGTGCTCAACACCGCCTACCCCCGGCTCGGCACGCTGCTGGACACCGACCGGCTCAACCTCGGGTACTTCACCTCCGGGGTGCTGGTGCGCAAGGGCGACAACCTGCTGCGGCTGGTCAACCCGCTGCGCGAACCGACCGGCGTGCCGCGCACCGCGTTGGCCGGCATCGGCTCCCTGCTCGACCGGGTGCGCTTCGCCACGCTCGCCGCCGGCTGCGCCACCCTGCCCGCATCCCGGCTGCTCACCGCGCCGGAGACCAGCGCCGAGACGGCGCTGCGCCGGGCCGGCCTCTCCGACGCGATCATCGAGGAGCTGCTGCGGCCGTTCCTGTCGGGAGTGTTCATCGACCGGGAGCTGGCCACCTCCAGCCACGTGCTGGCGATGGTGCTGCGCTCCTTCGCCCGCGGCCGGATCGGCCTGCCCGCCGAGGGGATGGCCGCACTGCCCCGTGCCGTCGCCGATCCGCTGCCGGCCGACCTGATCGACCTGGACAGCCCCGTCACCGAGGTCGCACCCCGCCGGGTCCGCACCCAGGCCGGCGACATCCGCTGCCGGGCCGTCGTGGTCGCCGTCGACCCGGCCGCCGCGTCCGCGCTGCTGCCGACCCTGGCGACGGTACGGATGCACAGCTACACCACCTACTACCACAGCACGCCCGAGCCACCGCTGACCGAACCGATCCTGCTCGTCGACGGCGACCGGCGGGAGATCGTCACCAACACCGTGGTGCTCAGCAACGCCGCCCCGACGTACGCGCCGACCGGACGGCACCTGGTGGCCACCTCCGTGGTCGGCCCGAGTGCCCCGCCCGAGCCGACCGTACGGGCCGAGTTGACCCGCCTGTACGGCCGGTCCACCGCCGACTGGACGCACCTCACCACCGTGGCCGTTCCGGACGCGCTACCCGCCGCGCTCCCACCGCAGGGGCGGCTGCGCAAGCCGGTGGCGCTGGGCGAGGGCCTGTTCGTGGCCGGTGACCACCGGGACAGCCCGTCCATCCAGGGCGCTCTCGCCAGCGGCTGGCGTACCGCCGGAGCGGTGCTGGCGGAGCTGCGCGCCGGGTGACCGGCCGCTGCCCGGCGGTCCCGGATGGGCGGCAGCGCGCTGTTATATTCCTGTTGCCCATCGTGCGGTTGAGGCGTGGGCACCGGCCGGCTCGGTGCTGGCCGCTGACCGCCGGGCGGGATAAGATCCGGCGCGGTGTCGGGGCGGTAGCTCAGCCGGTTAGAGCAGGGGACTCATAATCCCTCGGTCGCGGGTTCGAGTCCCGCCCGCCCCACCGAAACGGATACCCCAAACGGAGGGTTCAAGACCCGCGAAGTTGCAGGTCACGGCCGGTATGTCGGAGCTCGAACAACCGGCGTTGTTTGGAATGGCACCGGCCGACCAGCCCGTGTGCGCGGTTGGGGCTGGGCCACTCGTCGGCGGCTGCCTGTGCCTTACCTCGATCAGTCTGAACGGGGGCGACCGCGGCCAGACGGGGGCGCGGACGCGCTCGGACGTACACCGGCTGGAGTTGGGCGCCGCGCGGCAAACCGGCTCGCTCAGGCGACCAACTCAGCCCGCCTCTGGCAGGATCGCCTTCCATACCAGGTCTGCCCCCTCGCCAGGGCGGGTCCACGGAAACGCCGGCAAGTGAGCTAGCGATCAAGCGTCGTAGATGTGGTGCGATTCGTGACGAAGATATTCGAGTCGAATCCAGGCCATGAATGCATCGACGTTCGACCACATGGTAGTCACGGTGGGCGTGCCTGGGCGCAGCGTGGCGGACGTAGTCGCTACGGTGGAACCTCCGAGGGGCAGGGAGGTCGTATGGGGCAGTCCGGCACGCCATCGTTCGGGCTCGACGATTTCGGGCTCGACGACCGAATGAGGCTGTTCGGCTACGTCACCGCGGAGAACCGCCTTGCCTACCTGTGGGTGCTGCGCGCGTTCGACGCCGCCCGCGCCAGTTACCACGTGGTCCTGCACACCTCCGACGTGACGACGGCCCTCGCCGACCTCGCAGCCACGCACCCGGACTGCCCCGACCCGACCCACCTGGAGCTGCCCCGCCTGCTGGATGCCCTGGTCGACTGGGGTGTGCTCGACCGCGGTCAGGACGGCGCCCGCGCCACCACCCTCGCCGAATACCGCAACCGCCACTCCGTGTACCAGTTCACCGAGGCCGGCTACCGCGCGCACCGCGCCGTGGAGAGCGTCCTCGCGGCCGGTCTCGATGACAGCACGCTGTCCAGGTTGGTGTTCGCGGACCTGCTAGCCGACCTCAAGGCTCTCGCCGCCGCGAACTCCGCCGGCGATGCCGAGGAGGTGTACCGCAAGCTGAACCGCCTCGATCGGGCCTTGGCTGATGTGGCGGAGCGGGCCGCCCGGTTCTACCACATGCTCAGCGACCTCGGTCGCACGCACGATGTGCGCCCCGAAGTTTTCCTGGCGCACAAGGACACTCTGCTCGCCCATCTGCGGGATTTTCACGACGAGCTTCAGCGGTACACGCCACGGCTGCGTGAGGCCGTACACGAGGTGGAGGCCACCGGCCTCGATCGCCTCGTCGAGGCGGCGGCCGCGGCCGACGAGCGATTGTTCGCCACCCCGATCGAGCGGCTGGAGGACTGGCGGCGCCGGTGGGTCGGGTTGCGGTCGTGGTTGGCTCCGCCGAGCATCGACGCGCTGAGCGAAGCCGACCGGTTGGCCGGGGCCACCATGGCGGCGATCGGTGACGTCCTCGCCCTGCTGCGCCGGGTCACCGAGGCGCGCCGCGGTGGCGTGAGCCGGGAGTCGCAGTTGCGGCATCTGGCCGCCTGGTTCACCGACGTCGGGTCGGAGGAGGCGGCGCATGCCCTGTTCGATGCCGTGTTCTCGCTGGGCGGCCCGCGGCATGTCGGGGTCGCCCATGACGACCCGGAGGCGATCGCAACCCGGCTGTCCTGGTGGGATGCCCCGGCTGTCGAGCTGTCGCGCACCCTGGTGCAGTCCGGCCGGGCGCCCGGCGCGGGCAACGGGCGACCGGCCCGCATGGAGCGATCCGACCTGGCGCGGCAACACCTGCGCGAGCGCCAACTCGCCGACGAACGCCGGCACGTCGAGGCGGCTGCGGCACTCGCCTCAGTCGATGCCGGTGACGGCGTTGCTCTCGACGACGAGCAGGCGGCGGTGTTGCGGAGGCTGCTCGACGTCGCCCTGGCGGCGCGTACCGCGGGTCGCGCCGATGTCCGGCTCGCGGCTGCCGCCTTCGGTGTGCGCCTGACGTTGACACCGACGCCGGGCCGGTTCACCACCGTGTCCACCAAGGCGGGTCGGTTGCATCTCGACGGGTATGCCCTCACGGTCACGGCTGCGGCACACACCAGGGCGGCGGCATGAGGCTCGCCGCGAAGGTCTCGGACCTAGAGTTGGCCGACTACCAGCGGGCGGTCCGCCTGCTGCTGCGGCATCCGCTGATCACGTCATCCTGGCCGGACGAGCGGGCGTTGCCACGGGTCCGACGGTTCTCCGCCGAGCTGCGCCGTGACCTGGCCGACGCATTCGGATACCGGCTGGAGCTGCACGGCGCAACGGCACGGCTCGTCCGTACCGCCGACGCCCTTGATCCCGATCGGCCGGCCGTCACCCGCACCGGCCGCCCGTTCGACCGGCAGCGGTACGCGTACCTGTCGTTGGCCCTGGCGGCGCTGGGTCGAGCCGGCATCCAGGTGACGTTGGGTGAGTTGGCCGATGCGGTTGCCAGCGACGCGAACCGCATCACCGGCCTGGGCTTCGACCCGGACGCCGGGCCGGATCGACGGGCGCTGGTCGATGCGGCCGGTTGGCTGGAGGAGCGTGGTGTGCTGCGCCTCGCCGACGGATCCAGCGCGTCCTGGGCCGGCGACCCGGGTGCCGGAGAGGCGCTGTACGACATCGCCCGTGATGTGGTTTTCGCCCTGTTCCGGCCGCCGCGGGTGCTCCAGCACGTCGATTCGGTGGCGGCGCTGCTGGAACGCTCGATGAGCCGCAGCGGCAACGCCGACCGCCGCGCCGCCGCGCAGGCTGCCCGCCGCGCCGTCGCGGACCGGCCCGTCGTCTACTACGCCGACGTGACCACCGAAGTGGCCAACCACCTGCGCGGTTCCGCGCTGCCGGCCGACCTGTACCGGCTGACCGGGTTACGGGTCGAGCGGCGTGCCGAGGGTGTGCTGTTGGTCGACACGGTGCGGCTGTCGGCGGAGCAGTTCCCCGGCACTGGGTCGGTGGCCCAAGCGGCGGTGCTGCTCGCGACGGCGATGGCCGACCGGGCCGCAGACCCGGACGGGCGCCGGGTCCGGCGGATGGCCGCGCCCGACCCGGGTGCGGCGCGGGCTGCCCTCGTCGGTCAGGTCGACGCCGGTCTGCCCCGCGCCACCCGGGTCGGGATCGACGAAGGGGCCGAGGCCCACGACGACGAGGCCGGTGACGACGAGGCCGGTGACGACGAGGCCGGTGACGACGACAGCCGTCTTCCGTTCATCACCCACAGCTTCCTGTCGGACGCCGTCGCCGACATCCTCGATCGGTACGGGACCGCGTTCGGTGCGACCTGGCACGCCGACCCGGAGCGGCTGCGCAGCGAGGCGGTGGCGTTGCTCGTCCGTTTCGGCGCGGTCGTCAGCGTGCCCGGAGGGGTGCTGGTGCGCCCGCTGGTGGGCCGCTACCGCAACACCGTCGCCCAAGTCCGTCAACGAGCACTGTTCTAAGGACGACACGTGTCACGCTTCGCGCCCATTAGGGCTGGAATCATCAACCTCTGGGACTACCGCGACGAGGAGTTCCTCTTCGTCGACGGCTGGCTCGTGCTGCGCGGTCCCAACGGATCCGGCAAGACCAAGGCCCTCGAAGTGCTCTTTCCGTACGTTCTCGACGGACGGATCGAACCGCGACGGCTGAACCCGTTCGCGGGCGAGGACCGCACCATGAAGTCCAACCTGCTCTACCGTGGCCAGGAATCCGCGCACGCGTACGTGTGGATGGAATTCGGTGACGGGACGCGACACGTGACCATCGGAATCGGGCTGCGTGCGCACAAGCACAACGACCGCGTCGCGCGCTGGCACTTCGTCGCGGAGGGCCGCGTCGGCGTCGAGTTGTCCCTGCTGGACGCCGACGACCGGCCGCTGGCCCGTAAGGATCTCGTCGAGGCGCTCGGCGCCGAGGCGGTGCGCGACTCGGCGGAAGAGTATCGGCACCTCGTCGACGCGGCCCTGTTCGGCTTGGGACCGGCGCGTTACGAGCAGCTACTCGACCTCGTACTGACGCTGCGCAAGCCGCAGTTGGCGAAGGACCTCAACCCGGTCGAGTTGTCCCGGACGCTGCAACGCGGGCTGCGGCCGATCGAGGACACCCTGCTGGTGGAGGCCGCGCGCTCCTTCGACGACATGGAGGCGGTCGCCCGTACCCTCGAAGGTCTGGTCGCGGCGGACGGCGCCACCGCCGCGTTCCTCGGCGTCTACGCGACGTACCTGCGTACCCACGCGCGCGCTGCCGCCGACGCGCTCAGCGCGCGCCGCGCGGACGCCGACGACCGCGCGCGGGGACTCCAGACGGCGCGGGCAGCCGTGACGGCAGCCGACGCGGCGGCCGACGCGGCAGAGGAGCGGTTGCGCGCCGCCGAGGGGGAGCCCGGCCGGCTGCGCGCCCACCTGGACGCGTTGAAGAGTTCGGTCGCCTACCGGTCCCACGAGCAGCTCGCCGATCTGGAGCGCCACACCGAGGATCTGTCCGCGGCCCTCCGGCGGGCCGAGAGCGTGGTCACCCAGGAGGACGGCACCGCGGCGCGTCGGCGTTCCGACTGGGAACGCGACCTGGTTGTTGCCCGGGACATGCGAGCGCAGGTCGGCCGTCTCGCCGCTGAGCTGGCCGGGGACGCGGAGGCCGGAGGTATCGACTGGGCAACCGGCGATGCCGCCGCCGACGGCCTCGGCACTCGGGTGTCCGCGCGGGCGGCCGCTCGACGCGACGACGTGACGGCGGTCCGGATGCACGCCGACCGGCTCGGCCAGGCCGAAGCCGAACACGTCCGGGCCGCCGAGGCCGCCCGCTCGGCGGCGGCTGCGGTCGAGGACGCGACCGCCGCCGAAGTCGCCGCCGAGCAGGCGGTGCACGCCGCGCGCGAGCAGATCGTCGACGGGGTACGCCGATGGGCCGCCGACCGCGTCGACCTGCTTACCCAGCTGGACCTGCCCGAGCTGCCCGATGCCCTGGCCGCGACCGTCGACGGGCCGCCACTACGCGAGGTGTACGCGGACGCGGTCGCCGTCCCGGTGGCCACCCGGCGTGACACGATCGCCACCCTGACCGCCCGATCCGCCGCGCTGGAGGCGGACCGCTCCGCGCTGGTCGTCGAGCGCGACAGCATCGCAGCGGAACACGATGACGCGCCGCCGTCGGCACCGACCCGTCCGGCCCTTCGGACGGGCCGGGCCGGTGCCCCGCTCTGGCAGCTGGTGCGGTTCACCGACGGTGTCGCCGCCGCCGACGCGGCCGGGATCGAGGCCGCCCTACACGCCGCCGGGCTGCTCGATGCCTGGCTGCACCCGTCCGGCGACGACACGCTCGCCGCTCTGGCCGCCGGAGAGCAGGACGCCTACCTGCGGCCAGGTCCGCCGGCCGCCGGCGCGAGCCTCGCCGACGTGCTGGCGCCGGAAGCACAGGATCTGGTCGCGGCGGACCGGATCGTGGCGGTCCTGGCCTCCATCGCCCTCGACGAGCTTGCCGGTGTCGCACCGTCGGGTCGGTGGGGGCAGGGCGTCGGCGTGGGCCGGTTCGCCAAGGACCGGTGCGAGTACATCGGTGCGACGGCGCGGGCGGCTCGCCGGGCGGCCCGCATCGCCGAGTGCGACCGCCGCATCGCGGGCCTGGACGCCGCCATCGCCGCCGTCGCCGCTGAACGGGCCGCACTGCACTCCGTGATCGAGCAGGTCAACGCCGCGGCGAACGCGTTGCCGCCGGTCACCGGCCTGCATGCCGCCCTGCGTGACGTCGACCGCACCGCAGCCACCCTGCGGGTCCGCCAGGAGGCGGCGACCGAGGCGGCCATCCGACTGGACGCCGCCGTGGCCGAACAGTCCGCCGCCGGGACCGCCCTGCGTCGGGTGATCGCCGCCCGCAGCCTCCCCGTCGACCGGCTCGACGCCGTAGGCGCCGCCGTGGATCGTTTCGACCGCCTCGGGGTCCGCCTCGAGGCCGCTTACCGGGCCGTCGACGCAGCCGACAGCGCCACCGCCCAAGCGGAGGAACGACACGGCGAGTCCCAGGAACGGCTCGACGCGGCCCGCGCCGAGGCGCGCGCCGCACACGGCCGGCACCGGGAGAAGGCCGAGGAGTTGCGCACCCTCACCGAGGCGATCGGCGCCGAGGCGCAGCAGGTGCTGGCCGATGTCAGTCGCACGACCGACGAGATCGCGGCAGCCGAGGCGACGCTGCACGCCGCCCGAGCCGCGCACAGCACCGCGTTGCAGGAGCGCGCCGGTGCCACGACCCGCGTGGACCTCGGGGTCGAGGCGGTCACCGCCGCTCTGCGGGAGGTCCGGCGCGAGGCGCAGCGGTTGCGCCCGTACGCGCATGCCGACCTGCTCGGGCTGATGCGCTGCCCGACCGGCCTGCGCTGGCCCGCGGAGGACAGCGAGGAGCTTGGCGCCGCAGTGATCGAGCTGCACGAGGCGATCCTCACCGCCACCCGCGAACTGAACCCGACGGAGACGTCGCTCAAGCAGAGCGCCACCCGGCTCACCACCGCGCTCGGCGAATTGCAGGCGCAACTGCCCGCCGCTGGCCTGGATCATCGTCCCGAGTGGGACACCGACGACGGCGTCATCGTGGTGCGCGTCGCCGACGAGCAGGGTCTCACCCCCGTCGCCCATTTCGCGGAGCGGATCGCCCGGGAACGCCGGGACCAGGAACAGTTGCTCACCGACGCCGAACAGCGGGTCTTCGAGGACGCACTGCTGGGGCAGCTCGCCCGGCAGATCCACCACCGCACCATCGAGGCCCGTGACCTCGTCGACGGCATGGACACCCAGATGCGAGCTCGGCGCATGTCGTCGGGGCTCACCGTCGGCGTCGGCTGGCGGCTCGCCGACGACCTCGACGCCGAACAGCGCGAAGTCTGCAAGCTGCTGGAGAAGGACCCCGCCCGGCTCGGTCCGACACAGCTCACCACGCTACGGCGGCACTTCGCGCACCGGATCAAGGCGGCGCGGTCCGTCGCACCGGAGAAGCCGTACCGGGAGCTGCTGGCCGACGTGCTCGACTACCGGCAGTGGCGGGTGTTCGCTTTCACCCTGCATCGGCCCGGCGGCACGACTGAGCCGCTCACCCGAGCCCGGCACAGCCAGCTCTCCGGCGGAGAGCAGTCGGTGTCGCTGCACCTGCCGCTGTTCGCCGCCGCGAACGCGCTCTTCGGCTCCGCCCGACCCGACGCGCCCCGGCTGCTCGGTCTCGACGAGGCGTTCGCGGGGGTCGACGACACCGGGCGCGGTGAGCTGATGTCGCTCGCCAAGCAGTTCGACCTGGACCTGTTCATGACCGGCTACGACCTCTGGGCCACCCATCCGGCCGTGACCGGGGCCGCGCACTACGACCTGTCCCACTCCGCCGTCGACCACACCGTCTCAACGGTGCTGCTCGTCTGGGACGGGGGGATGAATACCGCCGACTTCGACGGCACCCTCGCCCGAGCCCTCGGGTCGCCGGAGACCCGGCGGGCACCAGCGCTCGCCAATGGTTGACCTGCTCGCCGATCCGGGATGGCGGCGACTGCTCAGTGCGGCCCGGCGCAGCCTCGAACGCACCGGCGGGAGCATCGATGGTGCGGTGTCGGTGAGCGCGCCGACCGACGCCGAACGCCTGGTCGTCATCGGCGTCACCGGCGTACACCGCCCGGTGGGCGTGGGTCGCCTCACCGTGCGGCTCGCGCAGCTCGACGAGCACCTGCGGGCCGCGTACGGCGACGGTCTCGCCGCGGTGCTCGGCCCGATCCGCAACCGGGCGGGTGAACGCAGCCGGGAAGCCGTCGGGCGGGACGCGGTGCTGTCGATCGCAGCCGACGGTCGGTACGCCGGCGCCGGCTGGCACGAGGGATGGCTCGACGGCCTGCGCCGGGACGGTTCGTTGACCCGGATCGTCCGCGGCGGTCTGCCGTTCGGCGAGGTGGTGACGGTGCTCGACGCGCTGCCCGCAGCCGACGAGCCCCTGCCCGCCTTCGCCGAGCGGATCCTCGGCGACACCAAGTCGCTGAGCGAAGGGTTCGTCCGGGGTCTCGTGCTGCGCGCTGTCGCCGAATGGCACGGGGTCCGCATACCCTCCGACGCGGAACAAGAACGGGCGCTCTGGGAACTCGTCGGAGTGGTCCCCGACGACCTGGCCAGCCAGGTGCTGGTCCTCGGTGTCCCGGCGACCGGGGGCGTGCTGGGTGAGTGGTTGACGTCCGCCGCGGCTGCCGGGGTGCCGTTCCGGGTCACTCTGCACCAGCTTCGCCGTACCCCTTTGATCCTCGACTGCGACGACATCTTCGTCTGCGAGAACCCCGCTGTGCTGCGGGCCGCTACCGCGCGACCGTCGCACCCGCTGGTGTGTGCCGAAGGTGTGCCGTCCGCCGCCCTCCACGCATTCCTCCGGGCTGCCCGGCCCGGCACGCGGATCCACTGGCGCAACGACTTCGACTGGACCGGCGTACGCCTCACGGCTGCCGCTCTCGCGCGTTATCCAACCGCCGTCGGCTGGCGGATGGCTGCCTCCGACTACCTCGCCGCGGGTGCGTCGGGGAAGACGCTGATCGGCAGCCCGGCGGACACGCCGTGGGATCCGCACCTGGCCACGGCGATGCGGGAGGCCGGGCGCTCCGTCATGGAGGAACGGTTGCTCGGTGACCTGCTTCGCGATCTTGCCCCGGGGTGCTGAGTCCGCATGGTCATGAAGATCAAGCCGGGTCAGGTTCATGCGGTATCGCTCGACATCCGTAGGCTGGGCAAACGTAGCGGCATCGGGTCACCGGCGATGGTGACGGCGGGGTTCGCATAGTGGTACCTCCGGCCCACCAATAGCGCTGAGTTGGGGAACGTAAAACCGGATGTAGCGGTGCCCGAACCGCTGGGGTAAGTGCCTCGTGAGCAGGCTGGCCGTCACCACCGCGCTTTTATCTGCGGCAGGACAGTGCGCTATTCCGTGAAGTAGGCGGCGCTCTCCGCGTCCGCCGGGTAGTAGGACTCGATCGCGACCTCGTCCAGCGTGATGTCCATCGGGGTGCCGAACGTGGTGATGGTCGAGAACAGCCGCAGCTCCCGTCCGCCGATGCGAAGGATCATCGGGATCACGACGTCTGACTCGATCCGCTCGCTCGACGGACCCGCGGGTTCGGGCGCGAGCAGTTCTTCGTAGAGCGCCGTGAGTTCGGGGTCGGGTGCGATGGCGAGCTGGCGCGTGATCCGGTTGCGGAACACCGCTCGCACGTCGGCCAGGTTGACGACCATGGGCGCGAACCCGCGCGGATCCAGTCCCAGCCGCACCAGGTTGACCGGCGGCCGTAACAGGTCGGGCGCAACCCGCGCGAAGAACGGGTCGACGGCGCGATTGGTCATCACGATGTTCCACCGGCGATCGAATACCAGCGCCGGGTACGGCTCGTGCGCGCGAAGCACCCGCCGGACCGCGTCGAAGGCCGCCGACAGTGCGTCGTCGTCGAGTGGACGCTCATCGTGCCGAGGTGCGAAGCCGGCGGCGAGCAGGAGCCGGTTGCGATCACGCAGCGGCACGTGGAGCTGCTCCGCGAGCCGGAGGATCATATCGGCGCTCGGCCTGGACTTGCCGGTCTCGACCAGGCTGACGTGACGAGCCGAGACGTCCGCGGCAATCGCGAGGTCAAGTTGGCTGAGCCCCCGGCGCTGACGCCACTGCCGCAGGAGTTCCCCCACCGTGTACACGATCATGGAGCGTACTCATCGTCGAGCCGGACGCCATGAAGTCCGATGTCATCGACAACCGAAGCGGCCGCGGAAACACTGCGTTCATGACCACCGAGAACAAGAGCATCGTCCAACGGGCGCTGGCAGGACTGATCGAGACCGGCGACGTCGACGCGCTCGCACCGTTCCTCAGCGACGACTTCATCCACCACCGACCGGGCACGACCACCTCGACCAAGTCGGAGTGGCTCGCCGCTGTCGACGCCGCGCTGGTGCCGCTCGCCGGCATGCAGGTCGAGATTCATCAGGTGCTGGCCGACGGTGATCACGTCGTGGTGTACTCGCGGCGGTGGCTTCCCGACGCGGGACCGGAGATCGCGGTCGTCGACATCTGGCGGATCGGCGACGGGCTGATCGTCGAGGGGTGGGAGATCATCGAGCCCGTCGCTCAGGTGGCCGCCAACCTGGTGTGGTGGGAACCTGCTCAGCACTGAACATGCGTGAGCCACCTGCGATGCGGACCTCGCCGAACGACAGGCCAGGTACGCATTCCGGCCATGATCGGATATCTGGAGCGAAGCGCCGTAAACCCCTCCGTGGCGGTGCGAGAACCGAGGGCAGCACCACCGATGTTGGCGGAGCAGCGACGGCAGGCGGTCACCGCCAGGCCATCATGATCCACGAGTGGTGGTTAGGTGACCGGGGCCGCCGCGCCGATGCTGTACGCGGATCGGATCAGTCTGACGGCGCTGCGCCGGGTGACCAGCCAAACCGGTCAGGGCATGCGTCGGCGTACGGCCGCTAGCGTCACGATCGGGCCCTGAACAGGGTGAATGCGGTTCGGGTTCTGCCACATCTGGTCCACCAAGCAAAATCCCTGGTCAGCCATCCTGCCGACGACCCGGACGAACCGCATCAAGATCCGGACCGAGGCCCTCAGTCCGCACTGAGTCCGCAGTAGCACGACCCGCCGCCCGGTCGAGGCGGTCCGCCACCTGGTCCAGGTCGTCCTCGAACAGGTCCGCGTACACGTCCAGCGTCATCGCCGCCGAGGCGTGCCCGAGCATCCGCTGCACCGCCTTCACGTTGGCGCCCTCAGCCACCGCCAGACTGGCCGCAGTATGCCGCAGCTCGTGTGGTGTCAGGCTGGCGAGCCCGATCGACTCCGCAGCCCGATCGAAGACCCGGCGACGGAAGTTGTTGTTCCGCAACACCTCGCCAGCCGGGGACGTGAACACCAGCTCGTCGCCATTGCGGCCGGCGACCTGCGCGGACATCGGCTCTACCAGGCACCGGGGGAGCGGCACCGACCGGCGTTGATGCGTCTTCGGCGTATCGAACACCGCCCGACCGTTGACCTCGGTCACCGACTCCGCCACCAGCGGCCGACGCTTCACCAGGTCCACGCGCCGCACCCGCAGCGCCGCCAGCTCACCGCAGCGAAGCCCCGTGTAGGCGAGCACCCGGATGATCAGCCCATGCGGCTCTGCTGCCGCCGCCAGCTCGCCCAGGAGATCCGCTCTCATGGAATCGACGGGCCACGCACTAGCATCCGTTCTCATGACTACGGGGAATTCCACGACGGAGGTGACCCGGCGACGAATGCCCACCCTCGTCGTCGTCGGGTCCAGCCTGCTGCTAGCGCTGAGCGGCCTGGCACGGCTGGGGCAGGTGGCCGCGGAGGCGGTCAACCAGGACGCGTACGTGACGGCGCACGAGCGGGTAGGCGCGCCGAGTACGTTCGCCGCCCTGCCGATGATGTTCCTCATCGGCGTCGGCCTGGTCGTGTCGCTGGTCGCACTCGCCATCCTGCTGCTGGCGTTGGTCAACCTCGTCGGCAGGAACTGGACCCGGATCGTCACCTGGATCATCGGCGGCGTGACGCTGGCGGTGGCGGGGTGCTGGCGGGCCCTGGCCCTCATCCCGGCCCCTTCAGGAGAGGTCCCGGAGGTGACCGAGTGGGACAGCGTCAAAGCGGTCGCCGGTCAGCTGATACCCGCGTGGGTTGAGCCCGTAGCCACCGTTACGGGGTTCGTGGCGTCGCCCTCGCTGCTGGTCGCCCTCGTCCTGCTCGCCCTGCCGCCCGCCAACGCCTTTTACCGGCGGCGCCACGTGGTCACCGACTGACCGAGGCTGCCCTTTCAAACGGCGGCTAGCCACCGGCGGCGCTGGTCCCATCGCCTCCATTGCAGCCCAGGTCGCGGGCAAGTTCGCCGATCAGCACCTTGGGCCGGCGCCGCAGCCACCATGGGTCAGTCACGCCGAACGGCCAAAAGGCCGCACCGTCGTCGACGGTTACCTCGCGGAACTTCTCGTCCAGTTGATCCACAATGACTTGCCAGTTCGCCCGCACGGGCTCGGTGAGCAAGGGCAGCGCCTGATCAAGCCATTCGCGGCAGACCAGGTCGTTCCTGTACTCGTCGGTACACCAGTCATAGCCTTCACGGATTTCCTCGATCAGTCCGGACCACCCTTCCACCATCTGCGGAAGGCTGAAGGCCCTTCGCCAACCCCGTTCGCGCAGCACTTCCCCTACGCGTAAGGCAGATTGGTAATCCTCGCGGCTGAGGTTCTGGCTCTCCATCGTCCCATCATGCATCCATGGGTCACCTGACCCCAGTCAGAGCCAGCAGCACGCGCAGCGGCTATCCCTACCAGAAACAGCGACTCGTCCACAGCGCGAGGTGAACAGCTACCGGGATCACGCCGTCCGTTCTTCCGGATCAGGGTGACGTGCCAGCCACGTGCCAGTAGCCGGTACCCCGAATGAGCACGAGCGGGCACGACCTGTGACCAGTCCCCGGCCCACGAGCAGGCGTTTCGGGCATCCGGGCCAGTGGTCGTCGTCCTTCCAGACTGAAGGTGTGAGTATGCGGTTGATCGACTTGGTGGAGCGCCTAGACCAGCTCCCCGATGAGGCGACGATCTACGCCGGCCGACCCTGGACCCCGGAGGCACGCGCGGCGGCCGTGGTGGACGATGAGAACCAGCGGTCTGACTACCTGCTTGAAGTCAGCCTGGTGCGTGAGGCGCTTGAGGTCTGGTCGGCGTGGCGCGGTGGCCGATCACCAGACCGGTGGGCCTGCGTGGCCCTCCCTCCACCGCCGGTGCCGGGACGACGACCCCATCCGCCGGAGTCGGCTGGCGCCAGATGAGCGCACCCGATCTTGCCCCAGCTGTTGTGTCGGTGCCGGGACAGTGTCCATGTCGATGCCGGGCCGGCGGCCACCGTTTAGTAGTCGGCGAGCTGCGGGGCCAGCGCGATCGTTGCGAAGCGGATCGCTCGGCCCAGCAGGCACGTCGCCGCGAAGACGACCGGGCGCATGGGTGTGCGGCCCAGGTAGACGCTGGCGGCCAGCAGCGGTGGAAATCCGGTGACGGCGCTGACCAGCAGCACCCCGGTCGCCTGGCGGGGGCGTTCCATCACCTCGACGAGTCGCGCACCGACCGCCTTCGGACGCGCGAGCATCGCGCCCAGTCGGCCTGGTGGCTCCGGCGCGGTGGACGGGCGTCTGCTGAGCCGGCGTTGTAGCCAAGTCGAGCGGATCGCGCCGCGCGCACCGAGGAAGATCAGGGCCTTGCCGGCAGTCTGACCGGCTGCGGCGGCTACGCCGAGCGCCACGGGCGGCGTGCCGGTCGTCGCTACGACCGCGATCAGGTACGGCTCGGCCGGGGTGAACGGCAGGAAAGCCGACAGGAGCCCGACGGCCGCAGCCGCCAGGACTGCGATCATGGCCGGGTGTGCGGCAGGCCCGCCGGCAACTTGGCGGCGCAGACCAACGAGACGACCTTCACCGCGGCGACCCCGAGGGCGAACGTGACGGCCGCGGCCATCGGCGCGAAGATCGCCAGGATCACCACCGCGGCGGTGTTCAGCGCCTTTGCCGGCGGAGACCAGTTCCACCGGTAGATGCGCCGATCGACGCAGGCGAAGTAGTTCGGGCTCAGCAGCGGCCAGCGCAGGAACATCAGGCTCAGCAACTGGTCGATGACCATGAACTGGACGAGGAACACCGCGACCGGCAGGGCGGTGGCGGGCCGCAGCACGACCAGTGCGGCGGCACAGGCCGACGTGCAGGCACGGTCCGCGACGATGTCGAAGACCGCGCCGGTGCGCGTCTCCTGTCCCAGCCCCCGGGCGGCGACGCCGTCGAGGATGTCACCGATCCAGTAGATCAGGTACGCGGCGACGAGCAGGTGGGCGCTGCGGTGGGTCAGCGCTGCCACGGCGAGCCCGACGGAGCCGGTCGTTCGTACGGCGGTGATGGCGTTGGGAACGTTGAGTAGCGTGACCGGCGGACTGAGGCCGAGGGCGGTCATTCGGCGTCCTTGAGGATGCGTTGCATGTCCGCGGTGCGCCGGTTCAGATCGGCCAGCTGCGCGCTCACGTCGGTGAGCAGGCGCTGTGTTTCGGCGGCCTGCTCGGCGTACTGCCGCTGCAGTTCGGCCGACACCGTAGCCCGCTTGCGGACGCCCGCATACCCGACAACCGAGATGAGCAGGGCGGCGATGACGACGAGGAAGACCGAGCCGACGTCCATCTAGATTTTTCCTTTCGGTACGGCGTCGCCGTCTCCGGCGTTGCTCAGGGTCGTGGCGGCAGCCGCCACCACGTCGGGCGTGAGGTGCAGCGAGAACGGCGTGGCCTCGTAGTACTTGAGTGCCTTGCCGTCCTCGGACAACTCCAGATGCGCGGTGACCAGCCCGGCCTTTTCCAACTTTTTGAGGTGCACCTGCAGCAGTGCGCGGCTGATGCCCAGATCGCGGGCGAGCTGTGAGACGTAGGCGCGTCCGCCGGTCAGTGCGGCGAGCACACGCAGTCTGTGCGGACTGGCCAGAGTGGCAAGGACCTCGATCAGCCGATCGCCGCTCAGCTCTCCCATAGCTCACCTTGGCTCATGCCAACTATTATTGGCATGAGCAAGCGCGTCCGTCAACTCCGAAGCGGACCGACGCGCGAGGCGCAAGACCTCACCGACCCATGTGCGAGATCCGTGCTCCGTTCGGAGTCTTTCCTGCTCCCTGCGCCACGGCCCACACTGGGTGCATGGGCACGACTCAGGCCCCGAATCCAGATCGCGACTGGCTGAAGCGCAGCTACGTGGATACGAGCACCAACCCGTACTCCATCGACGCGCGGACGGAGATGATGGGCCGCCTTGCTGAGGGCACCGGAGGCAGCCGAGCCACCCGGACAGTCATGCGCGCCGTCGCCGGCATCACGCTGGTCGCGATCGCTTTGTCGATTGTCCTGGGGGTCCTGAACCTGGTGGGGTGAGCCGCCCGGGCCATCGACGGGCCAGTAGCAATCGGGTCGAACGGTTACCAGCCGGCACGAGAGGTGAGCGGGCGACGGTCAACGATGAGGGCTGACCGGCCGAGCATGCACCGGCCTGGTTGCCCTGACGAGGCCGGGCTCTGCCCTTTTGCCCGGCGGATAGCATCGCGCGATGCAGCCGACCTACGTGACTTTCGCCCAGAAACCGGCGTCGACCGCGAATGCCGTCCTGAGCATCAACCGCGGCACCGAGGCCGGGGGACATCTCAAGCTGGACGCCGACGGCTCCGTGGAGATGACGTTCGACGTTCCGGCGGCGGACGCCAACGGGGAAGCCACCCTGGGGATCGTGGCGCTGGTGTCGAAGCTGGGCAGTGCGGTCGGGTTCGCGCCGCTCGACATCTCCGTCAACGATCGGTGCCTGGTGCACGGCTGGCACATCCCGGGCGGGGGAGACCTCTTTCAGCACATGGACTTCGCCATACCTGCTGGCCGGCTGCGGCCGGGCGCGAACAAGCTCCGGCTGGCCAGTGCCGTTGACGCCCGCAGCATGCTCTGGCTCAACCGGATCACCATCGACGCCGTGTTCGACCGGGGCCGGTCCGCGCGGGCCATGGACCAGCGCGAGGCCGAGGAACCGGTGCTCCGGTACTCGACCCGCATGCAGGCCATGGGCGGCGCGTGGCAGCCCGGTCCGACGGTCATCGCGTACGTGGACCGCGGCGAGCAGAGCCTGCTCGACCACCTCGCCTGGGCAGACGCTTCCGGCGCGGAGTACGCGGTCACCTTCACCGCCGAACTGGACGGCTTCTACGGCTGGTGCCGGCCGGCTGGTGCGGAGTCGCCGCACGAGTTGCGCGGCTCGCTGACCGGGCGGTGGCGGGCCGATCACCCCGACGCCGGCATGGCGAAACACTGGTACCACACGGAGGAGGGATGGGGCGGCGGCTGGTACCGCTCGAACGGGATCACCTTCGCGATCGGTGCCGACTCGTTGCCATTGGCCAGGGCGAGCTGGCGGGACAAGCGCGGCAACACCGGGACGGTCGCGTTCACCGGCCCCGGCGACGCATTCGTCGGCACCTACCAGCGGGTCGGCGAGGGCGCCATCGGCTACCGCGGCCGCTCGCCCGCACCGACCAAGGGCGAATAGCACCAGGCTGGTACCCGGGACGCTCACGTGTCACTCCTTGGTGGCGTCCAGGAGGGCGTCGATCAGCGCGCGCAGTGCCGGCTGGGCCAGTGAGATCTCCCGGACCGCAGCGTAGATCCTCCTGATCGGCTCTGGACGGCGGACCGGGCGGGTGGCGACGCCGGGATGGCGGGTGCCCAGCCCGAGTCGGGGGATCAGGCTGACTCCGAGGCCGGCTGCGACGAATCCCTGGGCCGTGGCGTAGTCCTCCGACCTCGCGACAAAATCCGGACTGAAGCCTGCCGCGGCGCAGGCGTCGGTGATTGGCTCCAGGCAGGGGCCGGGCGGTTCGCTACCGACCCACGGTTCGCCGGCGAGGTCGGCCAGGTCGATCACCTGTTGTGCGGCGAGCGGGTGTCCGACAGGCAACACAGCCTGATACACGTCGTCGAGCAGGTGCACCACACGGATGCCCTGGCGGATTTCGTCGCTCGGTCGGCGGACCACAATGGCCAGGTCGGCGTTGCCCCGCTCCACCTCCGGCAGTGGATCATCCGGATCGCTGAGCTTGGGGTCTGTCGCCACGCCCGGATGCTCGCGCCGGAGTCGGGCGAGGGCGGGTGCCAGCAGGGTCGGGCCGACCGAGGCGAAATAGCGGACAGTCAGCCGGCCCGTCCGCCCCGAGCGCAGGTCGGCCAGCGCGGTCTCCGCTTGGGCCACGTGCTGGCTGATGACGGCCGCGTGCCCGACGAGCAGTTGACCGGCCGCCGTGGGCCGCACACCCCGGCCGACCCGTTCGAGTAGCGCGATCCCGGCCTCCTTTTCCAGGGCCGCCACCTGCTGGCTGACGGCGGAGGGGGTGTAGCCGAGGTGCGCCGCCGCTGCGGTCACCGACCCGCTGGTGACCACCGCCCGCAGCACCTGCATGCGTCTCACATCAAGCATGTAGCACAACTTAACTTAAGTGCAAAATCTTTTGCTTGTCCTTACGGGTTGGGGTGCGGCACCGTTCATGGGGGCCGATCAAGGAGATCAGGGGTGACGGTGTCGTGGGCAGGACATGGGCGTGGGCGCGGGTGGGCGTGCTCGCCCTGCTGTGGGGATCGACCTTTCTCTGGATCGAGTTGGCCCTGGACTCGCTGACTCCGGTCCAGGTCACCCTCAGCCGTTGCGTACTCGGATCGGCCGCTCTGCTGGTCGCATGCCTGGCCTCGGGCCGGCGGTTGCCCCGGGGCCGGGGGACCTGGGGTCACATCGTCGTGGCCGCCCTGTTCTGCAACGCACTGCCGTTCGCCATGTTCAGCATCGGCCAGCAGACCATCGACTCGGGGGTGGCCGGCGCACTGAACGCGACGACCCCGCTGTGGTCGCTGCTGATCGGCGTCGTCATCGGAACCGAGCGCGGACTCCGGCCGGCCCGGCTGGGCGGGCTCCTCCTCGGGTTCACCGGGGTCGTGCTGATCTTCGCTCCGTGGGAGACGACCGGGCCGATCGGCTGGGGCGCCCTCGCCATCGTCGCCGCGGCGGCCAGCTACGCCGTCGGCTTCGCGTACATGGGCCGCAACCTGGTCGGCAAGGGCATCCCCACCATCTCGCTGTCCGCGGCGCAGCTCATCGCGGCGACCGGCCTGACCGCGGTGACCTTGCCGGCCGGCGGTCTGACGTCGATCGAGATCGGGCCGAAGACCCTGATCGCCGTCGTGATCCTGGGCGTCGTCGCCACCGGAGCCACCTTCCACCTCACCTACCGGAACATCGCCGCCGAGGGCGCCACCAACACGGCGACCGTCGGCTATCTGCTGCCGGTGGTCTCGGTGGCGTTGGGAGTCATCGTGCTCGACGAGGACTTCGGCCTCCGGATCGCCATCGGGATGGTGGTCGTGCTCGTCGGGGTCGGTCTGACCCGCCTACACAGCCGGCCGCCGGCACCGACAGACGTGATCCGTCGCCTTCCGCGACAGGAACAGGACGTACGCCAGTGACCGCATCCAGATGGAGTTCGCCGGCGACCTGACGGAAAGCCTCACATGGGCCAGTTGCTGGCGGCCAGCGTGCCCAGCAGCCGAAGCGCCTCAGCGCTTCGGCTGCGCGGCTCCGCGCGGTACACGATCAACTGCTGGCCGGGAGCGCCCCGCACGTCGAACGTGTGATACGACAGCGTCATTTCGCCCACCGCGCCGTGCCGGAACGTCTTCGTCTCGTGCGTCTTGCCCTGCACGTCGTTGCGCGCCCACAGCCGGCGGAACTCCGGGCTGGCCGCACCCGCCTCCTGGACCAGCTCCCGCACCCGCCGGTCGTGCGGGTCGTGGCCGAGGGCCAGGCGCAGGTTCGCCACGCACGCCTCGGCGGCTCGCTGCCAGTCGACGAAGAACGTGCCGCCAGCCGGGTCCAGGAAGGTCATCCGGACGATGCTGTCCGCCTCGGCGAAGTCCGCGTAGAACGCATCCGCCAGCGCGTTGCGGGCCAGCAGGTCGAGCCGCCGGTCGATGACGATCGCCGGAGTGTCCGGCCAGGCGTCGAGCAGTTCCCGCAGGCTCTGCTCGACCCGGGGCCGGGCGGGACCCGGCGCGCTGCCGGGCGATATGTCCGCCAGTCGGAAGAGATGGTCGCGGGCGTCCGGTCCGAGGTCCAGCGCCCGGGCCACGGCGTCCAGCACCGAAGCTGACGGGTTGCGCTCCCGTCCCTGCTCCAGACGGGTGTAGTAGTCGACGCTCACCCCGGCCAGCACCGCGACCTCCTCGCGGCGCAGACCCGCGACCCGCCGGACGCCGCTGGACACGAGGCCGACGTCGCCCGGCGTGAGCCGGGCACGCCGAGCGGTGAGGAACGTCCCGAGCGCGGTGGTTGGCATGCCACCAACGGTAACCAGGCTGGCTTCGACCAGGCAGGGTGCGCCGCACCCCGGTTACGCCCGGTCTGGTTGCCGGCCCCGATACGTCCGACGGTGGGAGGACCAAACCCCAACCCCTTTCGGAGGTACGTCGTGAGCATCCCGATGCTCGACGAGGCGGTGCTGGCGAGGATCACCGCGAATACCGGTGACCGGCGTCGCCCACTGATGTTCGTCAACGCCACCATCCACACGCTCGACCCGGCGATTGGTGACCTTTCTGCCGCCGACCTGCTGCTCGACGGCGAGGTGATCGTCGGAGTCGGGCCGGGCCTGCACACTGCGGCCGAGGACGACGGCGCGATCGTCGTCGACTGCACCGGACTGACCATCGTGCCGGCGGTCATCGACGGTGTCGCCGTCGCCGGCCTGCGCGCCCGCCCCGCCGACCGGGTCGGCGCGCTCACGCCCGGTAACCCTGCCACCTTCGCCGTGGTCGCCGACCGGACCTCGGGCGCGTCCGTCCTGGAGATGATCGTCTGGTGGCCGGAACAGGCAGCCGCGATCGTCGTCGACGGTGAGATCGCGCTCTTCAACGGCCGCCGGCTCACGCCCGCCCCGATCGAGCCCGACGTCGGCCCGCGGTCGGAGCAGAGCCCGTACCTCGGCATGTGGATCGATGAGAGCGGCTTCGTGCACCAGGAACTCACCGCCGACGGCCGGTACGACGAGACACGGGGTGGTCGGCCACACGCGTACCAGGGGTCGTTCTGGATCGACGGCGACCGGATCGTCTACCACGACGACCTGGGCTTCTGGGCGTATGGCCTGTTCACCGACGGCGTGCTGCACCACGCCGGATACGTGTTCCACCAGCAGTGACCACACGTAGCGAAGGAGACACCCCAATGCTGTTGTTCACCGGAGGCACGGTCGTCACGATGGACCCGCGAATCGGCGACCTGGAGCGAGGTGACGTGCTGGTACGCGGGGACCGGATCGTCGCGGTCGGCCCCGACCTTCGGTCGCATCCGGAAGCGGCGGGCGCCACCGTGATCAACACGGCCGGGCGGATCGTCAGCCCCGGATTCGTCGACACCCACCGGCACGCCTGGCAGGCGCAGTTGCGTCGCAGCATCCCCGACGTGACCGACCTGGGGGAGTACGTGATGTCGACGCTGGCCAGGGTCGCGCCCGCATACACGCCGCACGACATGTACGTGGGCACCCGCCTCGCCGCGCTCACCGCCCTCGATGCCGGCATCACCACGATGCTGGACTTCTCGCACAACTCCCGCACGGCGGCGCATTCGGACGCGGCGATCCAGGCGCTGGTCGACACCGGCATCCGGGGCGTGCACGCATCGATGGGGCCACACTTCGGCGACTGGGACCGCCAGTGGCCCGGCGACCTGGAACGCCTGCGTGGGGCGTACCACGGGGTTAGTGACGGCCTGGTGACGCTGCGCCTCGCAGCGCTGGCCACCGATGAGATCGCCGGCCCGGCACTGGCCTACGGGCGGGAACTCGCGGCCGTCGCCCACGATCTCGGCCTCGGTGTCAGTATCGACGCGGTGTTCGGCGCGCCGTCCTCTGCGGCGATCCTGCGCTGGGCCGCCGACGGCCTGCTCGACCCGGGCCTGACCCTTATCCACGCCACCGGCCTCACTGCGGACGCGTGGCGGGCGATGGGCGACGCCGGGGTGACCGTGTCGCTGGCGCCGACCTCCGACGCGCAGATCGGTCTGGAGACGGCGGTGCCCGCGATCGAGGAGGCGCTGGCCGCCGGTATCCGGCCCGGGCTCAGCATCGACGTGGAGGTCGCACTGGCCAGCGACATGTTCACCCAGATGCGAGCAGTGCACGCGATCCAGCGCATGCGTGCGGTAGACGCCGCCTACGGCACGGACACCGTGCCGTACCGGATCACCACCCGCGACGTGCTGGACTTCGCCACGCTGCAGGGGGCCCGTACCAACGGACTCGGCGACGTGACCGGCTCCCTCACCCCGGGCAAGCAGGCGGACCTGCTGGTGGTCAGGGCCGATGACATCAACACGATGCCGCTCAACGACGCGGTCGGCACCCTGGTGCTCGGGGCGGACCCCCGCAACATCGAGACCGTCGTGGTGGCCGGACGGATTCGCAAGGCGGGCGGGCACCTGGTCGGCGTGGACCTGGACGAGCTGCGCCGGGAGGTGACCGCGTCCCGCGACGCGATCCTGAAGGCCGTCGCCTCGGGGTGATCCGCGACTCGCGGCGGATGCGTCCGGCCCCGGAACGACCGACGCCGCGGGCCGGGCCACCGCCCGACCCGCGGCGCGCGCGGAGTCGGCCGCCGCTGACGCCCAGACGCTCGGCGCGGCGAAAGAAATGCAATCGGCTAGGTTCATGACCTGCGCCTCCGAGGTTCGGCGGGCGGCTGCACGGCGTCGCGTCGGCGCTACGGCGGCCGGCGGGACCGGTGACGACGGGGGTACGTGATGCAGGGCCGGGCGGTCGAGCGCGACCAGATCGACCGGATGCTGGACGCTGCCGTGGACGGCGCGAGCAGCACTCTGCTGATCCACGGCGAAGCCGGCATCGGCAAGACCGCGCTGCTCGACTACGCCGCCGCTCGCGCGTCCGGGATGCGGGTGCTGCGGATCGATGGCCTGGAGTCGGAGACCGAGCTGGCCTTCGCCGGCCTGCACCAGTTGTTCCTGCCGGTCATGGACCTCGTCGACCAGCTGCCCGGCCCCCAGGCCAGGGCACTGCGGGCGGTCTTCGGGCTCACCGACGACACGGTGCGGGACCGCTTCGTCATCGGCCTGGCCGTGCTCACCATGCTGGCGGAGGCGGCCGGCGAGGGGACGCTGCTCTGCCTGGTGGACGACGTGCAGTGGCTCGACCGGGCATCGGTGGACGCGTTGACGTTCGCCGCCCGCCGTTTGCAGGTCGAGGGCGTCGTGCTGATCTTCGCCGCCCGGGACACCGCCGGCGTGGCCGGGGTCGTCGGGCTTCCCACGCTGCACCTCGCGGGGCTCGACCAGGAGGCCGCCGCGGCACTGGTCGTGGACCTGCCGCCGTACGTCCGGGAGAGGATCCTGGACGAGGCGCAGGGCAACCCGCTCGCGCTGCGGGAACTCTCCGCCGCACTGACTCCGACACAGCGCGCCGGTCAGCTCAGCCCGTTGACGCTGTCCGCGCCCTCGAACCGGGTCCTGGACGCCTTCCAGGATCAGATCCGCCGGCTCCCCGAGGCCACCCGGGCGCTGCTGCTGATGGCAGCCGCGGACGACACCGGAACACTCGACCTGATCCTGCGGGCCGCGGGCGCGACGGTCGGTGACCTGGAGCCTGCCGAGCGCGCCGATCTCATCGTGCTGACCGGCGGTGTGCTGCGCTTCCGGCATCCGCTGATCCGGTACGCGGCGTACCAGGGCAGCCCGTTCGCCGGCCGGGTCGCCGCGCACCAGGCGATGGCGGCGGTACTCGTCGCACCCGAGCACGCGCATCGGCGCGCCTGGCAGTTGGCCGCCGCGGCGACCGGGCCGGACGACCGGGTCGCCGACGAGTTGGAGCGGGTCGCGGTCTGGGCCGGCGGCCGGCAGGCGCTCGCGTCGGCTTCCGCGGCGTACGAGCGGGCAGCCCAACTCACGGCCGAGCCGGAGGACCGGGCGCGCCGGTTCATCGCCGCCGCGCAGGCCGCCGCCGACGCGGGCCAGGACGAGCGGGGCGGTCGGCTCGCGGCGATGGTCGAGGTGGCGTCGCAGGACCCCGGCCTGGCCGCGGACCTCGCGCGGGTCCGGGCGGTGGTAGAGCTCGGGTACGGCAGCCCGGACGTCGCCGGCCGCATACTGCTCGACTGCGCCAACCAGATCGGTCCCCGCCGGCCGGACAAACTCCCCGCGCTGCTGGTGGACGCCCTGCACGCTGCGTTCTCCTCGGGGAACGCCGACCTGATCGCGGCGGTAGCGGCCCAGGCCCCCGCGGAGCCGGTGCTGGCCGTGCCCGGCTGCCTGTTCGCCGGCGATGTGCCCGGGGCGCTGCGCGCGCTCCGACCACTCGTGGCGGCGCGCGGTCGCACCGACACCGGGTTCATGGACCGCCTGATGACCGGGATCTACTGCCACCTGACCGCCGATGACGAGGCCGCGTACGAGATCGCGACCGAGGCCGTCGACCACTGCCGGGACAGCGGCATGGGTGGGTGGCTGCCCACCGCGCTGCACCTGCTCGCCCGGGTGGAGCTGACCCTCGGGCAGCACGACGCCGCGTCCATGCACGCAGCCGAGGGACTCCGGCTGGCCGAGGGGTACGACCTGGCGCACCGGGCCGCCCACCTGCGCGCCGTCCTGGCGACCCTGGCGGCGGTACGCGGGGAGGAGGAGCAGGCCCGTCGGCTGGCGCGGGACGCGATGTCGTACACCCAGCCACGTGGAATCGGCCGGGCAACGGCGGACGCCCTGTGGGCGCTGGGCCTGCTCGACCTCGGCCTCGGCCGCGCGGACGCTGCGCTGCAGCGGTTCGAGGCGGCGCGGGCGGCATCCGGTCATCCGCTGTTCGGCGTCTTCCTGCTGCCCGATCTCGTCGAAGCGGCGGTGCGCGCCGGGCGACCCGAGCGGGCCGCCGAACCGGTGCGTCTCCTCGACGAGTGGGCCGAGACGACCGGTCGCCCGGCGCTCGCCGCGCTGGCCCACCGCTGTCGTGCCCTGACCGCATCGGACGGCGAGGCTGAGCAGCATTTCGGGTCGGCCGTCCGGCTACACCGGGCCGGCAGCGCTGTCGACCAGGCCCGGACCGGGCTGCTCTACGGGGAGTGGCTGCGCCGCGCACGCCGGAAACTCGAAGCGCGCGGCCACCTGCGGGACGCACTCGACACCTTCACGGCGCTCGGCGCCGAGCCGTGGGCCCACCGGGCCAGGGCGGAACTGCGGGCCAGCGGCGACGCGGCGGAACCGTCCCTGGGCGGACCGCTCAGCCGGCTGAGCCCTCAGGAACGCGAGGTCGTCCGGTTGGCCGCGACGGGCGCGACCAACCGGGAGATCGCCGCGCAGCTGTTCCTGAGCCCACGAACCGTCGGGCACCACCTGTACCGGGCGTTCCCCAAGCTCGGTGTCACCTCCCGCACCGACCTCGCCACGGTGCTCGCCTCATGACTCCGGAGCCGAGTAGAGCAGCCGGATCTGCGCGGTGCGGTAACCGGCCCGCGCGAACGCCGCGGCCATCGGCACGTTCGTCGTGTCGGTGGTGGCGGTGATCAGCTCGGCCCCCTGCTCGGCGTGGAACCGGGTGATCTCGGCGAGGACGTCGTCGATGTAGCGGTGCCCGCGCAGCTCGGGCACCACGCCCAGGTACCCGACATTGCGGTTGTACGGTGTCGCGGACGGGATCGCCAGCCCGGCGAGCGTCCCATCGGCGGTGTGGGCCAGCCGCCACCACGCCCGCTCGCCCGGGCAGTCCAGGTAGAAGTCCATCTCCTCCCGGGCGGTGAGCTCCGGGCCCTTGACCGCAAGGTTCCGGCGGGTCTCGGTGTCCAGGCTGCCCACCGCGATCCGACGGAACACGTCCAGGAACTCCTCGTCGGAGCCCGTCGAGAAGACGAGCCTGCCGCTGGCCGAGGGCACCCCGACCTCCGGCGTCCACTCCAGCCGCAGCCGCTCCACCTCGTCGGTCAGCCCGACCGCCAGCGCCGCTCTGCGCCGCCAGGCCACCGCCGCGGAGACGGACTCATCGGCGCGCCAGTCGTTGGGCAGCGTCAGGTTGTACAGCGGCGGCTTCGGCGCACCCTGCTGCGCGAAGGCCCGCAGCCCCGCGCCGAGGAGGTCGGCCGCGACGGCCGCACGGTCGTCGACAGACGCCTCGACGTGCAGACAGTCCAGGGCGACCGGGTGCGCGCTGGACGCCTGCCCCCACCACAGCGCGCGGCCCACCACCCGCTGGTCGACCTCGGCGATCCAGGTCCACTCCGGCCGGTACATCCCCTGGCCCAACTCGTCCAGGTAGCGGTCGGCGTCGATCGCGCTGACCGCGTCGTCGATGGAGAAGCCGGTGACCCGGTCGAGATCGGCCCCGGTGGTGGCGCGGAACAACATCGGCCCTCTTTCAGTGCTTGACATAGGTGGAAATGGTCGCGCCGGTGTTGAACACCCGGGTGTCGGCCAGCGCGAAGCCCGTCACGGCGAAGGGCGCCCGGAACAGGGGAATGCCGGAGCCGAGGACCACGGGGTAACGCTTGATGATCAGCTCGTCGATCTCATCGACCAGTTGGCCGGCGAGCGTCGCGCCGCCGCAGAGCCAGATGCCCATCCCGTCCAGGTGCTTGAGCTCGCGGACGAACTCCGCCGGCTCGCCGGCGACGATCTCCACCGCCGCATCACGCTGCTCCAGCGTCCGGGAGAACACGTACTGCCGCAGGTGGCCGTACGGGCTCGTGACGCCGATGGCCAGGCCCGGTTCGTAGGTCGCGCGGCCCATCAGGACGGTGTCGAACCTGTTGTTCGCCGCTGTGGCGATCCCCAGCGGCTCCCGCGCGTGGGTTGGCATGGTCTCGGGGTAGTCGGCCAGGATGGCGGCCGCCAGATCTCCCTCGAACGCGAAGAAGTCGAACTCCCCGTCCGGCCCGGCGATGAAGCCGTCCAGGCTGGTGGCGATGTAGTAGGTCAGTTTTCGCACGTCAGAAGCTGCTTCCCAAAGATGATGTTGACTGCTGGAACGTTAGTCTGGTCAGCCGCGCCCGGCATCGGTAGCAGCGACGTAACGTGACCGGCGGCAACCGACGCAACGGGGGAGTCTGATCGTGAGACCGGGCGAGGTGGCGTGCACGGCCGACCCGGATGTGCTGCCGGCGGCCACCGGCCGACTCGGCGTCGGCACCGCGTTCGGCACCTTCGGTGAGCTGTTGCAGGGCGTGCTACCCGACGCCGACCGGGATTTCCTGGTGACGTTCCCGATGGCGCAGTGGGCGACCGCCACCTTCTGGCCGTCCAGCGAGCTGGCCCGGATCCGGGTCTTCCCGCAACACAAGCGGAAGTCGGCCCGGCTGGCCGCCACGATGATGGACCTGTTCGGCCTTCCCGGCGGTGGGGTGCTGGAGCTGGGCGGCGGGTTGGCCGAGGGGAAGGGCTACGCCAGTTCGTCGGCGGACCTGGTGGCCACCGCTCGAGCGGTCGGCGACGCGTTCGGCAGGACGTTGAGCGAGCGCACCATCGAGTCGCTGCTGCGCCGGATCGAGCCCTCCGACGGTGTGATGTACGACGGGATCGTCGCCTTCCATCACCGGGAGGTGCGGCTGCGGGAACGGATCGGCGTGCTGCCCCCGCTCACCGTGGTGGCGCACGACGAGGGCGGCGCGGTGGACACCATCCGCTTCAACCGCATCCCCAAGCCGTTCGACGAGGCCGACAAGCGGGAGTACGCGCGGCTGCTGGCCGCGCTCACCGCGGCCGTACGCGCCGGCGACCTTCCTGCCGTTGGCGAGGTCACCACCCGCAGCGCCGTGCTGAACGGCAAACTGCGCCCGCGCCGGCACTTCGACGTGCTGCACCGGCTCTGCCGCGAGGTGGACGGCTACGGCCTGGTCATCGCGCACAGCGGCACCGCCCTCGGCGTCCTGCTCGACCGGGACGACCCGGAACGCGCCGCGAAGATCGACCACGTGCGCGCGGCGTGCGTCGCGCTGCCCGGCACGGTGACCGTGCACCGGTCGCTCGGCACCGGTGAACTCGCCGGGTAGAGCTGACACACCCGGCCGGCCCGGGACCCGTCCACGGGGTACGAGGGCGGTGTCGAAAACCGGACAAGACGGTAAAGCCCCTGGTAGAGCACTGTTGGGGCAGGTGGAGAGGCGAACGGATGGCGGGCCACATCCCAGTCCTCCGGCCCGGTGGGACAGCACCGTCCACGCCGGCGCCGCCCTCACCCAGCCCGGCCCCGTCGCCGCGGCGGACACGGCGCAGCCGCCGGCCCGACCACGCGTACGGCCCACCCGTGGCTGCCGTCCACGCCGCTCCGGGCGCCCGCAGCGGTGACACCGCCCACCGGGACAAGGACGTCATCACCCGCCGGCAGCCGCGTGCCGCCGCCCACCGGTTGCGCCACCGCGCCCGTGCCCCCGCCGGCCTCTTCGCACTGAGGACCCCGCCCGGTCCGGCGTCGCTCATCCGCACTCCGGCCGGCGACCGAACCAGAGAGAAGGCCCGACATGGCCGCTCCCACCGCGATCGCAGCCCTGAACGCACCCGTGTACGCACCGGGCGAGCAGATGCTGCTGACCGTCACCTACTCCGACGCCGACACCAAACCGCTGACCGTCACCATCGTGGTCACCGACGCGCAGGGCAACAGCAGCGCCCCCGTCAAGGTCACCGCAGTCATCGACCCGCTCTCCCTGACCGTCACCGACAACTCCGGGCGCACCTGGACCCGGGTTTCCGACAACGGCGCGGTGGCCGTGTACCGGGCGGTGGCGTGATGCCCCGGGTCACCGTTCAGGTCCGTGACGTCGCCGGAAACACCGCCACCGCCACCGCCGACTACGCCATGAGCCAGCCGGTGCTCGGCGGCTACTACCTCTCCGGAGGCGCCGACCCGACCGCCGACATCGCCGGCGGCAACTTCCGCTCGCTCACCCAGTACCGCAGCTTCGCCGACGGGTACATCTTCCCCGGCTACAACCGGCCCTGGCTGATCAATCTGGGCAAGGCCGGGGTGCAGATGAACATGGTCCTCGAGTTGAAGCACTACGGCGCCCCGAACAACGGGCCGCAGAGCTTCACCGTCGACGGCACCAACTACACCGTCCCGGCGCCGTCGATGACCATCCAACAGCGCCCCGGCACCGCCTGGCCGAGGGCGTACGGATACAGCCAGGTGATCAACGGCCAGTGCGACGGGTTGTTCCACCGCGCCCTGGCGCAGTACCGCACGCTCGGGTTCGCGGTGAACATCCAGCTCGCCTCGGAGCTGGACACCGACCACGAGTTCGGCACCACCGAGGACGGCAAGGCGTACACCTGGGCCGAGTCGGACGCGCGGGCGGTGCAGGCGATGAACTACATCCTCACCTGGTTCAAGGCGCGGACGCTGCCCGCCGGCACGACGTTCTCGATTGGTCTCGGCGGCTTCGACCGGGCCTGCTTCCAGCGCACCCACCCGGAGTCGCTGATGTCCCGGCTTGACTTCCTTCAATGGAATGCCTACGCCACCAACGCCAACGACACCGCGCTGTCCCGGTTTCGCCGCACGAAGGACTGGGCGGTGGCGGACCTCGGCCCGGTGGCGCTGTCCCGGCCCGTGATCATCGCGGAGTGGGGGGTGCGCTCGGCCGAGATCCCGAACCAACCCGCCTGGATCGCCACCGTCCCGGCGGCCATAGCCAAGCTCAACGCCGAGCGTGGGCCACGGATCGCCCGGACCAACTACTTCAACTCCGGCACCCTGTCGCCGAAAGCGGCCGGGTTGGCCGCGCTCCGGACCGCGTACGCCACCCGGCCGTACGTCTGACCGGGCCGCCGGCCCGGCGGCTCAGCCCTGGTCGAGTCGTTCGGCGTACGCGTCGCGCAGCTCGGGCCAGCCGAAGTCCTTGGCCTCGGCACCCCGGATCGGGCCGACCGGGTCGCCGTCGAGCAGCCGGTCGGCCACGTCGAGGCAGAGGTGCCAGCCGGCCGCGACCATCGGCAGCATGCCCGGGTCGGCGACCGTGTGCCGCAGGGTGAGTCGGGTGCCGGTGCCCAGCGGGCTCAGCTCCCAGCGCAGCAGGTCGTCGCCCCAGGTGTACTCCAGCAGGTGCGGCGGCTCGGCCCGGCGTACCGTCGCCGTGGTCGGCGTGGTGGTCTCGCCGTCGATCAGGGTGAGCACGGCGGAACCGGGGGAGCCGAGGTCCCGGTCGGCGAGGAAAGGTGCCCACTCGGCGAGCCGGGCCGGATCGGTCAGCGCCGCCCAGACGGTGGCCGGCGGATGCCGAAGGTCGCGGACGAAGACCAGGGTGGCGCCGCCGTCGGCGGGCTCGGCGCGCACCTCGGTGGGTGGGCTGGGGCGGAACGCGTCGCGGTCCATTCACTGCTCCTGACTGTCGAGATGCCGTTCCAGGGCGTCCAGATGCCGGTTCCACAGCCGGCGGTACGGGTCCAGCCACCCGTCGACCGCCCGCAGCGGGCCCGGGTCGAGGCGGTAGATCCGCTGCCGGGCGGCGATCCGGCAGGAGACGAAGCCGGCCTCGCGGAGCACCCGCAGGTGTTTGGAGACGGCCGGCTGGCTGACCCCCAGGCTGTCCACCAGTTGGCCGACGCTGTGCTCGGCGTCGCGGAGCTGGTCGAGGATCCGGCGCCGGGTGGGCTCGGCGAGGATCGTGAACGCGTCGAGGGTCACGGACCGAATATGCCTCTCTGGGCATATGACTGTCAAGGCATATGAGGGTGTGCTTGCCGTCCCGGAGCGGCACCGAAGCCCGGTCCCTATGCTCGGATCATGGAACTGCGGATCTTCACCGAACCTCAGCAGGGTGCCAGCTACGACCAGGTGCTCGCCGTGGCCCGCTGCGCCGAGGACGCCGGTTACGGTGCGTTCTTCCGGTCCGACCACTACCTCATGATGGGGGCGGTGACCGGCGAACCGGGCCCCACCGACGCGTGGACCACGCTGGCCGGGCTCGCTCGGGACACCAGCCGGATCAGGCTCGGCACCCTGATGACCGCCGCCACCTTCCGGCTGCCCGGCCCGCTGGCGATCACCGTGGCGCAGGTCGACCAGATGAGCGGCGGCCGGGTGGAGCTGGGCATCGGCACCGGCTGGTACGCCGACGAGCACACCGCGTACGGCATTCCGTTCCCGCCCCTCGGCGAGCGGTTCGACCGGCTGGAGGAGCAGCTCGAGGTCATCACCGGGCTCTGGGCCACCCCGGCGGGGGAGCGGTTCGACCACGCCGGCCGGTACTACCCGATCAGTGACTCGCCCGCCCTGCCCAAGCCGGTGCAGCAGCCCCGCCCGCCGATCCTGCTCGGCGGGATGGGCCCGAGGCGCACCCCGCGGCTGGCCGCCCGCTACGCCGACGAGTTCAACCTGCCGTTCGCCTCACCGGCGGACACGACGGCCCAGTTCGACCGGGTCCGGGCGGCCTGCACCGAGATCGGCCGGGACCCGGCCGAGTTGGTCTGGTCCAACGCCCTGGTGCTCTGCTGCGGGCGCGACGACGCCGAGGTGGCCCGCCGGGCCGCCGCCATCGGCCGCGACCCGGACGAACTGCGGGCCAACGGCCTGGCCGGTACGCCCGCCGAGGTCCTCGACACCATCGGGCGGTACGCGGACATCGGCAGCCAGCGGATCTACCTCCAGGTGCTGGACCTCACCGATCTGGAACACCTCGAGCTGGTCGCCAGCGAGGTGATGGCGAAGCTCTGAGCCCGGCGGCCGGGCGCGCTCGCGGAACGCGGTCTCACGCCGCCCGGTGCGCCCCGCCGCCCGTCCCGACCAGGCCCGGGTCGCGCAGCACGGTGTCCAGCCGGCCGTCGCGATCACTGTCCACATAGGTGACGTCGGTTGTCCCGTCTCCATTGAGGTCGACCTGCACGATGTCGGCGACGCCGTCGCCGTCAAGGTCGGTGACCACCTCCACCGAGCCGTCCAGGTGCCGGGTCACGATCGACTGCGCCCCGGCGCCGGGGGCACGCGGCGGCGGTCCGGGTGCCGGCACCGGCGTCGGGGCCGGCGCGGGTGCCGGTGTGGGTCGGGGACCGGGCGTTGGCGCCGGATGGCCCGGCAACGCGCCGACCGTGGGCGCGCTGGCCGGCTCGACCCCACTGCCGGTCGGGTCCAACTCCTCTTCGGAAGGGAAGACGTCGCCCCGCGGGGCCGGATCACGGTAAGTGCTCATGGGCGTAGGGTTCCCCGACGATGGCGAGAACAACCGTGCCCGATCGTCCGGTATCCGTGGAGCCCGGTCTGTCAGAGGATGCTGGGACCGACGCCACGGTCATGAACGGGGGTCCGAGCGTGGAACTGCGCCGGAGTCGGGGAGCCCGGGTGCTCGCCCTGGCCTGCGTACTTGGTGGGGTGGTGTTGCTGGCCCTGCCCCACGAAGGCGCCCTGCTACGGACGATCGTCGCGGTGGGGGCCGTCGTGCTCGGCGTCGTGGCGCTGGGTAGCGCGCTGCGGCCGTTCCGGTTCGGGATCGGCGCGGACGGGCTGACCATCCGGCGGCCGGGCCTGCGACGGACGATCCGGTGGGCCGAGGTCGACGCGCTGGTCCTCGACGAGCCGCCCCGGCGGGACGGCCGTCCGGAGCCGCCGCGACTGCTGCTGGTGCCCGCGCCGGGTGTGACGCTGGGGCCACCGGTGACCGCCCGCCATCCGCTCGACGGCCGGCCCGCTGTCGAGCTGCTCGTCCTCGACCAGGTCCGGGAGCAGCCGGAGCAGGTGTCCGCCGCGCTCAGCCAGTACGCCGGCGACCGGTTCGTGGACCTGCCAGCGCTGCGCCGCGCCGCCTTCGCCGACCCGGACCTCACCGCGAGCCTGCGGGGCTACCGGATGGACCAGGTCGACCAGTTGATCCGGCGCGGCCAGAACGCCCTGGTGTCCGGGGACGTGCCGACCCGGCAGGAGGCTCGGGCGGAGATCGAACGGGTCTCCGCGGCCGGCCTGCCGGTCGCCCAGCGGGGTTACGCCCGGCTCCAGGTCGACGCGGCGCTGGACGCCCTCGTCGCCGCGTTGGCCGACCACCCGTCCACCGATCGGGAGATCGCCACGTGACCGCGTCGGAACAGGGTGGCCCGCCGGCCACCGCTGCCGGCGTCCCGCGCCACAACTGGGCCGGCAACGTGCGCTACGCCGCCCGGGCCTTCCACCGACCCACCTCCACCGACGAGCTGCGCCGGCTGGTCGCCGGCAGCGCCCGGATCCGGGCGGTGGGCACCGGGCACTCCTTCAACCGGTTCGGCGACACCGAAGGGGACCTGGTCACCCTGGCCGGGCTGCCCCCGGTGATCGACGTGGACCCCGAGCGCGCGCGGGTCACCGTCACCGGCTCCCTGCGCTACGGCGACGTCGCCCGACAGTTGCACGCCCAGGGGTACGCCCTGGCCAACCTCGCCTCACTTCCACACATCTCGGTGGCCGGCGCGGTGGCCACCGCCACCCACGGCTCCGGCCAGACTCACGGCAACCTGGCCACTTCGGTCGCCGCCCTGGAGCTGGTCACCGCCGACGGCGACCTGCTGCACGTCGACCGCGACACCGATGGCGACACGTTCGCCGGCATGGTGGTCGGGCTCGGCGCGCTCGGCCTGGTCACCCGGGTCACCCTGGACGTGGTGCCGTCCTTCGAGGTGCGCCAGTACGTGCGGCTCGACCTGCACCGGGAAGCGCTGGACGAGGCGCTCGGCTCGGCGTACAGCGTGAGCGCGTTCACCGACTGGCGGGGGCCGCGACTGCGCGAGGTGTGGCGCAAGCAGTTGGCCGACCAACCGCCGCCCCCGGCGGACTGGCTCGGCACCACGGCCGCCGACCAGCCGCGGCACCCGGTGCTCGGGATGCCGCCGGAGAACTGCACCCCGCAGCTCGGCGTGCCGGGTCCGTGGCACGAGCGGCTGCCGCACTTCAAGCTCGGCTTCACCCCGAGCAACGGCGACGAACTCCAGTCCGAGTACCACGTGCCGCGCGCGGCGGCGGCCGACGCGCTCGCCGCCCTGGACGACGTGGCGCACCTGATCGCCCCGGTACTGCAGGTCTGCGAGCTGCGTACGGTGGCGGCGGACGAGCTGTGGCTCAGCCCGAACCACCAGCGGGACAGCTTCGTTCTGCACTTCACCTGGATCGCCGACACCGCCGCGGTGCTACCGGTGCTGACCGCCATGGAGGAGCGGTTGGCCCCGTTCGCCTTCCGCCCACACTGGGGCAAGGTCTTCGTCACCGACCCGACTGCGCTGGCCGCCCGCTACCCCCGCCACACCGACTTCACCACCCTCCTGACCCACCTGGACCCATCCGGCAAACTCCGCACCAGCCTCCTGGACCACTACTTCCCCCGCTAAACCCCACCCCTCCCCCTCTCCGTGCCCCCGCCATCCCCCGGTGATCATGAAGTTAGCGGTGTCGATGGCGGCGTGTCGTGACGCTAACTTCATGATCACCGGGTGGTTGGGCGGGGTGGGTGGGCGGGTGGGTGGGTGGGTTAGCCGGGTGCGGTGGGGGTGGGTTGGTTGGTGCGGAGGCTGCCTCGTTGGACGGCTCGGCTGATGTCGCTGGGCGAGATGATTCCGGCGAGTTGACCGTTGTCGGTCACTACCAGGGCGCGGCCGTCGGCGCACTCACTGAGCCGGGGGAGCAGGTCGTTGAGCTGTTCACCGGGCTGGGCGAGGACCAGTTGGTCGGCCCGGCAGGCCACCTCGGCCAGCGTGGTCGACGCCCGTCGGTCGGCCGGTACGCCCCGCACCCGATCCAGGGTGACCAGGCCGGTCGGCCGGCCCTCCGCGGTCAGCGGCAGCGCCGAATGCCGGTACGCGAACAGGTAGTGGTCCACGAAGTCAGCGACCGTCATGTCCGCCGAGGCGGTCTGCGGCTGCGGAGTCATCACGTCGCCGACCCGGATCCCGCGTAGCGCGCTGCCGGCGCGGGCCTGCCGTTCCTCCACTCCGGCGGCTCCGATCAGGAACCAGCCGATCAGCGCCAGCCAGAGCCCGCCGAAGCCGACTCCGGACAGGAACTGCCAGAGCCCGAGGCCGATCAACAGCGCGCCGAGGACCCAGCCGGCCCGGGCGGCGACCACCGACGCCCGGGTCCGGTCACCGGTCGCCTTCCACACCGCGGCGCGCAGCAACCGACCGCCGTCCAGCGGCGCGGCCGGCAGCACGTTGAAGACCGCCAGCAGCACGTTGATGCCGGCCAGCCAGGCCATCACCCCGAGCAGCAGCCCACCCTGCCCGGCCAGCGCCAGCACTACCGCGATGGCGCCGAAGAACGCCCCGATCAGCAGGCTGACCAGCGGGCCGATCCCGGAGATCCGCAGCTCCGCGCCCGGGTCGCGGGGCTCGCCCTTCAGCTCGGCCACCCCGCCGAACAGCCAGAGCGTGATGCCGTCGACCGTCAGCCCGTTGCGCTTGGCCACCACGGCGTGCGACACCTCGTGGGCGAGCAGGCCGACGAAGAAGACCACCGCCGCAGCCAGCCCGGCCAGGGTGTACGCCACCGGGGAGCGGTCGGGGTACGAGCGGGGGAACTGGTTGGCGGCCAGCCCCCAGGCGATCAGGGCGAAGATGACCAGAACACTCCAGTTGACACCGACCGGTACCCCCGCGATCCGGCCAAGCCGGAAGCTCGCCTTCATCCCTCCCCGTTACCCCCGGTCGGTCCGCTCATGCCACGGTTCAGCGACGCGGGGTCTCGCTGGCGATGGTCGCCTCGCGGGGCAGCGCCGCCGCACGCAGCGCCCAGTCCAACGCGTAGTCGGCGATCTCCTCCCAGCCGTCCTGCCCGACGGTGAAGTGCGAGCGTCCGGGGAACTCCTCGTACGCGGTGAGCGCCCGGGACTTCTGGTAGAGCCCGGCGTTCGAGCGGACCACCGACGGCGGCACCACGTGGTCGAGCTCCCCGGCCATCAGCAGCAGCGGCGCGCGGTCGTTGCGGCCGTTGTCCACCTTCGTCGGCGACGTCGGGTCGAGGTTGGCGAAGGCACCCTCGAAGAGCACCCGCCCGGCGCCCGGGACGGCGTAGCGCCGCCAGGCCCGATCGGAGTCGGCGCGGGTCATCGTGTTACCGAAGGCGTAGTGGAAGTCCTCCGGTGTGAACGGGACGGCCCGGTGCCGGTTGGCGGGGTTGCGCAGGATCGAGAACGTGGAGCGCAGCGTGCTCAGCGGCAACTTCAGCACCCCCTTGACCTGCGCGGGGTGTACCCCCACGGCTGCCGCGCCGAGGCCCCGGTCAACCAGAAGCTGCGTGATCAGGCCACCGAACGAGTGCCCCATGATGATCGGCGGTTGGGGCAGCCCTCGGATGATCTGGTCGTAGTGCGCGACGATCGTCGCGACGCTCTGCTGAGCGATCGGGGTGGGATCGTCGCGCAACTGCTCGACCTCCCGGTCCATTCCGGGCCAGGCGGGCGCGAGCACTCGCAGACCCCGGGCGGCATACCGTTGCGCCCACCCCTCCCAGCTGCGCGGGGTCATCCAGAGCCCGTGGATCAGCACGACCGTGTCGGCCCGGCCCTGCGGCGTGGCACCCATCGCGTCCTCCCGGTGTCGCGGCGTCCCGGCCGGCGGGTACCCGCTGCCGCGCGCGGAAATCCTCCGCTGGCAGGACGGCTGCACACCGCCGCTGCGCCTCGGACCGGTCCGGACCCGGCGTGTCGTGCTCGGAGGCGATTGCGCCGGTGAGCGTGATGACTGTGCGGCATAAATATGCCTCACAGTCATCACGCTCGTTGCGGTGTTCGCCCCCGTGGACGTCACGCTCCGTGTCGCCCAGGCCGTGACCGCCGGGACGGCCCCTGACAAATGTCACGGCCGGAACGTGACGACCGCTCCGGGTACCAGCCCCCGCGCCGCCGGAGCATCAATGCCATGACCAGTACGCTTCCGGCCGTCGAGCTGAACGGCCTCACCAAGACCTTCGGCGCGGTCACCGCGGTCGACGGGCTGAGCCTGCGGGTGCAGCCCGGCGAGGTGGTGGCGTTCCTCGGCCCCAACGGCGCGGGCAAGACCACCACCATCGACATGCTGCTCGGCCTGGCCCGCCCGGACACGGGCACGGTCCGCATCCTCGGCGGCACCCCGGACGACGCGGTGGCCCGGGGCCGGGTCGCCGCCGTGCTCCAGACCGGTGGCCTGCTCAAGGACCTCACCGTCGGCGAGACGGTCCGGATGACCGCCCACTTCTACCGGCACACCCGCCCGGCCGCGGAGGTGCTGGAGCGGGCCGGCATCGCCGACCTCGCCGACCGGGTGGTCGGGCGCTGCTCCGGCGGCCAGCAGCAGCGGCTGCGTTTCGCGCTGGCCCTGCTGCCCGACCCGGACCTGATGGTGCTCGACGAGCCGACCACCGGGATGGACGTGGAGGGTCGACGGGACTTCTGGCAGGCGCTGCGCCGCGACGCGCGGGCCGGACGGACCGTCATCTTCGCCACCCACTACCTGGACGAGGCGGACGCGTACGCCGACCGGATCGTGCTGGTGCGGCAGGGGCGCGTCGTCGCCGACGGCACCACCGCGGAGATCAAGAACCTGGCCGCCGGCCGTACGGTCCGGGCCACCCTGCCCGGCGCCGACCAGGCCGCGCTCGCCGCACTGCCCGACGTGGACGCCGTGGAGGTGCGCGGCGACAGCGTGCTGGTGCGCACCGGCGACTCGGACGCGATCGCCCGACACCTGCTCACCCGGACCGCCGCCCGGGACGTGGAGATCACCTCCCGCAACCTTGAGGACGCCTTCCTCGCCCTGACCACCGAGCACACCGGAGTCTGAGATGACCACCCTGCCGGCCACCCCCGCCGCCACCCGTACCGACCGGCCGGACCGCCGGCTGCCCGCCCTGGGCGGCTTCGCCCCGGCCGTCCTGGGCATCGAGCTGCGCCGGGTGCTGCGCAACCGCCGTACCCTCGCCTTCACGCTGATCATGCCGGGTGCCTTCTTCCTCATCTTCGGCCTGCCCCAGGGCGGGCAGACGCTGGACAACGGCCGCCCGGTGACGGCGTACGTCATGATCAGCCTGGCGGTGTACGCGGCCATGGTGGCGACCACCAGCGCCGGCGGCGCGGTGGCCACCGAGCGGGCGTTGGGTTGGAGCCGGCAGTTGCGGCTCACCCCGCTGCGACCGACCGCCTACGTGGCCACCAAGCTGATCACCGCGATGGCCCTCGGCCTGCTGGCGGTCGTCGTCGAGTTCCTGGTCGGCGCCGCCGCCGGCGTCCGCATCCCGGCGCACGTCTGGCTGCTCGCCGGGCTCGCCGCCTGGCTCGGCTCGCTGGTCTTCGCCGCGTTCGGGCTCTTCATCGGCTACCTGGTGCCGGCCGAGAACGTCATGCAGTTCATCGGCCCGATCCTGGCGGTGCTGGCCATGTTCGGCGGGCTCTTCGTCCCGGTCGAGGTGCTGCCGGACGTGCTCCAGCAGGTCGCCAGGTTCACCCCGGTGTACGGCATGGGCGAGCTGTCCCGCGCCCCGCTGACCGGGGACGGGGTGAGCATGGCCGGGGTGGCCAACATCGCCTTCTGGGCACTGGTCTTCGGCATCGGCGCGGCCCGGCTGTTCCGCCGGGACACCGCTCGGGTCTGACCACTCCGACCGTTAGCGTGGACGCGATGGACCTCTCGACGGGTCAGCCCCGGCCGGTGAGCCGCCACTGGCGGTTCACCGGCTGGCTGCTGGCCGCAGTGTGGCTGTTCTTCCTCAACGTGCCGCTCGCCACCGCGCTGCACCAGCCACATCTGTGGCGACGGGTGCTCGGCGTGGCCGCCCTGGTTGCCTTCGGCGTCGGCTACGTGCTGCTGTTCCAGTGGGCCCGCCAGCTACGCCAGGCGCTGCGGCCGATCCCGGTACGCCGGGCGCGGGCCGGGTTGTTGCTGCTGCTCGCGGTGGGCCTGGTCAGCATCCCGGGCACCGACGGGGACTGGCTGGCCACCCTGGTGTACGTGGCCGCCGCGGCGGTGTTCCTGCTGCCGTCACGGGAGGCGTTGGCGTCCGTGGTGGTCTGCGCGGTGACCCCGTTGGTGGCGTCCTCGCTGGTGCCGGGTTGGGAGGCGGAGAGCACCATCGTGTTCGCGGTGCTGCTCGCCTCGTTCGCCATGTTCGGGGTGTCCCGGCTGGCCCAGCGCAACGGTGAACTCCAGGCCGCCCAACAGGAGATCGGCCGGCTCGCGGTCGCCGAGGAGCGGGCCCGTGCCGCGCGCGACCTGCACGACATCCTGGGGCACTCGCTGACCGTGGTGGCGATCAAGGCCGAGCTGGCCGGCCGGCTGATCGAGGTGGACCGGGAGCGGGCCGCCATCGAGATCGCCGAGGTGGAGGCGCTGGCCCGGGCGGCGTTGTCCGACGTACGGCAGACCGTCGGGGCGTACCGCGAGGTGACCCTCGTCGGTGAGTTGGCCGGCGCCCGTTCGGCGCTGGCCGCGGCGGGCATCGCGGCGGAGTTGCCGGCCGAGGTGCCGGCGTTGCCGGACGAGTGGGACCGGTTGTTCGGCTGGGCGGTACGGGAAGGGGTGACCAACGTGGTCCGGCACAGCGCGGCGCGGTGCTGCACGATCCGGGTGTACCCGGATCGGGTCGAGGTGAGTGACGACGGCCGGGGTCCGTCCACTCCCGACGCCGACACTGCCGGACACGGCCTGGTCGGTCTGCGCGAGCGGGCGCGGCGGCTGGACGCCGCGGTGACGGTGGGTCGCCGTCCGGACGGTACGGGCTTCCTGCTGCGGGTGCACGCGCCAGGGGAGGCCCGGTGACCGGCCCCGCTGGCGAGCAGTCCGTGCCGATCCGGCTGCTGCTCGCCGACGATCAGGCACTGGTCCGTGGCGCGTTGGCCGCACTGCTCTCGCTGGAGCCCGACCTGACCGTGGTGGCCGAGGTCGGCCGGGGCGACGAGGTGGTGCCCGAGGCCCGCCGGACCACGCCCGACGTGGCCCTGCTGGACGTGGAGATGCCCGGCCTGGACGGGATTGCGGCGGCCGCCGCGCTGCGGGCCGCTCTGCCGGCCTGCCGGGTGCTGGTGGTGACCACCTTCGGCCGGCCCGGCTACCTGCGCCGGGCGATGGAGGCCGGCGCGAACGGCTTCGTGGTCAAGGACACCCCGGCCCGGCAACTCGCCGACGCGGTCCGCCGGGTGCACGCCGGCCTGCGGGTGGTCGACCCGACGCTGGCCGCGGAGACGCTGGCCACCGGGGCCAGCCCGCTTACCGAGCGGGAGACCGCGGTGCTGCGGACGGCCCGGGGCGGCGGCACGGTCGCGGACCTGGCCGGGGCGCTGCACCTGTCCGAGGGGACGGTGCGCAACCACCTGTCGGCGGCGATCGGCAAGACCGGCGCCCGCAACCGGGCCGAGGCGGTCCGGATCGCCGAGCAGAACGGCTGGCTGCTCGGCGAGTGACGGCTGCCGTTTCAGGCGGTCGGGGGCGGGGTGGGCAGTCGGTCGACCACCACCAGGCTGCTGCCGGGGCGGACCTCGGCGAGCAGTTCCCGCTGGCCGCTGGGGGTCACCCGGATGCAGCCGTTGGTGGTGTTCTCGCCCAGGTCGTCGTCGTTGTACCAGGTGTGCAGCCCGATGTGCGCGCCGCGCAGCCCGGTCGGCACCGACTCCGGGTCGTCGGGCACCGAGCCGAGGGCGTAGATGTCCACGCCGCCGTAGACGTCCTGCGGCGGCGGGGTGCGGCCCAGGATGAAGGTCCGACCGAGCGGGGTTTCCTGCCCACGCTGGCCGAGGCTGGTCTGCCAGGTGCGCATCGCCTTGCCGGCTCGGTACCAGGTGAGCCGGTGCGTCTTGCGCTCCACCACGATCTGGTCGCGCAGCGCCACGGTGTCGAACCCGCCGGGCGGCAGCCAGGCGATCCGCCGGTTGGCCGAGGGCAGCAGGACGGCCGTCCAGCCGGCCCGCCGTTGGGCGATCGGCACGGTCAGCTCGACACCGGCGAGCGTCGGTTCGAGGAAGGCCAGCGGGCGCCCGCCGGGCGCGTTGTACGCGGCGATCCGCCGCGTCGGGTGTGCGCCCTCGGTCAGCGGCGTGGTGTCCATGGTGGCCGGATCGGCCGGGAATCCCCGGGGAGCGGGGTCGTAGTCGATCACCGGTAGCCCGGCCGGGGCGGGCGCGGCCGGCAGCACCTGCTCCTCGGGGCTCTGCTCGACGCTGCTCGGCGTCGGGTCGGACGCGGCGGCGGCCGGTCGGTCGGGGGTGGCCGAACGGGGGGTGAGGGCCTGGCCGACCAGCAGCGCGGCGATGAGCAACGCGGCCACGGCGACGGCGGCGGCCACCCATGCGCCTCGACGGCGGTACGGAGTCAATCGGTCAAACGGCACCAAACCACTCTACGGTGGAGGACAGTCCGGGGCCCCCGGTTCGGCGATACCGGCCGGGGGCCCCCGGCGGCTCAGACTCGCGCGCCGATGTGGATGGCCACGGCGTCGTGTGCCGGCACGTTGGCGGGGAACCAACCGCTACCGTCCACCGTGATCACCGGACCGCTGCACGTGCCGCCCGCGTACGTGCCGTGGATGACGTCGCAGTACCGGCCGGCGGGCAGCCCGGTGTAGTACGAGCGACCGTTCACTGCGGAGTCCTCGTCGTTGACCGTGATGAAGCCCTTGCCGCTGCGGCTGAACGCGATGTGGTTGTTGCCGTTGTCGTACCAGTTGGCCACGCCGGCGCCCTCGGTGGCGTTGCGGAAGCCGACCATGTTGGCGATCACCGGCCAGCGGTGTTCGCACTCCCAGCCGGAGTAGCAGGTGGTGTTCAGCGTCTTGTTGGCGCCGTCCGACGGCGGGCCGGCGTCCCGGTTGCTGAAGGTGTAGCTGGACATCACCGTCGGCGAGCCGTACGGCCAGGCCAGCATGAAGGCGTTCGCCAGGGCGTAGATCCCGCGATCCTTGTAGGTGAGCACCCCACCGGCGTCGCGCTGGGTGTCGTGGTTGTCCACGAACACCGAGGAGGGCCCGCTGGGCAGGTGCCCCCAGCCCGTGCCGAAGTTCTGCAGGTAGGCCAGCCGCTCGGAGCGGAAGACCCGGGCCAGGTCCTTGCCGTAGCGGAACTCGTGCACGTCACCGATGCCGGTGTACTCGGTCGGCTGGACCGGCTCGCCGGCGCCGTAGATGACCTCCTGCACGATGTACGCGGAGCGGGAGAGCTTGCCCTTGATGGCGGCGATGTCGGCGGCCGGCATGTGCTTGCTGGCGTCCATCCGGAAGCCGTCCACGCCCAGCGAGAGCAGGTCGTTGAGGTACGAGGCGATCTTCGTGCGGACGTAGTCCGACTCGGTCTTCAGGTCCGAGAGGTTGACCAGCTCACAGTTCTGCACCTCGTACCGGTCGTTGTAGTTGGCGATGTCGTCGCCGCCGTTGCGCCCGCAGTGGTGGAAGTCCTGCGTCTGGTAGATGCCCGGGTAGTCGTAGTGGGAGTACGACGAGCCGGCCCAGCCGGTGCCGCCGTTGTCCTGGCCGGACATGTGGTTGACCACCGCGTCGACGATCACCTTGACCCCGGCCGCGTGGCAGGTGTTCACCATCGACTGGAACTGGGCGCGGGTGCCCTTGCGGGACTCGACCCGGTAGCTGACCGGCTGGTACGCCAGCCACCACTGGTTGCCCCGCACGTGCTCCTGCGGGGGTGACACCTGGACGTAGCCGTAGCCCTTGGGGCCCAGCGTGCTCTGGCACTCGCTGGCCACCGAGGGCCAGTTCCACTCGAAGAGCTGGACGATGACCTTCTTGCCGCCGGACGGGGCGGCGACGGCCGGGGGAGCCGTCACGGTGAGGGGGACGAGCAGGCTGGCGACCAGGCCGAGGGCGAGGATCGCCGAGCCGCGTCGACGTCGGTGCATCGGGACTCCTGACGGGGGCGGGGGTGGGTGGTGGCGCGGCGGGGGAGAGCCTGCTTGCCGGGTTCTTGCAAGCCAGGCTGAAATTTTCCGAAAGGTTACAAGCGTGTTGCAGTGACTGTCAATGCATGGACATCTGTCACTGTCCATTTCGGCCGATGGTGCGCCTACCCGCGCCGCCGCTACACGCGTCCCGGCGTCGGTTGGTTCGATCCGCCCGAGAAATTTCCACCCCGGGGTGATCCGCGAACCCCGCCGTTCCGTACTGGATGGGGGAGCAGGGGTCGGCCGGTGGTACGCCGCCGCGAGACGATCGAGGAGCAGATGGCCCGGGCAAAGCAGAACCAGAAGGCGGCCACCGTCCGGACCGGCGCCAGCAGTCGGGGGGTACGCACCCGGTCGCGGTCGGCGACCGCCATGCTGATCGCGTCGCTGCTCGCCGCGCTCTGGGCGGCGATCATGCTGACCGGGGCTGGGCAGACGGCGTACGCGTACGGGTTCTTCTTCACGGAGTTCTTCGCCGGCGTCATCGCGCTGGTGGCGCTGAGCCTCACCGTGATGCTCGGCCTGCTCGCCACGGACCGGCTGGTGCTGCGCATCTCGCACCGGGTGCTGTTGCAGTCGGCGCACCGGGCCTTCGGTGTGCTGGGCGTGGCCGGGCTGGCCTTCCACGTACTCACCAAGATCGCCACCGGTCGGGCGGCACCGACCGACGCCCTGGTGCCCTTCGTGGGCGGCGGAGGGCTCTACGTCGGGCTCGGCACGGTGGCCGCCCTGCTGATGGTCAGCGTGATCTGGACCGGCATCATCCGGGCCCGCTTCGCCGGCATCGGTCCGAAGTGGCTGTGGCGCGCGCTGCACTCCACGGCGTACGTCGCCTGGCCGTTCGCCGTGCTGCACGGCCTCAACGCCGGCCGGGTCGCGAATTCCTGGGTGGTGCTCAGCTACCTCGGCTGCATCCTGCTGGTCGTGCTGGCGCTGCTGGTCCGGCTCTCGGTCACCGTCGGCCGACGCAGCCGCGAGCAGCACCAGGCCGCGGTGCGGAACACGGCGATGGCTGGCCGGGCCGGCGAGGAGGGCCGCGGCCGATCGCTGCTGGCCGGGCTGGGCCGCCGCCGCGAGAGCGGCGAGGAGAAGCGTCCCGCCTGGGCGGAGGCCACCACCGCCTCGTGGACGGCGCCGGCCGGCGCGCGGCGGCGCGACCCCGAGCGGTTCACGGTGCCGGTGGTGCCCGAGCCGGGCTCGCTCACCGAGCCGGTCCGGCCCAGCCGGCGCCGGCGGGACGAGGAGCCGGCGGCCCGGCGGGACACCGAACGGGCTGCGCGCGGCCGGCGCGACGAGCGGGAGCCGTCGACCCGCCGGTCGGGCCGCCGAGGCGCGGAGGAGCCGGTCACCCGTCGGCGCGACGAGGAGGAGTTCGAGCCGGTCAGCCGTCGGCGCGACGAGGAAGAGTTCGAGCCGGTGGCCCGACGGCGCGGCGAGCGTACCCGGGACCGGGACGAGGCCCCGGCCAGGCGGCGGCGGGGTGGCGCGCCGGTCGAGGAGCCGGCCGGTGAGCGGTCCGCCCGCCGGTCCCGGACCGACGACGACGGCAGCAGGTACTCGGCGCCGCCGCAGCGGCTGGTCGACGAGCCCGAGGAGCCGTGGGACAGCCCGCTCCGGTGGCAGGACGCCGAGCCGATCTCGGCTGGCCCGGTGTCCGCCGAGCCGATCTCCGCGGGCCCGATCTCGGCGGCGCCGCGCAGCGGCAGCGGCCGGCACAGCGTCGAGGACGAACTGCCGGAGGAGCCGGACTACTGGCGCCCGCCGGCCCGGTACGTGCCGGAGGAGGTGCCACCGCCCGTCGACGACACCCCCACCCTGGTCGACCTGGCGTCGCGGCGGGCACGGCGGGCCGCCGGCGAGGGTCGGTCCAAGCGCCGCAAGGCCAGCGCCGACGCCGTGGACGGGGCGTACTGGGCCGGGTTGCGGGGTGAGGCGAAGTGATGCGTACGACCGTGCCCCCGGTGGCCTGCGTGGGTGAGCCACGGCTGACCGCCGGCTTCGCGGAGTTCGGCCGGCTGGACCTGGCCGCGCACGAGGAGGTGCACGGGCCGATCGGCCCGATGGAACCGGCCCAGCTTCTCCGGCTCGCCGAGGGCATGCAGCTCAAGGGCAAGGGCGGGGCGGGTTTCCCGTTCGCCCGCAAGCTGCGCGCGGTGCTGGAGTCCTGCGAGCGGCAGGACCTCGCTGCCGTCGTGGTGGTCAACGCCAGCGAGGGGGAGCCGGCCAGCTGGAAGGACAAGGTGCTGCTGACCCGCGCCCCGCACCTGATCCTGGACGGCGCGGCGCTGGCCGCGTACGCGCTGGACGCCGAGGAGATCGTGATCGGCGTGGCCGACGACGGGGTGGGCCGGGACTCGCTGATGGAGGCGCTGGCGGAGCGGCGGATGCCGGTGTCGGCCACCATCGTCACCGTGCCGCACCGGTTCATCTCCGGCGAGGGCGGCGCGCTGGTCAACGGGATCAACGGGCTGCCGCACATCCCGCCCGGCACCAAGAAGCGCTCCAGCGACTCCGGCGTCGGCGGCCTGCCCACCCTGCTCTCCAACGCCGAGACGTACGCCCAGCTCGCCGTCGCCGCCCGGCTCGGCCCGTACGAGTACGCGGCGCTCGGCACCGACGACGAGCCGGGCACCGTGCTGCTCACCGTGACCGGCGCGGCGGCCCGGCCCGCGGTCGTGGAGTGCGCGGCCGGCACCCCGCTGCGCGAGATCCTCGACCTGTGTGAGGTCCCGGACGGCCCGGGCATCCTGATGGGCGGCTATCACGGCAAGTGGATCACCCCGGAGGCGGCGGACCGGGCGGAGATCTCCCGTAGGGGCCTGGCGGCGGTCGGTGGCACCCTCGGCGCGGGCATCATAGTTCCGCTCGGCGTCGACACCTGCCCGCTCGGCGAGGCCGCCCAGGTGGTGCGCTACCTGGCCGGCGAGTCCGCCGGACAGTGCGGACCGTGCAAGATGGGCCTGCCGGACCTGGCCCGCGCGGTGGACCTGGCGGTCGCCGGGAGCCAACCCGCGGACGTGGTGCGGGCCGCCGCCGGCGAGGTGAAGGGCCGGGGAGCGTGCAGCCACCCGGACGGCACCGCCCGGTTCGCCCTCTCCGCTATCGAGGTCTTCGCCGACGATCTGCGGCTGCACAGCACCGGCGACGGCTGCGGCCGGCGGGTCAAGGGCGTGATGGGGCTGCCGGGCGCACCCGACTCCAACCCGCAGAAGCTCACCCTGGACTGGTCCCGCTGCGACGGGCACGGGCTCTGCGCGCACGTGGTGCCGGACTTCATCCGGCTCGACGGCAACGGATATCCCGCCTTCCCGACCACCCCGGTGCCGACCTGGCTGCGGGAGGGCGCGCTGAAGGCCGTCAAGGTCTGCCCGGAGCTCGCCCTCCGGCTCGCCAAGGCCGAGTAGGGCACCTTCACGCCTCGTGCAGCGGGGTCTCTTCACTGTCGAATGGAGATGCGGATGGGCATGGGGCGAACAACGGCTGGGCGGGTACCCCGCGCCGCCGCTGCCGGGGCGCTCGTCGTCGCCCTGCTCGGCACGGCATCCTGCACCGGCACGGTGCCGTCCGGAGCGGCAGCCGCCGGATCCGCGCCGGCCTCGACCACGTCTCCGGGAGCGCCGGCAAGTGCCCCGGCCATCGCGCCGACCGCCGCTCCGGCGCGGGTGCCGGACACCCTGCGCTTCACCGGGACCACCCTCGCCGGCACCGCGTTCGACGCCGCGCAGCTGGCCGGCCGGCCCGTCGTGCTGTGGTTCTGGGCGCCGTGGTGCGCCACCTGCGCCAGTCAGGCCTGGACGGTGGCCGAGATCGCGCCCCGGTACCGGGACACCGTGCCGATCGTCGGCGTCGCCGGGCTCGGCGAGCGGCGGGCCATGCAGGAGTTCGTCACCGAGTTCGACCTCGCCGGGACGCCGCAGATCGAGGACCGTGCCGGTGCGCTCTGGCGCCGGTTCAAGGTGACCGAGCAGAGCATCTTCGTGATCATCGACCGGGACGGCAAGGTCGTCCACCAGGGCTTCCTGGACGGCGAGGCACTCACCGCCCGGGTCGCCGCGCTGGCCGGGGCGTGACCGCCCCGCTGCTGCTCGCGCTGACCGCCGGCATGCTCGGCGCGGTCAACCCGTGCGGCTTCGCGTTGCTGCCCGCGTACCTCTCGCTGCTGGTCGCCGGGGCCACCGACACCCGCGGCGCGGTCGGTCGCGCGCTGACCGCCGCGGTGGGGTTGACCCTGGGGTACGTACTGGTCTTCGGCGCCTTCGGCCTGGCCCTCGCGCCGCTGGCCGGCTGGCTGCGGCCACGGTTGCCGTGGCTGACCGTGGTGCTCGGGCTGCTGCTGGTGGTGGCCGGGTGCTGGCTGCTCGCCGGCCGGCGACTGCCCGCCCCCGGCTGGTCCGCCCGGGCGCCCCGGCTGACCCGGTCCTGGCCGTCGATGGCGCTGTTCGGCGCGGCGTACGCGCTGGCCTCGCTCGGCTGCGCCATCGCACCGTTCCTGGCCATCGTGGTGACCAGCCTCCAGTCCGGTTCGACCGGGCGCGGGCTGGCCCTGTTCGGCGCGTACGCCCTCGGGATGGGGCTGGTGGTCGCGGTCGCCGCGCTCGGGGTGGCGCTGCTGCGCGACGGGCTGGTGGCCCGGCTGCGGGTTGCCGGCGCGCTGGTGCCCCGGCTCAGCGGCCTGGTGCTGCTGGTCGCCGGCGGCTACGTCGCCTGGTACGGCTGGTACGAACTGCGGCTGGCCGCCGGCCAGCGCAACGCACTACAAGACCCGGTGATCCAGACGGCGTCCCGGGTCCAGCACGCCCTCGCGGACACCCTCGACACCACCGGCCCCGCCGTCCTGGCCGCCACCCTCGCGGTCCTCCTGCTGGCGGCAGCCCTGACCCGCCGCGCCCGCCTCCGCGATCGTGCAGTTGCTACCCCGGCAGAAGCCGCGGAGCGCTCCATGCCGGAGACCGAAACTGCACGATCGGCGGGACGTTGACGGTTGGGGTCAGCGGGGGGTCAGCCGGTCGGTGCCCATCCGGTCGCGGAGGACCTCGGGGATCAGCACGGAGCCGTCGGCCTGCTGGTACTGCTCCAGAATGGCCGGGAAGAGCCGGCTGGTGGCCAGCGCCGAACCGTTGAGGGTGTGCACGAAGCGGGTCTGCTTGCCGCCCGGCTCCCGGTAGCGGATGGCCGCCCGGCGGGCCTGGTAGTCGCCGGCCCAGGAGACCGACGAGACCTCCTTGTACTTGCCGGTGCTCGGCATCCACACCTCGATGTCGAGGGTCTTCTTCATCGACGCGCTGGCGTCACCGGCGGAGAGCAGCGTGCGCTGGTAGTGCAGGCCCAGCCCCTCGACGAGGCTCTCGGCGTGGGCGAGCATCTCCTCCAACGCCCTGTCGGCCTGCTCCGGCAGCGTGAACTGGAAGATCTCCACCTTGTTGAACTGGTGCCCGCGCACCGTGCCACGCTCGTCAGAGTGCGAGCCGGCCGACTCCCGCCGGTAGCACGGGGTGTAGGCGAACGCCTTCAGCGGCAGCTTCGAGGTCTCCAGGATCTCGTCCTGGTACGCGCCGAGGATCGCCGTCTCCGACGTGGGCAGCAGGAACTGCCCGCGCGGGGCGGACTCCCTGTCCAGGTGGTAGACGTCGTCGTAGAACTTCGGGAACTGCCCGGCGGCGAAGCCGGCCGAGTCCAGCAGCAGGTGCGGCGGGAGCAGGAACTCGTACCCGGCCTTGATGTGCTGGTCGATGAAGTAGTTGAGCAGCGCCCACTCCAGCCGCGCGCCGACTCCGGTGTAGATCCAGAAGCCGGAGCCACCGAGCTTGACGCCGCGCTCGTAGTCGACCAGGCCCAGCGCGCGGGACAGCTCGACGTGGTCGCGGACCTTCTCGATGGCCGGCGGCTCACCGAAGGTCTTGACGACCCGGTTGGCCTCCTTGCCGCCGGGCAGGACGTCATCGCTGGGCAGGTTGGGCAGCTCGCTCATCGCGTCACGCAGCCGGGCCTGCACCTCGTCCAACTGGGACTCCAGCTCGGCGAGCTGCTTGCGCTCGGCCTCCGGCGCGGTGGCCTGCGGTTCGGTGCCGGCGCGCTTCGCCTGCGCGTACGCCCGGGCCTCCGCCTTGCGGCGCTGCCGCTCGGCGTCGATCTCCGTGATCAGGGCGCGCCGCTCCTGGTCGAGCCGCTGAATCTCGTCCAGGGCCCGTTCGACCTCGGCGGGATCCAGTCGCTTCGCCAGCGCGGTCGCCACCGCCTCGCGATCCTTCCGGATCAACTCCATGTCGAGCATGCTGCTCCGTACGCCTCCGTCCGGGGTCAGGTGGACCACCAGATGCTACCGTCGCGCCCCCGTCGGGCCGGGACGGGGAGCGCGAGCCCACCGCCCGCGAGCACACGGGGCGGTTCAGAGCCGGATCGGCATCAGCACGGAGAAGGTGTCCGCATCGTCCGGGCGGCGTACGGCCAGCGGCGCGATCGGCCCGTCCAGCTCCAGCACCAGCTGCGATGCGCCGGCCGCGTCCAACGCGTCCAGCAGGTAGCCACTGTTCACCCCGACCCGCAGCTCGCCCGCCGGGTCGGGGCCCGCCAGTGGGTCCGGGGACAGGCCGGCGGCGGACAGGTCGGCGGCGCGGATGTCGGCGGCGGGGAGCAGTCGCAGGCCGCCCCGGTCGTCGAGGCCGAGCACGGTGACCGCCAGCGGCTCACCGCCGTACTCGCGGGCCACCGTGGGGGCCGCCGGGTCGGTCAGCGCCGCCCGCAGCGCCGCCACGTCCACCGGGATCCGGTACGCGCCCGGCCGCTCACCGACGGCCTCGCGCAGCAGCCGGCGGTAGTCGGGGAAGTCGTGGGGCAGGGCCGTGCCCGCGAGCGTCCGGCCGGCCACCGTGACCCGCAGGTCCGCGCCGGCCACGGTCAGCCGCACCGGCCCGGCGTCGGCGGCGTCGAGCAGCGTGCGGAGCCGATCGACCAGGTCCACTCCGACGAGCACCCGCACCGGCGGCCCGTCGACGCTGGCCCCGGCCCGGGCCAGCGCGAGCCGGTGCCGGTCGGTGGCGACCAGCCGGACGCCGTCCGGCTCGACGTCGAGCAGCACGCCGGAGAGCACCGGCAACTCCGGGTCGGCGCCGACGGCGAAGCGGACCGCGTCGACGGCGGCGGCCAGCTCGGCGGGGGAGAGCAGCAGCGTGGTGGTCGCCGGCGGCACCGGGTCGACCAGCGCCCGGAGCCGGGTGATCTCCCGCCGGGCGTCGGCGAGCCCGTCCGACAGCCGGCGCAGGTGCGTGTCGAGCAGCCGGTGCACCGTCGCCGGCTCGGCGCGTACCGCCGCGGCGATCTCCGGCACCGGCATACCGACCCGGCGCAGCCCGGCCACCAGCCGGGCCGGGGCGATCTGCTCGTCGGTGTACCAGCGGTAGCCGGTGACCGGGTCCACCAGGGCCGGCGCCAGCACGCCCGCGGAGTCGTAGAAGCGCAGCGCGCTGACGGTCAGGCCGCTGGCCCGGGCCAGCTCGCCGATGCTGTGCAGGTCGCTCTCCACGCCGGGCATCCTGCCCCCTCGACCCGGTCGAGGGTCAAGCCGGCGCCCCGGCCTCCGGCTTCGGCGCCGCCTCCGGCCCCGGCTTCGGCGCTGTTTCCGAACCCGGCGCCGTCGCCCCCTGCTTCAGCACCCGGAAGGTGAGCCCGGCGCGGATGAGCCGGTCGAGCAGCGCATCGCCCATCGCGGCGACCGGAGTGAGCTGGCCGGTGGTCGGCGGCAGCTCGTCCAGCGCCAGGCAGAGCGCCGACTCGGCGAGCATCTTCGCCGTCTCGTCGTATCCCGGGTCGCCGCCGGCCACCTCGGTGACCACCCGTTGCCCGCCTCCGGTGCCGACGAAGCGGACCCGGAACCAGGACGCCGCCCGCTGCTGCGCGGTGGGCCCCTGCCCGGAGGCGAGCCGGCCGAGCAGCCAGCGCCGGGTGGGCGGCAACTTCACGAGCCCGACCAGCGCGCCGAGCCCCGCCGCGCTGGCCAGCACCGTCGGCAGCCGCTTCACCGCGGCGAAGTGCCGGTAGCGGAAGTCCGGGCCGTACTCCGGGCGGGCCGCCGCCGAGCGGCGGACCACCTGCGGGTCGATGGTGGGCAGCGGCACGGTCCAGATGCGCAGCTCCGCTGAGCGGGCCAGCCGGCCGGGCACCGCCCGAACCCGACGGTCGGTGGGGCGCGGCTCGACCGCCCGGCGGTCCCGGGCCGCCCGGCTGGCCTGCCCGGTGCGGGAAAAGGCGGTGAGCGCGGAGTGGTACGTGCCAGCGGAGAACCGGCCGCCGGCGCGCACGTAGCCGTCCACGGTGATCGGCACGTCGGCCGGCAACTGCTTGACGGTGAACCAGACGCCCAGGTCGTGCGGGATGGAGTCGAACCCGCAGGTGTGCACCAGCCGCGCGCCGGTGCGGGTCGCCTCGGCGTGATGGCGGACGTACATCAGATCGACGAACTCCGACTCACCGGTGATGTCCAGGTAGTCGGTGCCGGCGCGGGCGCAGGCGGCGACGAGCGGCTCCCCGTGGTGGATGTACGGACCGACCGTGCTGGCCACCACCCGGGCGCTCTCCGCCACCGCGCCCAGCGAGTCGGCGTCGGTCGCGTCGGCGGTGAGCAGCGGCAACTCGGCCAGCGCCGGGTCGATCGTGGCGAGCCGGCCCCGCACGGCGGCGAGGCGATCCGGGTTGCGCCCGGCCAGCGCCCAGCGCAGCCCGGGTGGCGCGTGCCGGGCCAGGTATTCGGCGGTCAGCCCTCCGGTGAACCCGGTGGCGCCGAACAGCACCACGTCGTACGTCCGCTCGCCAGCCATTCCCAGAGTCTGCCACCCAGCGCCCCGGACGGAAGATCATGACAGAGGTGAATCTGGGGGGCGTCCTCACCCGGCGTGTGGGGGGCGGTCCAGGGCGGACCGGTCCGCGCGCAGCACCTCGCCGGTCTCGATGTGCTGCTTGACCTGACGCAACGTCCGGCGGACCAGCAGCCCCGGATCATCGCCGACCAGGTGCGCGGCCAGCCCCACGGTCGGGGTGGCGCCGGCCAGTGGGCGGGCGGCCAGCTCGGTGCCCCGGTCGCCCGGCGCCGGCCGCATGCGCACCTCGACCGCGCCGTCGAGGCGGCGCAGCGGCTCGGGCCACCGGCCGCCAGGTAGCACCCGCTCCGGCGGCCGGCCCACCGTCACGACCTCCCAACGGGCCCGCGCGGCGGGGTCGCCGTCCGCGCCGGTCCGGCCGCGCCACCGGGGTACGCGGAGCAGCCGCGCCGCCCCGACCAGCGCCGCGCCGCCGAGGGCGGATCCCGCCCGCACCAGCCGTCCCATCGGCCCCACCCGTCCTTCCGGTCCACGTCCCTCGACCGTCGGTCGGCACCGGGTGAAGCGGGCTCGCCCGGAAGGGGTGAACCGGTGCGGGCCGGGTAACCGCTCGCCGACCGGGGGGTGGAACGCGTCGATGGGGGTGGGTGCCGGGTGCCGGAACAGCAGGATCGCGCGCGGGTGGGCACCGCGCCGGGGCGCCCAGCCGACCCGCCGCTGCTGGCGTCCCGGCTGACCCCGGCCGTGCCGCCCGAACCGGTGGTGGCCCGGCCCCGGCTGCTGCGCAGTCTCGACGAGGGCAGCGCAGGACCCGTCACCCTGGTTGCCGCCCCCGCCGGCTGGGGCAAGACCACTCTGCTCGCCTCCTGGGTACGGCTGGCCGCTGGCACGCCCGAGGCCGGACCGGGGCCGGCGTGGGTGTCGGTGGAGGCTGGCGACGACGGCGACCGGCTCTGGGCGTACCTGGCGGCGGCGCTGCGCGCGGCCACCGGGCCGGCGGACGACGGCCCGTTGGCGCCAGTACCCGACCGGGCGCCACGCCCCGACCAGCTGGAAGTACTGGCCGCCGCGCTCGCCGCCTCCGACCGACCGGTGCTGCTGGTCCTGGACGACCTGCACCGGGTCGCCGACCCGGCGGCGCTGACCGGACTGGAGTTCCTGCTCCGGCACGCCGACCAGCGGTTGCACCTGGTGGTCGGTGCCCGGGCCGGGCTGCCACTGGCCCTGCACCGGCTGCGCCTCGCCGGCGAGCTGACCGAGATCGGCCCCGACGAGCTGGCCTTCACCGACGACGAGGTGGCCGACCTGCTCACCGCGCACGGCGCGCCGCTGCCGGCCACCGCCGTGCACCGTCTGCGCGAGCGCAGCGGTGGCTGGCCGGCAGCGCTGCGCATCGCCGCGTTGGCGTTGCGTGGGCAGCCGGACCCGGAGCGCTGGGTGGGGCAGTTCGGTGGCGACCAACCGGAAATCGCCGGTTACCTGCACGAGGAGGTGCTCGCCGAGATCGAGCCGGCCGACCGGGACCTGCTGCGCCGCACCGCCCTCGCCGAGACGGTCTGCGCCGACCTGGCCGAGGCGTTGACCGGCCGCGCCGACGCCGGGCGGGTGCTGGCCGACCTGGCCGGGGCTGGCGGTCTGCTCCACCGGGAGGACAGCCGCCCGCCCTGGTACCGCTGTGACCCGCTGCTGGCCGACCTCCTCCGGGCCGAGCTGGCCCGGCTGCCCGCCGACGAGCTGCGCGAGCTGCACGCGCGGGCGGCCGACTGGTACGCCGGCGACGGGCGCCCGGCCGACGGGCTCTGGCATGCGCTGGCCGCCGGCCGGTGGAATCGGGCCGGCGACCTGTTCGTCGCGCACTGGCCGGAGCTGACCCGGTACGACCGCGAGCCGGTGAGCGGCCCGGCGCCCGGGTCCCCACCGCCGGAGGTCGTCCGCGTCGATCCCGAGGTTGCCCTGGCCTGCGCCGCCGAGCGGGCGTACGCCGGTGACCTGCCAGCGGCCACCGGTCACCTGCGTACCGCCGCCGCGTACGCCGGTGGCCTGCCGATGCCGCGCCGGGACCGTTTCCTGCGACTGGCCACCGCGCTGGAGTTGACCGTGGCCCGGCTCGCCGACGATCCGGTGGAGGTCCGGGCCGCCGCCGCCCGGCTGCTGCGGACCCGTCCGCCCGGGGCGACGCCGACCGGTGTGCCGAACCCCGCGCAGACCGTCGTGGGAGGCAGCGCTGCCGAGGACGCGGACCTGCGGGCCTTCACGGGTACCGCGCTGGGGTTGGTCGAGCTGGCCGGCGGTGCGCTGCCCCACGCCCGGTTCGTCCGGGCCCGGGCGGCGGCCCGGGAGGCCGGTCGGCCCCGTACGGAGCTGGTCGCCGCGAGCCGCTGCGCGCTGCTTCTCGCGGTGCGCGGCGAGTTGCGCGCGGCCGAGCAGGCCGCCCGGGACGTGCTGGGCACGCCGCCCCGCCAGGGCTGGTCCTGCCGGCTCGACTGTGGCTACGCCTACCTGGCGCTGGCCCTCGTGGCGCTGCATCGTGACCAGTCCGAGGAGGCCGCGGCCAACCTCGCCCTTGCCGCCCCGGCGACCGGCCCTGCCGGCTCCGCGCAGGCGGAGTCGGGGGACGACTGGTCGGCGGGACCGCCCGGCGAGCCGGTGGCCGCCATGGTGGCCGCGCTGTGTCGGGCCCAACTGCACCGCGACGCCGGCGACCCGGCCGCTGGCCAGCGGCTGCTCGTCCGGGCCCGGGAGTCGTTGACCGACCGGCCGGCCGCCGCCGAGTTGGCGAGCCTGCTGCGCGCCGCCGAGGCCGACCTGCGTGCCGAGCGGGGCGACCTGGACACCGCCCGCGACCTGCTGGCGGGTGCCACCGAGGACGGGGCCGCTCCGGCACTCGCGGTCACGCTGGCCCGGGTGGAGCTGCGGGCCGGGGACGCGGGCGCCGCCGGGCGGGCGTTGCCGGACTGGCAGGCGCTGCCGGCCGCGGCCTGGCCCCTGCCGGTACGCCTGGACGCCGGACTGCTGGACGCGGTGCTGGCCGAGCGGGGTGGGGATGGGCGTCGGGCCGGCCGGATCCTGGAGCAGGTGCTCGACCTGGCCGGTCCGCAGGGCTGCCGGCGGGTCTTCACCCGTGCCGAACCGCCGGTGCGGGACCTGTTGGCCGCGCACCTCGATGCGGGCACCGCACACTTCTCACTGGTCAGCGACCTGATCCGGGGCGCCGAGCAGACCACGGCCCGGCCGGCGGCCGAACCGGGGGGTACGCTCGACGAGCCGCTCACCGAGCGGGAGTTGACCATCCTGCGCTACCTGCAGAGCATCCTGTCCAACGTGGAGATCGCCAGCGAGCTGTCGCTCTCGGTCAACACGGTGAAGACCCACGTGCGCAACATCTACCGCAAGCTCGACGCGACCCGCCGGCGTGAGGCGGTCCGGCGGGCGCGTGAGCTGCGGCTGATCTGAGCGACGGGCGGGTCGTCGGCCGCCGCGCCGCGTCCGGGGTCAGGGGTTGGCGGCAGCGTCCACCGCGGCCAGCAGGTCGGGCAGGTCGTATCCACCCTCGTGCCGGACCTCGTTGACGAAGAGGGTGGGAGTGCCGTTCACCCCGCTGCGGATCCCGCCGACGAAGTCCCGGCGTACCCGGTCGGCGTGCACCCAGTTCTCCACCTCCGCGTTCAGCTCGTCCGGCGGCAGCCCGAGCTGCTCGACGCCGAGCGAGAGGTGCACCGGGTCCAGTTGGTCCTGGTGCTCGTAGAGCCAGTCGTGCATCTCCCAGAACCTGCCCCGGGCCGCGGCGGCCTCGGCCGTCTCGGCGGCGCGTTCGGCGTACGGGTGCACGTTGGCGATCGGGAAGTAGCGGTACACCATCCGCACCGTGTCGGCCCGCTGCCGCAGCATCTCGTGCAGGTTGGGGTACGCGGCGCCACAGAACTGGCACTGGAAGTCGCCGTACTCGACGATGGTCACCGCCGCGTCTGCCGGCCCCCGGACGTGGTCATCTTCGGTCACCGGGTCGCGGAGTCGGGCGGTGACCTGCAGTGGCGTGGTCATCCGGCGGCCACCTTCCGATCGGCGGTGAGCCGGTCCAGGGCGTCGATGATGCCGTCCGCGCCCGGGTTGACGTCGGGCGGGGACAGGTGGCTCCAGGCCACCGTCCCGGCCGGGTCGAGCACCACCAGTGCCCGGGCCGCCTCGCCCTGCGGGGTGTACGCGCCGTACCGGCGGGCCACCTCGCCCTTGGGCTCGAAGTCGGACAGCAGCGGGAACGTGATGCCCCGGCTCTCCGCGAACGCCCGGTGCGACCAGATGCTGTCCACCGAGAGGCCGAGCACCACCGCCTGGTACTGGTCGAACACCGGTGCCGCCGCCTGGTAGAGCGACATCTGGTCGCCGCAGACCGGGCTCCAGTCGGCGGGGTAGAAGGCGAGCACGACCGGCCGTCCGAGGAACTGCTCGGGACTGGTCAGACGCCCGTCCGGTGTGCCCGGCACGGTGAAGCGGGGCGCCGGGCGCCCCGGTTGGATCAGCCCGTTCGGATCACTCATGCCCCGAGCCTGCTCCCGGGGCGGGTGAGGCCGGCTCACCCGCCCCGGGTGGTTCCGCGCTTGCGCTCAGCCCAGCCCCGGGGCGACCGCGATGTGGTTCTGCACCTCCCGGATGCCCGGCGCGGACCAGACCACCTGCTCCACCTCGGCCCGCTCGGGCATCGAGTGCACCAGCCCGGCGAGTATCGCCGTGTCGCCGTGCACCCGGACGCTGATCCGCTCGACTTCGGTGGCCCCGGCCCGGGCGAGCGCGTCGACGATCCGGTCGGCCACGTTTCGGCCGTCCGGCGGGGCGGCCGGGCGGACGGTGATGCCGTTACTCACCCCGCGTACGCCGTTCAGCCGGCAGACTGCCCGCTCGGCGGCCCGCCGCTGGTACTCCCACTCGACCTCGCCGTGCAGCGTCACCCAGCCGGCCGAGACGGTGACCTGGAGTTTCTCGATGGGTACGAACGCGTCCCATTCCAGCGCGTTACCGGCCGCTGCGGCCAGATCGGGGTCGGCGCGCTCGGCGCCGCCGGGCAGCCGCACGGCCAGGTCGTTGGCGACCGCCCGGACCCGGACGACCCGGTGCGCGGCCCGCTCGGCGGCCCACTTCTTCGCATAGCTGTCCACCCGCCCGGTCAGCGTGACGACGCCCTCGGCGACGGTCACGCCGATCTCGTGCGGCTGCACCCGTGGTTCCCAGGTCAGCTCGTCGAGTACGGCGGACTGGATGTCCTGGTCGGTGCGGCTGATCGTCGCGATGGCCATCTGTCCCTCCTCGGGTGCGTGGGTGGCGGACCGGGCGACGGCCGGGGCCGGAGGTCCGCCGTTGGTAGAGCCTGCCGCCGCCCGGGGTGACTCGGCCTCGCCCTGAGCGGGTGACGGCACGGCCGGGTGCCCGTGCAGGGGCATGGGCATCGATGGTGGGAGCGCTTCCAAAGTGGTCAGGGATCGGTTACGGTAATCGCGTTCCTCGATCGCGGGAGCCGTCGCGTCGGGTGGCGGGAGCCAGGGCAGCTCCAGCCCGTTCCCAGCGTCGTGCCCGTCCCCCGGGCGACGACGTCACCACCCGGTCGACCCCGTCCCCGGGCGTCCATCCCGAGAGGAACCGCAGATGCGGAGAAGTCTCGCCGGTGCGGTCGTGTCCGCGCTGGCTGTCGCCACGGCCGTCGTGGCGATCCCGTTCACCGCCGCCGGTTCGGCCCCGGTCGCCGGTTCAGCCCTGGCCGCCGCGGAGGCGTACACCTGGCGGAACGTCCGGATCGACGGCGGCGGCTTCGTGCCCGGCATCGTCTTCAACCCCACCGAGAAGAACCTGATCTACGCCCGGACGGACATCGGCGGGGCGTACCGCTGGGAGCAGGCCAGCCAGTCGTGGACGCCGTTGCTCGACTGGGTGGGCGCCGACCGGTGGGGCTACAACGGAGTCGTCAGCATCGCCACCGACCCCGTACAGACCAACCGGGTGTACGCGGCGGTCGGCATGTACACCAACGGCTGGGACCCGAACAACGGCGCGATCCTGCGCTCGGCCGACAAGGGTGCCACCTGGCAGGTCACCGAGTTGCCGTTCAAGAACGGCGGCAACATGCCGGGCCGGGCGATGGGGGAGCGGCTGGCCGTCGACCCCAACCGGAACAACATCGTCTACTACGGCGCCGAGGGCGGCCACGGGCTGTGGCGCAGCACCGACCACGGCGCGACCTGGGCCCGGGTCACCGCCTTCCCGAACGCCGGCAACTACCGGGCCGACCCCAGCGACCCGAACGGGTACAACGGGCAGAACCAGGGCCTGACCTGGGTCAGCTTCGACAAGAGCACGGGCACCGCCGGCTCCGCCACGCAGACCATCTACGTGGGCGTGGCGGACAAGGAGAACCCCGTCTACCGCAGCACCGACGGGGGCGTCAGCTGGACGCGCATCCCCGGCCAGCCCACCGGCTACCTGGCCCACAAGGGCGTCGTCGACCCGGTCGGCGGCCCCCTCTACATCGCCACCAGCGACACCGGCGGCCCGTACGACGGCGGCAAGGGTGACGTCTGGAAGTTCACCCGGTCCACCGGGGTCTGGACGCGGATCAGCCCGGTGCCGTCCACCAGCGCGGACGCCTACTTCGGCTACAGCGGCCTGACCATCGACCGGCAGCACCCGAACACGCTGCTGGTGGCCACCCAGGTCTCCTGGTGGCCGGACGCGATCTTCTTCGGCAGCACCGACGGCGGGGCGACCTGGAGCCGGATCTGGGAGTTCAGCAACTACCCGGAGAAGACCCGTCGCTACACGATGGACGTCAGCTCGGTGCCCTGGTTGACCTTCGGCACGAACCCGGCCCCGCCGGAGGAGGCACCCAAGCTCGGCTGGATGAACGAGTCGATGGAGATCGACCCGCACGACTCCAACCGGATGATGTACGGCACCGGCGCCACCATCTACGGCACCACGGACCTCACCAGGTGGGACACCGGCGGCCAGTTCACGATCCGGCCGATGGCCCGTGGGCTGGAGGAGACCGCCGTGCTCGATCTGGTCAGCCCGCCCAGCGTCGCACCGCTGATCAGCGCGCTCGGCGACATCGGCGGATTCCGGCACACCGACCTGGACGCGGTCCCGTCGATGCTCTTCACCCAGCCGGTCTTCACGACCACCACCAGCCTGGACTACGCCGAGACCAGACCGGCCGTGCTGGTCCGGGCCGGCAACTTCACCGACGCCGACCGACCCGCCGACAGCCACGTCGCCTTCTCCACCGACGGCGGCGCCAACTGGTTCCAGGGCACCGAGCCGGCGGGGGTCAACGCCGGCGGCACGGTCGCCGCCGCGGCCGATGGCAGCCGGTTCGTCTGGGCGCCGGGCGACGCCGGCCAGCCGGTGGTCCACTCGGTCGGGTTCGGCACCTCGTGGACGCCGTCCGCCGGTATCCCGGCCAACGCGACGGTCGAGTCCGACCGGGTCGACCCGAACCGCTTCTACGGCTTCAGCGGCGGGCGGGTCTACCTGAGCACCGACGGCGGGGCGAGCTTCGCCGCCACGGCGGCGACCGGGCTGCCCACCTCCGACGTGCGGTTCAAGGCGCTGCCGGGCCGGGCGGGCGAGCTGTGGCTGGCCGGGCCGGGCGGGCTCTGGCGGTCCACCGACGCCGGTGCCAGCCTCACCAAGCTGGCTGGCGTCAGCGCCGCCGGCAACGTCGGCTTCGGCAAGGCGGCGCCCGGGCGGACCAACCCCGCCGTCTTCCTGTACGGCACGGTGGACGGTCAGCCCGGCGTGCACCGCTCCGACGACGGCGGCGCGAGTTGGGTACGGATCAACGACGACCGGCACCAGTACGGCAACCCGACCGAGGCGCTGACCGGGGATCCGCGCGTCTACGGCCGGGTCTACCTCGGCACCAACGGGCGCGGCATCCTGGTCGCCGACCGCACCGGGGGCCCTGGGCCAACCCCGACACCGACCACTCCGCCGCCAACCACTCCTCCGCCGACCACGCCGCCGCCCACCGGTGGATGCGCGGCGACGTACCGGGTGACCGGCTCGTGGTCGGGTGGTTTCCAGGCCGAGCTGGTGGTGCGCAATCCGGGCAGCGCGCCCATCGCCGGTTGGACGCTGGGCTGGACCTTCGCGGACGGCCAGCGGGTCACCCAACTCTGGGGCGGCACGTACACCCAGACCGGCGCGGTCGTCTCCGTCCGGGACAGTGGTTGGAACGGCGGGCTCGGTGCCGGGGCCAGCACCACTGCCGGCTTCCTCGGCTCGTGGACCGGCAGCAACACGCCACCGGCCACCATCACCTGCACGAGTCGCTGACCGGGTGGTCCGGGCGCGGTCGGCGGCGCCCGGATCACCCCCTGCACCGGTCCGCCGGGGCTGCCTGAGGGATCCGGCGCCCCGGCGGATCGGCCCCACCCCGGCCGGGGCTGGGAATGGAAATGGGCTCCGCTCGACCGGTGGTCGAGCGGAGCCCATGGCGTGCGTGGTGGGTCAGCCGTCCAGGCCGATGGGGGTGTTGGGGCGGTCGACGTCGACGAACTCGACGTCGTCCACCGCGCGGTCGTCCCGGCTGCCGGCGGCCCGGGCGGCGGAGCCGACGGCCCAGCCAACCGCCGCGCCGACCAGCGCCGCGCCGATCAGCAGCGTCCAGGGCAGTGCCGGCTGGCGGCCGGCGAGCGCGTCGAAGGCCAGCGAGGCCCGGCGCCGCGCCTCGTCGGCGGCGGAGCCCACCAGGTCACCCGCCTCGTCGGCCAGGCCGCTGCTGCTGCGACGGGCCGAGCGGGCGGTGTCCCGTACGCTGTCTCCCGCGGAGCTGACGGCGGAGACCAGGTGCTCCCACGCCTGGTCCGCGATCCGCTCCGGCTTGCTGCGGCGGTCCAGCAGGTTGGTTCCGAACATCGTGGTTACCTCCTCGGGTGCCGGAGCCGCCGGCCAGGTGGGACTTCGGCGTCTGTCCAGCGCATCACGGCTCGCTCACCCGGCAGTGCCCCGTGCCGGCTGGGCGCAAACGCGCCGGCACAGCTCACTGGCCGCCTCAGTGCAGCACCACCACGGCGACGCCTCGGGCGAAGTCATCGTCATCGTCGTCGTCATCATCGCCTCCGCCACCGAAACCGCAGGCCAGTACGAGGGCGAGCAGGACGCCGACGCCGGCCAGCCCAGCCAGTCTCTTGATCATCGATGATCCTCTCCGTCGCGACGGGTGTCCGGATCGATGCTAGGCGGCGTCGGCAACCGTAGGGCGGATCCGAGTCGCATGGACGAGGCACGACACGCCGGTGTCACACGGGCCCGGCACGGCCGGCAGGCCGGTTGTCGGCTGTGTCGGGCCGGGACCGCTACCCTGGTCCGGCGACGCGTCGGCTCCGACCGGTCGTCGAGTGATCAGATAACGAAAAATTGTGGAGATGAGCGACTTCATGTGCTCGAATCCGCGAATTGCTCATCCCGAGGGGTGGCGACCGAGGCCGTCGGAGGAATACTCTCGGTCGCGGCCCGCGTACTGATGAGGCGCCCGGGGGACGGGCGGGTGGAGGTGCTCGTGAGCCTGTCGATCGTGAAGTCGGTTCTGTCCGGTGGTGTCGTGGAGATCGCCCCGCGGGGCGAGATCGACGTCGATACCGCGTACGAGGTGCGCGAGGCGATCGCCGAGGTGCTGGCCAAGGGTCGCCCTCTCCGCATCGAGCTGAACATGAGGCTGGTTACGTTCATCGACTCGGTCGGCATCAGCGCGATGGTCGCCGGCTTCCAGACCGCCGAGGTCAGCGGCGTCAAGCTGGTGGTCACCGAGCCGAGCCGGTTCGTGCACCGGCAGCTCTGGGTTACCGGCCTGCTCGGTCTCTTCGGCGCCCCGGAGCCCTACTTCGCTGGCGCCGCCACTCCCGAGGTGCTCCCCGGCGCGTGAGCGCCGCTCCCGGTGCCCGAGCTCCGGGGCATCGCCCGCGTCAGGGCTGTTTCTCCAGACCGGTCAGGTCGACGTCGGTCATCTCGGTGACCGCCCGGATGGCCGTCACCGAGGCGTACCCGGCGGCCAGCAGCGCCACATCCGTGCCGGGCTGTGCGGCCTGCCCCGGCTCCTCCAGTGAGGTGCGGACGAAGCCGTGCCCGGCTTCGGCCACCGTCATCTGCACCTGACCGAAACTGGCCAGCGTGCCCCGGCGCACCCCGCGCAGCCGCCCGTGCGGCAGGTCCGGGGTGTTGACGTTGAGCACGCTCTCCAGCGGCGCGGCGGTCAGCCGGGGGAGCAGGTCCAGGGCGACCCGCGCGGCGGTGCTCCAGTGCCGCTCGGCGTCGCGTACCAGGGCGGCGGCGTCCACGGCGGCACCACCGCTGGCGGCCGTCGCCTCGCCCGCGGAGAGTACGTCCAGCGAGACCGCCATCGCCCGGCAGCCGTTCGTGGCGGCGGTGAAGGCGGCACCCACCGTGCCGGAGTGCAGCACGGCGCGGCCGGCGTTGGCGCCCCGGTTGATGCCCGAGAGCACCACCGACGGCGGCGGGCCGAACGCGCCGTGCAGCGCGATCAGCGTGATGAAGCCGGGGGAGCCGCCGACCCCGTACGCGGGCACACCCGCCAGCTCCGGCAGCGGGTGGTCGTGCACCACCACCCGCCCGTCCTGCTCCATGGCGCTCATCGCGGCGCTGGTGCCACTCGCCTCCTCCAGCGGCGCCGCCACCACCACGTCCAGGCCCCGCTGCGCCGCCGCCCAGGCCAGCGCCTGGATGCCCGGTGCGGCGATCCCGTCGTCGTTGGTGACCAGCACCCGCAGCGTCATCGCTCGACCGCCCGGTCGGCCAGCTCGTCGGGGGTGGTCCGCTCCTGCTGACGGCTGTCCGCCGGAACCAGCCGCACCCGCTCCACCAGGCCCGTGATCGAGTCCAACCGCCCGGTGCCCAGGCCGTGCCGGGTCACGTTCAGCGCCCCAGCGGCAGCGCCGGTGCGGATGGCGGTCCGGATGTCTCCGCCGCCGGCCACCACGGCGGCCACCCCAGCGGTCATCGAATCGCCCGCTCCACGCGGGTCGGCGGCCTCCAACCGGGGCATCTCCACCTCGAACAGCTCCCCGTCGATGAGCGCCAGCGCCGGCTCGTCGGCCCGGCTCACCACCACCGTCTCGGCGCCGGAGGCGTGCAGGTCGTACATCACCCGGCTCAACTCCGTACGGTCCTCGTTGCGAGCACGGCCGTCGCGGATCAGTTCCTCGTGGCTCACCTTGAGGAAGAACACCCCGCTGTCCAGCACCGCGCCGAGGTGATCGCCGGAGAGGTCGACCACCACCCGGCCGCCGTTGGCGCCGAGGTCGGCGGCGAAGCGCCGGTACAGATCGGCCGGGACGAGCCACGGCTCGTTGGGGCCACTGAGCACGCTCACCGACGCCCGCAGGCCCTCGCCGAGGGCAAGGTTGTACAGCTCGTCGAGCTCGTGCCGGCTCAGGGGCTGCCCGGGCACGTCGACGATCTCCTGCCGGGTCCCGTCCCGACGGTCGTGCACGTACCCCCCGCTACCGGAGTCGCGGACCACCACCTTGAGGTCCACCCCCTCGCTGACCAGCAGTGGCTCCAACACCTGGCCGATCTCGCCGCCGAGTGCGGCGCAGAGCACCACGTCGACGCCGAGCGACATCACCATGCGGGCCTGCCAGACGCCCTGCCCGCCGGGGTGCAGGTGCAGCTCGGGATGGTCGCTCGGCTGGTCGACGGTCACCGTCAGCTGCGGTGTGGGCGCGAAGACCATCACGTGTCCGCTCACCGGTCGTAGCCGTTCATGATTTCCGCCCCTCGTCACGGCCGGTGATTACTCGCTAACCGACCCTAGTGCGACGGAAGCCCCGAACGGCATCGCATCGGCCGGTGTCCCTCCGGGCGTTGCCAGCCCGACCGGGGTACGGGACGATCGGGCGACCATCGACGGCAGGAGACGGTGTGCTCAGGAGCGATACCTTCAGCTACACCGTTCAGGCCCGCTCCTCAACCTCTGACGCGGCGGCGTTGCTCAGCGACCTGACCCGGCAGGGCGAGCTGCACCCGCTGATCGTCCGGGTCCGCAGGCTGCCGCCACGGCCCGGTGCCCGGGCCAGCTACGCGATCAGCGACCGGCTGGTGGCCGGCCCGCTGCACTTTCGCACCACCTACCAGGCGGACGTGCTGATCAGCGAGGACGACGAGATCGTCACGGTGGCCCGCCAGTGGCCGGCCACCACGGTGCACAACCACACCCGGCTGCGTGCCGAGCCGGACGGCCTGGTCCGGATCGATGTCGAGATCACCCTGACCGCACCAGCTCGGTTGTTTCGGTACGCGTTCCGCCAGGCCCGCGCGGCCCACCTGGCCCTGGCCACCCGCCTCGGCGCGGCCCTGGACCGCCCCGACGACCCCCCACCCCCCACCTGACCCCACCCCGCGCCCCCGCTCACACCGCGCCCCGCGCCGCGCCCCGCGCCCGCGCCCGCGCCATGATCGCGCTCGATCCTGGATGTAGTGGCCTGCTTCGGCTTGGAGGCCACTACATCCTGGTTGTAGCGCGATCATGGGCGGCCCGGCCTTCGATGGTGGGCCGTGCGCCGGGCCCGGCGCCCTGCCGATCACGGCCGGTCCGGCCGGCGGCGGTGGGCCGCGCGACCGGTCGTCGCCCCCACGGCTTGTACGTGGAGAGCACCGTCGCAATGATCATCAGGCTGGTCGACACCGCGGGTGCGATCACCAGGTCGGCGCGATCCCGGGCGGGCAGGGCGACGCCCAGCGCACCGGCGTGCCGCAGGTTCGGGGTGAGCAGGAACAGCACCAGGCCGACCATCACCGTGGTGATCACCAGCTTGGTCAGGACCCAGCGGTAGCGCAGCAGGCCCCACGGGGTGAGCACTGCGCTGGCCACGCCGACCAGCCAGACCAGCACGCTCAGCGGAGCGAACAGCACGGTGCCGACCAACGCGGCGGCCGGGTAGACGACGGCCGGGTCGGCACCGCGCAGCGCCGCGACGCCGAGGGTGAGCAGCACCAGGTCGGTGCCGAGCCAGCCGAGCGACGTGACCAGGTGCAGGGTGAGCAGCGCCTTGCGGGCGGTGGGCGGTAGTCGACGCATACGAGCGATGCTGCCGCCGGACCCGGCCGGGGTCGTCCGACCGCCGGCGACATCCGGGGTACGCCCGCTGACGTACTCCGGCCGGCGCCCCGCTCAGCGGGGCGCCGGCCGGGTCGGGTCAGTACACCGACAGGTGTACGTGGTTGGTGTGGTCGCTGGACGGGTCGCCACCCGCCCCGCTGTACGACTTCCACCCGCTGCTGGGCAGCCAGATCTGCCGGTACCAGATCACGTACAGCACGGCGAGCCGGTCGGCGTTGCGGATGAAGTAGGCGGCCAGGTTGTTGCCGTACGTCTTGTCGCCGCCGGTGGCGTCCCCGCCGAAGCCGTTCGTCTGCGCGGCGAAGTCGCAGGCCCGGCCCTTCGGGTGTTCACCGGAGCCGCCGGAGCGGTGGCAGGACACGTACCGGGTGAAGCCGGCGGCCTTGGCCTGGTTGAGCGCGTGCAGGGTGCGCGGGGTGATGCAGCCGGTGGCCGGGGTGGGGTCGTTGACGCTGCACGACTCGGACGGCCAGGAGCCGTCGGAGTTGCGCGGCGCGGCCTGGGCGTTGGCGGCGGAGGTGCCCCGGTTGGAGCCGCTGTCGGCCGTGGTCTGGGGCTTGGTGGTGGCCACTTTCAGGGCCCGTTCGGCCTGGTCCTTGCGCTTGGCCATCACGGTGACCTGCTTGCGCTGTTCGCGGATCTCGCCGTCCAGGGCCACCCGGGTGCGGTTGGCCTCGTCCTTGGTGGCGAGCAGTTCGCGCAGCACCCGGTCCTCGTTGGCGGCGACCGCGTCCAGCGCGGCGGCCCGGTCCATGAAGCCCTCCGGGGTGTTGCTGTTGAGCAAGGCCGACATCGTGCCGAGCCGGCCGGTGCGGTAGGCCACCCCGGCGATCTCGCCGACCTTGCCGCTGCGTTCGGTCAGCTCGGTCTCGGTGGTCTTCAGTTGGGTGGTGAGCTGCTGCTGCCGCTGGACGGAGGTGTCCAGGGCGCGCTTCGCGTCCAGGTAGCCCTTGCTGGCCGCCTCCAGTTGGGCCCGCAGCGCCGGGGTGCCACCCTCCTCGTCGCCGTCGGGTGCCGCGGCGGCCCGCAGGGCGGTCTGGGGAGCGGCCGAGGCGGCGCCGGCCGGGAGTGCGACGCCGAGGGCGAGCATCGCGACGATCAGGGCCGCCAATCGGGCGGCGGGCGGTCGTGCTGGTGCCACTACGCATGTCCTTCCGTCAGCCGCCGACCGGGTTAGCTGACGGGTTCGGGACGGAAGATCCCTACCGCTGACGCGGATGCACCCCAGGAACATGGTTCCCCGGTTCGCCCGCTCGGGCGATTAGGCGGCGGCCGCCACCGGCGCCGTTAGGGCGCCGCTGGGTGGAGGCCGGGACCGAGCCTACCGGGGCCGGTGGGACTGATGCAGCCGATGTGACGGACGGTGCGTGCGTCGTCACGGTAAATTCGGGCGAAGTTGAGGAAAGCTCCAGAAAAAGGCGTTACCACCGGATCGAACCGCAGGCCCCAGGGGCGGCGCCGGGCTCGATCTGCAACGTCGCGTGCTCGATCCGGAAGTCTTCGTGCAGGGCGGTACGCGCCGCGGTGAGCACCGCGCCGACCTCCGCGTCGGGCGCCATCGTCAGGTGTGCGGAGGCCACCTCCATGCCCGAGGTGAGCGTCCAGACGTGCAGGTCGTGCACCTCGACCACGCCGGGCACCGCGGCCAGCCGGTCGTGCACGGCGGTCACCTGGAGGTGTTCCGGGGCGGCCTGCACCAGGATGCGGACCGCGGCCCGCCCCAGCCGCCAGGTGCGCGGCAGGATGAACACGCCGATGGCGACCGCGACGAGCGGGTCGGCCCACCACCAGTCCGTGACCTGGATGAGCAGCGCCGCGCCGATCACGCCGAGCGAGCCGAGCAGGTCGCCGAGCACCTCCAGGTAGGCGCCCTGGAGGTTGATGCTCTCCCGGGCACCCGAGCGGAGCAGGGCGAAGGCGGCCAGATTGGCGAGCAGGCCGAGCGTGGCCACCGCGAGCATCGGGCCGGCCAGCACCTCGTGCGGGTCGCCGAACCGGCCGATCGCCTCGATCACCACGTAGACCGCCACGCCGGAGAGCAGGACGGCGTTGGCCAGTGCGGCGAGCACCTCGAGCCGGTAGAGCCCGAAGGTGCGCTGCGGGTCGCCCGTGGTTCGCTGGGTGGCGGTGATCGCGGCGAGCGCCATCCCGATGCCGAGCACGTCGGTGAACATGTGCCCGGCGTCGGAGAGCAGGGCCAGTGAGCCGGTGTGGAAGGCGGCCACCGCTTCGACCACCATCAGGGCGGCGAGCAGCCCGAACGCCGTCCAGAGTCGGCCCCGGTGCTGGTGCGCGGCGTTGGCGACCGACGCATGGTGGTGGTCATGACCTGCGCCCACGAAACCACCCTCCGCCGTCGGTCCGGATTTGGTCAAATGTATGCGCACATCGCTATGTATGCAAGTGTAAGGCCGGCGGTCGCCCGGTGAGGGCTACCGCCGCAGGTCAGCCGATCGGGTCGATGGTGGTGAGCCGCTGAGTGGCCCGGGAGAGCGCGACGTAGAGGGTGCGCACGCCCGCGCCCGGATCCGCCCGGATCTCGCTCGGGGCGACCAGCACCACCCCGTCGTACTCCATGCCCTTGGCCTCCAGGCTGGTCACCACCTGCAGCCGCGGCGCGCCGAGCACGCCGAGCCAACCGGCGACCTCGTCGCGGCGGGGGACCGGCGTGATCACCCCGACCGTGCCCTCGACCTCGGCCAGCAGGCCGGTGGCCGCCTCCACGATCGCGGTCTCCAGCGCGGTGGGGGGCACCACCAGCTCGACCGGATCGACCCCGGTGGAGCGGACGGCTGTCGGCAGCAGCAGGTCGGGGTAGAGCCGGCGGATCTCCGCCGCCGCCACCGCGAAGATCTCCGACGAGTTGCGGTAGTTGGTGGTCAGCGTGAAATCGTGCCGCTTGCGCCGGCCCAACGCGTGGTCACGGGCCCGGTCCAGCTCCTCCGGGTCGCCGGTCCACGCGGTCTGCGCCGGATCGCCCACCACGGTCCAGGAGGCCAACCGGCCGCGCCGGCCGATCATGCGCCACTGCATCGGCGAGACGTCCTGTGCCTCGTCCACCACCACGTGCGCGTACTCCCGGTAGTCCGCCGGACGCTCCCGGGCCGACGCCCGGGCGGCCCGCTGCCGGTCGGCGAAGGTGCTCAGCTCGCGAACCCCGCCAGCGAGCTGGAACGGGTCGCGCCGCGCCCGGGCCGGCTGTGCCGGCTTGCCGAGCAACGCGTCCAACTCGTCCAGCAGCGCCACGTCGGCGATGGTCAGCCCGGCGTCGTCCAGGCCCTGGTACGCGGCGCTGAGCAGCCGGATCTCCGCCGTGGAGAGGATCCCGCCGGCGTACCGGTGCAGCCGGTCCGGCCGGGCCAGCCAGCCGAGTACGTGCCGGGGGTGCAGCCGCGGCCACCACGCCTTGAGGAACTCCCGGAACTCCGGCCGCTCGGCGATCTCCGCCTCGAACGCCGGCTGCTCCGGCAGTCGGAGGTTCATCCGCCGGGCCTGCGCCCAGAGCGCGGCGAAGACCCCGTCGAAACCGGCCCGGCGTACCTCGTTGCGTCGGGCGCCCCGGTGCAGCACGCGGTCCCGGATCCCGTCCAGCTCGGCCCGGTCCAGCCGCAGCAGTCCGCCCCGGTAGAGCAGCCGCAGCTCGCCCGGACCACCCGGCACCGCGTCCCGGACCGCCCGCTCCAGCACCCGGCGCATCCGCAACGAGCCCTTCACCGAGGCCACCTCGGGCGGGTCGGTGCGGGTGGCGGTCATCCCCGGGAAGAGGGTGCCCAGCGAGTGCAGGGTCGCGGTGTCCTCACCGAGCGAGGGCAGCACCGAGGCGATGTACTCGACGAAGACCGAGGACGGGCCGACCACCAGGATGCCGCCCCCGGCGTACCGGCTGCGGTCGGAGTAGAGCAGGTACGCGGCCCGGTGCAGGGCCACCGCCGTCTTGCCGGTGCCCGGGCCGCCGGCGACGATCGTCACCCCGGAGCCGGGCGACCGGATCGCCTCGTCCTGCTCCTGCTGGATGGTCGCCACGATGTCGCGCATGCCCCGGCCGGTGGCCCGGGACAGGGTGGCCAGCAGCGCGCCGTCGCCCACCACCGTCATCCCCTCCGGGGCGGCGGTCGGGTCCAGCAGGTCGTCCTCGATCCGGGTGACCCGCTCGTTGCGGGACTGGATCGTGCGGCGGCGCACCACGCCCTGCGGCTGGGCCGGGGTGGCCTGGTAGAAGGCGGCGGCGGCCGGCGCCCGCCAGTCGACGACCAGCGTGGTGGCGTCCTCGTCGCGGATGCCGAGCCGCCCGACGTGCAGCACCTGTCGGTCCCGCAGGTCCAGCCGGCCGAAGACCAGCCCCTCGTGCTCGGCGTCCAGGGTGTGCCGCCGTTGCGCGGCGTGGAAGACCATCGCGTCGCGCTCGACCAGCGCGCCGAACGTGCCCACCCGGGCCATCCGGTAGCCGTCCCGCTCGGCGCGGACCGCCGATTGCCGTAACTCGGCCAGTCGGGCGTACACCCGGTCGAGGTGCCGTTGCTCGACGGCGATCTCCTGCTCCAGGGTGGTCTGGTCGGTCAACGCACGCTCCTTCGATGTCGCCGGCAAGCGGCGCGAACCGCGCGGGCCAACCGCAGAAGGGTACGGCCCTCGGCCAGGCCCGCCGCGCCCGAGGTGCGGGAACGTGGTCAGGCACCCGCCCCGATGACGCTCGCGCCGCTCGCGGGTGGCGACGGCTCGGCGAGCACCTGGCGCAGGACGCCGGTCAGCGCTGCGTTCACCTCGTCCGGACGTTCCATCATCAGCATGTGCCCAGCACCCGGGCAGACGGTCAACTCGGTGGCCGGCAGGACCTCGGCGATCGACTCGGCGCACGGCGGTGGGGTCAGCCGGTCCCGGTCGCCGACCAGGGCGGCCGCCGGCAGGTGGGCGAGCGCGGCGAGGGTGTCCAGCCGGTGCTGGGTGCCGATCGAGGCGCGGAACCCGCCGATCGAGCGCAGCGAGGCGCGGGCCACCGCCGAGGTCACCAACCGGATGTCGGCCGGCTCGCAGCGGTCGCCGAAGAGCATCCACCGGATGCTCGGTTGCAGAGCGCGTAGCAGCGCCCGGGGCGGTCGCCACGAGCCGCACCGGGCCAGCACTCCGGCGCCGGTCGTCTCGGCCAGCCGGATCAGCCGGGCGATCCGCGGCGAGAGCCCGTAGACGGTGTGCGTGTGCCCCTCGGCGGTGGTCGAGACGAAGACCAGGCCGGCGGTGCGGGCCGCGAAGTGCGCGGGGTGGCGGTGCGCGTACTCCATGATCGTCATGCCGCCCATCGAGTGCCCGACCAGGACGACCCGCCCGACCGGCGCCACCGCGTCGATCACCGCGGCCAGGTCGTCGCCGAGCTGGGCCAGGGTGGCCGTGGGCAGCGCCATGCAGCTGGACCGGCCGTGCCCCCGCGCGTCATAGGTGATCACCCGCACCGCGCCGCCGGCCGGCTCGGTGAGCGCGTCGACCTGGCGGTGCCAGCTGCGCCCGTCCAGTGTCCAACCGTGCAGCAGAATGGCGGTGACCTGGGCATCCGTCGGCCCCGTCGCCTCGACGTGGAGCCGCACCTCATCAGGCAGACCGACCTCGAACCGCTCCGGCATCGCCACCTCCCCAGGGCCGTCCGGTACCACGAGCACCGGGATACCCGGCGGTAACACCGGCTACCCGCCATCGCACCACGTCAATCGCGTCCGTGTGAACATTCCCGACCGCGCCCGTGGCAGCCCGGCTCGGGCCAAGCTGGACGGCATGGGGTCGTCGGGGGCAACGCCCGGCCCGCCGCTGGGCGGACCTTCCGCACAGGGGCGACAGGCCGGGGGTACGCCCCGCGCCGCGCTGGCCGAGCTGCTCGCCGGTAATCGGCGGTTCGTCAGCGGCCAGCCGGTGCACGGTCACGACGTGACAGCCGCCGCGGCCGCCGCATCCGGCGACCAGCAGCCGTACGCCGTGGTGCTCGGCTGCATCGACTCGCGGGTGCCACTGGAGGCGATCTTCGACCAGACCTTCGGTGCGATCTGCGTGATCCGCACCGGCGGGCACGTGCTCGACCGCGCGGTGTGCGGCTCGATCGAGTACGTGGTCGGCCAGCTCGGCGTACCGCTGGTGATGGTGCTCGGCCACGAACGGTGCGGCGCGGTGGAGGCCGCGGTGGACGCGCTGCGCAGCGGGGTGCGTCCCGGTGGCTCACTCGCGCACCTGGTGGACGAGATCGCCCCGGCGGTGACCGAGGCGGGGCTGAACGATCCGGCGGTGCATCCGCTGGCGATCCGCCGGCACGTCCGGCGCACGGTACAGACCCTGCGCGCCGACGACCTGCTGGTGGGGCCGGTCGCCGCCGGCCAGGTCGCCGTGGTCGGCGGGCTCTACGACCTGGCCACCGGTGAGGTCGCCCTGCTGGACCCGGCCTGAACCCCGGTCACTCCGGCGGGGCCGGACGCGAAACCGCCCGCCGGGAACTCCCGGCGGGCGGTTTCCGATGATGCGGTGGGGGAGGGCTCAGCCCTCGAAGACGCCGGCCGCGACCAGGCGCTTCTCGGTCGCCTCCCAGCCGTCACCCGGGTGGGTCTCGGCCAGGTTGTTGATCTCCGCCCGGATCTTGGCGGCGTGGCCGGCGGCGGCCAGCACACGGATCTCCTCGACGAAAGCGTCGGAGTCGGTGCGCAGGTGCGCGGTCTTGCCGTTGGTCAGGTTCCGCACGTAGGCGTGCTTGCCGCCGTTGAGCGGGATGAGGTACTTGAACTCGCCCAGCACGCTGAGGGCGCCACCCTGGCCAGCCTGGCCGGCCCGGACGGACGCGCGCGCGGTCTTAGAGGTGTTGCTCGCCACGGAGGTACTCCTTGCAAGACGTACGGGAGGACTGGACGTCCGGGGGCTGTGTGCGGGGCGACACTGGGTCGGCCCGCGAAGGTGAAACGCGGCAGAAGCCGCCGATGGAACTGTACATGACCACGACATCATGCTGGTCGTCGCGGTGTCCTGAGGGGTAACGGAGACCACCCGTCCGGCTATTCCGACCGGCGATTTTTCCGATTCCCTGGCGCAACATCCGTCACACGAGTCATCATGTGTTGCAGCAACCACCTGGGTGGACGAGGTCGTAGGGGAAGACGCACCTCGCTCTCCGGGAGGTCACCGTGCCAACGCGTGGCGTCGTATACGTCCACTCGACCCCGCTCGCCGTGTGCTCGCACGTCGAGTGGGCGATCGCGCGCGTCCTAGCCGCGCCGGTCAACCTGCAGTGGACGGCTCAGCCCGTCGACCCCGGCGTACGCCGGGCCGAATGCGGGTGGACCGGTCGTCCGGGGACGGGCGCCGAGCTGGCTGCTGCCCTTCGGCAGTGGCCCATGATCCGTTTCGAGGTGACCGAGGAGCCGAGTCCCGGCGCCGACGGCGAGCGCTTCATGTACGTGCCGGCACGCGGCCTGTTCCGGGCCACCGTCGGTGCGGCCGGCGACATCCAACTCGGCGAGGACCGGCTGCGGGCACTGATGACCGGCGCCCGCGCCCCGGAGGCGCTGGCGCACGCCCTCGACAAGGCGCTCGGCACCGCGTGGGACGCCGACCTGGAGCCCTACCGGTACGCCGGCGACGGCGCCCCGGTGACCTTGCTCACCCGGGTCGGCTGACCCGGCACCCGGCCACCTGCCCGCACGTCGTCGGGGCGGTGACGCGGGGCGGCTGGCCAGTAAGGTCAAGTTGCCCCGATAAGGGTGAACTGGTGGGATGGGCGACGTGTCGATTCGCCCGCGCCGCGCAAGCGTCGCCGTCGCCGCCCTGACCGCCCTTCTCGTCTCCGGCTGCTCGGGTTCGCCGGACCGCCCCGCCCCGACGCCCGGCCCGGGCGGTACGTCCGCCGGCCCAAGCGCTCCCGGCGCGACACCGACCGGTGACCCGGCCGACCCGGCCGTACGGGCCGCCGCGCTGGTCGCCACGCTGCCCGACGAGGATCTGGTCGGCCAGGTGCTGATGCCGTACGCCTACGGCGACTCGGCGACGAAGGTCTCACCCGGCTCTGCGGCCGGCAACCGGGCGCTGGCCGGGGTCGACACCCCAGCCGAGATGATCGCCAAGTACCGGCTGGGCGGGCTGATCCTGGTCGGGTTCAGCGCCGACGACCCGACCAAGGGCAACCAGGAGACCAGCAACGTCGACAACCCGAAGCAGGTGCACGAGCTGACCGGTGGGCTGCGCGCCGCCGCCGGCCGGCTCGCCGCCGGCCCGGCACCCTTCCTGATCGGCACCGACCAGGAGTACGGCGTTGTCACCCGGGTCACCGACGGGGTCACCGTGCTGCCCAGCGCCCTCGCGGCCGGGGCGGCCGGCAACCCGGCGCTCACTGAGGCCGCGTGGCGGGCCGCCGGCACCGAGCTGGCCGCCATGGGGATCAACGTCGACTTCGCTCCGGTGGCCGACGTGCTGGCCACCCGCAGCGCGGTGATCGGCTCCCGGTCGTACGGCGCGGACCCGAAGCAGGCCGCCGCGCAGGTCGGGGGCGCGGTCCGTGGCCTGCAGGCGGCCGGGGTCGCGGCCACCTTGAAGCACTTCCCGGGACACGGCCACAGCGCCGACGACTCGCACCAGGACCTGCCCGTGCTCAGCCAGTCCGCGGCTGCGCTGCAGAGCGGCGCGTGGCCGCCGTTCACCGCCGGGATCGACGCCGGGGCGATGGCGGTGATGTCCGGCCACCTGGACGCGCGGGCCATCGACCCGGGCACCCCGGCGACCTTCTCGCACAAGCTGCTCACCGACGTGCTGCGTGGTCAGCTCGGCTTCAAGGGCGTGGTGATCACCGACGGCATGAACATGCCGCCGGCGAAGCGCTGGGCGCCCGGCGAGGCCGCCGTCCGGGCGCTGAACGCCGGCAACGACCTGATCCTGATGACCCCGAACGTCGGTCAGGCGTACGACGGGCTGCTCGCCGCGCTGCGCGGCGGGTCGCTGGCCCGGCCCCGGCTGGTCGAGGCGGTCACCCGGGTGCTGACCATGAAGTTCCGGCTGGCGGCGCTCCCGCCCGCGCAGATGTCCACGCTCAACGCCCCGGCGCACCGCGCGGCGGCGGACGCGCTGGCCGCTGGCGCCGTCACCGTGCTGAAGGGCGCCTGCGGTGGCGCGGTGCGCGGACCGGTCACCGTCACCTCGTCCGGCGGCCGGGACGGCACCCGGGCCGCGCTCACCGCCGCGCTGACCGCCGCCGGGGTGCCGGTCAAGCCCAGCGGCGGCACGGTGGTGCACCTGGTCGGCTACGGCGACGGCACCGGCGACCTGCGCGCCGACGCCGCGGTCACCGTGGCCATGGACACCCCGTACGTCCTGGCCACGGCGGCGTCGCCGACGCTGCTGGCCACGTACTCCTCCAGCCGGGCGTCGATGACCGCGCTGGCCGCCGTGCTGGCCGGCAAGGCCCGCCCCGGCGGCCGGTCCCCGGTGGCCGTACCCGGGCTGCCCGCCACCACCTGCGCGGCCTGACCGATCGCGCCGGTTGCGCCGGCCGCCGGCAGCACCTGGGCGGCACCGCCCCTCCGGGTCAGCGGCCGTCCCCGGCCACCGGCCGGTCGATGGCGGCATCACCGGTGGGCGGGCGTGGCGGCGCGGTGTCCGTGCCCGTCCGGCGTGGCGCCGGTGGGGTGAGCAACCGCAACGGCGTCCCACCGACCGTGCCCGGCGACATCGGCGGCGGATCGTCGCTCGGCACCGTCCGTGCCAGCAGGGCCGCCAACCCGGCCCGGGTGGCAACGACCAGCAGCCGGTCGGTGCGCACCAGTGGCCGCCGCTGCGGCAGGGTCCAGATGGTCTGCCCCACCCGGCCAGTTCGCATGGCGATCACCCGGGCCTCGCGCGGACGGCTGATCTGCGGGCAGAACGTGCCCTCCACATCCGAGCCGGCCCCGACCGGCAGTTCGGCGACCAGCAGGACGCGCCGCCCCACCGAGATCGTGTCGATCACCTCACGGCCCATCATGGCCGCCGCGAACGCTGGTGCGGCCAGGTAGGAGACACTCCGTGAGTGGTTGATCCCGAAGGCGCGCTGCACCCGCTGCGCGAACCCCTCGTCGAACAGCCGCAGCACCACCCGCAGTGGAGCCGCCGTCTCGCCCGCCGCCGCGCGGTGCAGCGAGCGCCCGAGGAGCGCGGTCTCCAGGTTGGTCACGTCGTCGGCGCAGAGCACCACCAGCGCCCGGCAGGTCGACACGGACGCCGCCCGCAACGTCTCCGGGCTGGACGCGTCGCCGATCAGGACCGGAATTCCCAGCTCCCGGGCCACCGCCACGCCACGGGCCGTCGTCGCCCGGTCCACCGCCACCACGGTCAGGCCGAACGAGTGCAACTCCTGCACCACCCGGGTGCCGACGTTGCCCAGCCCGACCACGATCACGTGGTCGTCGAGCGGGTCGGTGAGCCGACCGGCCGCAACCGCCAGCCGGGCCCGCACCACCGAATCGACCACCAGCGCGGTCACCGTGGGGACCAGCGCCACGCCGGTGACCACCAGCAGCAGGGCGGTGATCTTCTCCACCGGTGATCCGGCCGGGTCCGCGTCCGCGCTGCCCAGGGCGGTCAGCAGCGTCAGGTAGCCGGCCTGCACCGGGTCCAGGTCCCGGGCCTGCCCAAGCAGCACGCTGCCAACGGCGAGCACCGCGGCTGTCGCGCCCAGCGCCAGGCGCAGGCGCCGGCCGAGTACCAACCGGGCGGTCCGCAGCAGCCGGCGGCGCGGTGGGGCCGGCGCCGACCGCCGGCGGCCGTACGCCCGCACCAGCACCAGGTCGGCTGCGTCCTCGTCCGCGGGGAGGGTGACCGGCTCGGGGCCGCTGGTGTCGGCCAGCGCACAGACCACGTCCGCCGTGGCAGGGTCGAGCGCGGCGCGGCTGGCTGTTCGCAGCAGCTCGTCGTCGGGCAACCGCAGGTAGGTCGGCGTGTCATCGCCGAGCGTCGCGGCCACGAACGCCGGAGCGGCGATCTCCGACCCGGACAGCACCGCGCAGTCACCGAGCATGGTCGCCACGCCCTCGCCGAGCACCGGGTTGAACAGCCGCACGACGATCCGCACATCCGGATCGAACTCCCGGACGATCAGCGCGGCATCCACGTTGGCCACGTCGTCCGCGCTCACCAGCGCGACCGCGGCGGCCCCGCACACGCCCACCCGCTGCAGCACCTCGCTGGTCAGCCGGCGGGCCACCACCACCTCGGGGCGGAGGTCTGCGGCGGCCTCGGCGGCGAACTCGGCGATGTCCGGGGCGTGGTTGTCGGTCAGCGACGGCAACACCACGGTCACCGCCACGCCGTACCGGTCGACCAGTTCGTTGACCAGCCGGCGGGCCAGTGCGTTGTCCCCGCAGACCACGAACCGCCGACCGGAATCCAGATCGACGCCGTCCGCGCTCTCGTCGGGCACGCCCGCATGGTAGCCGTCGGCAACCAGTCCGCCGGGTCCCTGCGGTGGGCGGGAGTCGGGAAACCGGTCGCGCCGACCACCCCGGGTCTGGCACGGTCGCGGCCATGAGTCAGGCGCGGGACTTCGAATGGGTGGAACGGGCCGACGGCACGGTGGTGATCACGCACCACGGGCGGGTGGCCACCACGCTGCGCGGCGGCCGGGCGGCGGAGTTCCTCGCCGAGGTGGACGACGACCCGCAGCTGGTGATGGCCCGCTGGACCGGCAACTACCGCCGGGGCAACGAGCGCACCGCCAAACAGCACCCCCGCAACCGGGCCTGAACGTCAGAAAGGACCCCTTCACAAGAAGGGGCCCTTTCGCACACCGCTACAGCGGGATGTTGCCGTGCGCACCGCGGGCGGCCGGAGCGGCGGCCAGCGCCTCGGCGATCCGCCGGCGGGTCTCCGCCGGCTTGATCACGTCGTCCACCACGCCGATCTCCAGCGCCCGGTTGACCCCGCCCGCCGTGCGGGTCTGCTCCTCGATCAGCTGCGCGCGCAGCGTCTCCCGCTCCTCCGCCGGAGCGGCCGCCAGCTTCTTGCGGTACAGGATGTTGACCGCCGCGCTGGCACCCATCACCGCGACCTCCGCGTTCGGCCAGGCGAAGACCGCGGTGGCACCCAGCGAGCGGGAGTTCATCGCGATGTACGCGCCGCCGTACGCCTTGCGGGTCACCAGGGTCACCCGCGGCACCACCGCCTCGGCGAACGCGTGCAGCAGCTTCGCACCGCGCCGCACCACGCCGTCCCACTCCTGACCGAGGCCGGGAAGGTAGCCGGGCACGTCGACCAGCACGATCAGCGGCACGCCCAGCGCATCGCACATCCGCACGAACCGGGCCGCCTTCTCCGCGCTGGACGCGTCCAGGCAACCACCCAGGCGCAGCGGGTTGTTGGCGATCACACCGACCGTCCGGCCGCCGAACCGGCCCAGCGTCGTCACCACGTTCGGCGCCCACTTGGCGTGCAACTCCACACCAGGGGCGTCGAGCAGCGCCTTGACCACCGGCTTGACGTCGTACGCCCGGTTGGTCTCGGCCGGCATCTTGGCCGCCAGGTCGTGCCCGTCGGCGTCGGTGGCCGGCACGTCGTCGGGGGAGAGCCGGCCCTGGTGGCCGAGCAGCGCGGCGAGCTTGCGCGACTCGGTCATCGCCGCCTCGTCGTCGACGCAGGTCACGTGCACCACCCCGGAGCGCCGGCCGTGCGGCTCGGGGCCACCCAGGCGCTCCATGTCGACCTGCTCTCCGGTGACGCTACGGACCACCTCGGGCCCGGTCACGAAGATCCGCCCGGCGCCGCTCATCACCACGATGTCGGTCAGCGCCGGCCCGTACGCCGCACCACCCGCCGCCGGCCCGAGCACCACGGAGATCTGCGGCACCCGGCCCGACGCGCGGACCATTGCCGCGAAGACCTGCCCCACCGCGTCGAGCGCGACCACGCCCTCGGCCAGCCGCGCACCACCGGAGTGCCAGAGGCCCAGCACCGGCACCCGCTCCCGGACGGCGGTGTCGATCGCGTCGACGACGTGCCGGCACCCGTCGGTGCCCATCGCGCCGCCCATCCGGGTGGCGTCGGTGGCGTACGCGATGGCCGGCGTGCCCTCGATCTCGCCGCGCGCCCAGAGCACCCCGGAACTGTCCCGGGATGCCAGCAGGCGCAGCGAGCCGGCGTCGAACAGGGCCCGGAGCCGGACCTCGGGATCCCGGTAGTCCACGATGGATGTGTCCGCACCGACGGCGGTGGTGGTCACGTCAGCCTCCAAGGCTGTGGGTTTCAGGCCCGCGTGAAGACGAGAGCCACGTTGTGGCCGCCGAAGCCGAACGCGTTGTTCAACGCGGCGGGGATCTCCATGTGGCGCGCCTTCTGGGCGGCCACCTCCAGGGTGAGGCCGTCCTCCGGGTCGTCGAGGTTGATCGTCGGAGGAACGACACCGTCGCGGATGGCGAGGATCGTGGCGATCGACTCCAACGCGCCGGCCGCACCGAGCAGGTGACCGGTCATCGACTTGGTCGCGGCAAGCACCGGGTGATCGCCGAGCGCCTTGTGCAGCGCGCCGATCTCCAGCATGTCGCCGACCGGGGTCGAGGTGGCGTGCGCGTTGACGTGCACGATGTCCCGCTTGGCCACGTCCGCGTCCGCGATCGCCTTCGCGATGGCCCGGACGGCGCCCTCGCCCTCGGCGTGCGGCTGCACGATGTCGTACGCGTCGGAGGTGATCCCCGCGCCGGCGAGGCGCGCGTACACCCGGGCGCCCCGGGCGGCGGCGTGCTCGGCCCGCTCCAGCACCACGATGCCGGCGCCCTCGCCGAGGACGAAGCCATCGCGGCCCTTGTCCCACGGGCGGGAGGCCCGCTCCGGGTCGTCGTTGCGGGTCGACATGGCCCGCATCGAGCTGAACCCGGCGATCGGCAGCGGGTGGATGACCGCCTCGGTGCCGCCGGCCACCACCACGTCGGCCCGGCCGGCGCGGATGATGTCCAGGCCGAGCGCGATGGCCTCGGCGCCGGTGGCGCAGGCGCTGGCCACCGAGTGCACGCCGGCCTTGGCGCCCAGTTCCAGCCCGACCCAGGCGGCCGGACCGTTCGGCATCAGCATCGGGATGGTGTGCGGGGAGACCCGCCGCGGCCCGGATGCCTCCAGGATGTCGTCCTGGGCGAGCAGGGTGGTGGCGCCGCCGATGCCGGAACCGACGCTGACGGCCAGCCGCTCCCAGTCGAGGCCGGAGTCGGCCAGGCCGGCGTCCGCCCAGGCCTGCTGCGCGGCGATGATGGCGATCGCCTCCGAGCGGTCCAGCCGGCGCAGCCGGACCCGGTCCAGCACCTCGGACGGATCCACGGCCAGCTGGGCGGCGATCCGGACCGGCAGTTGCGCGGCCCACTCCTGGGTGAGGGCACTCACCCCGGAGCGGCCGGCGAGCATTGCGTCCCAGGTCGACGCGACGTCCCCGCCGAGCGGGGTCGTCGCGCCGAGCCCGGTGACGACGACGTCAGGACGACTCATGATCAGGACTGCGCCTCGATGTAGCTGACCGCGTCTCCGACGGTCTTGAGGTTCTGCACCTCGTTGTCCGGGATCTTGACGCCGAACTTCTCCTCGGCCGCCACCACGACCTCCACCATGGAGAGCGAGTCGACATCGAGGTCGTCGGTGAAGGACTTCCCCTCGGCCACGTCGTCCGGGTTCACCCCGGCAACCTCTTCGAGGATCTCGGCGAGGCCGGTGGTGATCTCGTCACGGGTCATTGCGGTTGGTTCCTTTCATCGGGGGTTCTCCAGCGGCCGGCGTCGCCAGCCGCCACTCCTCGGCGCGTACGCGCCGGAGGGGGTCTTCAGGGGCAGCGGACGACCTGACCGGCGTAGGTCAGGCCACCGCCGAAGCCGAACAGCAGCACCGGTGCGCCCGAGGGCACCTCCCGCCGCTCGACCAGCTTGGACAGGGCCAGCGGCACGCTCGCCGCCGAGGTGTTGCCGGACTCGACGATGTCCTTCGCGATGATCGCGTTGGGAATGTTGAGCCGCTTGGCGATGCCGTCGATGATCCGGCCGTTGGCCTGGTGCGGCACGAACGCGGCCAGCTCCGACGGGTCGACCCCGGCCCGCTCGCACGCCTGCAGGGCCAGCGGCGCCAGCGCGGTGGTGGCCCAGCGGAACACGGCCTGCCCCTCCTGCTGGATGTACGGCCGCCAGCCCTCGATGCGGACCGCGTCGCTCTTCTCCGGCACCGAACCCCAGATCACCGGACCGATCCCGGCCGGCTCGTCGTCGGCGGTCGCGGTGACCACCGCCGCGCCGGCGCCGTCAGCGAAGATGATGCAGGTGGAGCGGTCGGTCCAGTCGGTGAAGTCGGAGAGCTTCTCGGCGCCGATGACGATCGCGTTGCGCGATGCCCCGGCCCGGATGGCGTGGTCGACGGTGCCCAGCGCGTAGCCGAAGCCCGAGCAGGCGGTGTTGACGTCGTACGCGCCCGGCGCGGTGATGCCCAGCTTGGCGGCGACCCGGCAGGCCACGTTGGGGCTGCGGTCGACCGAGGAGCAGGTGGCGACCACGACGAGGTCGATGTCGGCGGCGGTCAGGCCGGAGTTGGCCAGCGCCTTGCCGGCGGCGGCGGTGGCCATGTCGGCCACCGTCTCACTGTCGGCGATCCGCCGGGTGACGATGCCGACCCGGTCCCGGATCCACTCGTCGTTGGTGTCCACGAGTTGGGCGATCTCGTCGTTGGTCACCACCCGGGAGGGCTGGTAGTGCCCCATCGAGACGATGCGACTGCCAGTCATGAGTGTCCTCCGATGCGGGCGAGCGGTTGGCCCGGCGCGACCGGGTCGTCGTGGTGGGCGAGCCATTCGGTGAGGACGCCGCCCTGGTGCGCGGCCACCTCGACCGGCCCCTGGCGGGTGCCGACGTGCCCGATGACCTGGCCGACGCGGATCGTCTCGCCCTCGGTCAGGTCATCGGCCGGGGCGAAGGTGCCGGCGGACGGTGCCACCACCACGCGGAACTGCATGGTGGGCTCGTGGCTGGGCGCCATGCCGTGCCGGGCGATCAGGTCGCGCGCGGCCGGCAGGTCGTCCGGGGTGTTCAGGGTGACGATCTCCGGGGCGCGGTCGCCCTTCAGCTCTCGCTTGACCAGCCCGGCGAGCGTGCCGGCCGGGGGCAGCTCGATCACGCCGGTCACCCCGAGGTCGGCCAGCGTGCGCATGCACAGATCCCAGCGCACCGGGGCGGTGACCTGGCGGACCAGGCGCTGCACCATGTCCCGGCCGTGGTTGACGGCAGCGCCGTCAAGGTTCGACAGCAGGATCCGGGCCGGGTCGGCCGGGGTGATCCCGGCGGCGACGGCGGCCAGCGCGGTCTCGGCCGGGGCCATGTACGGGGTGTGGAACGCGCCGGCCACCTGGAGCCGGATGATCCGGGTCTTCGCCGGCGGATCGGCGGCGAGCTTGTCCAGCCCGTCCAGCGCACCGGCGGCGACGATCTGCCCGGCGCCGTTGCGGTTGGCCGGGTGCAGCCCGTTTGCGGCGATCGCGGCGAGCACCTCGTCCGGGTCGCCGCCGAGGACGGCCGCCATCCCGGTCGGTTCGAGCGCGCACGCGGCAGCCATCTCCCGGCCGCGCACGCCGGCGAGGGTGATCGCGGCCTCGGCCGGCAGCACCCCGGCCAGCGCGGCGGCGCCCAGCTCGCCGACGCTGTGCCCGGCGGTGAGCGTCACGTCGTACAGCGGGAGGTGCTCGGCGGCGAGGAGGGCCGCGGCGACCAGCAGTGGCTGGGTGCGGGCGGTGTCCTTGATCTCGTCGGCGTCGGCAGCGGTGCCGAGGTGCAGCAGGTCGACCCCGGCCAACGCTGACCACCAGCGCAGGCGCGCCTCGGTGCCGGTCAGGTCGAGCCAGGGGGTCAGGAAGCCGGGTTTCTGAGAACCCTGGCCGGGACTAAGTACGGCGAGCACGCCTATGACTCTCCCGGATACGCGTGGGTAACGCTGTGCCGGCCCCGACCAAACCGCACTAGGACCTTTGGAGGGTTCCTACAAAGATCGGCGGTGGTCGTCGCCGGTTTGGGCGGATTTCCGGACGGCCGGGGTCAATGTCTGGGTCGGGACGGGCGAGGTTACCGAGACCACCGGATCCAGCCGGCCGACGGTCAGCGCCACCTGGAGGGTGAACGCGTCCCGGGGAGCCAGCGGCGAGAAGCTGGTCACGTCGGCGATCCGGCGCAGCCGGTACCGCACCGTGTTCGGATGCACGAACAACGCACGGGCGGCGCTCTCCAACGTGCCACCGGCAGCCAGGAACGCGTCCAGGGTCTCCAGCAGCTCGCCACCGGCGCGCACCAGCGTCGCGTACACGTCGTGCCGCAACCGGCGGCGGGCCTCAGCGTCGCCGGCGAGCGCCCGCTCCGGCAACAGCTCCGCGGCCAGCACCGGCCGCGGAGCGGTCGGCCACGCCGGCGCCGCCCGGAAGCCGGACAGCGCGGCCCGCGCCGACTCCGTGGCCTCGTCCAAACTGGGTACGGCCGGACCGACCACCACGGGGCCGTCGCCGAACGCGCTCAGCAGCTTGCCGGTGGCGGCCAGCGGGTCCGCCGCGCCGCCCAGCACGATCACCAGCCGGTCGCCGTGCACCCCGCCGATCACCTCCACGCCGATCCTGCGGGCCAGCCGGTAGACCACGTGCAGCACGGCGGAGACATCGCCACCGGGGGAGCGGCCCACCGCCACCGCGACCGGCGGCGCGTCCGCCCAACCCAGTGCGGCGGCCCGGCTGGCCAGCACGTCCGGCGAGTCACCGCGCAGCAGCGCGTCGACCAGCAGCGCCTGCAACCGGGCGTCCCACGCGCCGCGTGACTCGGCCGCCCGCGCGTACACCCGGGCCGCGGCGAACGCGATCTCCCGGGAGAAGCGCAGCACCGCCTCGCGCAATTGGTGCTCCTCGCCCTCGGCGGCCAGGTGTGACACCTGCTCCTCGACCACGTCGATGGTCACCTTGATCAGCGCCACGGTCTGCTGAAGGGTGATCGACCGGGCCAGCGCCTGCGGGGCGGCGGCGAAGACCTCGTCGGAGACCTCCTGGGTGCTGTCCGCCGTGCCGCCGCCCTCGCGCAGCCACTGCACCAGCGACTGAGCGCCGGCCTGGGCCACCAACATCACCCAGGAGCGCTGGTCGGCCGGCAGGGCGCGGAACCAGGGCAGCGTCTCGTCCATGCGGGCGACGCTGGCAGTGGCCAGCGACCCCGCTGCCCGCTCGATCCGGCGCAGCGTGGCCGTCAGCTCCCCACCGCCCGGCGTACTCCCCACACCACCAGCCTGGCACGTCCTGACCTGGATCTTCACGCCGGGCTGGCTGGTCCGGGCTCAGGACGGCGGGGCAGGGGCGGGCAGGCCCAGCTCCTGGGCCAGGATCGCGGCCTGCACCCGGCTGCGCAGGTCCAGCTTCGCCAGGATCCGGCTCACGTGTGTCTTGGTGGTGCTCTCCGCCATCACGAGCCGGTCGGCGATCTGCTGGTTGGACAGGCCCAGGCCGAGGCAGGCCAGCACGTCGCGTTCGCGCGGGGTGAGCGTTTCCAGCGCCGCCCGGGTGGCCGCCGACGCGCCCGGCGCGGTGGCCGCGAAGGCCGCGATCAACCGGCGGGTCACCGCCGGGGCGATGAACCCGTCACCGCGCGCCACCGTCCGCACCGCCGCGACGAGCCCCGGGGCGTCGGTGTCCTTGAGCAGGAAACCGGCCGCGCCAGCGCGCAGCGCGCCGAAGACGTACTCGTCCAGGTCGAAGGTGGTGAGCACCAGCACGTCGGCGAGCTCCTCGGCCACGATCGCCCGGGTGGCGGCGATCCCGTCCCGGAGCGGCATCTGGATGTCGAGCACCGCCACGTCGGGGCGCAGCTCCCGGCACAGCCGGACCGCCTCGTCGCCGTCGCCCGCCTCGCCGACCACCTCGACGCCCGGCGCGCCGGCCAGGATCAGCCTCAGCCCGGCCCGTACCGCCGGCTGGTCGTCGGCCAGCGCCACCCGTACCGATGGCTCCGCAGCGCCGACGCCAGCCGGTTCCCGGGCCGACGCGGTCATCCGTCCTCCCGAGTGGGCAGCGCCGCCCGGACCTGCCAGCGGCCGTCGTGCGGTCCGGCGCTGAACCGGCCCGCCAGCAGCGTGGCGCGCTCCCGCATGCCGATCAGCCCGGCACCGGCGCCGGGCAGCCCGGCCCCGCCCCGGCGGACCGGGTTCTCCACCGTCAGCACCACCTCCGCCGGCCGGTACGCGATGGTCAGCTCCGCCTCGCCCGCGCCGTGCTTGAGCGCGTTGGTCAGCGACTCCTGCACGATCCGGTACGCCGCGAGATCCACCCCTACCGGCAGCGGGCCCGGCGTGCCGTCGGTGCGGACCCGCACCGCGAGGCCGGCGGCCCGGATCCGCTCGACCAGCCGGTCCGCCTCTGCGAGCCGCGCGGTGACCGCCTCCGGCAGCGCGCCGCCCCCGGCCCCCGGCGCCCGGCCGCCGCCGGAGCCCGGCTCCCGCAGCAGCTCGATCATCTGCCGCATCTCCGCCAGGCCCTGCACGCTGCTCTCCCGGATCACCCGCAACGCCGACTCGACCTGGCCGCGGTCCAACCCCTTCACCGACAGCACGGCGGTGGCGTGGATGGCAACCGCGCTGAGGTGGTTGGCGACCAGGTCGTGCAGCTCCCGGGCCATCCGGGCCCGCTCGGCGCTGACCGCCTGCCAGCGGTCCAGCTCGACCAGGCGGGCGGTCTGCTCGGCCCGGGCCCGCTCGGCGGCGGCCTGGTCGCGGTACTGCCGCACGCTGACCCCGGTCAGCACCGGCAGCAGGCCGGCGAGCACCACCGGCACCCCGACGGCGACCCCACGCCACTGGTCGAAGATGAGCACGCCGACCACCGCGCCGACCAGACTCAGCCCGATGGTCACCCGCAGCAGCCACCGCCACAGCCGTGGCGGGCCGTACACGCAGGCGTCGTAGAGCACCTGGGTGTAGATCAGGATCGTCCCCAGCGAGCCGCCGAGCGCGGTGTCCACGACCAGCGCCCCGGTGCCGACGGCCAGGCTGGTGCGCGGGGCGACGCGGCGCAGGCCCACGGCCACGCACATCGCCAGCAGCGGCGGCAGGTACAGCGCGGGCGGCACCTCCGGGTGCGGGCGGATCTGCGGTTGCCAACCGAGGGCCCACAGCACCAGGCCGCCGGCCAGCGACGCGCCGGCCAGGGTGAGGTCCCGGCCGCGGGTGCCGGAGCCGAGCCACGGTGGCGGTCGCATGCCCCCGATCCCACCACAGCCGCCGACCGTCGGACTCCGCCCCCGGGACGACCTGGCCGGCCCCGGCATGCGCCGAAAGGGGTACGCCCACCACGCGCCGATCCGGCCAGAATGATCATCATGACTCCCGCAGAGACCACAGCCGCACTCGCCCGAGAGATCGACAGCACCTGCCGGCTGACCGGACAGTTCGTGCTCCGCTCCGGGCGGACCGCCGACGAGTACTTCGACAAGTACCGGTTCGAGGCGGATCCCCGCCTGCTGGACCGGGTGGCCGCCCACCTCGCGCCCCTGGTCCCGACCGGCACCGAGGTGCTGGCTGGACTGGAGCTGGGCGGGATCCCGGTGGTGACCGCGCTCGGCCGGCACACCGGGCTGCCCTGCGCCTTCGTCCGGAAGACCGCCAAGCCGTACGGCACGGCCCGGCTGGCCGAGGGGGCGGAGCTGGCCGGCCGACGGGTGCTGGTGGTCGAGGACGTGGTCACCTCCGGTGGGCAGGTGGTCAGCTCCACCGGGCAGCTGCGCGAGCTGGGCGCCCGGGTCGATCACGCGCTCTGCGTGATCGACCGCGCGGAGGGTGGCGCTGCCCTGCTGGCCGAGCACGGCGTGGCGCTGCGGGCACTGTTCACCCGCGCCGACCTGGAGGCCCACCGGACCCGTTGACCCGCTCCGGCGGTGCCGCCCGCACCGACCGTCAACGGCGGCGGGTCCACCGAAGGACGGACCCGGATCTCCTCTTCCACGTCGAGGCTCGGACCCCGCCGAGCGGCGACGCTGGGTGACGGAACGGGGAGGTCGACGTGTTGGTCGCGGTGATCATCGGATGTGAGATCGGGTTCTGGGTGGTGCTCGCCGCCGGGCTGTGGCCCGCTACCCGCTGCGCAGGCCACGGCTGGGCGCGGCGCTGCTGGTCTGCGTACCCCTGGTGGACCTGGCGTTGCTCGCCGCGACGGTGATCGACCTGCGCCGCGGCGCGACCGCCGGCTTCAGTCATGGTCTTGCCGCCGCCTACCTGGGCTTCTCGGTGGCCTTCGGCCACTCGATGGTGCGTTGGGCGGACCAACGCTTCGCCCACCGGTTCGCCGGCGGTCCGCCACCGGTCCGGCCGCCCCGCCACGGCTGGGCGCGGACCCGTTACGAGTGGCGTGAGTGGGCCAAGGCACTGCTCGGCTGGGCCATCGCCTGCGGTCTGCTCGGCGCCGCGATCCTCTGGGTGAACGACGCGGAAAGGACCCGCGAACTGGTGGGCTGGATTCAGAGGCTCACCGTCGCCATCGTGATCTGGCTGGTCGCCTTCCCGGTCTGGGAGACCCTGTTCCCGCGCCGCCCGAAGCGCTGACCCCGGGGTACGCCGTGCACGACCCGTCGGTCCCGGCCAGTACGGTGTCAGGGCACGTCGGGGGAGCACCCGGGGGTGAGTGCGAGCGTGAGGAGACCGGGGATGGCGCACGGGGAGGCCGATCACGGCTGCGCCCAGGGCGAGCCCTGCCGGCCGGGGCACGACCCGCAGTCGGCTGCCAAGCACCGTCGGCCGGTCGGCGGCGTGCCGCCCCATCCGGCGGAGCCGCTCGCCGCTCGGCCCGACGAGGAGATCTCGCTCCCGCGCCAGCGGTCCGGCGAGCCGGCGGCCCTCGGCGAGCCGGAGCCCGACATCGCCGCTGGTTGCCTCAGCGACCTGCCCGGCTGGGCGGGCGCGCACCGGCACGGCCCGGTCCGGCCACGGCAGCGGGCCACCCGCCGGGAGCGCCCGCCGCGCCGTTGGTGCTGACCACCCGGCCGTGCGGCGGCGGCCAGCCGTGACACGGTCCCGCTGGGGCGGGCCCGCGGACGCGCGCCGCCTCGTCGAGGCGGGCCACGCCGGGGCAAGCTGATCCTGGAGGTCCGACCGGCAGTGCGCGGGCCCGGCGGTGGGTCAGCGGGTGCGGCGGCGGATCAGCAGCGCGATCCCGGCGAGGCCGACCGTGATGGTCAACATCACCGCGACGTTGAGCAGCAGCAGTCGCTGCAACTCGCCGAGCGCCTCGTCGAGGTCCTTGGCCGGGTCGAGAGTGTCCTCCGGGAGCACCCGCTCGCCGCCACCGACGCCGCCGCTGACCGTGTCGAACTGCCGCTCCAGAGGCACCCCGGCGGTGCGCAGCGTCTCGGACATGCTGAGCCGGCCGAGGAACCAACCGGCGGTGGTCTTGCGCCCGTCCGGCTGCTTCGCCGGCCGGTGGATGCGCGGGCCGCCGACGGCCTTGGGGTAGAGGTCGTAGGTCTGCTTCGGCGTCTCCCCGACGAGCACCACGACGGTGTACTTCGGACCGAGGTTGGCCGCCTTCGGCCCGGTCGGCTGGCCGGTGCGTCCGAGGAAGTTGACCTGGTCGATGACCGCCACCACGTGCGTGGGCTGCGTGTCCGCGCGCAGCCGCAGCGGCTCGGACAGCCCCACGCCGGTGATGTCCACCCCGGCCGGTGCCGGCTTCGGTGCCGCCGTTGCCGGGCCGGCGGTGCCGAGCGACAGGAGTGCCGCCGTCAGCGTGCCGGTCAGCACGGCGGCCCAGCGCCTCATCTGTCGGACCATCCCGCCTCCTCGCCCCGTTCGATGGATGGCTTCGCCGTGACGTCCGGATCGATTGGTCGGTGGCGGGACCGACCGGGCGGTCGGAGCCACTCTCACAGAGTCGCAGAACGTCGATGATTTACAGCTTGTGGAACAGTAATTGGAACTATCTGCGATCTCTGCTCGACTAATGAGGAGCTGTTTGATCAGCGGGCGGATCGTACCCTTACGGAGGGGTTCATGGGGGGCAGGGTTACACGTTTGGCGCGGGTCGTGCCAGTGGTGCTCGGCGTGGCGTTCGGTGTGTCGTTGCTGGTTCCGGCGACGCCGGCGGCTGCGCACAACTCACTGACGGGCAGCGACCCGCGCGACGGTGCCCGGGTGGCCACCGCGCCCACCCGGATCGAGCTCCGTTTCCTGGCCAAGCCGGCCCCGGCCACGACGAAGATCACAGTAACCGGACCGGACAATGTGGTCGCTGGCGGCCCGCCGGTCTTCGACGGCAGCCGGGTGCGTGTGCCGTTCCGGCCCGGTGCCGCAGGGCTCTACATCGTCGGTTACCAGGTCGCCTCCGGTGACGGGCATCCGGTGAAGGGCGAGGTGCGGTTCACCCTCACCACCGGCACGGCCGCCGACCCGTCCGCGCCCGCCGGTGGCATCGCACCGACCGCCGCGGCGGCGGGTCCGACCGCAGAGGTGGCGCCCTCGGGGACGCCCGCCGCCACCGCGACCGTCGGCGCGACTCCGGCGGGCACCCCGGTGCCGACCGCCCAGGAGAGCAGCCAGTTGCGCGGCTGGCTGTGGACGGTCGCGGCGGCTCTGCTGGTGGGCGCGTTCGTCGTCGGGTTGCAGCGGCGGTACCGAGCCCGGCGCCGCTGACCGACGGCGAACACCACGCGCGGCTGGCCGGCCGGGCACCAGCCTGGCTGGCTGGCGGCCGACGGTCAGACCAGGCGGAGCCGGGCGGCGCGCATCCGGGTCAGGGCGCGCTCGCGACCGAGCACCTCCAGCGACTCGAACAGCGGCAGGCCCACGGTGCGACCGGTGACCGCGACCCGGACCGGCGCCTGCGTCTTGCCGAGCTTGAGGCCGCGCTCGGCGCCGACCGCCTCCAGCGTCGACTTCAGCGACTCGGCGTCCCAGGACTCCAGCGCGTCGAACGCCGCGATGGCGGCGTCCAGCAGTTCGGCCGAGCCGTCCTTCATGGTCTTGGCCCAGGCGGCCTCGTCGATCAACGGTGACGCCAGGAACAGGAAGTCGACGTTCGGCACGATCTCGCTGAGCACCGTGATCCGGGTCTGGGCCAGCGGCGCCACGGCAGCGAACGCCTCGGCGTCGAACTCCTCGGGCTGCCACGGCGGCGGCGCGATGGTCCCGGTGCCGGTCAGCCACGGCTGGCAGGCGTCGATGAACTCGGCCACCGGCAGCGCACGGATGTAGTCGCCGTTGAACGCGCGCAGCTTCTTCTCGTCGAAGAACGCCGAGGAGGCGTTGACGTCCTCCAGCCGGAACTCGTCCTCGATCACCGACCAGGGGACGATCTCCCGGTCCCCGGAGGGCGCCCAGCCGAGCAGCATCAGGTAGTTGCGCATCGCGTCGGCGAGGTAGCCCTCGTCCCGGTACGCCTCCAGGGCGACCTTGTCGCGGCGCTTGGAGAGCTTCTGCCGCTTCTCGTTGACCACCACCGGCACGTGTGCCCAGATCGGCGGCTTGACCCCGAGGGCGTCCCAGAGCAGCTGCTGCTTGGGAGCGTTGGGCAGGTGCTCCTCGGCCCGGATCACGTGGGTGATCCCCATGGTCATGTCGTCGACGACGTTGGCCAGCAGGAAGACCGGTGAACCGTCGCCCCGGGCGATGACGAAGTCCTCGATCAGGCGGTTCTCGAAGGTGGGCTCGCCGCGGATCAGGTCGACCACCACGGTCGCGCCCTCGTCGGGCGTACGGAAGCGCAGCGCCCGCCCCTCACCCGGGCCGAGGCCGAGGTCGCGGTGGTAGCCGTCGTAGCCCTGGTACTGCGAGCCGGTGCGGGCCTGCACGTCCTCGCGGGTGCAGTCGCAGTAGTACGCGCGGCCCGAGTCGTAGAGCCGGGCGGCGGCGGCCCGGTGCTCGCCAGCGTTCTGCGACTGGAAGTACGGCCCCTCGTAGCTGCCGCGGGAGATGCCGATCCAGTCCAGCGCGGAGAGGATGCCCTCGGTCCATTCGGGCTTGTTGCGGGCCGCGTCGGTGTCCTCGACGCGCAGCACGAACACCCCGCCCTGCTGCTTGGCGTAGATCCAGTTCTGCAGCGCCGAGCGGGCGCCGCCGACATGGAACATACCGGTCGGGGAGGGGGCGAAGCGCACACGTACCGTCACGTGCCCCAGCCTACGGCGGTCGGCGACCGCTTTTCGCCACGGCCCCCTCTCACGGGACTGAGCGGATCTTGACGACCAGGGCGCTGCCGACCAGGGTGACCGCGGCGGTGACCGCGTAGAGCGTCGGATAGCCGCCCAGGTGGACCACGAGCGGGGCGGAGAGTGCCGGGCCGAGCACCTGCGGCGCCGAGTTGGCGATGTTGATCACGCCGAGGTCCTTGGCCCGGTCGGTGGCCCGGGGCAGCACCTGGGTGATCAGCGCGGCGTCCACCGCGAGGTAGACGCCGTACCCGGCGCCGAGCAGCAGCGCCGCGACGATCGCCATCGGCCAGACCGGCGCGACCGCGAGCAGCAGCGCCGCCACCGCCATGATCAGCCCAGACACGATCACGTAGATCTTGCGCCGCCCGGAGCGGTCCGACAGCCGGCCGGCGACCACCGCGGTCAGCATCATGCCGAGCGTGTAGAGCAGGATCAGCACGAGCAGGCCACCCTCGGGGTCGGGGTGGCGCACCCCGTCGGTGAGGAAGTACAGCAGGTAGAGGGTGCCGAGCGCGTTGCCGAGCTGGACCAGGAACCGGGTGATCCAGGCCCAGGCGAAGTCCGGGTGCCGGCGCGGGTTGATCCACATCGAGGTCAGCAGCGCCCGCACCCGCAGCGCCGGCCGGTGCGCGCGGGGCAGCGGGTCGTCGGTGGTGAACAGCGCGAACGGCAGCGACAGCAGCAGGATGGCCACCGCGATGGCCAGGTAGCCGGCGGCGTTGCCGGTGACGACGGCGGTGACCAGCACCGCGCCGAGCACCAGCCCGAGCGCCTGCGGGATGCCCACCCAGCCGGAGACCCCGCCGCGCTGCACCACCGGCACCCGGTCCGGGATGGCCGCGGTGAGGCTGGCCAGCATCGCGTTGAAGCAGACCTGTGCGGCGACCCAGGCGAGGGCGACACCCAGGATGGTCCGCTGCTGGGCCAGCAGCATCAGGGCCGCCGCGCCGACCAGTGCGCCGCCGGCGGTCCAGACGTGCCGGCGGCCGAACTCCCGGCCGGCCACCCGCAGGCAGGTCCGGTCGGAGAGCGCGCCCGCGAGGGGGTTGGCCAGCACCGCGGCCAGCGCGCCCAGGCCGGTGACCACCGCCAGCATGGTCTCCTTGTCGCCCGGCGCGATCTGCTCGACCTGCTGCGGCAACAGCACCTGGATCGGCGTGAAGAACGCCATCCACACCCCGAGGTTGGCCGCGAAGATCAACCCGATCCAGCCGCGCCGCACCGGCACGGTCGGCTCGGCGAGCGCGGCCGGCAGCGACGCCGGGGTCGGGTCGAGGGTGGTCACCGGGCCGACCCCGGCCGGCTGGCCGCGATCACGTCCCGCAGCCAGGTGTACGAGGACTTCGGCGTGCGGGTCTGAGTGGCGTAGTCGACGTGCACCAGACCGAAGCGCTTGGTGAACCCCTCGGCCCACTCCCAGTTGTCCAGCAGCGACCAGACGAAGTACCCGCGTACGTCCACCCCGTCGTCGATGGCGGCCCGCACCGCCCGCAGGTGCCCGTCGAGGTACGCGATCCGGTCCGGGTCCGACACCCGTCCGTCCGGGTCCGGGGTGTCGTCGTACGCGCAGCCGCTCTCGGTGATCTCGATGGGCGGCAGCGCGTCGCCGTACGTGTCGCGCAGCCAGCCGAGCAGGTCGTGCAGCCCGTCGGGGACCACCGGCCAGTCGAAGGCGGTGCGCGGGTAGCCCTCCAGCGGGACCAGCTCGAACGGCAGTGGCGAGCCCTCCTCGGCGGCCCGTACACCGGTCGGGTTGTAGTAGTTGACCCCGAGCGCGTCGATCGGCGCGGCGATCGTGTCCAGGTCGCCGGGGTGGATCACGCTGGCGTCGAAGCCGGGCAGCTCCGGGTAGCCGCGGCCGAGCAGCGGGTCGGTGAAGAGCCGGTTGTGCAGCGCCTGGTACGCCTCCCCGGCGGCCCGGTCGGCGTCGCTGTCACCGAGCACCCGCACCGGGGAGTAGTTGTTGGCGATCGCCACCGGGCTGGCGGTGCGGGTCCGCAGTGCGGCGACCGCGAGCCCGTGGCCGAGCAGTTGGTGGTGGGCGACCGGGAAGGCGTCGAAGAGCAACATCCGGCCGGGGGCGTGCACACCCAGGCCGTAGCCGAAGCTCATGTGGACGAACGGCTCGTTGAGGGTGATCCAGAGCCGGACCCGGTCGCCGAGCCGGGCGGCGGTCTTCTCGGCGTACTCGGCGAACCGGGCGGCGGTGTCGCGGTGCAGCCAGCCACCGGCGTCTTCGAGGGGTTGGGGCAGGTCCCAGTGGTAGAGGGTGGCCACCGGGTCGATGCCGGCGGCCAGCAGGTCGTCCACCAGCCGGTCGTAGAAGTCCAGGCCGGCCGTGTTGGCCGCGCCAGAGCCGGTGGGCTGTACCCGGGGCCAGGCGATGGAGAACCGGTATCCCGAGACGCCCAACCCGGCCAGCAGCGCGACGTCCTCGGTGTGCCGGTGGTAGTGGTCGCAGGCCACCTCGCCGGTGCTGCCGTCGCTGATCCGGCCCGGGGAGTGCGCGAAGGTGTCCCAGATGGACGGCCCGCGTCCGTCGGCTGTGGTGGCCCCCTCGATCTGGTGGGCGGACGTGCTGACGCCCCAGCGGAAGCCGGCGGGGAACTCGGGCATCGGTGCGGTCGACATGCGCCCTCCCGGTCAACGTGAAATGTGCTCGGGACTCTAGGGCGCTCCGAATGAATGCGCCATAGGCCGGGATGGCGAGATGCGCAATGGTTGATCGGCGTGTCTTTTTCCAAACCCGTCCAAGTACGTCCAATTTTGCGCATAGAGTGCCGATATCGTGGGATGTCCTCACTGGAGGAAGACGGAAATGATCCTCGTGGAACGAAGTGCGCACGTGGCGGCGCCGATTGAAGTGGTCTGGGACGTCGTACAGCGGGCCGAGCAGTTGCCGGCCTGGCTGGCGGGGGTCCGCGCGGCCGAAGTGCTCTCGGGAGAGGGCTTCGGCCGGCGGCAGTTGGTCCAGGCGGGGCGCGGCTCGGCGCATGAGGCCGAGGTGATCGCCTACCAGGAGCCGACCTTGATCGGTTGGCGGGAACGGGCCAAGGGCGCCGGTGCCCGTGCGGAGGCGCGCACCGAGATCTACGTCCAGCTCACTCCCGATGAGGAGGAGGAGGGCGGGACCATCGTGCGGCTCATCGTGGTCCGCTGGCCGGCCGGTCCGGTCAAGGCGGCCCTGCTGCGCCTCGGGCTGCGTCGGGTCGGCGCCGACCTCGAGGACTCGCTCGCCCGGCTGACCGACCTGGCCGCCGTCGGCTGACCGCCGAACCCCGGCGTCACCCGCCCCGGCGGTGGCCCCGGGTCCCCGCCAGGGACCCCGGACCGCCGCCGCCCCATCTCACCCGCCGTCCGCCCGGTCGATCGGGGAGCACGGGGCGAGGGTGCGGGTGCACCAAAAAGGGCCCGGCGCGGGTGCGCCGGGCCCTTCCTGGGTGGTGCTGGGTCAGCTGTCGCCGCCGGTCTCCCCGACCGGGGCGGCGTTGACGTCGTCGATCGCGTACTTCTTCGCGGCCTCGGCCGGCACGGTGGCCGCCACCGCGCCGCTGCGGGCCAACTGCCGCAGCGTGGCAACCACGATCGACTCGGCGTCGACGTGGAAGTGCCGGCGCAGCGCGTGCCGGGTGTCCGACATGCCGAAGCCGTCGGTGCCGAGCGACGTGTAGTCACCAGGTACCCAGCGGGCGACCAGGTCCGGCACCGCCCGCATCCAGTCGCTGACCGCGACCTTCGGCCCGTCCGCGTCGGCGAGCTTCTGCTGGATGTACGGCACCTTCGCCTCGGCGCCCGGGTTGAGCAGGTTGAACTCCTCGGCCGCCACCGCGTCGCGGCGCAGCTCGGTCCAGGAGGTCACCGACCAGACGTCGGCCGCCACCCCCCAGTCCTGGGCGAGCAACTGCTGGGCCTTGAGCGCCCACTGCATGCCGGTGCCGGAGGCGAGGACGTTGGCCTTCGGGCCGTCGACCTGCGGTGCCGGCGAGTAGCGGTAGATGCCCTTGAGCAGGCCCTCCACGTCCACGTCGGCCGGCTCGGCCGGCTGCAGGGTCGGCTCGTTGTAGACCGTCAGGTAGTAGAAGACGTTCTCCTGCGCATCCCCGTACATCCGGTGCAGGCCGTTCTCCATGATGTGCGCGATCTCGAACGAGAACGCCGGGTCGTACGCGACCACCGCCGGGTTGGTGGCGGCGATCAGCAGCGAGTGCCCGTCCTCGTGCTGCAGGCCCTCACCGTTGAGCGTGGTCCGCCCCGCGGTGGCGCCGAGCAGGAAGCCCCGGGCCATCTGGTCAGCCGCGGCCCACAGCCCGTCGGCGGTCCGCTGGAACCCGAACATCGAGTAGAAGATGTACATCGGGATCATCGGCTCGTCGTGGGTGGCGTACGCCGAACCGGCCGCGGTGAACGAGGCGACCGAACCGGCCTCGTTGATCCCCTCGTGCAGGATCTGCCCGGTGGTCGACTCCTTGTACGACAGGAACAGCTCCCGGTCGACCGAGGTGTAGCGCTGGCCGTGCGGCGAGTAGATCTTCGCGGTGGGGAAGATCGAGTCGAGCCCGAAGGTGCGGGCCTCGTCCGGGATGATCGGCACCCAGCGCTTGCCGAACTCCTTGTCCTTCATCACGTCCTTGAGCAGACGGACGAAGGCTTGCGTGGTGGCCACCTTCTGCTTGCCCGAGCCACGCTTGACGTCGGCGAACCGCTCGGGACCGGGGATGGCCAGCCGCTTGGTGCTGGTCCGCCGGGACGGCAGGTAACCGCCGAGCTGCTCGCGCCGCTCCTTGAGGTACTGGATCTCCTCGGACTTCTCACCCGGGTTGTAGTACGGCGGCAGGTAGGGGTTCTCCTCCAGCGCCGAGTCCGGGATGTCCAGGTAGAGCCGGTCGCGGAAGGTCTTCAAATCCTCCAGCGTCAGCTTCTTCATCTGGTGGGTCGCGTTGCGGCCCTCGAAGTGCGAGCCGAGCGTCCAGCCCTTGATCGTCTTCGCCAGGATGACGGTCGGCTGACCGGTGTGCTCGGTGGCCGCCTTGTAGGCCGCGTAGAGCTTCCGGTAGTCGTGCCCACCCCGCTTGAGGTTCCAGATCTCGTCGTCGCTGAGCGGGTCGGCCATCTTGCGGGTACGCGCGTCACGGCCGAAGAAGTGCTCCCGCACGTACGCGCCGGACTCCGCCTTGTAGGTCTGGTAGTCGCCGTCGGTCGTGGTGTTCATGAGGTTGACCAGGGCGCCGTCGGTGTCCGCGGCGAGCAGCGGGTCCCACTCGCGGCCCCAGACCACCTTGATCACGTTCCAGCCGGCACCCCGGAAGAACGACTCCAGCTCCTGCATCACCTTGCCGTTGCCACGGACCGGGCCGTCCAACCGCTGAAGGTTGCAGTTGATCACGAAGGTGAGGTTGTCCAGCTCCTCGCGGGCGGCCAGGCCGATGGCGCCCAGCGTCTCGGGCTCGTCCATCTCACCGTCGCCGAGGAACGCCCACACGTGCTGCTGCGAGGTGTCCTTGATGCCCCGGTGCTGCAGGTACCGGTTGAACCGGGCCTGGTAGATCGCGTTGAGCCCGCCGAGGCCCATCGAGACGGTGGGGAACTCCCAGAAGTCCGGCATCAGCCGCGGGTGCGGGTACGAGGGCAGCCCACCACCGGGGTGCGACAACTCCTGGCGGAACCCGTCGAGCTGGTGCTCGCTGAGCCGGCCCTCCAGGAACGCCCGCGCGTACATGCCGGGGGAGGCGTGGCCCTGGTAGAAGATGTGGTCGCCGCCGCCCGGGTGGTTCTTGCCCCGGAAGAAGTGGTTGAAGCCCACCTCGTAGAGCGACGCGGAGCTGGCGAAGGTGGAGATGTGCCCGCCGACGCCGATCTCCGGGCGCTGCGCCCGGTGCACCAGCATGGCGGCGTTCCACCGGACGTAGGCCCGGATCCGCCGCTCGACGTGCTCGTCGCCCGGGAACCACGGCTCGCGTTCCGGCGGGATGGTGTTGATGTAGTCGGTCGTGGTCAGGGGCGGAACCCCGACCTGGCGCTCACGGGCCCGCTCCAGCAGGCGCAGCATGACGTAGCGGGCGCGTTTGGCGCCGCCCTCGTCGATGACACCGTCAAGCGACTCGACCCATTCGCTGGTCTCTTCAGGGTCGATGTCCGGAAGCTGGCTCGGTAGGCCGTCGCTGATCACCGGGCGCTTGCGTTCCGTAGCCACAGGCGTTCCCTCGGTTGTGTGTGGGATAGGTCTCTAGCGCCATCCTGCCCCCTGGTGGCACCCCTCGTCACGTCTAGGTGCCCCGGACGCGACGCTGAACACAGGTACCCGTCGGTAACTTAGCGCTACGACCGCCGTTCACCTCTCGTTCGGCCCCCTTGTCGCGCGCCGGGCTTGCTCGGTGGTGGCGGCTCCTGAATCCGCACTGCGGCAGAATGCGACGTATGCGCAGTGACGTGATCACCGTCCAGACCGGGTCCCGGCCGGCCGTCCGGGACATCACCGCCGAGGCCCAGGGGTTCGTCTCCAACGAGGGCGACGGCCTGCTGCACGTCTTCGTGCCGCACGCCACCGCCGGCCTGGCGATCATCGAGACCGGGTCGGGCTCCGACGACGATCTGCTCACCGCGCTCGACGCGCTGCTGCCCACCGACGGCCGTTGGCGGCACCGGCACGGCTCGCCCGGCCACGGCCGGGACCATGTGCTGCCGGCGTTCGTCCCGCCGTACGCCACGCTGCCGGTGCTCGGCGGGCGGCTGGCCCTGGGCACCTGGCAGTCCCTCTGCCTGGTCGACACCAACGGCGACAACCCCACCCGCCAGGTCCGCTTCTCCTTCCTCCCGGCCTGACCGGGACGGGCCCACCGCTCGCGACGTGAGCGGCGGGCCCGACCGGGGTGGGTCAGGGGCGGGTGGTCTCCCGCTCCACCGTGCGCCGGCCCTCGTCCGCCCCGGCGTCGGTGGCCATGCGGGCCGCCGACGGGACCGGGGTGTCGGCCGTCTGGTGCAGGCCGGGCACCCGGTCCTCGATCACGAACGAGGCACGGGTGTACGCGGGCGCGCCCGGCTGACTCACGTACGGCAGCACGTCGAAGTCGGCGGCGAGCTGCCCCGGGGTGATCGTGGTGCTCACGTACCCCCGCAGGTTGTTCTGGAAGCGCAGGTGCGGGTTGAACGGGAACCACGGGTGCGAGCCGGACGCCGAGTCCGCGCCGTCGCCGCCCGAGGTGATCGACGAGCAGACCAGCTCGCTGCCGACGGTGCGCGAGGTCGGGTCGGCGTAGTCCAGCTTCAGGTCGCTGGCCCAGTGCGCGTGCACGTCGCCGGTCAGCACCACCGGATTGCGCACCCCGGCGGCCAGCCAGCCCCGGGTGATCCGATCCCGGGAGGCGACGTAGCCGTCCCACGCGTCCATGCTGGTGACGGTGAGCGGGCCGGCGTTGTTGTCCCGCTGGGCGAAGAAGACCTGCTGGCCGAGGATGTCCCAGCGGGCGTCCGAGCGGCGGAAGCCGTCCAGCAGCCACGCCTCCTGCTCCGCCCCGGTGATCGACCGGGCCGGGTCGAAGGCCGCCGGGCAGGCGTCGTACCCGTCGCCGCAGGCCTGGTCGTCGCGGTACTGCCGCGTGTCGAGCATGTGGAAGGTGGCCAGCCGCCCCCAGCGGACCCGCCGATAGAGCTGCATGTCGATGCCGCGCGGGATCGAGGTGCGCCGCAGCGGCATGTTCTCGTAGTACGCCTGGAACGCCGCCGCCCGCCGGGCCGGGAACTCCGGGTCCGGCGCCTCCGGCACCTCGTCGGCCCAGTTGTTCTCCACCTCGTGGTCGTCGAAGACCACCACCCAGGGCGCCACCGCGTGCGCCGCCTGCAGGTCGGCGTCGGTCTTGTACTGGGCGTGCCGCTGCCGGTAGTTGGCCAGCGTCCGGGTCTCCGGCCCCTCGTGGTCACGCGGGTTGCCACCCGGGACGTTGTACGTGTCCGGGGCGTACTCGTACTGGTAGTCGCCCAGGTGCAGGATCAGCTCCGGCTCGGTCTCGGCCAGCCGCCGGTAGGCGGTGAAGTAGCCGTGCTCGTACTGGGAGCAGGAGACGAAGCCCATCGCCAGGGCGGCCGGCATGGTCCACGGCGCCGGCGCGGTACGGGTGCGTCCGACCGGCGAGAGGTGCCGCTCCGCGCGGAACCGGTAGAAGTACTCCCGGCCGGGCAGCAGGCCGGCCAGCTCCACGTGCACGCTGTGCGCCGAGCGGGTGCGGGCGACCGCGACCCCGCGCCGCAGCACGTGCCGGAACCGCTCGTCGGCGGCCAGCTCCCAGTGCACCGGGACGTCGCGGTCCGGCATGCCGCCGAGGCCGTCCTCGGCGAGCGGCTGCGGGGCCAGTCGGGTCCACAGCACGAACCCGTCGTGGTCCGGGTCGCCGGAGGCCACGCCGAGGGTGAACGGGTAGGTCAGTGGCCGGCGGGCCGCCGCCGCGGCGGCCGCCACCGGCAGCCCGGTGACCGCGCCGGCGGCGCCGAGCGCGGCGCCGGACAGCAGGATGGTACGTCGGGACAGTGACACGGATTCCTCCCCAGGGTCCGATCTTTCGTGACTCCGGGAGCCTCGCGAGCCCCGGTGGCCGCCAGGTAAAGGCGAGGGCCCTGGCCCGTCGCCGGCAGTCGAACACCGATCACCGCGATCGATCCGTACCCGGGCCGCTGCCCCTCGCCCGGGCCGCGTCCGGCATCGCCCGCCCGGCCGGCGTGACCGAACCTGATCGGTGAGCTGGGCGGCCGACGCGATGCGTACGATGGGCGCCGTGGCGCAGGAGGTCGTTCCCGGAGCAGGTGGGCCGGTGGACCGTGCCGGCCTCGCCGCCGACGTGGTGCGCCGGATGGCGCACGTGACCGCCGCGCTGCGGCATCGGCAGGGCTCCGCGTTCGCCGAGCTGGGGCTCACTCCGGCGGCGGCCCGGGCGCTGCACGAGCTGGACCCGGACCGCCCGTTGCCGGCCCGCGACCTCGCCGAGCGGCTGGGCTGCGACCGGTCGAACGTGACGGCGCTGGTCGACAAGCTGGAGCAGGCCGCCCTGGTCGAGCGTCGCACCGACCCGGCCGACCGGCGGCAGAAGACGTTGGTGGTGACCGTGAAAGGCCGCGACGTGCGCGCCCGGGTGACCGAGGTGATGTCCGACTCCCGACTCCTGGCCGGGCTGACCGACCAGGAGCTGGACACCCTGCGCGACCTGGTGTGGAAGGTGTCCGACGGGGGCTGTCCGGAGCCCTGCGGCCCGGAGTGAGTCGACCCGCGCCGACCGTGTCCCACTGGGCGACCAGGGCTTCCGTCGGTAATGCTGTGCGACGTGACCACCCCGCAAGATCTCGACGACCGCTTCCGGGAGACGCTGGCGGCCCTTCCCGCCGCCGAGCGGCGGCGTGACCCCGCCGACCCGGTCACCGACGACGCCCCGCTGACCGGCGCGCAACTGCTGGATCTCTTCGACGCGCAGGTCACCAGCCGGCAGCTCGACCTGGCAAGCCGCTGGCTGCGCAGCTTCGGGGAGGGCTTCTACACGATCGGCTCGGCCGGGCACGAGGGCAACGCGGCGGTCGCCGCCGCGCTGCGCCCCACCGATCCGGCGCTGCTGCACTACCGCTCCGGCGCCTTCTACTGCGTGCGCGCCGCCCAGGCCGCCACCGAGCCGGAGCCCACCGGCGAGCCGGTGCCCGCCGCCGACTCGGCCCCCACCGCCGACCCGGCCCCCACCGCCGACCCGGAGTCACCTGCCGACCAGGAGTCGCCCGCCGAGCCGGAGCCGTTGGGATCCGAGCCCGCAGCCGAGCCGGCCGGGGCCACGGCACTGCCCACCGGCGGGTTCGCGGCGTACGCGGAGGCCGCCCGGGATGTGCTGCGGGGGATGGTCGCCTCCAGTCAGGAGCCGATCGCCGGTGGCCGGCACAAGGTGTTCGGCCGGGCCGACCTGGCCATCGTCCCGACCACCTCCACCATCGCCTCGCACCTGCCCCGGGCGGTCGGGATGGGACTGGCGGTGGAGCGGCTGCGCCGGCTGGACAGCGCCGGGCGGCGCACCGGTGCCGCAGTGCGGGTCGGCAGCGGCGCCACGCACGCCCCGTGGCCACCGGACGCCATCGTGGTCTGCTCGTTCGGCGACGCCTCGGTCAACCACGCCAGCGCCACCGCCGCCTTCAACACCGCCGGCTGGTACGACCACGCCGGGCTGCGCATCCCGGTGCTCTTCGTCTGCGAGGACAACGGGCTGGGCATCAGCGTCCGCTCCCCGGAAGGCTGGGTGGAGGCCACGCTGCGGTCCAAGCCGGGCATCCGCTACCTGACCGCCGACGGGGCAGATCCGGTGCAGGCGTACGCGGTGGCGGCGGAGGCCGCGGCCTGGGTGCGCCGGCACCGGCGGCCGGCCGTGCTGCACCTGCGCACCGTCCGGCTGATGGGGCACGCCGGGGCCGACGCGGAGTCGGCGTACCGCAGCCCGGGGGAACTCGCCGCGGACCTGGACCGGGACCCGGTGGCCGCCACCGCGCGGCTGCTCGTCGACACCGGCGTGGCCACGGGCGAGGAGTTGCTGGCCCGGTACGACGAGACCGGCTGGCAGGTACGCCGGCTCGCCGAGCAGGTGCTGGGCGAGCCGAAGCTGTCCTCCGCGGCCGACGTGGTGTCGGCGCTGGCGCCCCGCCGGCCGGTGCGGGTGGCACGGGCGGTGGCCGACGCGGCGGCCCGGGCCAGCGGCCCGGGCGCGGGCGCCCGGGAGGAGGCGTTCGGGGGCAAGCTGCCGGAACTGGCCGGCCCGTTGACCCTGGCGCAGAGCATCAACGCAGCGCTCGCCGACGGGATGCTCGACCACCCGCAGATGGCCATCTTCGGCGAGGACGTGGCCGCCAAGGGCGGCGTGTACGGGGTGACGAAGGGCCTGCGCGACCGGTTCGGTCCGGCCCGGGTCTTCGACACCCTGCTCGACGAGACCTCGGTGCTGGGGCTGGGGCTGGGCGCCGGGCTGGCCGGGATGCTGCCGGTGCCGGAGATCCAGTACCTGGCGTACCTGCACAACGCCGAGGACCAGCTACGTGGCGAGGCGGCCACCATGCAGTTCTTCTCGCAGGGCGCGTTCCGCAACCCCATGGTGCTGCGGGTGGCCGGGCTGGCGTACCAGGAGGGGTTCGGCGGGCACTTCCACAACGACAACTCGGTGGCCGTACTCCGGGACGTGCCCGGTCTGGTGGTCGCGGTGCCGGCGCGGCCGGACGACGCCGCGCCCATGCTGCGGACCTGCCTGGCCAGCGCGGCAGTGGACGGCAGCGTCTGCGTGTTCCTGGAGCCGATCGCGCTCTACCACACCCGCGACCTGTACGCGGAGGGTGACGGTGAGTGGTCGGCCGGCTATCCGGAGCCGGGCGCCTGGGTGGCCGGGCACGTGCCGATCGGCCGGGCCCGGGTCTACCGCATCGGGTCGGCCGACGACCTGACCATCATCACCTTCGGAAACGGGGTGCGGATGTCGCTGCGGGCCGCGGCCGTCCTCGCCGAGGAGGGGGTGGGCACCCGGGTCGTGGACCTGCGCTGGCTGGCCCCGATGCCGGTGGCCGACATCATCCGGGAGTCCTCGGCGACCGGCCGGGTGCTGGTGGTGGACGAGACACGCCGTTCCGGCGGTGTCGGCGAGGGAGTTATCGCCGCACTGGTCGACGCCGGATATGTCGGTGCCGCGCGACGTGTGGCAGGAGTTGACTCGTTTGTACCATTAGGTCCAGCAGCACGTCAGGTTCTGGTCTCCGCGGAAGCCATTACCGACGGTGCCCGTACGCTGCTGGCACGGTAAATTCCGTTCCACCCGGTGCGCCACTTGCGCGCGGACGCACAACTGTGTGGACTTTGCCTGACGGCGTCGCACCGACGCCGCGAGCAGGGACGAGATGAGGAGGCACGCGACAGTGAGCGCGACCGCTGGTCAGGCCGCCGACGGGGTACGCAGCCTGGCGGACCGGTTCGGGATCGAACCGGGGATGGTCGTCATGGAGATGGGGTACGACGATGACGTCGACCAGGATCTCCGGGACGCCCTGACCGACCGCTCTGGAGAGCTGGTCGACGAGGACACCGACGAGGTGGTCGACGCGGTTCTGGTCTGGTACCGCGACGGCGACGGTGACCTCTTCGAGCTTCTCGTCGACGCCCTCGGCCCGCTGGCCGACAACGGGGTCGTGTGGCTACTCACGCCGAAGGCAGGGCGTGAGGGGCACGTCGAGCCGAGTGAGGTCGCGGAGTCCGCGCCCACCGCAGGGCTCCAGCAGACCTCGACCGTCAACGCCGGCCGGGACTGGAGCGGCGCCCGCCTGGTGCTGCGCCGAGGGGTCAAGGGCAAGAAGTAGCCCAACCTTTGCCCTTCGCGCCCGGCGGTCCGCACCGCCGGGTGTGGCTGGCGTGCCGTCATCTCCTGACTCGATCCGAGGAGTTCGCATGCCCGTCGAGGTTGGCGCCGAGGCGCCGGACTTCGTGCTGAAGGACCAGAACAACCAGGAGGTCCGCCTCTCGGCCTTCCGGGGTAAGCGGACTGTGCTGCTGGTCTTCTACCCGCTCGCCTTCACCGGCACCTGCCAGGGCGAGCTGGGTGAGGTGCGAGACAACCTCGACGAGTACGTGAACGACGACGTCCAGGTGTTGACGGTCAGCGTCGACTCGGTCTACAGCCACAAGATCTGGGCCGACCGGGAGGGCTACCAGTTTCCGATGCTGGCCGACTTCTGGCCGCACGGCGGTGTCGCCCAGGCGTACGGGGTCTTCAACGACGTGGCCGGCGTCGCCAACCGGGGCACCTTCGTCATCGACAAGGCCGGCGTGGTCCGCTTCGCCGAGCTGAACGGCCCGGGGCAGGCCCGCGACCAGCGGGGCTGGCGCAAGGCCCTCGCCGAGGCGGCGGCCTGACCACCCGGGGTACGCCGTGCGCCCGGGCCGGCGGCGAGCAGGGTAAGCTTGCCAGCCTCCGGCCCGCCGTACGGGCGTTCCGGGCGCGTAGCTCAGTGGGAGAGCACCCGCCTTACAAGCGGGGGGTCGCAGGTTCGAAACCTGCCGCGCCCACCCTTCATCGTCAACACGAACACCAGCTCGATCTCGGCCGTGACCGACAGTTGTCACGGCCGAGGATGCGCCCGGCGACGCAGCTCCGTTATTTGTTCACGAGGTTGCGCAGTGCCGCGATCGCCGCCCGATCGCTGACCTCGGCGTAGATCTTCTTGTCGGCGCCGACCATGACGACGTACGGGCACTTCTGGTCATCGCCGTTCATGGCCTTGTCCAGCAGCTTGCGCCCGGTCGCGGCCTCATACACCCGAAGTCGCCAGCCGGTCCGCACCAGCGGCAGCGTCTGCGGCTTCGGGTCGTCGAACTTGCAGTTGCGGATCGTCGAGCCGGTGCTGACCCGGTCGAGGCAGGCCACCATCTGCACCTTCCTGGGGTCCTCCGACGCCCACGTCTGCTCGACCTTCTTCGACAGGCCCAGGTCGTAGTAGTAGCCGTCGTCCTTGTAGCGAAGGCCCGGGGTGTCCGAGAGGAGCAGGACGACCGGGTGCGGCGCCTTGCCGGCGCGCTTCGGCAGCTCCGGGTAGTAGATGTCCTCGTCGCACACCCGGTTCAGGTCCTCGACCTTCTCCGCCGGGTACGCGCTGGCCTGCGGCCCCTGCGCCACTGGCTCCTCGCTCTGGTCGGGCTGACCGCTCGCCGTGGGGCTGCCGCCGGTCGTGGGCAGCAGGGGCGCCCGGGACGCCGGGCTGGCGACCGGGGTCTCCCCGTCGCGGAGCAGGAAAATGCCGCCGACCAGGCCGACACAGGCCATCAGCACCAGCACCACAACACCCGCGACCGCGGCGACGATGATGCCGGTCTGGTTGGGCTGGGCCGGCGGCGGTGGCGTCGGGACCCAGGTGGTGGTGGCCGGCGCGAAGTCAGGAGCCGTACCCGGACCCGTCTCCGGTGCCTGCTCGTCCTGGGGGCTGGATGCCGCTCCCGCAGTCTGATCCGGAACCGGAGTCTGGTTTGTGTCAGGTTCAGGCCCGGTGTCGGCCATGCGGATGTCCTTTATTCGATCAAGGGGAAGCGCGACTGTACCAAGCCAGTGCGGTGGGCGTGACCCCGTGACCTGGGGATCCGCGAGGCCTCATCGCACCGACGAGCCGTTGCCCAGCACCGTCTCTCGCAGGACGTGCAGGGCACCTTCGAACTCGGCGGTGGCCTGCTCGCGCGGGTACCGGCGGTGCAGTTCGGCGTCCACCTCGCCGGCGATGAGCAGCAGCGACGGAAGTGAGCGGCGACCGGCACCGAACGCCCTCAGGCCGGTGTGGACGGCCAATTCGAGCTCTCCGGCGCGCGCTGCGGTGGCGGCCAGTGTCAATCGAGCTTCCGCCACCCGCATCGGCGACCGTTCGACGCCGTCCGGTGCCGTTGCGGCCCAGATCACCTCGGCCGCGTACCGCTCCGTCCGGGTGTCGTCCTCGGCGAGCCGGTAGGCGTCCATGGCGTAGAAGGACCACTTCGCGGGGTCGACCTGGAAATGGTCGTCGGGCCGCTCCGCCATGGGCAGGTCGTCCAGCAGGTGCCGAGTGATTCGGGAATCGGCCGGCGGGCGTACGGTGGGAGGGACGACGGAGGGCTCCGATGATCCCGACGATGATCCTGTTCGGTCTGGCGTTCGGGCGGTGGTGGCGCTCAACGCTCATCGCCGCCGCGCTGCTCTGGCCAGCCCTGCTGCTCGGCACTCACGCGATGCAGATCGAGGTGGGGTTGCTCGGCGCGTCCGGACTGGCCGTGGCCAACGCCGGCGGCGGCGTGCTGGTGCATCAGGTCATCCTGCGGACAGCCCGGGGGATGCGTCGCGCCAGGTCGGCCCGCGTCGGCAGCTCCCGATGACGGCCCGTGCTCCTGGTAACGCCATGATGGGCGGGTGCAGGACACCGTCGCCGTCGCGCTGATCACCGCACTGTCCACGTTGGCCGCCGCAGCCCTGACCGGGTTGGTCGGCTCGTTCAGCACCCGTCGGCAACTGGCTCACCAGCTCACCGTCGCCCGCCAGGAGAACGCCGAGCGGCGGGCGACGCACCGGGACGAGCTGCGGCGGGAGGCGTACGTCGGGTTCCTGAGCGCCTGCGACCAGGCGTACCGCCGGTTGGACCGGCGGTGGGTCGAGGCCGGCGGGGACGAGCCGGCGCCCGGCTACGACGAGGCGTACGCGGCGATGCGCGCCGTGGACGAGGCGTACAACCTGGTGTTGCTGGAAGGCCCGGAGGAGGTCGCGTCGGCGGCCCGGTCGGTGCTGACCAGCGTCACCGCGGAGTACGCCGACCAGCGCCGGCTCGGTGGCGAGCCGGGCGACGCGACGGTGCCGCTGCGCGAGCGGCACCGGGAGCGCTGGCTGGCCGCGATCGAGGTACGGACGAATAGCCGGATTTCGTTCGTCGATGTCGTACGCCCGGTGTTGGATCGGGACGGGTGACGCCGACGAACGGGGGTGCCGGGTGAGCTACGCCGAGGTCAACGGGCTGCGGCTCTGGTACGAGTCGCACGGCGACGGCCAGCCGTTGGTGCTGCTGCACGGCGGCTACGGGTCGGTGGAGATGCTCGCCCCGATCGTGCCGGCGCTGAGCCAGCGGAGGCGGGTCGTGGCGGTCGACCTCCAGGGCCACGGGCGCACTGCCGACATCGACCGCCCGCTGCGCTACGAGTCGATGGCCGACGACATCGCCGCGCTGCTCGGGCACCTCGACCTGTCCTCGGCCGACGTGCTGGGCTACTCGCTGGGCGGCGGTGTCGCGCTGCGTACCGCCATCCAACATCCGGCGCTGGTGCGCCGGCTCGTGCTGGTCTCCACGCCGTGCAAACAGGCCGGCTGGTATCCGGAGGTGCTGGCCGCCATGGCCAGCCAGGACGAGCGGGTCGGCGAGCAGATGCGCGGCACGCCGCCGCACCAGCTCTACGAGCGGGTCGCCCCGCGCCCGCAGGACTGGCCGCAACTCTGGGCCAAGACCGGTGACCTGCTGCGCCGCGACTACGACTGGTCCGCCGAGGTGGCGCGGCTGGTCATCCCGACGTTGCTGGTTTTCGCCGACGCCGACTCGATCCCGACCAGTCATGTGGCGGAGTTCTTCGGGCTGCTCGGCGGCGGGCACCGCGACGCCGGTTGGGACGGCACAGACCGTCCGGCCGCCCGGCTGGCCGTGCTGCCCGGGCACACGCACTACGACATCGTCGGCGCTCCGGCCCTGCCGGCGGCGGTGCTGCCGTTCCTCACCCACCAGGTCGGCGCGCCCGCCTGACCCGCCCGCCACGGGAGATGGTTGAGTGCCGGGCGTGCCGGGGTGACCCGGCGCGCCCGGTGTCCTCAGCTGGTGAAGCCGCCGTCCACGTTGACCACCGCACCGGTCACGTAGCCGGCCTCCGGGCTGGCCAGGTGTGCGACGGTGGCCGCGATGTCGGCGGGGCGAGCGAAGCGGCCGACGGCGGTGAAGCCGGCGATGGCCGCCGCGTTCGGCCCGTCCGCCGGGTTGGCGTCGGTGTCCGTGGGCCCGGGGTTGACCAGGTTGACGGTGATGCCCCGGGGGCCCAGCTCGCGGGCCAGGCCCCGGGTCAGCCCGACCAGGGCGGTCTTGCTCATCGAGTAGAGCGCCAGCCCGGGAAAGACCGCCCGTTCACCGACGTTGCTGCCGATGCTGATGATCCGCCCGCCGTCGCCCAGGTGCCGCAGCGCCGCCTGTACGGCGACGTACGGCGCCCGGATATTGACGGCGATCGTCTGCTCCACCTCCGTCGTGCCGAGCTCGCCCATGGCGCCGACCAGGAACACCGCGGCGTTGTTCACCAGGATGTCCAGTCGGCCCAGCTCGGCGGCTGCCCGGTCGACCGCGTCCCGTACGGCGGTCGGGTCGGCGCCGTCGGCCTGGATGACCAGTGCCCGCCGGCCCAGTGCCTCGATCTGCTTCACCACGATCGCGGCCTGCTCCGCGTTCTGCCGGTAGGTCAGCGCCACGTCGGCCCCATCCTGTGCGAGGCGCAGTGCGATACCGGCCCCGATGCCCCGGGAACCCCCGGTCACCAGGGCGACCTTGCCGTCAAGTGTCATCGTCGTCATGCGAATGATCATGTCGCCGCGCCGACCCGCCGTCTGGCGGCCATCGGACGCCTCGCTCGCACCCCGAGGTCCGTTTTCCGCTACCTCGACGCCGTGTGGGCGGCTTCGCTGGTGACGTCGTCGAGGCCGGCCCGGTCGCCGGAATTTTCGCCCCATATCCTCGTGAGACGAGCTTATTGGAGGTGCGTGGTCGTGGATCTGTCCGGCATCGACGCGGTGCTGTTCGACATGGATGGCACCCTGGTCGACTCCGACGCCGCTGTCGAGCGGGCCTGGCGTACCTGGGCGGCCGAGTACGGCGTCGCCCCTGCGGCGGCGCTGGCGATCGCGCACGGCAGACCCGCCGACCAGACCATTCGCCGGCTACTGCCCTCGCTCGACGACGTCGCGGTCGCAGCGGCGGCGGCGCGGCAGTTGGCGTTGCAGTACGACGACCTGTCCGACGTGACGGCGACCCCCGGTGCCCACGACCTGCTGGTGGCACTTGCCCGGTTGGAGTTGCCGTGGGCGGTGGTGACCAGCGCCGACGCCCGGCTGGCCGAGGCCCGACTCGGCGCGGCCGGCATCGTTGCGCCCGTGCTGGTCACGGTGGAGGACGTCAGCGTGGGCAAGCCGGATCCGCAGGGCTACCTGCGGGCCGCCGAGCTGCTCGACGTGCCCGCGGCGCGATGCCTGGTCGTCGAGGACGCCGAGGTGGGACTGCGGGCAGGGCGCGCGGCCGGAGCGATGACCGCGGCGTTGAAGGGCCTCGACGGCGATCTGCGCCTCGACGACCTGGCGCAACTGGCACACCGGCTGGAGTCGGCCCCGGCGACACCCTGACCAGTCAGGTCGAGCACGTCAGCGACGGTCTCCACGACCCGGCGGCGCGACAACAGCCGGACGAGTCGGGTCAGGGGAGGCGCTGGGCCAGCCAGGGAAGCAGGGCGTCGGCCTGGGCCTGCTGGAACGCGCGGACGGTGGGGATGCCGAGCGGCGGTGGACGCCGGGCGCCGTCCGCGAAGAAGCCGGCCAACCCGGCGTAGAACCCGGTGATCGTGGCCGGGTCGACACCGGCGGTCAGCGGCAACCGGCGCAGCAGCGCCTCGGTGTCGTGCCCGCCGTGCAGCCGGACGTTGACCAGCAGCAACGCGGTGTCCAGCCAGGCCGGCCCTCGGCAGGCCCACGGCCAGTCGACCACGGTGACCGTGCCGGCAGCGTCGACCAGCAGGTTGTCGGCCCGTACGTCCACGTGGCAGAGCGTGTCACCGGTCAGCGCGGCGATCCCCTGGTCGGCGGCGGCGCGCAGTTGGTCCAGGTGCGCCCGAACCCACGGGTCCAGCCGATCCGGCGGCTCGGCGGCGATCCGGTGCCAGCCGGCGAAGTCCCAGGCCAGCCGCTCGGCGGCGGTCGGCACGTGCGCCACCGGGCTCGGGGTGAGTGCGACGGCCATCGCCTCCAGGGCCCTCAGCACGCGGGACAGCTCGTCGGTACGCCACGGCGTGGTCGGGTGCCGACCGTCCACATCGGAGAAGACCAGCGCCACCCACTCGCCGTCGTCGTGGCAGCCGAGCAGGCGGGGCGTCGGCGCCGAGACCGGCAGCGCTGCGGCGGTCCGGGCCTCCGCGCGGTGCATGACCGGGCTGTCCGGGTTCTGCGCCGGGCTGATCGCCTTGACGAACGCCCGCCGCCCGGTCGCGGTACGGACCCGATCGGCGGTGCCAGGCGAGTACCCGCCCGGCTGGGACACCGCCTCGACCACCCGATCACCGATGATCTCCTCCACCGTGGCCCGGACCCGCTCGGGCAGGTCCGTCCAACCGATCCGCGCAGTGATCCGCTCCGTCATCCCCCCACGGTGCGGCCCGCCCACCCCGCCAGACAACCCATTTCCCCGCCCACCCCACCCCACCCCACCCCTCCCGCCCGCGCCCGCCCCCCGCCCCGGTGATCATGGGGTTGGCGTGCCTCGCCGAGATCGAATCGCCCGTCAACCTCATGATCACCGAGGGGTGGGATCGGCCGGGGGTACGGGGGAAGGGGAGGGGGGAGGAGGAGGGCGGGTCAGGTGGACGGCGGTCAGGGCGATCAGGAGCAGGGTCAGGGCGAAGAGCAGGGCGTTGAGGACGACCGTGGGGTAGCCGAGTCGGGGCACGTCGAGGAACGGGTAGAGGTAGCGGTCCTCGTCCCCGCCGAGGGCGCCACGGACCAGGATCACCGTCAGCCACACCAACGGATAGCCGAGCAGGCTGACCGCGTACACCGGGCGCAGGGCCGCTCGGGGACGGCGGGCGAGCCACTCCGCGGCGGCCAGCGGCGGCGCCACCGCGTGCAGCAGCAGGTTGCCGGCATCCGAGACCGGCCCCCGGGCTTCGGTGGTCGCCACCATGGCGTAGCCGCTCCACGGGTTGGCCAGCACCAGCACGAAGACCAGCGCGGTGCCGACCAGGTAGACCGTGAGCGCGGTACGCAGCCGGTCGCCGCCGGCCAGCAGCGCCACCAGGTAGGCCAGGTTGACCTGCACGGTGAAGTAGAACAGCAGCTCGACGGGCTCGTCGCGCGCGGCGATCACGGAGAGCACCAGCCCGACGGCGACCACCACGGCGGCGCTCACCCGCAGGACCCGGCCGGACACGCGGCGGACGCTACCATCGCCGCATCGACGGACGCCACGACGAACAACTGCACCGGGTGCGGGCGATCCTGGCCGCCGACACCGACCGGGAGCCGGACTCGGCGCTCGCGCTGCTTGGCGACAAGCGGTTCCACTTCTCGCCGTCCGGGGCCAGCTTCCTGATGTACGGGGTGTGCGGCCGTTCGTGGATCGCGTTCGGCCCACCGGTCGGGTCGACCGCCGAGCGGTACGAACTGCTGGCCGACTTCTTCGTTACGGCCCGGAGGGCGGGCCGGCGCCCGGCGGTGTACCACGTCGGCGACCCGCTCCTGCCCGAGCTGCGCCGGCTGGGTCTCGCCGTGCACCCGGTGGGGGAGTCGGCGAGCGTGCCGCTGGCCGACTTCGCCCTGACCGGGCCGGAGCGTGGGGCGCTGCGCCGCAACTGGCGGCGGCTGGCCCGCCGCGACGACCTGTCGTTCGCCGTGCTGCCCGGCGCCGGCCTGCTCGACGAACTGCGCCCGGTCTCCGATGCCTGGCTGGCCGGGCGGCCGGACATGTCGTTCTCACTCGGCGGGTTCGTCCCCGACTACCTGGCCGAACTACCGGTCGCGGTGCTGCGGCAGCGGGCGCGGGTGGTGGCCTTCGCCGCGCTGTTGCCGACGCCGCACAGGTGGGGCGTGGACCTGCTGCGGTACCACCCGGACGCGCCACCCACGGCGATGGACCACCTCCTCGTCGAGGTCCTGCACGCGGCCCGGGACCGGGGCCTGGCCAGTGTCGAGCTGGGGTTGGCCCCGCTGTCCGGGCTGACCGGCGCGGACCCGCTGTGCCGGCTGGGCCGGGCGGTGTACGCGTACGGCGAGCGCTGGTACCGCTTCCGCGGGCTGCGCCGGTTCAAGGCGAAGTTCGCGCCGGTCTGGTCCCCGCGTCACCTCGCCGCGCCTCGGGGATGGCAGCTCCCGCTGGTGCTGGCCCAGGTGGGCCGGTTGTCGTCGCGTCCGCTGCGGTGACGGGCGGCAGCGTCGCGTACAACGCGGTCAGCTCGGCCAGGTAGCGCGGCCCGGACCAGGCCGCCACCGCCGCCCGGCCGTCCCGGACCACCGCCGCCCGCAGCTCCCGCTCGGTCAGCAGCCGGGTCAGCAACGCCCCGAACGCCGCCGCGGTGGGCTCGGCGACCGGCCGCGTGGTGCCGGTACCGGGCCGCTCGGCCAGCGCGGCGTCCACCATGGCCACCGGCAGTCCGTACGCCTCGGCCTCGCTGAGCACCAGGCCCTGGGTGTCGGTGCGGGAGGGGAACGCCAGCACGTCCGCCGCCCGGTAGTGCGCGCCGACCCGGTCGCGCGGCACCGGGCGCAGCAGGTGCAGTGCGTCGGCCACGCCGAGCCGGCGGGCCGTCCGGCGGACCGCGAGCCGGTGCCGCCCCGCCCCGAGCAGCACCAGCCGCGCCGCCGGCAGCTCGCGGCGGACCAGGGCGAACGCGCCCAGCAGCAGCTCCGGGTCCTTCTCCGGGGTGGCACGGCCCACCGCGAGCAGCACGGGCGCATCCGCCGCGATGCCCAGCCGGGCCCGCAGCCGCCGCCGGTCGTCGGCGTCGGCGCCCGGCGCGGCGACCGGGGTCGGCAGCACCACGATCGGGGTACGGCCGGCCATCGGGGCCATCAGCGCCGCGGTCTTCGCCGACGGGGCGATCAGCACGCTGGTGTGCGCCAGCAGGCACCGCCCGAGCGCGGCCAGCCGGGCCTGTCGGGCCGGCCCGGGGCGGGCCAGCGCCCACAGGTCCCGAGCCCGCCAGCGCAGGCCCAGCCGCAGGCCGGCGTACGCGGCGCCGATCGGCACCTCGGGATAGTGCGCCGCGTACGCCACCAGATCGGTGTGCCAGGTGAGCACGGCGGGTACGCCCCGCCCGGCGGCCCAGCGCAGCCCGGCGATGCCGAGCGGGCCGGTGGTGTGCACGTGCACCACGTCGACCGGCACGTCCGGTGGCCTGGGCGGCGCCAGTCGGTACGGCCGGGTCGGCACCGGCAGCGACGGCACCTCACCCTCCCGGCGGCGCCGCTGGGACAGCGGGCCGGGGCAGTGCAGGACGACCTGGTGGCCGGCGGCGCGCAGCAGCGCCACGGTCGTGCCGACCGAGGTGGCCACACCCTCCGGGTTGGCGAGATGGCTGTCGCTGACGTGGGCGATCCGCACCCCGCCATCATCGCCGGGTCGTGCTCGCCGGGCCGTCCCCTGGATCCAGAACATCGAGGTGGATCCGGCACACCGGGGACGCGGGCACGCACGACGGATGATTCAGCTCACCGAGGTGGAACTGTCCCGGTTCGGGGTCCGCGAGCCGCGACCGGCCGGGAGGGTCTCCCCGGCAGGACTGTTCACCTACCCAGCGGGAACCCGGCCCGGACCGCACCTGGGGAGGAGCGACGGATGACGCACGGCGCCGGACTGACCATCGGTGTGCTCGGCTCGTACGGTGGCCGAAACCTCGGCGACGAGGCGATCCTCACCGGCCTGCTCACCGATCTGCGCGAGCAGGAGCCGAATGCCCGGATCATCGTCTTCTCCCGCCACCCGGAGCACACCCGGGCCGCCCACCCCGACGTGGAGGCGGTGCCGTGGGAGGGCGTCAGCCGCACCGACTCCGCCCTGGTCCTGGCCCAGCTCGACCTGCTCATCCTGGGCGGTGGCGGAATCCTCTACGACCGGGAGGCCCGCCGCTACCTTCGGGTGGTCCGGGTCGCCCAGGAGCGCGGCCTGCCCCTGATCACGTACGCGGTGGGGGTCGGGCCGCTCAGCGACGGGGTGGACACCGGCATGGTCCGCGAAACGCTCTCCAGCGCGGTCCAGTTGACCGTTCGCGACCAGGAGTCCCGGATGGTGCTGGAGGAGGCCGGGCTGCTCAACCCGATCACGGTCACCGCCGACCCGGCGTTCCTGTTGCAGCCGGAGGACTTTCCGCCCCACCTGCTGGCCGAGGAGGGGGTGCCGGCCGGTAAGCGGCTGGTCGGGATCAGCGTGCGGGAGCCGGGACGGGCCGCCGAACGCCTCGACGTGGACGGCTACCACCGGCTGCTGGCCCAGATCGGTGACTTCCTGGTGCACCGGATCGACGCGTACGTGCTGTTCGTGCCGATGGAACGCGACGACATCCGGCACGCCCACGGGGTGCTGTCGCACATGGTCGCCGCCGACCGGGGACGGATCCTGCACGGCACCTACTCACCCGAGCAGGTGCTCGGGTTGATGCGCCACTTCGACCTGGCCGTCGGCATGCGCCTGCACTTCCTGATCTTCGCGGCGATGGTCGGCACACCGTTCCTGCCGCTGCCGTACGCCGGCAAGGTGTTCGACCTGGCCCAGCGGCTCGGCGTGCCGGCGCTGCGTGGCGTGGAGCGGGAGGTCGAGGGGCCGCTGCTGGCTGAGGTCGACCAGCTCTGGGACGAACGGGAGGAGCGCGCCGAGGCCACCGCCCGACGGGTGGCCGAGGTCTGCGAGCTGGCCCGGGGCACCTCCGAGGTCACCCGCGGTGTGCTGGACAGCCTGCGCAGCCACACCCTCACCCGGGCCTGAGCCGGCGGTCACACCGCCGGGCCGGTCCACCGGTAGCGCCACTCGCGGTCGTCCTCGCGGGCGGACTCCAACTCGTAGATCTGCGCCTCGGCCAGCCCACCGGACCCGAGGTGATGGTGGGTCAGTGGTGGACGGCCGTTGCTGTCCAACTCGACGGTGACGCTCTGCCCGTCCGCCGTGCCGCCGACGAGGAGGATCTGCACGGATGAAGCCATGCGCCCATCCTGCCCGTCGCGCGGCCACCTCGCAGCGGATAGCGGGGCAGCGGGACGGCAGGCGCGTGGCTAGGGTCGGCGAATGGCGGAGCCTTCCATCGATCCGACGCTCGGCCCGGTGCTCGCCCGCACCGGCGACGAGCGTGCCGTACTGGAATCGTTCCTCGACTTTCACCGTGGCGTGGTGCTGCGCAAGCTGCGCGGCCTGTCCGACGCCGAGGCCGCCCGCCGGATGGTGCCCTCGGTGACCACGGTCGCCGGGCTGGTCAAGCATCTGGCGTTGGTCGAGCGCAACTGGTTCCCGGCGCTGCTGGCTCCCGAGCCTGGCGACGTCTACCTGACCTCGGAGCAGGACGCGGTGCTGAGTTTCACGCTCGACGAGCAGGACACCGTCGACGGGCTCGCCGAGGCGTACGAGCGGGCCTGTGCCCGGTCCCGGGCGGTCGCCGCGCGGTTCGACCTCGATCACGTGGTGCCGCACCCGCAGCTCGGTGAGGTGTCGCTGCGCTGGATCCTGGTCCACCTGATCGAGGAGACCGCCCGGCACGCCGGGCACGCCGATATCCTGCGGGAGTTGACCGACGGCGAGACCGGCGCGTTCTGAGCTCACGCGGGCGGTACGCGTCGGCCGGTGGGTGCGGTCGTTGGCCCATCGGGGCCGCCTATCCTGGGCACGGGCGGCGACGAGGGGGAGCATGTGCTGGTCATCCACGGGCTGTGGTTGCCCGGTGACGGCTCGACCGCCGGCCTCGCTGTGTGGGCCGAGGACAGCGCCGCCCCGGCTGCCCCGCCGCGTCGCCCAGGCCGGGCGCCCCGGGAGCGCCCGCACCCCTTCGCCGCCGGGCACGCCGCGTTGGCCACCGCCCTCGCTGACGCCGCCGAGCCGGCCCGTCCGGACACCGTGTTGCTCACCCTGCCCACCAGGGCCGGCGCGCCGACTGACTCACCCGAGCTGATCCGGACCGCCGTCGCGCCGCCGGCCCGTGGCCGGCTCACCCTGGCCGGGTGGCGGGTCCCCGTGCTGGTGTACGCCCCGGACGACGCGCTGCCGCTGCTGCGTGCCCTGGACGACCTCCCGGCGGTGCCCGGGGCCACCCTGCGCCACCTCGCCGAGCTGGCCGACTTCGCCGCCGACCTGGTGGCCCGGGGCCGTGTCCTACCCGGCGTCAGCACGACGGTGGGCACCGCGATGTCGGGTGCTGGCGTGGCCGAGCCGCCGCGCCCACCGGCCGTTGGACGCGGAGCGCCGTCGGCGGACGCGGGCGCGCAGGTGACGGCGCTCGCCGTCTGGCGACCGCTGCTGACCGGCACCGACGCCGGCTGGGCGCGGTCGCTGGCGCTGGCCCTGCCGCCCGCCGCCCGAGCTGCTGTAACTGCGCCGGCCGCCACTGCTGCCGTTGCCACAGCACCGGCCGCTGCTGCCGCGCCGGACGGGATCGCGTCCACCGCGCCGCGCTCCGACGGCACCGAGCTGACGGCCGGCGTGCTGGTCGCGGACGCGCTCGACGCGCTGACCGACGCCGCCGCCCGCGCCGCACTCGCGACCACCACGCTGGCCCGAGGGCTGCGGCCGGGCGGCCCGGCGCCGGCCTGGCTGGCCGCGCTCGCCGGCCCCCGCCGCGACTTCACCGTCGACGCGGCGGCGCTGGCCACCCTCCGCAGCGAACTGGACGCCTGGCAGCGCGACGCCGCCGGGGGTCCGGTCCGGGCCAGCTTCCGCCTGGTGGAACCGGCCCCCGACGAGGTCACCGAACCGATCCTGGCCACCCGACCGCCGACGATCGGCCCCGCCGGCTCGGCGGGCACCGGGGCCGAGCAGGTCGCAACCGGCCCGGCCGACAGCGCCCTCTCCGACGGCGGCCCGGTCGTCGGCGAGCTGGCCGGCGGTGGGCGGTGGCGGCTGGAGTTCGGGTTGCAGGCGGCCGACGAGCCCAGCCTGCACGTCGACGCAGGGCAGGTCTGGCGAGCGCCGCAGACGCTCGGTGGCCTGGGCGGTCGTGCGGCCAGCCCGCAGGAGACCCTGCTCGCCGAGCTGGGCCGAGCCAGCCGGCTCTGGCCGGACCTGGACGCCGCGCTGCGGACCGCCGCGCCCGAGGCGATGGAGCTGGACGTCGAGGGAGCACACCGGTTCCTCAGCGAAGGCGCCCCGGTGCTGCACGCGGCCGGCTTCGGGGTGCTGCTGCCGTCCTGGTGGCAGCGCCGGTCGGCGCGGCTAGGCGCCCGGCTGCGCGCCCGCAGCCGGACCGCGCCCGGCACGGTGGCCGGCGCCGACGCAGGGGTCGGGCTGGACGCCCTGGTCGACTACCGCTGGGAGGTGGCACTCGGCGACCAGCCGCTGTCGGCCGAGGAGTTGGCCGCGCTGGCCGAGATGAAGACCCCGCTGGTGCGGCTGCGCGGCCGGTGGGTGGAGCTGGACCCGGGGCGGCTCGCCGCCGGGCTGCGCCTGCTCAAGTCAGCCGGCGAGCTGACCGTCGCCGACCTGCTCCGCCTCGGGCTGGCCGACGGCGCGGACACCGGTTCGCTGCCGGTGCTGGAGGTGACCGCCGACGGGGCGCTGGGCGACCTGCTCGCCGGTGCGGTCGAGCGTCGACTCACCCCGATGGACCCGCCGCCGGGCTTCCAGGGGACGCTGCGGCCGTACCAGCGACGGGGGTTGGCCTGGCTGGCCTTCCTGCGGTCGCTCGGCCTGGGCGGCGTGCTCGCCGACGACATGGGGTTGGGCAAGACCGTGCAGCTGCTCGCGCTGCTCGCCGGGGACCCGCCGGACGCCGGGCCCACCCTGCTGGTCTGTCCTATGTCGCTGGTCGGCAACTGGCAGCGGGAGGCGGCGCGGTTCACCCCGGGGTTGCGCGTGCACGTCCACCATGGGGCGGAGCGGGCCCGGGGGGCGGAGTTCACGGCGGCCGCGCACGGCGCGGACCTGGTCCTCACCACCTACTCGGTGGCCGCCCGCGACGCCGTCGACCTGGCCGGCATCGACTGGCACCGGGTGGTGGTGGACGAGGCGCAGGCGATCAAGAACGCGTCGACCCGGCAGGCCGAGGCGGTCCGCGCGCTGCCCGCCCGGCAGCGGGTGGCGGTCACCGGCACGCCGGTGGAGAACCGGCTCGCCGACCTCTGGTCGATCATGCAGTTCGCCAACCCCGGCCTGCTCGGCCCGGCCGCGACGTTCCGCAAGCGATTCGCCGAGCCGATCGAGCGCAACGGCGACGCCGAGGCCGCCGAGCGGCTGCGCCGGATCACCGGTCCGTTCGTGCTGCGCCGGCTCAAGACCGACTCCTCGATCATCTCCGACCTGCCGGAGAAGCTGGAGATGGAGGTGCTCTGCAACCTCACCGCCGAGCAGGCCGCCCTGTACCGGGTGGTGGTCGACGACATGCTCGCCAAGATCGAGTCCAGCGACGGCATCGAACGCCGAGGGCTGGTGCTGGCCACCATGACCCGGCTCAAGCAGGTCTGCAACCACCCGGCCCAACTGCTGCGTGACGGCTCGCCGCTGGACGGCCGCTCCGGCAAGTTGGCCCGGCTGACCGAGATCGTGGAGGAGGTGCTGGCGGCGGGGGAGCGAGCGCTGCTGTTCACGCAGTACACCGAGTTCGGCGCCATGCTGCGCGGTCACCTGTCCGCACGGTTCGGCCGGGAGGTGCTGTTCCTGCACGGTGGGCTCGGCAAGGCCGAGCGGGACGCCATGGTGCAGCGGTTCCAGTCGGCGGACGGGCCACCGCTGTTCGTGCTCTCCCTCAAGGCCGGCGGCACTGGTCTCACCCTGACCGCCGCCAACCACGTGGTGCACGTGGACCGGTGGTGGAACCCGGCGGTGGAGGACCAGGCCACCGACCGGGCGTTCCGGATCGGGCAGCACCGGCGGGTGCAGGTACGCAAGTTCGTCTGCGCCGGCACCGTGGAGGAGAAGGTGGCCGCACTGATCGCCGACAAGCGCAGCCTCGCCGAGCGGGTGGTCGGCACCGGCGAGCAGTGGATCACCGAGCTGTCCACCGGGCAACTGCGTGAGTTGTTCACCCTGGAGGCCGGGGCGGTGGTGGAGTGAGTCAGCCGTCCGGTGACCGGTTCGCCGACTACGGCCGTCCCCGGCGGGTCGACGGCGGCCTGCGGGCGCGCAGCGCCCGGGGCGCGATCGGCCAGTCCTGGTGGTCGCGGCGCTTTCTGGAGGTGCTGGAGTCGTTCGCGCTCGGCACCCGGCTGACCCGTGGCCGGTCGTACGCGCGGGCCGGGCAGGTGCTCAAGCTCGACATCGCACCCGGGCTGGTCAGCGCCGTGGTCCAGGGCTCCCGGCCGCAGCCGTACCAGGTCTCCATCGCGCTGGCGCCGTTCCCGGCCGGGCTCTGGTCCCGGATCGAGGAGGAGTTGGCCGGGCAGGCGTTCTTCAGCGCCCGACTACTCGCCGGGGACCTCCCCGACGAGTTGGAGGAGCTGTTCGTCGCCGCCGGTGCGCCGCTCTTCCCCACCGGAGTGGACGAGCTGACCCAGCGGTGCAGCTGCCCCGACTTCGCGGTGCCGTGCAAGCACCTCGCGGCCACCTTCTACCTGCTGGCCGAGGCGTTCGACGCGGACCCGTTCGAGCTGCTGCACTGGCGCGGCCGGGCTCGCGCGGAGCTGCTCGACCGGCTCCGGACCCGGCGGGCCGAGGCCACCGGCGCACCGGTGTCGCCCGGACCGGTCACCGCGTCGCCCGACCCGGACACGCAGTCCATTCCGGACGGAGGCGGGTCCGCGGTGGGCGTCGCCGCACCGCCGGCCGGCGCGGCCCGGGCGCTCGCCGGGCTGTCGGCCACCTCCCTGGCGGAGGCGGTGGACCGGTTCTGGCTGCCGCCGGTGCCGCTGCCCGATCGGCCACCCCGGCTGGCGACCGGGCCGGATCTGCTGCTGCGCCAGCTCGGCCCGCCGGCGCCGGCAATCGGCGGGCCGGGACTGCTCGAACGGCTGCGCCGGGCGTACCGGGCGCTCGGCCCGACCGACCGGTGAGCCGTCACGTCCAGCGGCGGCGGAACCGCCACATGATCGCGGCGTTGGCCACCAGTACCACCGCGCAGATCGCACCGGCCAGCCGGCCGGCGAACACGGTCATCGCCGGTAGCGACGCCCACAGCACGATGGTCAACAACATCAGGTAACGGCCCCTGCGGGCTCGGACCCGATGGTCCAGCCGGTTGAAGAAAGCCGGGTCACTCTCGCGGAGCTGACGGGTGATCTGGTCGAACCTGCGCTGATCCTCTTTGCTGAGCATGGCGCTGCCTTCCCCTCACGCGTTCAGCGGTTCGGCGGCATACCCGCTGTTGCGGCGGCTCACGCTCACCCGTTGCTGCTACTTTCCTCGGTCCCGAGGCAACCTCACGTACCGCTTATCCGGACCTTAAATTTCCCTGTGGTGGACAACGACGCTGAATGTGTCAAACACGGCGACGCGGTCCGATCCGTACCCGGCTGCCGTACGTCCGCGCTGCTGGGAAGGTCCGGGTTCGGCGCCGGTACGCGGCCCGCCGCCAACGCGGCGCTGAGCGGTGTCTTAAGTGCCCTCACGGGGGTCTTCCGCCCACCTTGAAGGCACCTGAGGCCTTGGTTACTTTGCCGTAGCAACCCCTCAGGCAACAGTCGCCGCACCTGCCGCACCTGCTCGGTCGCAGCTTTCGGCGCTCATCAGAAATCGGGATTGGTACATGGCCGACCAGAATGTGCCACCACGTCGACCGCGGGACGACCGCGGCTGGGACGGACGCCAGCACCACACCTCGGACGGGTACGGCGACCACAACCCGTCCGCGTCGTACGGGCACGACTCGCCCCACACCTACCAGGGCGGCTACCCGCAGGCCGACCCGCGCGAGCAGTACGCCGACGGGTACGCGCACGCCGGACACCCCGCTCCCGCCCCGCGTGGACCGCAGTGGGTCGGCCCGGAGGGTCTTGGCCGCCCGGCCCCGGCCCGGCCGGCCGGCACCGGACTGCCCACCTTGGACGATGACGACGAGCCGGGCCGCAAGGTCGGCCGGCGCAAGGCAATCGTGGCGCTCGGCGGCACCGCCGCCGTCGTCGCCGGTGGCGCGGCACTCGCCATGACCCCGCAGTTCCGCAGCCTGTTCGGTGACGAGGCGGCGGCCGACGCGACCGGCAGCACCGTCACCGACGGCACCGCGGCTCGGCCCAGCGGCCAGCAGCCCAGCACGGTGCGCACCTACACCGAGCAGAACGAGAGCTACATGGGCTCCCGCGCCGGCGAGGCGCTGAAGAAGAACTCGCCCACCGGTGGGCGCACCTTCTCCGGCCCGGCCGCGGCCGCGGCGGAGACCAAGGTGACCGTCAAGACGGTGCTGGCCAAGGACCCGATCCTGCACCTGGCCCGGCGGGCCACCTTCGGGGCGACGCCCGCGGTGGTCGCCGACATCAAAAAGCTGGGCATCGACGGCTGGATCCGCGCGCAACTGGACCCGGACAAGCTCGAACCGAGCAAGGCCGAGCTGAAGCTCGCCGAGCTGCCCACCCAGAAGCTCACCGTGCAGCAGCTGCGCGACCAGCGCGACACGCTCAACGACCAGGGCGCCCAGCCGGAGCGGGAGATGGTCGACGCCACCATCGCGCGGCAGATCTGGTCCAAGCGCCAGCTGTTCGAGGTGATGGTCGACTTCTGGAACGACTTCCTGCACGTCGCCGCCGACTTCGACGGCGGCGAGGTGTACCGCAACTCGTTCGACAAGGACGTCGTGCGGGCGCACGCGCTGGGCAGCTACCCGGAGATGCTGGTCGCCGCGAACAAGCACCCCGCGCTGCTGATCTACCTGAACCAGAAGGACTCCCGCAAGGACGCGATCAACGAGAACCTCGCCCGGGAGAACCTGGAGCTCTACTCGGTCGGCGTGGACGGCGGCTACAAGGAGCCGGACGTGCGCCAGGCAGCCCTGCTCCAGACCGGCCGCGGCGTCCAGGACGGCAAGTACGTCTTCAGGCCCGAGCAGCACTACGTCGGCAAGGTGAAGATCCTCACCTTCACGCACGCGAACAACTCGTCGGACCCGAAGAAGGCCGAAGCCGCGATCGACGCGTACATCACCTACATCGCGCTGCACCCGTCGACCGCGAAGTACGTGGCGCAGAGCCTGGCGACCCGGTTCGTCTCGGACACCCCGCCGAAGTCCCTGGTGGACCGGATGGCCAAGACGTACTCCACCAACAACGGCATGATCAAGCCGGTGTTGATGACGCTGTTCAGCTCCTCGGAGTTCTGGGCCGCGGTGGGGCAGAAGGTGCGCCGGCCGATGGAGTACCTGGCCGCCACGTACCGCACCCTGGGCGTCTCGCCGGACGCGTCGCCGAAGCACAACAACGGTGACAGCAAGCGCACCCCGTACGCCCGCGGCCTGCGGCAGATTCACGACAAGCTGCGCGAGCTGGGCCAGTACCCGATGGGCCAGCCCACCCCGGACGGCTACCCGGACGTCTACGTCGCCTGGACCTCGGCCGGCACCATGGTCAACGGCTGGAACGAGGCCGGTGAACTCCTCGCCGGCTACCGCACCGTCTTCACGTACACCGCGCCGGAGAAGCTGGTCGCCAAGCCACCGGCCACCGCCGGGGCGTACGTGGACGCGCTCGCCCAGCGGCTGGTGAACCAGAAGTTGACCGCCCGCGAGAAGAACCTGGTCCTCGGTGTGGCCGGTGTACCGGCGAACGCCAAGGTCGACGCCACGTTCAACGGGGCCATCACCGCCGTCGCGCGGGCGATCCTCGCTTCCCCCCAGCACCACCTCCGGTGAGGCACCCGATGGAGAAGACTGTGTACAACTCTTTCCCCCTGCACCCTGAATGCCCCGACCTGCGGCGGCTGGCCGACAACCCGGCCGAGGCGCTGCTGCGGGCGGAGGCCGACCTCGTCGCCGCCGAGAACGCCGCCGAGGCCGACCGCTACCGCACCCTGGAGGACCTGGAGGAGGCCCAGCAGGACGGTCGCGGTGTCACCCGGCGGACCTTCGTCGCCGGTGCCGCGGCCACCGCCACCGCGCTGGCCACCGCCCAGTTCGTCACCACCTCGGCGTCGTTCGCGGCGACCAAGACCGGCACCCTGATCCACGTCTTCCTCTACGGCGGGTTGGACGGGCTGAGCCTGGTCGCACCGGACGGCGACGCGGTGCTCGCCAAAGCCCGCCCCGACCTGCTGCTCGGCAACGACTCGCTGGCCCTGGGCCGCGGCTTCAAGCTGACCAGCGCGTTCAAGCCGCTGGAGCAGTGGCTCAAGGCTGGCCAGTTGGGCTTCATCCCGGCGGTCTCCGACGAGCGGCTGTCGCGCAGCCACTTCCAGGCCGCGGACGCCTGCAACCTGGGCGGGCTGCCGAACGAGACCGGCGGCCGGGGCTGGCTGGACGGCCTGGTCGACAACCTCGGCAAGGGCACCGCCTTCCGCAGCGTCGGCATCGGCAGCACGCTGCCCCGCTCGCTGGTCGGCAACAACGGCGCGCTCTCGCTGAACAACGTCGGCTCGCTGCGGCTCAACGGCGACGAGCGGTTCCGGGCCGCCACCGAGAAGGCGATCAAGGGGCTCTTCACCGGGATCAACCACCCGGTCGAGGAGGCCGTGCAGGAGGGCATGGGCGCGCTGGCCACGGCGCAGAAGCTCGCCGCCAAGCCGTACCAGCCGGCCGCGGGGGTCACGTACGAGGGCGTCGGCAACGCGTTCAAGCAGCTCGCCCAGCTGATCAAGGGTGGCGCCAACGTACGGGTCGCCACCGTCGGCATGGGTGGCTACGACACCCACGAGAACCAGGGCACCCGCGAGGGCGGCCAACTGCACCGCCGGCTGAACGAGCTGGCCAGCGCCATGGCCGCGTTCTTCACCGACCTCGGCCCGCAGGCCGCCGACGTGACGATCATGGTGTCCAGCGAGTTCGGGCGCCGGGTCGGCTCCAACGGCGGCGGCACCGACCACGGGCACGGCGGGGTGGTCACCCTGCTGTCCGGCAAGAAGCTGGCCGGCTCGCTGCTCGGCACCTGGAACGGCCTGGACAAGCTGGACTCCGGTGACGTGCCCGAGTACAACAACATGTTCAACGTCTACGGCGCGGTCGCGCAGGGCCGGTTCGGGCTCACCAACGCGGAGGTGGACAAGGTCTTCCCCCGCCAGAAGTACGCCCCGATGAAGCTGTACGCGTGACGCATTCGCACACCCACGCCGCCGGCCGCCGCACCGGGACCTCGTCCCGGCACGGCGGCCGGACGGCTGAGCCCGTACCCCCGCCGATCCCGGACCGGCGCGGACCCGGCGGCCGGCGGCTGCTGGCCGTGCTGCTCCTGGTCGGCCTGCTCGCCAGCGTGCTGCCGTGGTGGCTGGGCACCCCCGCCGGCTCGTTGAAGACCACCGCGGCCACCGTGACCGCGGCCGGCCGGATCACCGGCCTGGTCGCCGGCTACCTGCTGCTGGTGCAGGTGCTGATGATGAGCCGGCTGCCGGTGCTGGAGCGGTGGATCGGCGGCGAACAACTGGCCCGCTGGCACCGCGACGTCGGTGCGACCCTGCTGGTCGCCGTGCTGGCGCACATGTCGCTGATCCTGGTCGGCTACGCGGACCTGCGTAACCACTCCGTGTTCGCCGAGGTCGGCGTACTGCTCGACGACTACGAGGACATGGTCTCGGCGTTCGTCGCCACCGGCATCATGATGCTGGTCGGGTTCAGCAGCGTGCGGGCGATCCGCCGGGCGTTGCCCTACGAGCTGTGGCACCTGCTGCACTGGTCCAGCTATCTGATCCTGCTGCTCGGCTTCGGGCACCAGTTCAGCCACGGTGCGCAGCTGTACAAGCCCGGGCCGGTGCGCACCGGCTGGATCGCCCTCTACGTGCTGGTGGTCGCCGCCCTGCTCTGGGGTCGGGTGATCGCGCCGCTGGCGTTCAACCTGCGGTACCGGCTGCGGGTCGCCGACGTGGTCGCGGAGAGCCCGGACACCATCTCCATCTACCTCACCGGTGAGCGGCTGGGCCGGCTGGCGATGCTCGGCGGGCAGTACTTCCGCTGGCGCTTCCTCACCCGGGGCTGCTGGTGGCAGTCGCACCCGTTCTCCGTCTCCGCTGCGGCCAACGGCCGCTGGCTGCGCCTCACCGTCAAGGTGGTCGGCTCGCACACCGCCGACCTGCGCGACCTGGACCCGGGCACCCGGGTCTGGGCGCAGGGCCCGTCGGGCACCTTCACGGCGGCGCACCGGATCGGCGACCGGGCGCTGCTGATCGCCGGCGGCAGCGGCATCACCCCGATCCGGGCCATGCTGGAGGAGTTGCCGCCGGGCGCCGCGCTGATCTACCGGGCCCGCACCCCGGCCGACGTGCTGCTCAGCCATGAGCTGGACTGGCTGGCCCAGGCCCGGGACACCTCGGTCTGGTACGTCATCGGCTCCCGCGACGACCCCGGCCCCCGCCAGTTGATGAGCCCGGACGGGCTGCGGCAACTGGTGCCCGACGTGGCCCGGCGCGACGTCTACCTGTGCGGGCCGCCCGGGCTGGTCGAGCAGTCGGTGCGCGCGTTGCGCCGGGCCGGCGTCCCCCGCCGGCAGATCCACCTGGCCACCTTCGAGTTGTAGGAAGGCATCCCATGCGTCGCGCGTTCCTCGCGATCACCGGTCTGGCCGCCAGCACCACCGCGCTGGTGGTGCTCAAGGGCTCGCCGGGCACCTCCCAGGTCGCCCAGGACCTGCCTGTCGGCCAGTCGGTCAACCCCACCCCGCAGGGTGTCGACCCGAGCGCCGCCCCGGTGGGCGTCGCACCGACGCCGTCGGTGGCTCCCAACGCGCCGTCGTCGCCCAAGCCGAGCAAGAGCACCGCCCGCCCGTCCGGCACCCGCACCACCGCGAAGGCCCCCACCGCACCGCGGACCACCACCAAGGCGCCGCAGCCGACCACCCGCCGGGTCACCGGGCCGGGCGTGGACAACGAGTACGGGTACGTGCAGGTGCAGATCGTGGTCTCCGGCACCCGGATCATCGAGGCCATCTCGCTGTCGCTGCCCAGCGGGGGCGAGTCCGACATCCACAGCGGTGACGTCCGGGACAGGTACAACGGCACCGGTGGCGAGGTGGTGCAGAAGCAGAGCGCCAACCTCAACACCGTCTCCGGTGCCACCGAGACCAGCAACTCCTACAAGCAGTCGCTGCGAGGCGCGATCGAGGAGGCGTTCTGACGTGCCGGCGACGATGACCCGACCCGGGCTGTGCCAGGTCGAGCAGATCATGGGTACGGCCATCACCCTGGACCTCGCCGACGACCTGCCACCGGCGCGGCTGCGCGAGCTGGCCGACCAGGTCTTCGCCTGGATGCGCGAGGTGGACGCGCGGTTCAGCACGTACCGGACGGACAGCGAGGTGTGCCGCTTCGACCGGGGCGAGGTGCTGCTCTCCGAGGCGTCGGCGGACCTGCGGTTCGTGTTGGAGGCCTGCGCCGACCTGTGGGGCGCCACCGATGGGTTCTTCGACGCGTACGCCACCGGCCGGCTCGACCCGTCCGGGTTCGTCAAGGGCTGGGCGGCACAGGTCGCCTCGGACCGGCTGCTCGCCGCCGGCGCGGCGAACCACTGCGTGAACGCCGGCGGTGACGTGCGGGTACGCGGCTTCTCCCCGTCCGGCGAGCCGTGGCGGATCGGCATTCGGCACCCCTGGGACCCGATGGCGGCCTGCCTGGTGCTGGCCGGGACCGATCTGGCCGTGGCCACGTCCGGGGTCTATGAGCGGGGTCGACACGTGCTGGACCCGCGCCGGGGCGCGCCGGCCGGTGGGCTGCGATCCGTCACCGTGGTCGGCACCGACCTCGGGGTGTCCGACGCCTACGCCACCGCGGCGCTTGCCATGGGGGTCGCCGGGATCGGCTGGCTGGACCGTCTTCCCGACCACACCCACGCCGTCATCACCGACGACGCCCGCCAGTTCGTCTCCGCCGGCATGCCCCGCACGGACTAGCGGAGCGGGCGGTGGGTGCCAGCGGGACGGGAACCGGTGGGGCGGGGACGGCCGGGGCGCGAGCCGGACGGGCGGGTGCCGGCCCACCGGTGTCGTGGGTGGCTGCGCCGGGGCGGTTCGGTGCCGCCGGGATGAGGCGCTCGGTCGTCCGTGGACATCGTTCCCCCGTTCGTGGCGCGCGTTCGCGCCGTCTCACTGTCAACGAGGACCGACGCCTCGGCGACGCTGTCGGCCACCGGATGGAATCGCCCACCGGGGCCGGTTCACATGCCGCGCCGTGGCAGCGGCAGGTGACCAGGGAGCAGGTCGGGGGCGAGGGTCACCCCGGTGGCGCGCAGCGCCTCGATCAGCGTGTTCTGCACGAGGTAGGAATCCGGAAGCTGCCAGCGGGCCTGCTCCGGGGCGACCGCCCAGCGCACCGTCCCCTCTGGCAGCCGGGTGGGCGGTGCCGGGATCCACGACCCCGGCCCGTGCCGGACCACGTGGAAGCAGTGCTCCAGCTCCGGCCGGAGCGGATCGCCGGGGCGGACCAGGAACATCCACCGCCCGGTGGGGGTGACCAGCACCGGTCCGCGTACGCCGGTGCCGGCCGGATGGGTCTGCACCGCGTCGAGCACGAGCTGGCCGAGGTGGGCGGGCACCTCCAGCACGTCGAAGGCCCGACCGGTCGGCAGCAGCACGCCGTGTGGGCGGGCCCGCCACCAGTTGGCCACCCGGGCCGGGTCGGCGCTGGCCGCCAGCTCCCAGTTCTCCAGGGCGGGATGGCAGCCCACGGTGGGGCAGCCGGCCCGGCCGCACACGAACCGGCTGCGGGCCAGACAGGCCCCCGGGGTGACCTCCCACCCGTGCGCGGCGTACCGCACGGCGACCCGGCGCAGCCGGACTCTTTCCAGCGGCGACAGTTCGGCGACGCGCGGTGCGACGTTCCCCCACATGTTTGCCATCTCCCCTCGTCGGGCCCGGCGAACGCCAGGTCGCATGTCGAGCGCCGTCACTGCCGTAACCCACGATCGTTGAGGTTGACGAAACGGCTCGTGCAACTTGCACGAAAAGTACGAGGACTGGCTGTATGGCTGACGCACTAGCTGTGCGACCAGGCAAAACCTGAACATGGATGACTTTCGCCACGCCCGCGGACATCGCCCGGGCCTGATTGGCCGGGGCGGCAGGGGAGGGATGGGGAGATGGACGAGCTACCCGTAGGGCGGCGAGTGGCCTACTGGCGGGGGCGACGCAAGATGTCGCAGCAGGTCTTCGCGGACCGGTTGGGCAAGTCGAAGAGCTGGGTGGACAAGGTCGAGCGGGGCGTCCGTCGGTTGGACAAGTTCTCGGTCCTCTACGAGATCGCCGACATCCTCCAGGTGGACGTGCAGCTGCTGATGGGCAAGGACCCGGAGCGGCGTACCGATGCGCTGAACTGCATCGACCAGGTCGAGGTGCAGGAGATCCGGGCGGCGCTGGAGCGGTACGACTCGATGAGCGCGTACTTCGACGCGGCGCCGTACCCGCCGCCGCTGGACGACATGCGCAAGGCCGTCAACCACGCCTGGCTCACCTACCAGTACGGCCGCTACGGGATGCTCACCCGCGCGCTGCCGAAGCTGCTGCGCGACGCCCAGGCGGCCGACGCCAGCTACGGCGGGGAGCAGGCCGCTGAGGCGGCACACCTGCTCGGGCAGGTCTACCAGATCGCCTCCTCGGTGCTGCGCAAGCTCGGCGAGTGCGAGCTGGCCTGGCTGGCCGCGGACCGGTCGATGGCGGTGGCCCAGCGGGCCGATGACCAACTGCTGGCCGGCATCGCCACCACCCGCGTGTGCAACGCCCTGGTCGCGATGGGCCGGGCCCGCCCGGCGCTGGAGCTGAACGTCAACATCGCCAACCGGCTCGCGCCCGGAGGTGGCAACGACGCCTCCCCGGCGCGGCTCTCCGTCTACGGCATGCTGCTGCTCCAGGGCGCCATGGCCGCTTCCCGGATCGGTGACTCGGCCACCGTCGACGACCTGATCAACGGCGCCGAGGAGGCTGCCACCCTGCTCGGCGGCGACCAGAACCACTACTGGACCTCGTTCGGCCCGACCAACGTCGAGCTGCACCGGGCCGCCGCCGCGGTGGAGCTGGGCGACGGGGGTCGGGCGGTGGAGGTGCATCAGTTGCGCATCGTGGAGCCCTCCTTCAACGCGTTGCTGCCCGAACGTCGCGCGCACCACCTGCTCGACATCGCCCGCGGTTTCGCCCAGATGGGCGACGTGGCGAACGCCGGCGAGATGCTGCTGCGCGGCGACCGGCTCGCTCCGTCGGAGATCCGCTGCCGGCCGATCGCGCACGAGGTGATGTCGGACATCCTGCGTCGCACACGTGGTGCGCCGCCTTCTCCGGTAGCGGAGTTGGCTGAGCACATGGGAGTAGGGGTATGAGCGTGGAGCCGGTTTGATGGCCGGTTCACCGCACATCAGCGGGCACCGCGAAGTGCTCTATGTCATCGCCTGCGGTTCGCCGCTGGCCCGGCACGTCGGGCGCCTGGTCGACCTGGCCCAGCAGGATGGTTGGGAGGTGTGCGTGGTCGTCACACCGGACGGCGCCAAGTTCGTCGACAGGCCCGCCCTGGCCCGGCAGACCGGCCACCCGGTGCGGACGCACTACAAGAACCCCGGTGATCCGGACGTGCTGCCGCCCGCCGACGCGATGATCGTCTGCCCCGCCACCGTGAACACGGTCAACAAGTGGGCGGCCGGGATCGCCGACACGTTGGCGCTCGGGCTGCTGGTCGAGGCGCAGGGCAAGGGCCTTCCGATCGTGGCGGTGCCGTACACCAACGCCGCGATGGCCGCCCACCCGGCGTTCCGGGCCGGCATCGCCCGGCTGGCCGAGTGGGGCGTCACGGTGCTCTTCGGTGATCACGTGGTCGCCCTGCATCCGCCGGGTACCGGCGAGCAGTACCTGCACGCGTTCCCCTGGTCGATGCCGCTGACCACGCTGCGCGCCATCTCCTGGAGCGCCGCCTAGCGGTCAGACCGCCCGCCCGGCCCGCCACCCGACCGGCGCGGCCGGGCCGGGCGTCGCCGCCCGATGGCCTCCGCGCCGGTAAGCTGGCCCGCCGTGAGCGTATGCGGATCCACCCCCACGGTGACCGACGTGGTGGCCGAGCTGGAACGGCGCTACCCGCCGGTCTGGGCGGAGGAGTGGGACCGGGTGGGCCTGGTGCTCGGTGAGCCGTCCGCCCCGGTCCGTCGGGTGCTCTGCGTGGTCGATGTGGTGCCGGAGACGGTCGCCGAGGCGCTGGCCGCCGGCGTCGACATGATCGTTGCGCACCACCCGCTGCTGCTGCGCGGGGTCTCCTCGGTCGCCCCGACGACGTTCAAGGGGCGGATCATCCACCAGCTGATCCGGGCTGGGGTGGCGCTCTACGTGGCGCACACCAACGCCGACGTGGCGTCCCCGGGGGTCTCGGACGCCCTCGCCGCCCGGTTCGGGCTGACCGGCCTGCGGCCGCTGCAGCGGCCCGCGCCCGGGTCGCCCGCGCACGGCGACGACCGGGGCATCGGTCGGATCGGCGAGCTGCCCCGTCCGATGACGCTCGCCGAGCTGACCCGGCACGCCGCCGCCGTGCTCCCCGTCACGTCCTGGGGAGTTCGCGCCGCGGGGGATCCCGGGCGTATGGTTCGTACCCTCGCCGTCAGCGGCGGGTCGGGGGACAGTTTCCTCGGCGCCGCGACCGCCGCCGGGGTGGACGCGTTCCTCACCGCCGATCTGCGGCACCACCCGGCAAGCGAGCACCTCGCCGCCGACGGTCCCGCCCTGATCGACGCCGCCCACTGGGCGACCGAACGACCGTGGCTGGACGATCTGGCAGCCCTCCTGCGGGAGGCGCCGGGCGTCGAGACGCTGGTGTCCGACCTGGATACCGACCCGTGGACCGTACACGCCGCCGCACCCGCTGTGGACGACAAGGAGCCCGACCGTGAAGGCTGACCCCCAGGTGCAGCGCCGCCTGCTCGACCTCCAGGCGATCGACACCAACCTCGCCCAGCTCGCCCACCGCCGGCGTTCGCTGCCGGAGCGGGCCGAGCTGGAGGCGCAGGCCCGGGAGCTGTCGTCGCTGGAGGACGAGCGGGTCCGCGCCCAGGTGGCGGTCGACGACCTGGACCGGGACATCGCCCGGTTGGAGAAGGACGTCGAGCAGGTTCGGGCCCGCAAGGAGAAGGACCAGAACCGGCTGGCCGCGGGCACCGGCCCGGCCCGGGAGCTGGAGGCGCTCCAGCACGAGCTGGTCTCGCTGAACCGGCGCCAGGGCGACCTGGAGGACGCCGAGCTGGAGCTGATGGAGCAGCGGGAGACCGCGCAAAGCGTGCTGGACGGCGTGGAGCAGCGGCTGGCCGACACCCGGGAGAAGCGGGCCGCCACCGAGAAGCGCCGGGACGACGCGCTGGCCGAGATCGCCAAGGAGGAGGAGTTCAAGCGGGGGGCCCGTCAGCCGCTCGCCGACGACCTCCCAGGCGAACTGATCACCCTCTACGACAAGATCCGCCAGGACACCGGCCTGGGCGCGGCGCTGCTCACGGCGGGCCGCTGCGGCGGCTGCCGGTTGGAGCTCTCCGGCGCCGACCTGGCCCGGATCCGCAAGACCGCCCCGGACGACGTGGTCCGCTGCGAGGACTGCCGACGGATCATGGTCCGCACCAACGAGTCGGGTCTGTAGGTCGTGGCGCCGCGCGTGGTCGTCGTCGAGGCCGACGGCGGGTCCCGGGGCAACCCGGGTCCGGCCGGCTACGGCGCGGTGGTGCGTGACGCGGAGACCAACGAGGTGCTCGCCGAACGGTCCGAGTCGCTCGGTACGGCGACCAACAACGTCGCCGAGTACCAGGGGCTGATCGCCGGGCTGACGGCCGCCGCCGAGCTGGGTGCCGCCGAGGTGGACGTCCGGATGGACTCCAAGCTGGTGGTCGAGCAGATGTGCGGCCGGTGGCAGATCAAGCATCCCGGTCTGCGACCGCTCGCCGCCCAGGCGGCCGGGCTGGTGGGCCGGTTCGCCGCGGTCCGGTTCGCCTGGATCCCGCGCGAGCAGAACCGGCACGCCGACGCGCTGGCCAACGCCGCGATGGACGCCGCCGCCGGCCGGCCCGCGGTGGCAACCGCCGCCCCGGTCGCCGGCAGCGACCCGGCGACCGCACCGGCCTCCTGGGAGCCGCGACCGAGCTTCACCGCCACCCGGCTGATCCTGGTCCGGCACGGCGAGACCGCGTACACCGAGCAGCGGCGCTACTCCGGCCGCGGCGACGTGCCGCTCTCCGAGCGCGGCCGGGCCCAGGCCGGGGCCACCGCCGCCCGGGTGGCCGCGCTGGCCCCGTCCGTCGCGGCCGTGCTCAGCTCACCGCTGTCCCGGTGTACGCAGACCGCGGCGGCGATCGCCGGGGCGCTCGGTGACGTGCCGGTCCGCACCGAGGACGACCTGATCGAGTGCGACTTCGGGGACTGGGAGGGGCGCACCTTCGCCGAGGTGCGCCAGCAGTGGCCGGGGGAGATGGACGCCTGGCTCGCCTCCCCCCGGATCGCCCCGCCGGGTGGCGAGTCGTTCACCCACGTGGCCGAGCGCTGTCACCGGGTCATCGCCGGGCTGCTCCAGGCGTACCCCGCTGAGACCGTGGTGGTCGTCTCGCACGTCTCGCCGATCAAGCTGATGCTGCGCGATGCGCTCGCGGCCGGCGACGGTTTCCTGCACCGGCTCTTCCTGGACGCGGCCGGCATCTCGGTGCTCGACATGTGGCCCGACGGCGGCGTCGCGGTGCGCACGGTCAACGACACCGCACACCTCGCCACGATCGACTAATTCCCACCTGTCGGGAGGGTTTTAGCTCGGCGGCTCCAACCAGTGTGGAAACTGTTGACAGTGGATGCCGCCCGACTCAAGATCGGTTTCGTGCGAAGCGTTCATCTGACGAAGCGGGGTCACATCGACCTCCTGCGCGTCGCCAGCGCCGCCTGTCGACGCTCCATCTGACGCCGGGTTCCTCCCTTCCTCGCACGCTGCAGGCGTTTCCCTTCACCGCTGGTCTCCGGCCCCGCGGCGCGTCCGCCTGCGCGTACCTCCCGACAGGAGATCCGTCCATGTTGTCCACGAGACGTTTACCCCGGCTCGCCGCGACCGTGGTGAGCGCCGCGCTGCTCGCCACCGTGGCCCTGACCGGGCCGGCGTCCGCCACCGCGCTGCCCACCGTGCCGCCGCGCGCCGTCGACCTCTCCGACGTCCGGGGCTACCCCCGGCAGAGCACCCTCCCGCTCTGGCCGGACAACCCGGCCGACGCGTCCATCCCGATCGGCGTCCTCCCGTACGACGAGATCGCGCCGAAGTTGAACGCCCTTCAGCGGACCAGCGACCGGGTCTCCGCCCGGGTCGCCGGGAAGTCCGCCGGCGGCTACGACCTGTACGCGGTCACCGTGACCGCGCCGGAGAGCCGTACCGAGGCCCGGCAGCAGGAGACCTGGAAGCGGCTCATCGAGGACGAGCCGGCCCGGGCGCAGCGGGACCGGAAGCTGCTCGCCGGCTACAAGACCCCGCTCTTCGTCAACGCCAACATCCACGGCAACGAGTGGGAGGGCACCGACGCGGCGCTGCGGGTCATCGAGGACCTCGCCACCGACCGCAGCCCCGAGGTGGCCACGCTGCTGCGGCGCAACCGGCTGGTCTTCAACATCACCTCCAACCCGGACGGCCGGGTGGCCGGCACCCGGGCCAACGCGGCGGGCTACGACCTCAACCGCGACCTGACCATCGTCGCGCAGCCCGAGACCAACCTCATCCGCGACCTGATCATCGACACCAAGCCGATCATCACGCTGGACCTGCACGGGTACGTCAACCCGACCCTGCTGCACCCCAGCACCCCGCCGCACAACGTCAACAACGAGTACGACCTGTACATCAAGCACGGCCTGCCGAACGCCCTGGCGATCGAGCAGGGCCTGCGCGGTCTGGGTTACGCCGAGACCCAGCGGGCCCGGATCCCGTTCCGCGACGACGAGCCGGGCGTGTGGGACGACTTCCCGCCGATCTACGTGCCGTCGTTCGCCATGCTGCAGAGCAGCATCCCGTACACCATCGAGGCGCCGCTGAACCCGCGCGGCAGCACGCTCACCCCCGCCGAGCGGGTCCGTCGGTCCGGCATCAACACCGACGTGCACGAGGTGGCGATCCGCACCTCGCTGCGCTACATCCAGGACCACCGGGCCGAGGTGCTGCACGACCAGGCCGAGGTCTACCGCCGTGGCCTGGCCGGTGAGCCGCTGCGCGACATCCCCGACGGCTACGTGCCGGGCTGGGGCCCGGAGGACAACTACAACACCACCTTCCCCCGCTCGTACGTGATCCCGACCGGCACCGGGCAGCGCTCCGAGCCGGCCGCGGCCCGTCTGGTCGACCTACTGATCGGCAGCGGTGGCCGGGTGTGGCGGGCGAAGAAGGCGTTCACCGCCGGCGGCAAGAGCTACCAAGCCGGCTCGTACGTCGTCGACATGCACCAGCCCAAGCGCGGCCTGGTCAATTCGCTGCTCGAACCGGGCGCGGACATCACCGACCGGGTGGACGACCTCTACGCCGGCCCGGCCGCCTGGAGCCAGGGGCTGACCTGGGGCGCCACCGTGGACGTCCTGTGGAACACCCTGCCCGGGGTACGCCTGGAGCGGACCTACGACGGGCGGGCCGAGGGCACGCTGCCCGCCGGCCGGTCCGACCTGCGCCTGGACCTGCGGGACGCCGCCGACCTGCTCGCCGTGAACTCGCTGCTGGCCAAGGGCGTCGCGGTGCACCGGCTCGCGGACGGGTCGGTGGTCGTCCCCGGCACCCCGGCCAACCGCAAGCTGGCCCGCGCCGAGGTGCAGGCCCGCGCCGTCAGCTTCGAACCGGCGCCCAGGGGTTGGCGGGGCACCCCGCTGGACCGGGTCGTGGTCGGCTACCTCGGCTCGGTCGAGGAGCGGGACACCCTCGCCGACCTGGGATTCGAGGCGCGTGCGGTGACCGCCGCGACGCTGGCCGGCACGCTGACCGAGGACGTCGACGTGCTGCTGGTCGCCGACAACGTCAACCTGGCGAACCTGACCGCCGAGAACCGGGCCGCCCTGGACGGCTTCCTCGCCCGGGGCGGCGGAGTGGTCGGCCTGGGCACCGCCGGGGCGTCCTTCGGTAACGCCGCCGCGCTGCTGACCGTGACCGCCACCGCGGCGCCGAGCCTGGCCAGCGGGGTGGCCAACATCGTGAACAACGGGGGACCGGTCACCACCTCGGCCATCCCGCACGCGTTCATCAGCCAGCCCGTCTGGTTCACCAACCTCGGCGCCAACTTCGAGGTCGAGCAGTCGTACGCCGCTGACCCGCTGCTGTCCGGCTGGTGGGCCACCGACGGCGCCAACGGGCAGGCTGCGGCCGCCAACCAGGCCAGCATCGTGCGGGGCGTCTCCGCCGCCGGAAACGGCGTGGTGCTGTTCGGCACCGACCCGACGTTCCGCCTGCACCCCAAGGGCCTTCAGGCGCAACTCGGCCGGGCCCTGCTCTGGGCGGCCCGGCGGTGACCCCGACCGGGTGAGCTGACGACCGGCCGATGTGGGGCCCGAGTGCCGACTGCACCCGGGCCCCACGCCGTCGCCGGGCCCGCCAGTTCGGTCCGTCACCGGGTACTCCGGTTGATGCCGCTCGGCGCACTACGGACGCCGTTCGGCGCAGCGCTTTCCGCGCACCGATCGTGACAGCGGTCACAGGGTCGTAGCCTCCGGCCGTTACATCGCTTGTTACGACTTCCCGGAGGTGTGTCAGATGGCTGCACCCGAACCGGAGGCGACCACCACGGCGCCAACCAGGGCGAAGGACCACAGCCCCTGGAACTGGTTGCTCTTCATCCCGATCGTGGTGCCGCTGATCCCGGTCTTCTTCAATGGCGACTCACCCCGGATCTTCGGGTTCCCGCGTTTCTACTGGCTGCAGTTGGCCTGGATCCTGCTCGGCGTTTCCACCACGACGCTGGTCTACCAGTTGACAAAGAAGCGGGGTGAGCGGTGATGTGGCGTGATCATCTCACCGAGATCATCGTCTTTTCCCTGTTGTTCCTGCTGGTCAGCGCGATGGGCTTCGTGGCCGCCCGCTGGCGGGCGCCGAAGGACATGGCGCACCTCGACGAGTGGGGGCTGGGCGGGCGGAGCTTCGGTGGCTGGATCACCTGGTTCCTGGTCGGCGGTGACCTCTACACGGCGTACACCTTCGTGGCGGTCCCCGCGCTGATGTTCGGGGCCGGTGCGGCCGGGTTCTTCGCCGTGCCGTACACGATCGTCGTCTACCCGCTGGTCTTCCTGGTGCTGGTCCGGCTCTGGTCGGTCTCGCACCGGCACGGCTTCGTCACCCCGGCCGACTTCGTCCGCAAGCGCTTCGACTCCCCGGTGTTGGCGCTGCTGATCGCGATCACCGGCATCGTGGCCACGATGCCCTACATCGCGCTGCAACTGGTCGGCATCGAGGCGGTCCTCAAGACCATGGGCGTGACCGGGGAGAGCACCCTGGCCCGACACCTGCCGATCATCATCGCGTTCGCCATCCTGGCCGCGTACACCTACCAGTCGGGGCTGCGCGCGCCGGCGCTGATCGCGTTCGTCAAGGACAGCCTGATCTACATCGTGATCCTGGTGGCGGTCATCTACCTGCCCTACAAGCTCGGCGGTTGGGGAGACATCTTCGACGCGGCCGACGCGAAGTTCCAGGCGTCACCGAACCCGAACGACGGCGTCCTGCTCAACGCCAACAACCAGCTCCAGTACGTCACGCTGGCGTTCGGTTCGGCGTTGGCGCTGTTCCTGTACCCGCACAGCATCACCGGTGTGCTGGCCAGCCGGAACCGGAACGTGATCAAGCGGAACATGTCGGCGTTGCCGGCGTACAGCCTGCTGCTCGGGCTGATCGCGCTGCTCGGCTACATGGCCATCGCGGCCGGGGTGAAGCCGCTGCCGGGAGCGTCGGACGGCAGTGTGGACAACAACACCATCGTGCCGCTGCTCTTCGACCAGCAGTTCCCGGACTGGTTCGCCGGAGTCGCCTACGCGGCGATCGGCATCGGCGCGCTGGTGCCGGCGGCGATCATGTCGATCGCGGCGGCGAACCTCTTCACTCGCAACATCTACAAGGAGTACCTGAAGCGGGACGCCAGCCCGGCGCAGGAGGCGAACGTCTCGAAGATCACCTCGCTGGTGGTCAAGGTCGGCGCGGTGGCCTGCATCGTCTTCCTGGACCCGCAGTTCTCCATCGACCTCCAGCTCATCGGCGGCGTGATCATCCTCCAGACGCTGCCGGCGGTGGCGCTGGGCCTCTACACGCGCTGGTTCCACCGGACCGCGCTGATCGCCGGCTGGGCCGCCGGGATGGGGCTCGGCATGTGGATGCTCTACCAGGTGGCCAGCCCGACCCGGAAGCACTTCGGCGGCTCGGCGTTCCCGCTGGAGAAGTTCGGCTTCGACACCCCCAAGACGATCTACGTCGGCATCGTGGCGGTGTTGGTCAACCTGGCGGTCGCGGCGTTGCTGACGCTGGTCCTGCGGGCGGCCAAGGCGAACGAGGGAGTCGACGGGACCACTCCGGACGACTACTCCGCGGACGAGGGTGACCCCCGGGTCACCCCGGGTACCGAGCGCGGCGCCGACTCGGCCCGCGAACCGGTCGCCTAGCGCCCCTCGCGAAAGGACGGGCCCCTCATCGACGCCAGGCGTTGATGAGGGGCCCGTCCTTTCTTGTTGGCCTGGTGCGTCCTGGGCCCAGCGCGTCTTGGCCTGGCTTGCGGCGGGCTCAGCGGGGGCGGTTGCGGGATTCCAGAGCCTCGTTGAGGCGGCGCAGCATCAGCGCCAGGGATTCCCGGTCCTCGGTGGGCCAGTCGGCGAGCATGTCGCCGTAGAGCCGGGTCCGTGCGGCCCGCACTGCCGTCATCCGGTGCAGGCCTGTGGCGGTGGGGGAGATGACCGTGCCCCGGCCGTCGGACGGGTCCGGGCTGCGGGTGATCAGACCGTCCCGCTGTAGCGCGGACACCTGCCGGGTCACGGTCGAGCCGTCCAGGTTGAGCCGGGCGGCGAGCGCGGAGACGTTCTGCGGACCGGCGGCGTCCAGATGGCGCAGGATCACGTACGCAGCCCGGTCGAGGACCCGGTGCTCGGCGGTGCCGGTGGCCCGCCGGGTCGCCTCGCCGAGGCGCAGCAGCAGGGCCACCTCGGTCTCGATCTGGCCGAGGGTGACCTCGTCGGCGTCGGCATCGCTGGCCCGGTAGGGGTCATCGCTCATAGCTGTATGATACAAGATAAGTACCTGTACCATACAGCTAATTGAGGAGTCGGAGTGGATCGGCGTTCCGAACCGAACCGCAGTGCCATCTACGCCACCACACTGGTGGCCTTCCTCGCCATCGCCGGCATCGCCGTCGTCGACCCGATCCTGCCGGTCATCGGCGACGCGATCGGGGTCACCGCCTGGCAGGTCGAGCTGCTGTTCACCGCGTACATCGCGGTGATGGCCGTCGGCATGATCCCGGCGACGCTGGCCAGCGGCCGGTTTGGTTTCAAGCCGGTGCTGATCACCGGCGTCTCCGTGGTCGGCGTGGCCGCGATCCTCGCCTCGCTCAGCAACAACATCGTGCAGCTGTCCGTGCTGCGCGGCGTCTGGGGGCTGGGCAACGCGATGTTCTTCGCCACCGCCATGGTGGTGCTGGTCAACCTGGCCGTCGACCGGGAATGGGTGGTCGGCCTCTTCGAAACCGCCCTCGGTCTCGGCTTCGCCGTCGGCCCGCTGATCGGCGGCCTGCTCGGCGAGGTCAGCTGGCGGCTGCCGTTCTTCGTCTGCGGCGTGTTCATGGTCCTCGCCCTCGGTGTGGCCGCCCGCAAGCTGCGCGAGCCGACCAACCGGCAGCCCCCGGTACGCGTCGGCCAGATCTTCTCCACCTACCGCCAGCCGGCGTTCATCGCGCTCTGCGTGGTGACCGCCGCGTACAACTTCGTCTTCTTCGTGGTGCTCGGCTACACGCCGCTCTTCCTGGGCCTGGACGTCATCCCGCTGGGGCTGGCGTTCACCGGCTGGGGCCTCGGCCTGGCCGCCGGCATCCTGGTGGTCGGCCACCGCCTGGCCCACCGGATCGGCGCGGTGCAGACCGTCGGCATCGCCATCGCCGGCCTGCTGGTCTGCATGGTCCTCTTCGCCACCTCGACCAGCACCGCCGAGGCGCTGGTGGTGCTGGTGCTCTCCGGGCTCTGCATGGGGCTGGCCAACGCCAACCTCACCGACCTGGCCCTCGGCCTCGGCTCCAGCGACCGCCGGGTGGCCACCGGCGCGTTCAACCTGATCCGCTGGGGTGCCGCCGCGCCAGCGCCGATCATCTCCGGCAAGCTCGCCGAGCACTCGCTGTCACTGCCGTACTGGGTCGGCTTCGGGGTGCTCACCGTCGGCGTGCTGGTCTACCTCGCCTTCGCGCACCTGATGGCCGCCGGCTACGGCGAACGGGTGCTCTGGTCCCGCTGGAACCGGGCCGCCGCCGACACCGAGCACGCCCCGGAAGAGCCGGTCGGTGAGGCGTACTGATCGCCGGCCGGGGTCAGGCTGATCGTCGGCCGGGGTCAGGTCAGCGCGCGCCAGAGCAGGTAGAGCCCGATCACCGTCCCGAACACCACGATCAGCGTCTTGAGCAGCGCCGGCGGCAGCCGGCGGACCACCCGGGCGCCGGCGTACCCGCCGACCAGCGTGGCCGGGGCGACCACCGCGACGGCGGCCCAGTTCACCGGCCCGAAGAGGGCGAACACCACCAGCGTGGTGCACCCCACCACCGCCGAGAGCAGATTCTTGATCGCGCTGACCCGGGCCAGCGTCGCGTCCAGCACCAGGGCCAGCCCGGCGACCAGCATCACCCCGAGCGCCGCGCCGAAGTACCCGCCGTACACCGCGCCCAGCGCGACCATCGTCTGCACCGAGACCGTCCGCTGGCGCGGCGACAGGTCCCGGGGGTGGCCGACCAGCCGGCGCAGTGGGTCCTGGAAGGCGAGCACCGCGGTCGCGCCGAGCACCAGAAACGGTACGGCCAGCTCGAACGCGCGGGCCGGGGTGGCCAGCAGCAGCAACGCCCCGAGGATCGTGCCGACGACCGTGGTGGGCACCAGTGTGGCCAGGGCCCGACCACGCGGCAGATCCGCCCGGCTGCCCGCCACGCTGGCCAGGTATCCGGGGAATACGGCGACGGAGTTGCTGACGTTCGCCGGCACCGGAGGCAGCCCGACCGCGATCATCGCCGGAAAGGTGATCAGCGAACCGCCACCGGCCACCGCGTTGACCGTGCCAGCGGCGAGACCGGCGGCGAGCAGCAGCGCGGCGTGGGAGAGATCCATAGCCCCACGAGGCTAGCCCCCGCCTGGTCGGGCGGGCACGCCGGACTCCCCGGCCCGGCGACCTCCCCAACCGCCCCTGACCTGCGCGATCTTGCCCAGGCGGGGCGGCAATACCGGCGGACCGTTCGTCGTTAGGATGAGAGCGCGACGGACGAGTCGACCGGGCGGCCGCGTCGGCGGGCTTCGGCCCGCCGCCGAGGAACGTCCGGACTCCACAGGGCAGGGTGGTTGTTAACGGCAACCCGGGGTGACCCGCGGGATAGTGCCACAGAAAACAGACCGCCGACCCCATCGGGGACGGTAAGGGTGAAACGGTGGGGTAAGAGCCCACCAGCACCCCGGGTGACCGGGGTGGCTAGGTAAACCCCACCCGGAGCAAGGCCAAGTAAGGGCCGTCACCGCAAGATGACGACCCCGCGCAGACGCTTGAGGGCTGCCCGCCCGATGTCTGCGGGTAGGCCGCTGGAGCCTGCCGGCAACGGCAGGCCGAGATGGATGGCCGCCGCCGGCGCAAACCCTTCGGGGTACGCGCCGCGCACAGAATCCGGCGTACAGGTCGACTCGTCCGTCGCCCACCAGCTCAGAGCCGCACCACCTGCAGCAGCGCAACAACGTCCGAGCGGACCGTCCCGGTCAGTCCAGCACCTCCACGGTGTCACCGACGCTGACCGTGCGACCTTCGCGGGACGGTCCGCCCGGTTCGGCCCGCACCGTCATCTGGAGACCGAAGAGGAGCTTCTGGCCGATGTTCCGTCGTGCGGCGAGCATCCATAGCGGCTCCCGCCCCCGCTCCCCGGTCTCCTGGTCGATCGTCGCGACCAGACAGCGGCCACACTCGTTGGCGCCGTGGAACACGGCCCCGCCGATCCTGATCCGCCGGCCGACCCACTCGCACTCGGCCCACGGTGCGGCACCGCTGACCACCACGTTGGGGCGGAACTGAATCATCGGCAGCGGCCCCTCGGTGCTGCCCGACTCCAGCAGCCAGTCGTTGAACGCGTCCAGCGACGCGGTGTTGGCCAGCAGCAGCGGGGTGCCGTCGGCGAAGCTCACCTCGGCACCGGAGCCGGCCGGAACCGGCCAGGGAACGAGGTTGCCGGTGGGGTCACCGAGCCAGACCAGCCGGGCGGTGCGCCCCAACAGCCGGTTGAGCCAATCGTCCGCCTCGGGGCCGGCGGCGCGTACCGGTGAGGGCGGCCGCCCCCGGAACACCCGGACCTGGATCGCCTCGCCGCCGGTCGGTTCGGCCAGATCGAGTGGGGCCAGGCCCGGCGCGTCCAGGGTCAGCCCGCCCGGCCGGGATACCGCCCGCACCGTCACCAGTTCCCGGTGCTGGCGCTGGGTCAGGCCGACGCCGTTGTTGTCCACGATCAGCCAGCGCCGGTCGCCGTCCAGGCCCCACGGCTCGACCCGCACCCTGTCGCGGTCCATCCGGCGGCACCCCTTCACCGGGTACGTGTGAATCGAGGCGACTCGCATTCGGTCAGGATGACACGACGCGGCGTGACGCCGGTGCCCCGCTCCGGCGGCCGCCCGTTACCAGGCGACCCCGGTTGTCGTCAGGTTCCACCCCTGGTCCCGGCTCAATCCGACGTCCAAGTTGACTCATCCGTCGCACCCAGCCCAGAACCAACCGACTGTCAGGCCGGCCCGGTCACCGCAGGTGTGCGCGCTCGTCGACGACCCGCCGGGGTTCGGTGAGGAAGATGCCGACGGGGACCGGGCCGTGCGCGATGTTCAACGTGTCCAGCCGGTAGTGCCAGTTACCGCTGCGATGGCCGGTGAAGCGGTAGTTGATGTGCCAGCGCGTCCACTCGCCGGGGCGAGTCGTACGGCGGGTGGACGGCGATGGCGGCGGGGCATACCCCAGGAGGACGGGACTAGGTCGACGCGGAGCATTCCGTCGGCCAGGTCGAGGCGGACCACGTCGCGGGACGGTGGCCCGGCGCGCAGGTCGGCCTGTGGCTGGAACCCGTCCGCCTCATGCATCGTGACCTCGTGAGTGCAGGGTGCGCCGCTCTCCGGTAGGGCGAACGCGACCGGCAGACGGTTGCGGCGGACGGCCTGTTGGCCTCCGCGGGACTGCTTGGTCCACGAGGCGCGGACCCACTGGGCGACGACGTACACGGCTTGGATGTTTCAGGCTTTCCGGGCTCCTGGCAATCCGGTTACGGGCGGGGGACTGCTCGTATGGCCACGAGGCCGGGGTGCGGCGTTCTAGGCTCCGAGATATGGCGGCGGCGTGCCCATCTTGAGCTGGCACATAAGTCCGGGCAGTGCCTTCACCTCATGATTCGCCTCGCGAGGCGCGAACTCAGACAGAGAGGAAGCACGCATGGCTGTCAAAACCAAGACGCGTCCAGGCACCACGGAGATTCGGCCGTTCACGGTGGAAATCCCCGAGGCGGACCTTGATGACCTGCGTAGGCGCATCGCAGCCACGCGCTGGCCGGAAAAGGAAACTGTTGACGACCAGTCGCAGGGCGTGCCGCTAGCGACGATTCAGGCCGTCGCGCGCTATTGGGAGAAGGAGTACGACTGGCGCAAGATCGAGACGAGGCTGAACGCCCTACCGCAGTTCATGACCAATATCGACGGGCTGGACATTCACTTCATCCACGTCCGCTCGAAGCACGAGGATGCGCTGCCGCTCATCGTCACGCACGGGTGGCCCGGGTCGGTGATCGAGCAAATGAAGATCATCGAGCCGCTCACCGACCCCACGGCGCACGGCGGGAGCGCGTCGGACGCCTTCCACCTGGTGATCCCATCGCTGCCCGGCCACGGCTTCTCGGGCAAGCCGACCTCGCCGGGCTGGGGTCCGGAGAAGACTGCGGCTGCCTGGATCGAACTGATGAAGCGTCTCGACTACACGCGATTCGTCGCGCAGGGTGGCGACTGGGGTGCGGTCGTGGTGGATCTGATGGGGCTGCAGGCGCCACCGGAACTGCTCGGCATTCACACCAACATGGCTGGCGCGGTGCCGCCCGAGATCGACAGTCTGTTCCAGGGTGACACCACCGGAGCGAACAACGCCATGGGTTCGCTGCCGTCCAATCTGTCCGCCGACGAGATGCGTGCGGCCGAGGAGTTGGACTACGTCTGGAAGCACGTCGCCTATGCCCTCATGATGGCGACGCGCCCGCAGACGCTGACCGGCTTGGCGGATTCCCCTGTCGGCCTGGCGTCCTTCCTGCTCGACCACGATGCGGCCAGTATGGCGCTGATCGCGCGGGTCTTCGAAGGAGGCACCGAGGGCCTCACCCGCGATGACGTCCTGGACAACATCTCGCTCTACTGGCTGACGAACACGGCGATTTCCGCGTCTCGTCTCTATGCGGAGAACAAGCTGTCCTTCTTCGCCGCCAAGGGCGTCTCCATCCCGGTCGCCGTGAGCGTCTTTCCCGATGAGCTCTATGAGGCTCCGCAGAGTTGGGCCGAGCAGGCGTATCCCAACCTCATCTACTACAACAAGCTCGACAAGGGCGGGCACTTCGCGGCCTGGGAACAGCCAAAGATCTTCTCCGAAGAGCTTCGCACCGCTTTCCGGTCGCTTCGCTAGATGGCGGTGTCCGACCGTCCGCACATGCCGTCGCTCGGCGGGGCGACCGGGTGGCTCAACTCCGAGCCACTCGGCCCCGCCGAGCTGGGTGGCCGCGTCGTCCTCGTGAACTTCTGGACCCTGACGTGCATCAACTGGCTGCGCCAGGAGCCGTACGTCCGCGCCTGGTCGCAGGCGTACGGAGGCGACGGTCTGGTCGTCATCGGAGTCCATACGCCGGAGTTCTCGTTTGAGCACGACGTCGACTGGGTCCGCCGGGCGGTCGCGGCGCGATCAATCGACTACCCGGTCGCGGTCGACAACGACTACGCGATCTGGAGCGCCTTCGACAACCACTACTGGCCGGCGCTCTACTTCGTCGACGCGGACGGTGTCATCCGCGACGACCACTTCGGCGAGGGGCGCTACGAGCAGTCCGAGCGCGTTCTCCAGCAGCTGCTCGGCATCGAGCGCGAGCCCGTTCCCGTCGAAGGCCTCGGCCCGGAGGCAGCGGCCGACTGGGACAACCTGCGTACGCCCGAGACGTACCTCGGTTTCAGTCGCGGCGAGCACTTCGCGTCGACGAACGCCGCCGCGCTCGACGAACGCCGCGTCTACGAGCTGCCGGAGAGCCTGGTCCTCAACCAGTGGGCCTTGGCGGGCGAGTGGACGATCGGGCCGGAGAACGTCGTGCTCGACCGGCCCGGCGGCAGCATCGCCTTCCGGTTCCACGCACGCGACGCGCATCTCGTGCTGTCTCCCGGGGCGCGACAGCCGATCCCGTTCCGGGTGCTTCTCGACGGCGAAGCACCGGGCGCGTCACACGGCGTCGACGTCGACGAAGACGGCAACGGCGTACTCCAGGACGGCCGCCTCTACCAGCTCGTACGCCAGCACGACGCGGTCCGCGAACGGAGCCTGCAGATCTCGTTCGGCGAGCCCGGCGCCGAGGCGTACGCCTTCACGTTCGGGTAGGCCCGATCAGCGACGCAGGTCGACCGTGCTGACGGTGCCTGAGAACGGTGAGATGGTACGGATCTGAGAGCCGGGGCGCAGGCGGGTGTCGGTTGCGTACCGGTCGGCGAGCGCCTTCTCCGCGGCCTCGTCGCCGTCGTCGGCGGCGAGCAGCAACGCGGCGATCTCGTCGACGAGCGTGAGGTCGGCATCGGCGAAGTCGTCGGTCATCGCGTCGAACCCGTCCCAGAGCAGCAGCTCGTCCTTCTGCCGATGGGCGAGCTCGTGCAGGACGTAGTCGTAGATGAACCACGCACCGCGGATCGGCGATTCCGGGGCCACGCCGTAGACGTCGGGGTCGATCGCCCCGGCCCGGTACGCCGACCACACCCGCGCTGCCGAGTCGAAGAGCCCTGCCGCCGGGTCGATGTCGTAGCCGTCGAACCGCCAGTCGCCGGCCGGATCGATTTCCGGGTCGGCCCAGACCCAACGTTCGCCGTTCCAGTACTCCGCCAGCACGTGATCGTGGTGCCAGCCGGGCGTGAAGTAGGAGGCGAAGCCGACCCGGCTGCGGCTGGGGATGCCGTGCTGACGGAGCACCGCGACCGAGAGCAGCGCGTGGTCCCGGCAGCAGCCGGCTACCCGGTCGGCGGTCGGACGCTCGGCGCTCAGTGGCAGGGAAAATCGGGACTGGTCGGTGTCTAGGATGCGGTCCACCCAGCGGCAGTTCACCTCGTCGAGCCGCTCGGTGGGCAGCTCGACGCCACCGGCCCGGTAGTGAACGATCACGTTGCGGGCGGTCGCCGCCACGGTGGCGATGGCGGGGGGCACGGCGTCGAGCAGTGCGGCGTGCCGACCGGGGTCGCTGTACGGGGAGTGTCTCCGGTAGTCGTCGATGTCCATGAGACGAGTCTTCGTCCTGCCACCGTGTCAGGGTCAAGGTGCCGGGCCGGGATAGGGTCGACTGCTGTGACAGCGCCCGAGATCACCATCGCCACCCCTGCGGACCATGACACGGTGATCGGCTCACTGGTCGCCGCGTTCATCAAGGATCCCGTCCTGCGGCACCTGTTCCCGGACGAGGAAACCTATCCGCGGTACGCCGCCGCCTTCTTCGGGCACCTCTTCGACAAGCGGGTGCACAAGGCGACGATCTGGACGATCGGTGGCGGTGCCTCGGTCGCCATCTGGGAGCCACCGGCAGCCGGCCACGAATCGCCGGAAGGGGATCTCGCCGCTCACTACCCCGCCGAGGTGCTAGCTCGCGTTCAGGCCTACGACGAGGCCGTGCACGCCGCACTGCCGGCGTTCCCGTTCTGGTATCTCGGCGTCCTGGGCACCCACCCCGACAGCGCCGGACGTGGTTGGGGCCGTCTCGTCATGAGGGCGGGGCTGGATCGCGCCTCCGCGGACGGCCTGCCGGCGATCCTGGAGACCAGCAACCCGGCCAACGTCGAGCTGTACCGCCGCGCCGGCTGGGAGGTGGTGCGTTCCGTGTCAGACCCGCTGCCCACCTGGATCATGCAGCAGCCGACCCGCTGACACCGGCGACTCCGCGCGCACCCGACCGTTGTGGGCACCGGATGTCGGGTGGGCGGCCCGCCCCGCCGCCTAGCGTCGGTGCTCGAAAGGGAAGGAGACCCGGGTGCTGGAGCGGCTCAACGAGGCCATGGCGTACATCGAGCGGCACCTCGACCAACGAATCGAGGTGGCCGACCTGGCGCGGATCGCGCTGACGTCGGAGTACCACTTCCGACGGCTGTTCTCCGCGCTGGCCGGCATCCCGCTGTCGGAGTACATCCGTCGGCGTCGGCTCACCGTCGCCGGGGCGGACGTGCTGGCGGGGGAGCGGACGCTGCTCGACATCGCGGTGCACTACGGCTACGGCTCGGCAGAGGCGTTCGCCCGGGCGTTCCACGCCGTGCACGGCGTGACACCCGGCGAGGCCCGGCGTACGGGGGCCGCGCTGCGCGCCCAGCCCCGGATGTCCTTCCGACTCACCGTTGAAGGGAGCGGCAGCATGGAATATCGAATCGTCAGCAAGGACGCGTTCGCCCTGGTGGGGCGCAAGGCCCGGGTTCCGCTGGTGCACGAGGGGATGAACCCGGCGATCGTCGCGTTCATCCGGAGCATCGACCGGGAGACGGCAGAGCGGATCGAGGCGCTCTCGGATCAGGAGCCGGCCGGGATCGTCAACGTCAGCGACAACCTCGCCGACAGCCGCGCGGAGGGCACCGAGTTGGACTACTGGCACGGGGTCGTCACCGCCGCCGCGCCGCCGGAGGACCTGGACGCACTGCCCGTGCAGGCCGGGACGTGGGCGGTCTTCACCACCTCCGGTGCGTTCCCGCAGGCGGTGCAGTACCTGTGGCGGGACGTGTTCACCCAGTGGTTCCCGTCCAACCCGTACCGCAGCCGGCCCGGCCCGGAGATCTCGCGGGTACGGGTGTCCGCGGACGGCGGCCAGGCGGACGCGGAGCTGTGGATTCCCGTCGAACGGGTACCCACCCCTATGTAGAGTTCCGATACAGTGTTGGGATGCGGATCACCATTCCGGTCGCCAAGGTGCTGGCGGCGTTGCTCGCCGAGCCTGAGGCGGAGCGGTACGGGCTGGACCTGATGCGGTTGACCGGCCTGGCCAGCGGCACCCTCTATCCCGTGCTGCACCGGTTGCGGGCGGCCGGCTGGCTGGCCGCCGACTGGGAGGCGATCGACCCGGTAGCGGCGGGCCGGCCGGCCCGCCGCTACTACCGGCTCACCGCCGAAGGGGTGGCCGAAGCCCGCCGGGCGATTGCCGACCTGCGGGCCGCCATCCCCGACGTTCGTCCATCGTGGGGCGGCGCCGGGCCCACCGAGGCACCGGCATGGTGACCCGCCGCGCCGCCGAGGTGTTGCTGGCGATCGCCGCGCGACGCTGGCCGGCCGACCTGCGCGACGACCTGCGCCGCGAGTGGGACGCCGAGTTGCACGTGCTCGCCGCGAGCGGTCACCGGACGAGGATGGTGGGCTTCGCCGTGAGTCTCGCCGTCAGCCGGGCCGGCGCCCCGCTCGTCGACCGCGCCATGATGCACCGGCGGGCCCGCCGTACCGCAGCCGCGTTGCTCCTGGCCCCACTCGCCTGCATCGGGATCGTGGTGGCCAGCGCGCTGGCGATGAACCCGGTCGAGACCTGGCTGGTGACGATGGGAGTGAGCTGGTCGACGCGGGCGCAGAGGCCGCTCTGGGCCTCGCTCACCGTCGGGTTGGCGGTGCTGCTGGCGGTGTTCGCCGCGCGCTGGGCCCGACACACCGCGCTCGACGGCTCGCTGCGTATCGCGCTCGGCGTGGTGCTCCCCGTCGGTGCGGCCGCGGTCCTGCTCCTGTACGCCACCAACGCCGACAGCCTCGCCCTGTCCGTACCCGGTCTGCTGTTCTGGCTGGCTGGACTGACGCTGGTCCTCTGGGCCGCGGCGGGTCTCGCCGCGCGGGACCGGGTCCGGGCCGCCTGGTGGCTCGGGGTCCTCGGCGCGCTCGTCGCCGCCGACCTCGCGGTCATCCTCGCCGTGGTCGACAGCATCCCGGGCGGCACCGGCGCCGGCCCGGGGATCGGTGAGATGCCACCCGGCACCGTCGACCGGATCTCCGCGCCGCTGTGGCTCTTCGCCTGCTGGACCGACTGGAACTTCGGCCTGCCCCGGCCCATCCCGTGGGAGATCTTCCTGATCACCAACGAGGTGCTGGTGGAGCCCATGATCTACCTGGCGTGCACGCCCTACGCGCTCGCGTACACCATCCGGGCGGCCCGGTCGGCGCCCACTGCGCCGGTCGCCCTCGCGCCGGCCCCGACCTCGTCGCCGGCCTGACCCACGCAGGCTCAGCTGGGCACGTCGTCCCACGTGGTGCCCAGCGGCAGGAAACCGGCCGACTGGTTGTCGCGCAACGCGTAGGCGATGACCAGCAGGGCGTGCGCGTCCAGCTCGGGCAGCCGGCCCATCGGGAACCACCGCACGGCCAGCGACTCGTCGTCATTGACCCGGGCCGTGCCAGCGACGACCCGGCAGACGAAGCCGAGGTTGAGGTACTCGCAGCGGTCCCCGTTGGGGTAGGTGTGCGGGTGCGAGACGGCGCTGGACAGCCGCACCGGCACCACGTCCAGACCCGTCTCCTCCCGCACCTCGCGGACCAGCGCGGTGGCCGGCTGCTCGCCCGGCTCGACGAACCCGCTGATCACCGACCAACGCCCGTCGTCGGCGCGCTGACCGAGCAGCAGCTCACCGGCGTCGTTGCGGACCACCGCGCTGACGCTGGGCAGCCAGAGCAGGTCGTGACCGACGTGCTTGCGCATCCGCAGGATGTAGTCCGGTACCGCCATCCGGCGATCATAGGCCGCGACTCCGCGACCATCGCCGTCCCGCGACCCCGCGTCGAGTGTCAGGCCGACCAGCTGACGGTACGGCGGAAGCGCTCGTACTCCCTGGCGAGTTCGGCGTCGATCCGCTCCATTCGGGCCTCGGTGAGCACCACCGCCGGGTCCTGCCACGGTCGGCCGGTGAGCATCCGGCGGCGCAGTCCGGTCGGCGGGTGGGCGGCGAACAGCGACGCCTCGTCACGGACCGACAGTTGGCGCAGCAGCGGCAGCCGATCGGCGCTCGCGGCGCGGGCCTGGGCCAACGCCGAACGCCACCGGTCCGGGCCGTGTCCCGCCCGGGTCTCCCGGCGCACCGCCAGCGCCATCGACTCGGCGGCGAGCAGGGCGTCGAGCAGATCGGTCGCGGCGGTCGAGCCGGCCACCCGCGCGGCCAGTTCGTCGGCGAGGTACTCGGCGCGCTGGCTGTCCCGCAGCGCCACGCTCACCAGCAGCAGGTAGGCGACGAACAGAACCCGGGACACCACCCACTGGAACGCCCGGCCCAGCGCGTCGCCCACCATCTCCACCAGCCCAGCGCCGACACTGGTTCGCACCGGCCGGAACAGGTCCGCGGCCGAGCCGAGCATGGTGAACGCGGGCTGGGTGAGCAGGCCCCGGCGTGGGTCACCGTTGACGAAGTGACCGAGCTCGTGGCCGAGCAACGCCACCCGCTCGCCGGCGGTGAGTGAGCCCCACAACGGCAGCCCGAGGCAGAGCACCTTCCGGCGGCGCAACCCGACCGCACCCGCGTACGCGTTGATGTCGCCGTCGACGCCGACCACGTCCGGCATCGGTGCCCCGATCGCCGTGGCCACCTCGCCGATCAGCGCGAACAGCTCCGGCGCCCGGTCCAGGGAGAGCACCTCCAACTCCGGGTCGAGCCGGCCGAACCGGGGCCGCAGCGCGACCGCCAGGCCGACCATCGCGACCCCCGGCAGGATCGCCAGGTTGGGAAACGGGAACGCCACGATCAGCCATACGCCGGTGACCGCGAGCGCGAGTACCACCGCGACCAGCACCAGCGACGCCACCGCGGTCACCGTCCGGGCGCCACCGGACCCGCTGGCGCCCAGCGGTCGCCCGACCAGCCGGGTGAACTGCCGACCGGTCGCCCGGAACGCCATCCGGTAGGTCCACCGGTCGACCCAGGTCCAGCCGAACTCGCGTTCGCGCCGCATCGGGTCGTACGTGTCCAGATTCCACTCGCAGTTGGGGCACCAGGGCAGCGCGTCGCGTACGGACGCCGTCGTGGCCCCACACCCCGGGCACGCCCCCGTGCCGGTCACCGTGTTGATCACGGGGACCGATCCTGCCCCGCGTCGCCGTACGCGGGAACTGGCCGTTCAGCCGACGGCCGGTGGCGGGCGAAGTGTCCCGGCCTGGGCTTTCTTTCGGTGTTCCGGCCCGGGGCGCCGTAACCGGCTCTACTGTGGAGAAGGTCGGTGACTTGCGTGATCCGGTGGCGGCCGGTCGGTTCGCGGTGCACAGTGATTCCCATGAGCGACAGCGGACGTGGTGGGCAGTTCTACTGGTGCACCCGGCACCACCGGGTTGAGACGGACGCCGACGTGTGCCCGGCGAAGCACGTCCTCGGCCCGTACGACTCGGCGGCCGACGCGGAGAACGCCCTGCAACGAGTGCAGGAGCGTAACGAGGCGTGGGAGGCCGAGGACGCTCGTTGGGCCGGGGAGGACAGGTAGACGGCGCGGGACGGCCCGCGCCGAGGTACTCAGTGCTCCGCGAGGAGACACGCGAGAGCACGTCCCCAAGGAGGGAACCGAGATGGCCGAAGCACAGCAGGCCACCACCCGCCCGGCCGCCCGGCGTACCACCGCGAAGAAGACCGCCGCGGCGGAGCGGAACACGGGAGCGAGCCGGACCACCCCCGTGCGCAAGTCCACCGCGGGTGCGGCGGCGGCGAAGGCGCCGGCCCGGAAGGCCGCCGGCGGGGCGGGGCGTGCCCCGGCCAAGAAGACCACCACGGCCGCCAAGGCTCCCGCGAAGAAGGCCACCACCAAGGCCTCCACCGCTGCCAAGAAGGCGCCAGCGAAGACCTCGACCGCCACCCGCAAGACGACCGCCACCGCGAAGCGGACCCCGGCATCCGCTGCGAAGAAGACCACCGCCGCTGCGAAGAAGACCACGGGTACGGCGAAGAAGACCACCAGCGCGGCCAAGAAGACCACCAGCGCGGCCAAGAAGACCACCAGCGCCGCGAAGAGGACCACCGCCTCGGCGGTGAAGAAGGCCACCACCGCGGCGAAGGCACCGGCGCGCAAGACCGCGACCAAGGCGTCCACCGCGAAGAAGACGGCCGCCAAGAAGGCTCCGGCGAAGAAGACGACCGCTGCGGCGAAGAAGACCACGGGTACGGCGAAGAAGACGACAGCGAAGAAGACCGCGGCCACCCGCCCTGGCGGCGGCGCACGCAAGGCCGCGGCAAAGAAGGCCCCGGCCGCGAAGTCGACCGGCACGTCGTCGACCGCCGCCCGCAAGGCGGTGGCGAAGAAGGCCCCGGCGAAGAAGACCGTCGCGGCCAAGGCGCCGGCGCGCAAGGTGACCGCCCGCAAGTCGCCGGCCCGTCCGACCGCCGCCCGGGCCACCGCCCCCCGCGGTACGCGGACCACCGCGCGGAAGGCGACCGGCTGACCGCAGGCCGTCCGGCACAGGATCGCCCGGCAGGGCCGACGCGGTTCACCGGCAGGCCCGACGCGGCACTCCGGCGGGTCTGCCGCGGTTCGCCCGGTGCGTCGGCGGATATCTCGGCCGGTCACCGGAAGCGGATCACCGGCGGCACTGTCAGGATTGACCCGTGGTCATCCGACGCGTACTCGCGCCCCGCATCGACTTCGGCACGCTGCGCCGCGAGCTCGGCCTGCCCGAGGGTTTCCCGGCCGCCGCGCAACACGAGGCTGACGAGGCGGCCGCCGCGCCGCCGCGACCGCCCGTCGACCGTACCGACGTACCGTTCGTCACGGTCGACCCGGCCACGTCCCGGGACCTGGACCAGGCGATGCACCTCGCCCGACGGCCAGGTGGCGGCTATCGGGTGCGGTATGCGATCGCGGACGTCGCCGCGCACGTCGGCCCCGGCGGCGCGCTGGAGGCGGAGACCTGGCGGCGAGGGCAGACCATCTACCTGCCCGACGGCCACGTGCCGCTGCACCCGCTGACGCTCAGCGAGGGCGCGGCCAGTCTGCTGCCCGACGACGACCGGGCCGCGGTGGTCTGGACCATCGACCTGGACGCCGACGGCGGCACGGTGGCCGTCGAGCTGGAACGCGCCCTGGTCCGCAGCCGGGCCAAACTCGACTACTCCGGGGTGCAGGCGGCGGCGGACGGCGGGCGGCTGCCCGACCCGATCGCGCTGCTGCCCGAGATCGGTGACCGGCTGACCGCTCGGGGACTGCGTCGTGGCGCGATCAACCTGCCCCTGCCCGAGCAGGACGTGGAACCCGACGGCGAGGGCTGGCGGCTGGTGTTGCGCGGGCCGGTGCCCATGGAGGAGCACAACGCGCAGATCTCCCTGCTGACGGGGATGGCCGCCGCCGACATCATGCTGGCCGGCCGGGTCGGCCTGCTGCGCACCATGCCGGCTCCGAAGCCGGAGGCCGTGCAGCGGCTGCGGGCCGCCGCCGCGCCGCTGGGCGTGCACTGGCCGGACGGCGTTGGCCCGGGCGAGGTGATCGTCGGGCTGGACCCCGCCCAGCCGCGCGCCGCCGCGTTCATCGACCAGGCAGCCGAGCTGATGCGCGGCGCGGCCTACACCGCGTTCGACGGGACGCCGCCGGAGCAGCCGGAGCACGGCGGGGTGGCCGCCGCGTACGCCCACGTCACGGCGCCGCTGCGGCGCCTCGCCGACCGGTACGCCACCGAGGTCTGCCTGGCCCTGCACGCGGGCCGGCCGGTGCCCGACTGGGCGCGCGCCGCGCTGCCTCGGCTGCCCGAGGTTATGGCCACGACCGACCGGACCGCCTCGGCGGCCAGCCGGGGTGCGGTCGAGTTGGCCGAAGCGGTGCTGCTGGCGGACCGGGTGGGGGAGACCTTCGACGCGGCGGTACTGGACGTGGACGCCCCGCCCAACGGCCGCTCCCGCCCCCGCCCGCCCGGCGGCACGGTCGCCCTGGACGCCCCGCCGGTACGCGGCCGCTGCCTCGGCCAACTGCCGCTCGGTGAACGAGTCCGGGTCCGGCTGGTAACCGCCGACCCGGCTACCCGCACGATCCTGTTCGAGCTGGCCTGAAGGGGTTGCCGGCGGCCCTTTTCGCGTTGGCGTGGACCGAACCGGCTACCCGCACGATCCTGTTCGAGCTGGTCTGGACGGGTTGCCGGCGGGTCCTGTTCGAGTTGGCCTGGAGCGGCAGTTCGCTCCTGGCGTGGGTCGTCGTCGGGGCGCGTGGGCGGGGTCGGCCGGTGGTGGCGTCCGGGTCGGATCCCGAGCCGACGAGTTGGCAGCGCGGCGGGCGGGCAGCGGGAATTGTCACAGCGGCTGACGCTGCTGCCGGACCGGGCGGTTTGCGAGGATGAGCCCATGGCATACGACGCGAGCACGCTGCCCGACGTGTCCGGGCTGACGGTCGGCATCATCGGTGGCACCGGCGATCAGGGGCGGGGTCTCGCCTACCGCCTCGCCCGGGCCGGGCAGACGGTGCTGATCGGCTCCCGCTCCGCGGAGCGGGCCGCCGAGTCCGCCGCCGAGATCGCCGCGCTGCCCCGGATGCCGGCCGATGTCAGTATCACCGGTGCGGCCAACGACGAGGTGGCCCGGCGCAGCGACGTCGTGATCATCGCGGTGCCGTGGGACGGGCACGCCGCTACCGTCGCCTCTCTCGCCGAGCCGCTCGCCGCCACGATCGTCATCGACTGCGTCAACCCGCTCGGCTTTGACAAGCAGGGCCCCTACGCGCTGACCGTCGCCGAGGGCAGCGCCGTGCAGCAGGCCGCCGCGCTGCTGCCCGACTCCCGGGTCTGCGCGGCGTTCAACCACGTCAGCGCCCCGCTGCTGGCCGACCCCGAGGTCGACCGGATCGACCTGGACGTGCTGATCTGCACCGAGGACCGCGAGCTGGTCGACGTGGTCGGCGCGCTCGCCGCCCGGATCCCCGGGATGCGCGGCATCTACGCTGGCCGCCTGCGCAACGCCCACCAGATCGAGGCGTTCACCGCCAACCTGATCGCCATCAACAAGCGCTACAAGGCCCACGCCGGCATCCGCGTCACCGACCTCTGAGCCTGTCTGCCGGCGTGCCTGCGCACGGGTGAGCCCGCGAGCTCTGGGCGCGGTTGTCGGTGCGCCCGCTGCTGGACCGCTGAGTCGGTCCGATCGCGCGGGCTGGTCTTCGACGGGCGGTGTCCGGAGCGTTGGCCTGCGAAGGTGTGAGCGTTGCTGAACGGTCGTGCTCACGTCCGCCGGTGGTACTGGTTGCGGCGGGGGAGTCGGTCGGGATCGAGCCAGGCTGGCGGGACGAACTCCGGGTGACCGTCGCCGCCCAGAAGGACGGTCCAGTCGCCGCGATGGATGTGCCGGTGGTGGTGTGCACAGAGCAATACCGCGTTCTGCAGGCTCGTCTCGCCGCCGTTCGCCCAGTGCCGGATGTGGTGGGCGTCGCACCAGCGGGGCGGGCGGTCGCAGCCCGGGAAGGCGCAGCCGCGGTCCCGTAGGACCAGCGCGCGCCGGAGAGGCCCGGTGACGAGCCGGCGTTGCCGGCCCACGTCGAGCACCTGGCCGGCGCTGCCAAGGACGGCGGGCAGGATGGCCGCGTCGCAGGCGAGCCGGCGGACCGCCTCCGGGGTGAGCTGGAGGCCGGTGTCCAGGGCTCCGGCGTCGAGCTGCCGGAGCAGGCTGTCGAGACTGGTGGTGACGACGATCTGGGCGGGCTCGCCGCCATGCTCGGGTAGCTCCCCGGTGCGCAGGGTGAGCCGACAGAGGTCGGCGAGCGCGTCGTGTCGGCGTTGCCCGGGGGTGCGCGGGTCGTCCGGGCCCGACGGTGCGGTCAACGGCTCGATCGCGGCGCGCAGCAGGCCGGCCGCCTCGGCGTCCAGGCTGCCGGTCAGCCGGAGGCGGCCATCGTGCAGCTCGGACAGTGTGACGTGACGGTCTCGGGCCGACCGGTGGGCCTCGGCCTCCAACGCGGCTTGGGCGGCAGCCTCGGCGACCTCCGGAGCGACGTGGTCGAGAATCCGCGTGCGTAGCCTGCGGAGCAGTGCCGGATCGAACTGTCCCGCCCACTCGACCAGCACGCCGACGGCCTTGTCGGCAGCCTCGGCGCCGGCGGCGGCGTGCACCGTGCTGACGGTGTCGCCGATGACCCGGGCCTGCTCGAGGCTGATGTCCCCGTCGGCCAACGCGCGACGTATCCCGGGGGCGGCGGCGTCCAGCGTGCCGGCGAGGTCGACCAGCCGACGGGCGGCGGGGACGGTGAGCCGCAGTCGGTCGCGCAGCCAGACCGCCGTCGAGGACGCGCCCTGTGCGACGGCTGTGCCCCGACCGTCCAGCTCGCGCACCAGGGCCAGCTGCACCGCCGCCAGGCGCTGCTCGAGCCGGTGCGCGGCGTCGAGCGCCGCGACCAGCTCATGCTCCGCGACGGCCCAGGTGGCCACATCGAGGCACGCCGCCACCGCGCCCTCCGCCTGCGCCAACTCCTCGACCACGACCAAAGACTGGAACAGGTGTACGACAGTTTCAGCGGTGGTGATCGATTGGCGGCCAGCGGCTTCCGCCCGTTGCCGGTGCCCGTTAGCGGTGCGGCGGCGGGGCCGGCCGGCCGACTGAAGCGTCGTGCTGGCCGGCCCTGCCGCCGTGGACCGTCCGAGCCGCTGACCTACGGGAGCCGCGGACCTACGCGAGCCGCGGACCTACGCGAGCCGCGGACCTACGCGAGCCGCGGACCTACGCGAGCCGCGGACCGTCCTAGAAGGTGTGCTCGGCGGCTGGGAACTCGCCGCCGCGGACCTCGTCGGCGAACCGGCGGGTGGCGTCGGTGAGGGCGCCGGACAGGTCCGCGTACCGCTTCACGAAGCGTGGTGCCTTGCCGGTACGCAGGCCGGCCATGTCCTGCCAGACCAGCACCTGGGCGTCGGTGTCGGGGCCGGCCCCGATGCCCACGGTGGGGATCGACAGTTCGTGGGTGATCTGCTTGGCCACCTCACCCGGCACCATCTCCAGCACCACCGCGAACGCGCCCGCCTCGGCAACCGCCCGAGCGTCTGCCAGCACCTCGGTGGCCGCATCGCCTCGGCCCTGCACCCGGTAGCCGCCCAGGGTGTGCTCGCTCTGCGGGGTGAAGCCGATGTGCGCCATCACCGGAATGCCGGCGCCGACGATCGCGGCGATCTGCGCGGCACAGCGGCGGCCACCCTCCAGCTTCACCGCGTGGCAGCCACCTTCCTTCATGAACCGCACGGCGGTACGCAGCGCCTGCGTCGGGCCTTCCTCGTACGAGCCGAACGGGAGGTCGCCGACGATCAGCGACTGTCGGGTCGCCCGTACCACCGCCCGCACCAGCGGGAGCAGCTCGTCGGCGGTGACCGGCAGGGTGGTCTCGTAGCCGAACACGTTGTTCGCGGCTGAGTCGCCGACCAGCAGCACCGGGACACCGGCCTGGTCGAAGATCGCCGCCGTGTACTGGTCGTACGAGGTGAGCATCGGCCACCGTTCGCCGCGCTCCTTGGCGGCGATCAGGTCGCGGGTACGGACCCGTCGGGTGGCCGGGCCGCCGTACAGCGCGGTCACCTCGTTGGGCGTGGACTCCACCATCACTGTCTCCTTCCTCGAGGCCGCCTGCGCGGTCCCCGGGTTCTGTCGCGATCGTCGCATCGCAGGCAGGGATGACGGCAGGGCGCAGTGGAAGATGTCACTCCACCGCGGCGAGGGCGCCGGACCGGCCCACCGACCCGGCGCCCACCCCGGACGGCTCAGCCGTGCTCGCGCCACCGGTTGGTGATCGGCAGCCGGCGGTCCCGGCCGAACGCCTTCATCGAGATCTTCGTGCCCGGCGCCGACTGCCGTCGCTTGTACTCGGCGGTATCCACCAGCCGCAGCACCTTGTCCACCACGGCCGGGTCGTGGCCCGACTCGATCAGCCCGTCCCGGCCGAGGTCGCCGTCGACGTAGCCGATCAGGATCGGGTCCAGCACGTCGTAGTCGGGCAGGGTGTCGCTGTCCAGTTGGCCCGGGCTCAGCTCGGCGCTCGGCGGCTTGCCGATCGAGTTCTCCGGGATGGGTGAGGTCGCGCCCCGCCGGGCCGCGTCCGCGTTGCGCCACTTCGCCAGCCGCCAGATCAGTGTCTTCCACACGTCCTTGACCGGGTTGAAGCCGCCCACCGAGTCGCCGTACAGCGTGGAGTAGCCAACCGCCAGCTCGCTCTTGTTGCCGGTGGTCAGCACCAGGTGGCCCTCCTGGTTCGACAGCGCCATCAGGATCACGCCGCGGACCCGGGCCTGGAGGTTCTCCACCGCCACCCCGGACAGCGACAGGTTGGCCAGGAAACCGTCCACCATCGGCTGGATCGGCTCGGTGCGGTAGTCCAGCCCGGTGCGCTTGGCCAGGTCGGCGGCGTCCTCCCGGGAGTGCTCGGAGGAGTGCTGGCTGGGCAGCGACACCCCGACCACCCGGTCCGGACCGAGCGCGTCGACGGCCAGCGCGGCCACCACCGCCGAGTCGATGCCGCCGGAGAGGCCGAGCACCACCGACGGGAACCTGTTCTTGTTGACGTAGTCGCGCAGGCCGAGCACCAACGCGTGCCACACCTCGGCCTCGTCGGCCACCGGCTCGATCAGCCCGCCGGTGGCGGCCGGGCCGGACGGCGTGGGCGGGATGCCGTCCAGGGTGCTGTGCACCACCCGCATACCGTCCGCGACGGTCTCCTCGGCCGGCGGCGCGCCGGCGGCCGGCAGTTCCACGTCGTGCACGAGCAGGTGCTCGACGAACTGCGGGGCCCGGGTGAGCAGCTCACCGTCGGCGGCCACGATCATCGAGTCGCCCTCGAAGACCAGCTCGTCCTGCCCGCCGATCATGTTGACGTACGCGATGGCGGCGCCCGCCTCGGCGGCCCGCCGGCGGACCAGCGGCAGCCGGATGTCGTCCTTGTTCAGCTCGTACGGCGAGCCGTTGATGTTGACCACCAGGCCGACCCTGGCCTGCCGGGCGGCGGCGAACGGGCCGCCGGCCTGCCACAGGTCCTCGCAGATGGTCAGCGCGACGTCCACCCCACCGATCCGCACCACGGTCAGCATGTCGCCGGACAGGAAGTAGCGGTCCTCGTCGAAGACGCCGTAGTTGGGCAGGTGGTGCTTGAAGTAGCGGGCGGCCACCACGCCCCGGTGCAGCAGCGCGGCGGCGTTGCGGGCGCCCCGACCCGGCTCGGCGTGCTCGCTGACCTGGGGCGGCCCGTCGGCGTCCAGGTAGCCGACCACCACGGGCAACTCGCCGAGGCCGTCCGTGGCGAGGTCGGCGGCGAGCTGCTCCAGGGCGGCCCGGGACGCGGCGACGAAGGAACGCCGGAAGACCAGATCCTCGACCGGGTACCCGGTCAGCATCATCTCGGGGAAGAGCACCAGTTGGGCGCCGGCATCAGCGGCCTGGCGGGTCCAGCTGCGGACCAGGTCGGCGTTGCCGGCGAGGTCGCCGACGCTCGGGTTGACCTGGGACAGGGCGAGACGCAGGGTGGGCATGTCCTCATTTTGCCCCAGCCCGTCGGGGCGGACACGATGCCAACGGGAGACGGCGGCCACGCTCGCGCCGGGCCGGCCGACCGCCGGTGGGCCAGCGCTCGCGGCCGGGCCGCCGCCCGCCCGAGGGCACCTGCGGCGCTGCCGCCGCAGCAGGACCACCGCCGCAGCAGGACCACCGCCACAGCAGGACCACCGCCACAGCAGGACCACCGCCACAGCAGGACCGTCGCCGGTCCGGCCGCCGCCGCGGCGGGCAGCCGGGACGGCAGGCGGGCGTTGGCGTAACGTCGGCGTAACCAGGCACATGAAGACTGGTCGGTCAGGCCGGGCCGGCCGGCAGGCGATTGCAAACAGGTGTTGCGAGGGGTGGAAGTGGACCGTCAGCAGGAGTTCGTCCTCCGTACGCTGGAAGAGCGGGACATCCGGTTCGTCCGGCTGTGGTTCACCGACGTGCTGGGCACGCTCAAGAGCGTCTCGGTGGCACCCGCCGAGCTGGAGGCGGCCTTCGAGGAGGGCATCGGCTTCGACGGCTCGGCGATCGAGGGCTTCGCCCGGGTCTTCGAATCGGACATGGTGGCCATGCCCGACCCGACCACCTTCCAGGTCTTCCCGTTCGAGGGCGGGGTCAGCGGCGAGAGCGCCCGGATGTTCTGCGACATCCTGCTGCCCGACGGCGGGCCATCCTGGGCGGATCCCCGGCACGTGCTGCGCCGCGCGCTGTCCAAGGCCGCCGAGAAGGGCTTCACCTTCTACACCCACCCCGAGATCGAGTTCTTCCTGTTGGAGAACGGCCCGCAGGACGGCTCGGTGCCCATCCCGGTGGACACCGGCGGCTACTTCGAGCACACCACCCACGCCGTCGCCCGGGACTTCCGCCGGCAAGGGGTGCTGGCGCTGGAGCGGATCGGCATCTCGGTGGAGTTCAGCCACCACGAGGTCGCCCCCGGCCAGCAGGAGATCGACCTGCGCTACGCCGACGCGCTCACCACCGCCGACAACATCATGACCTTCCGGCACGTGGTCAAGGAGGTGGCGCTCTCCACCGGCGTGCAGGCCAGCTTCATGCCGAAGCCGTTCACCGACCAGCCGGGCAGCGGCATGCACACCCACCTGTCGCTGTTCGAGGGGGAGCGCAACGCCTTCCACGACGGCGGCGACCCGATGAAGCTCTCCAAGGTGGCGAAGTCCTTCATCGCCGGCCTGCTGGTGCACGCGCGGGAGTACACGGCGGTCACCAACCAGTGGGTCAACTCGTACAAGCGGCTCTTCCCGCAGGCACTGCCCGACCGGATCACCGAGAGCCCGGCGTACGTCTGCTGGGGTCACCTGAACCGGTCCGCGCTGGTCCGGGTGCCCGCGTACGGCAAGCCCAACTCGGCCCGCGTGGAGGTCCGCTCGCTGGACTCGGCGGCCAATCCGTACCTCGCCTTCGCGGTGCTGCTCGGCGCCGGCCTGAAGGGCATCGAGGAGGGCTACGAGCTGCCGCCGGGCGCCGAGGACGACGTCTGGTCGCTGACCAGCGCCGAGCGGCGCGCGATGGGGTACGAAGCGCTGCCGGAGAACCTCGCCGAGGCGATCGACGTGATGGCCGGGTCCGAATTGGTCGCCGAGGTGCTCGGCGAGCACGTCTTCGACTTCTTCCTGCGCAACAAGCGGGCCGAGTGGGAGCAGTACCGCCGCGAGGTCACCCCGTACGAGCGGCAGCGTTACCTGGCGCTGTAGCCACGCGGGGCTGACGCGGTTCCGTGCTGCCGCTATCGTCTCGATCACCGCGCCGGTACCCCTCCGGGCGGAGATTCGGGAGGCAGTCGGTGCTGGAGGATCTGCTCAGCGGTGCCTGGCAGAGCGTCGTGTTCGGGATCGTCGGCGTAGGGCTGATGGCGGCCGGCTTCGTGCTGGTCGACCTGCTCACACCGGGGCGGCTGCGGGAGCTGATCTGGGTGCGCCGCAACGCCAACGCGGGGCTGCTGCTGGCCGCCAACCAGCTCGGTATCGCCGGGATTGTCTTCACCGCGATCCTCACCAGCTACAGCGACTTCGGCAAGGGGCTCGCCTCCACCGTGGTGTTCGGGTTCGTCGGGCTGGCCATCATGGCACTGGCCTTCTTCGTGCTCGATCTGCTCACCCCGGGCAAGCTTGGCGAGATCATCTGCTCGGACGAGCCGCATCCGGCGGCCCGGGTCAGCGCCGCCACCCATTTTGGAGCGGCGCTGATCGTCTGCGCCTGCATCGCCTGAGCGCGGTCGTCGTACCCCGTCCGTAGCGTGCGGGCCATGAACCGCACGGACCGCCTCTACGCCCTGGTCGAGGAGTTGCGCGCGGTCTCGCCACGTCCGCGCAGCGCCCGCTGGCTGGCCGCGCGCTTCGAGGTCAGCAGCCGGACCATCGAGCGCGACATCGGCGCGTTGCAGGAGGCCGGGGTGCCGATCTGGGCCGAGCCCGGGCGCACCGGGGGCTACGTGGTGGACCGCGCCCGCACCCTGCCCCCGGTCAACCTGACGCCCGGCGAGGCGGTGGCCATGGCCGTCGCGCTGCACCGGCTCGCCGGCACGCCGTTCGCCGCGCCGGGTGCCACCGCGCTGCGCAAGCTGGTGGCGGTGCTGCCGGCCGCCGACGCGGCCGAGGCGCACCGGCTCGCCGGCCGGGTGCACCTGATCGGCGACGGGCCGGCCACGCCCGTCCCGGCCATCGTCGCCGACGCGGTCGTCGCGCGGCGGGTGCTGCGCATCCGGTACGCCGACCGGGACGGCGCCGACTCGGTACGCGACGTCGAGCCGCTCGGCTACCTGGGCAACCCCCGACACTGGTATCTGCTCGCCTGGTGCCGGCTGCGCGATGAGCTGCGCTGCTTCCGCACCGACCGGATCCGGAGTGTCCGGGCGTTGCCCGAGGTGGTGGTGGCCCGGGAGTTGCGCCCGGCCGACCTGGACATCCCGCGCGAGCGGGTCCGGGCGCTGAGCCTGGTCTGAAAACTGGTGGTGGATCCGTCCGCACTGCCGGGGAAACACCGACAGGACGGTGTCGCGGGCGGGGTCGAGGCTGACTCCTGACGGCGCCGCCGACCGGCCGGCGCGCGGAAACGAGAGGCCAGACATGACCACCAGCAGCGGGGTGACCTGGTTCGAGATCGGCACGGATCGGTCAGACGTGGCGCAGCGGTTCTATGGCGACCTGTTCGGGTGGACCTTCACCGAGGAGGGCGCCGGCGGCGCGTCGTACCGGACGACCGAGGGTGGTGCCGGCGAGGGGATCGGCGGCGCGATTCGGGGCACCGGCGGGCAGGGGCCGAACTACGCGATCTTCTATGTGCAGGTGAACGACGTGGCGGGGACCTGCCAGCGGGCCGAGGCGGCCGGCGGCAAGGTGCTGGTGCCGGTGAAGGTGAACGACAACGGGCTCACCTTCGCCCACCTGCTCGACCCGGCCGGCAACCACGTCGGGGTCTTCACGCCCCCGCCGGTGCCCGCCGGATCCTGACAGTCGGGACCGGCGCCGGTTCGGCGTAATGGCGGTGCCCGGGTAACCCGGACACCGCCATGCCACCGCAACTGGTCCGGCTGGGGCGGCGCCGCCCGATGTCAGGGCGGCGCCGCCGACGATCACTTGCCGGTCGTACCCTCGGGGTTGTCGGTGCCCTCGGGGCCGTCGGTGCCGCCAGGGCCGCCGGTGCCGCCAGGGCCGCCGTTACCCGGTCCGCCGTGACCGCCCGGTCCGCGGTGACCGTCGCCACCGGGGAAGACGCCGGCCTCGACGGCCTTGGTGATCGCGTCGGCCTGCTCCTGGGTGAGCTTGCCGTCCTCGACCGCCTGGTCCAGCCGCTCCTTGAGCGCGGCCTGGCGGTCCTCGGTGGACGGCCGCTCCGGCCGCTCCGGACGGTCGGCGTCCTTCTGCTCGCGGACCTTGTCCAGCGCGGCGGTCACCTTGTCGGTGGAGACGCCCAGCTCCTTGGCGAGCGCCTCGGCGAACTCGCCCTGCCGGTCGGCCTTCGACTCCGGCTTCTCGGCAGTGCTGCTGGCGCTCGGGGTCGGCGTGCCGGCGTCCGCGGCGAACGCCATCGTCGGGGCTGCGATGCCCACGCCGAGGACGCCAGCGGTGGCCAGGCCGGCCAGCAGGTGCTTCTTGCGGATGGTGCGGGACATGCTCTCCTCCAGGTGCTCGGTGGTGTTGCGATGTCGTTACCGACCGTGACCGGCTGGGCTGGGTGCAACCCGTGGCGAACCTGTCCGCAGGCTGGCAATTCGGCCAGGGAAATGGGACAAACCTGTTGCCCCGGTACGGCCGGTGGGCAAAGGTGATTGCTCGCCGTGCCCGGCTGGCCGAGCCGCGCGGGCCGGTCGACCGGAAATCCATCGACGGAAGGCAGCTCTCGTGACATCCACCGTGATCCGGGAAATCCCGCTCAGCGATCCGCAGGCCGGGCCGTACGGCATCACGACCGGCCCCGACGGGGCGCTCTGGCTGACCCTGGTCCACGCTGGCGCGCTCGCCCGGGTGGCCGCGGACGGTTCGGTGCGCCGCTGGCCGGTCGGCGGCCCGGGTAGCCGGCCGTTGATCGTCACGCCCGGCCCGGACGGCGCACTCTGGTTCACCCGCTCCGGGGACGACCGGATCGGCCGGATCACGACCGACGGAGAGCAGAGCGAGGTCGTTCTGCCGGCCGGCACCGGCCCGTGCGGCATCGCCGCGGGCCCGGACGGCGCCCTCTGGTACGCCGGCATGAGCTCCGACACCGTCGGCCGGGTGAGCACCGACGGCGTGGTCACCGAGGTGCGGCTACCGGTCTCCGGCGCGTTCGCCTCGATGGTGGCGGCCGGGCCGGACGACGCCGTCTGGTGCACGCTCAACCAGGCGAACGCGATCGCCCGGGTCGGCATGGACGGGGTGGTGCGTGTGCATCCGCTGCCCACCGAGGGTGCCGCGCCGGTCGGTATCACCGCGGGCGTGGACGGGGCGCTCTGGTTCGTGGAGATCGCCGCCGGTCAGGTCGGCCGGATCACCCCGGACGGCCGGATCGAGGAGTACCCGCTGCCGGACCGGACGGCCCGGCCGCACGCCATCGTCGCCGATCCGGCCGGCGGCGCCTGGTTCACCGAGTGGGCCGGCAACCGGATCGGCCACGTCGACCCGACCGGCCGGGTCGACACCTACGAGCTGCCCACCCCGAACTCCGAGCCGCACGGCCTGACGGTCGCGTCCGACGGCACAGTCCACGCCGCGCTGGAAATCGGCCGCCTGGCCTGCCTCACCCCCTGAGCACGTCGCCGGCCACGGGGACCAGGGAAGTCAGACGACGGCGGGGGCGACGGTGAGGGTGCCGGCGTCGGTGTCGAGGGTGGCCGGGGTGCCGACGGGGACGGTGAGCTGGCCGGGGCCGTGGCCGATCGGCAGCCCGCCGAGCACCGGTACGCCGAGGTCGCCGAGGCGTTCGGTGAGCACGTCGGCGATCGTGGTCTCCCAGCCGTCGGCGCAGTCAGTGAACTGCCCGACCGCGACCCCGGCCAGGCCGTCCAGCGCGCCGGCCCGGCGCAGCTGGGTGAGCATCCGGTCGACCTTGTACGGGGGCTCCTGCACGTCCTCGACCAGCAGCACCGCTCCGGTCAGGTCGGGCAGGTCCGGCGTGCCGATCGACGCGGCGATCATGCACAGGTTGCCGCCGAGCAGGGTGCCGGTGGTGTGGCCCGGTACGCGTACCGGAAAGGTCTCCTCGCCGGGTACGGCGGCGACCGTCACCGGCTCGGTCGTCATCAGCGCGGCGTGCAGCGACTCGGCCGAGCGCAGCGGGGTGCGCTCGTCCCGCCAGGCCGCTCCCGGGCCGTGCACGCCGGCCAACCGGGCACCCCGCCAGAGCGCGAACTGCAGCGCGGTGATGTCGGAGAAGCCGGCCACCACCTTCGGGTCGCGGCTGACGGCGGCCATGTCGATGGCGTCCACCACCCGCTGGACGCCGTACCCGCCGCGCGTGCAGATCACCCCGCGCACCTGGGGGTCGGCGAACGCCGCGTTCAGGTCGGCGGCGCGCAGCTCGTCCGCGCCGGCCAGGTAGCCCTGCCGGGCGTACGCGTTCGGCGCCGGCACGGGCCGCAGGCCCCAGCCGGTGAGCAGCTCCATCCCGCGCGCCACCCGTTCCGGGGAGGTGGGCCCGGACGGCGACACCAGCAGCACCGTGTCACCCGGGCGCAGCACGGGCGGGCGGACGGCGGCACGGTCCTCGCTGATCACAACCGCAGAGCCTAACGACCCCGCCGTCCGGAGGGCCGCGCACGTCGGCGGCGCCCGGCGGCGCCCGGTGCGGGACCGTGGCGGGGCGTGGCGCCGCGTGGTGCACCGGCTAGCCTCGACGAGTGGCAACTGCGCTGGTGATCGAGAACGACCCGACGGACGACCCGCGCCGACTGGGTGAGTGGCTGACCGAGGCAGGGCTGGAGCTGTGGGTGGTCCGCCCGCACGCCGGCGACGAGCTCCCCGCCGATCTGGAGGGGTACGCGGCGTTGGTGGTGCTCGGCGGCGACCAGCAGGCGTACCCGCTGCCGGACGGCTCGCCCGGCGCACCCTGGTTCCCCGCGGTGGAAGGGCTGCTCCGCAAGGCGGTCCGGTACCGGGTGCCGACCCTGGCCGTGTGCCTGGGCGCGCAACTGCTCGCCACCGCGCACGCCGGGCTGGTCGAACGCAGCCCGTCCGGGCCGGAGGTCGGCCCCGGCGTGGTCGGCAAGCGGGACGCCGCCGGAGACGATCCGCTGTTCCGGTACGTGCCGCTGATTCCGGACGTGCTCCAGTGGCACTCCGACGAGATCACCGAGCTGCCTCGGGGTGCCACCCTGCTGGCCGCCTCCACCCGCTACCCGAACCAGGCGTTCCGGCTCGGCGACCGGGCCTGGGGGCTGCAGTTCCACATCGAGTGCGACACCGCGATGATCGCCGACTGGGCCGCCGACTCGACCCTCCTCGCCGACCTGGGCTACGACCCGGAGCTGGTGGTCGCGGCCTGCGCCTCGGTGATGGCGGACGTCGAGGAGGTTTGGCAACCGTTCGCCGCGCGGTTCGCCGCGCTGGCGCTCGGCGAGTTGGACGACAGCACGACGCGGCGTGGCCTGCCGCTGCTCGGGCACTGATGAGCCGGCCGACCAGGGCGCCGGGCCGGCTCGCCCGGTACGGCTTCGGCACCGCCGAGGGCGACGGTGGGGCGCGCGCCGCCGACCTGCTCGGCCCGGACGGCCTGCGGCTGTGGCGACCGGTAGAGCAGGAGCCGGTCGACGAGTTGGCCACGGAGTTGCTGGCGGCGCTGTCCCGAGCTGCCGACCCCGACCTGGCGCTGCGTCAGCTGCACCGCATCGTGGAGGCCGAACGCCGCGCGAACGGCGGCACCGGATTGGGTGCGACCAGCGCGGTGACCGCCGAGAGCGACGCCCTGGCCCGGTCGCCGCTGCTGGCGGAGCTGCACGCCGACCCCGGGTTGCGGCGGCGGCTGATCGCGGTGCTCGGCGCCTCGTCGGCGCTCGGCGACCACCTGGTGGCCCACCCCGAGCACTGCGCCGCGCTGCGCACCGCCCCGGACGGACTCGCGCCGACCGCTGAGGGTCGGCTGGAACCGGCCGGCGACGGCAACCCGGTGGCGGTGCTGCGAAGCGCGTACCGGCTGGCCCTGTTGCGGATCGCGGCGGCGGACCTGACCGGCGGGCGCGGCCTGGAGCAGACCATGGCGGCGCTGTCCGCGCTGGCCGACGCGACGCTGGCCGCGGCGTACGAGATCGCCGTCTCGGAGCTTCCGACCGGCACCGCGCGTCCCCGGCTGGCCGTGGTGGCGATGGGCAAGTGCGGCGGCGGTGAGCTGAACTACGTCTCCGACGTGGATGTGATCTTCGTGGGCGCCGAGGACGCCGACCTGGCCGCCGGCACCACGGTGGCGACCCGGCTCATCCACATCTGCGGGCTCGTCGCGTGGCCGGTGGATGCCGCGCTGCGCCCCGAGGGCAACCGGGGCCCGCTGGTGCGGACCCTCGCCAGTCACCTGGCCTACTACCGGCGGTGGGCGCGCACCTGGGAGTTCCAGGCGCTGCTCAAGGCCCGCCCGGCCGCCGGAGACCTGCCGCTGGCCCAGGAGTGGATCGACCAGCTCGCGCCGCTGGTCTGGCGGGCGGCCGAACGGCCCGAGGCGGTCGAGGACGTCCGCGCGATGCGGCGCCGGATCATCGACCACATCCCGCCGAAGGAGCTGGAGCGCGAGATCAAGCGCGGCCCCGGCGGTCTGCGCGACATCGAGTTCGCCGTCCAGCTGCTGCAACTGGTGCACGGCCGCGGCGACGAGACGCTGCGGGCACCCGGCACCATTCCGGCGCTGCGCGCGCTGGTCGCGGGCGGCTATGTCGGCCGCGCCGACGGCGAGGCGCTGCTGCGCGGCTACCGCTTCCTGCGCAGCGTCGAGCACCGGCTCCAGTTGCAGGGCCTGCGCCGGACGCACACGGTGCCCACCGAGCCGGCCGCGCTGCGCTGGCTCGCCGCCGCGCTGGGCTTCACGGCCGCGCCGGGGCGCAGCGCCGTGGAGAGCTTCCGGGCCGAGTGGGTCACCCACTCCGCCGAGGTACGCCGGCTGCACGCCAAGCTGCTCTACCGGCCGCTGCTGGAGTCGGTGGCCCGGGTGCCCGCCGACGGGTTGCGGCTCACCCCGGAGGCGGCCCGGCATCGGCTGGAGATCCTCGGCTTCGCTGACCCGGCCGGGGCGCTGCGCCACCTCCAGGCCCTCACCGGCGGGGTGAGCCGTACCGCGGCCATCCAGCGGACCCTGCTGCCGGTGCTGCTCAGCGAGTTCGCCGACGCGCCGGAGCCGGACCGGGGGCTGCTCAACTACCGGAAGGTCTCCGACAAGCTGGGCAGCACCCCCTGGTACCTGCGGCTGCTGCGCGACGGCGGCCCGGTCGCCCGGCGGCTGGCCCGGGTCCTCGCCCTCTCCCGGTACGTCGCCGACCTGCTCGCCCGGGACCCGGAGGCGCTGCGGCTGCTGGCCGAGGAGAACGAGCTGGTGCCGCGTTCACCCGAGGTGCTCCGGGATGGGTTCCTCGCGGCGGCGGGCCGGCACGCCGACCCCGTCGAGGCCACCCGGGCGGTACGCGCGCTGCGCCGCCGGGAGCTGGTCCGGGTGGCCTGCGCCGACCTGCTCTGCCGGGCCGGCTCGCTCGCACCCACCCCCACCCGTCCCGACGGCGGCACCCGGAGAGCGCCCGGGCTGGGCGACATCACCGGCGTCGGCGCGGCGCTCGCCGACGTCACCGACGCCACCCTGGCCGCCGCGCTGCGGGCCGCCCGGGCCAGTCAGCCGGCGCCGCCCGGGCTGCGGTTCGCGGTGATCGGCATGGGCCGGCTCGGCGGGTACGAGTCGAACTACCTGTCCGACGCCGACGTCCTGTTCGTCTACGACCCGCCCGCCGGAAGCAGCGAGAGCGCGGCCAGCGCCGCCGCGCACGCGATCGCCGAGGAACTGCGCCGGCTGCTCGGCGTGCCCGCGCCCGACCCGCCGCTCGGCGTCGACGCCGACCTGCGCCCAGAGGGCCGGCAGGGTCCCCTGGTGCGCAGCCTCGCGGCGTACGCGCAGTACTACGCCCGCTGGTCGCGGGTGTGGGAGGCGCAGGCGCTGCTGCGCGCCCGCTTCGTCTGCGGCGACGCCGACCTGGGCGCCGAGTTCGAGGCGATGATCGATCCGGTGCGCTACCCGGCCGACGGGCTCTCCCGCGAGCAGATCGTCGAGATCCGTCGGATCAAGGCCCGGGTGGAGACCGAGCGGCTGCCTCGCGGCGCCGACCCGGCCACCCACACCAAGCTGGGCCGCGGTGGGCTGGCGGACGTGGAGTGGGCGGTGCAGCTCGTCCAGCTCCGGCACGCCGGCGCGGTCCCGGCGCTGCGCGGCACGCGTACCCTCGACGCACTCGCGGCCGCCGCCGAGGCCGGCCTGGTCGAGGCGTCGGATGCCGCGGAGATGGCCGCCGGCTGGTCCCTGGCCGCGCAGGTCCGCAACGCGTTGATGCTGGTCCGGGGCCGGGCCGGCGACCAACTGCCCCGGCACGGGGTGGAGCTGGCCGGGGTGGTCCGGCTGCTCGGCCGGGACGACCCGGGGGAGTTCCTCGACGAGTACCTGCGTACCGGCCGCCGCTCCCGCGCCGCCGCCCAGCGCGTGCTGGAGATGTAGGGGCGTCAGCTGCCGACGGTGTACTCGCCGGGGCGGGGGACGGTGACGGTGGTCCAGTCCCCGGCGGCGGCGACCGTGGCACCACCGGACGCGGCCAGCCATCGACTGTGCCGGACCCGGATCGCCACCGGCCCGGCGGTCGGGGCGCGGAAGGTCACCGCCGCGCCGTCGACGCGGACCAGTTCGGCGGGGGCGGCGACCAGTGGCGTCGGATCGGCCACCGCCCAGACCCGCCAGTGCGGGCCCGACCAGACCGGCGTCAGGTACGGCAACCCGCCCTCGACCAGGTCCGCCTCGGCCCGCCCCACCCAGGACAGCGGGGCGTCCGGCAGCGCCACGTACTGCACGGCGTTCTCCGCCAGCCAGGCCCGGTAGCTCGCCGGAGTCAGCGCTACGCCGGTGCCGGCCGCCCCGGGCACGGTGGTGAAGAACAGCGGGTTGCGGTCGATGTCGGCCTGCCGCAGCCAGCCCCGGGCCAGCGGCACCTCGCCCAGCCGGGCCGCCTCCCAGTAGTTGCGGGTCGGTGGCACCTCGATCCGGCCGGTGAGCTGCTGCCCGGCCAGGAACGCGCGCAGCGGCGCGTGGTAGCCCGGCGCGCTGGTCGGGTCGCTGATGCTGCGCAGGTCGGCGGTGACCACCGGCGGCTGCCAAGCGCAGACCGCCACCAGCAGCGCGGCCAGGCCGACCGCGCCGAGCAGCCGGGCCCGCCGCGTGCCACCGGACGGCGTGGTCCGGGCGGCGGACCGGCGGGCCAGCCGGATGGTGAGCCAGGCCGGCGGGCGGGCGGCGGCGGCCAGCACCGGCAGCGCGAACATCACCGCCAGCCGGGTCGCGTTCAACCCCACCGGGGTGTGCACCAGGGCGGCGGCGAGCACCCCGGCGGCGGAGAGCAGCGCGCCGATCCGCACCGGCCGGTACGCGACCAGCGCGGCCACCACCAGGCTGGTCAGCACCGCGCGCAGCGCGTCGGTGTCGCTGATGTTCATCCAGCCGCCGTCACCGAAGAGCAGCGCGGTCGCGGCCAGCGGCACGGCCGCCACGATCCCGAGCGCCAGGCCCTCGGCGTACCGGCGGGTGAGCAGCAGCGCGGCGCCGGCGAGGCCGACGAAGAGGCCGGCCACCGGGCTGGTCGCGGAGGCCAGCAGCGCCCCGGCCGCGGCGAACCCGAGGCGCCACCCGGGCGAAAGCCGCCGGCCAGGGGGTACGCCTCGGGTGAGCGCGAGCAGCGCGGCCAGTCCGAACGCCACGCCGAGGGCGTAGGTGACCCGACCGGAGATCAGGTTGCCGGTCAGCGTGACCACCCCGACCAGGCTGCCCAGCAGCGGTCGGGGTACCCCGGTGCGGACCAGCAGCGCGGCCAGCGCGGCGGCCGACGCCAGCAGGGCCAGCGCGCCGGTCACCCGTACGCCGAGCAGCGCCATCACCGGCTGGGACAGCAGGCTGTAGCCGAACTGTTGCACCCCGCCGTACCAGCGCAGGTCCACCGGGGTGGGGCCGTGGGCGGCGAAGAAGTCCGCGCGTGCCACCTGCGCGGCGAGGTCCGAGCCCATCAGTGGCAGGGCCAGCCAGATCGCGCCGAGCACGGCGGCGGCACCGGTGGCCACCGCCACCACCCGACTGCGCCGCATGCCCACCTCCGTACCGCGACCACCGTACTGGCAGCATGTCCGGCGTGCCTCACCACCTCGCGCGTTGGACCGGACTGGCGGGCTCGGCGCTGCTCGCCGTCGCCGCGTTCCTCGGCGGCGCCCTGCCCGGCTCACCCCTGCGCGCCACCCCGGTCAGCATCTGGCAGGGGCCGGACGGGCCGCTGGTCATCGCCCTCTGGCTGGTCGGCACCGCGCTGATGGCCGGCGCCTGGTGGGCGCTGCGCGACACGGTGCCGTCGACCCGCTGGGCGCTGGTCACCGTCGGGCTCTGGCTGTTGCCGCTGCTCATCGCGCCGCCGCTGGCGAGCCGCGACGTCTACGCGTACGCCTGCCAGGGCGCCAGCTACGCCGCCGGGATCAACCCGTACGAGCAGGGCGTATCGGCCCTGCCCTGCCCCTGGCTGGACACCATCTCCTACATCTGGCGGGACACCCCGGCGCCCTACGGGCCGCTGTTCGTGGTGCTCTCCGGCGCGGTGATCAAGGCCACCGGATCGCTCACCGCCGCGATCGTGGCCTTCCGGCTGATCGCGGTGGCCGGGGTCGCGCTCACCGCGGTCAGCCTGCCGGTGCTGGCCCGACGAGCCGGCGTACCGGCCGGTCGGGCGGTCTGGCTGGCGCTGGCCTGCCCGCTGGTCGCCATCCACCTGGTCTCCGGCGCGCACAACGATGCCCTGATGGTCGGCCTGCTGGTCGCCGGGCTGGCGGTGGTGGCCTCCCGGCCCGGCCGCCCCGGCCCGCTGCTCGCCGGTGGCGCGCTCCTCGGACTCGCCGCTGCGATCAAGGTGACCGCGATGGTCGTGGTGCCGTTCGCCGCGCTGGCCGCGATCGTCGGCGGGTACTCGATCCGGGCGCTGATCCGGCACGGCGGGTGGGTGGTCGGCGGCGCGGTCGCCGGCGTGGTCGGGGTGACCTTCGCCGCCGGGCTGGACTTCGGCTGGGTCAGCGGGCTCGCCCGCGGCGGCGACGTGATCGCCTGGACGTCGCCGTCCACCGCCGTCGGGCAGACCGTCGGCTACCTGGCGGTGCCGTTCGGCGGGCACATCGACGCGCTGCCGGTCACCCGGGCCATCGGCATGGCGGTGCTGGCGGTGCTGCTGGTCTGGCTCTGGTGGCGGGCCCGCACCCGGGAGCCGCTGTGGCACGCCGGCCTGGCGCTGGCCGCCACGGTCGCCCTGGCGCCGCTGTTCCACCCCTGGTACTGGATCTGGCCGCTGGCCGTGCTGGCGGCGACCGCCCGGCGGACCGGATGGTTCATCGTGGTCGCCCTGGTCTCGTCGTTCCTAGTGCTGGCGGACGGCACCGGGCTGCCCCGGTTCACCAAGTCGGTCGGGGCTCCGCTGATGACGCTGTTGGTGATCGTGCTGGTCATCCGGTTGGTACGGTCGGCTCGGGCGGCCCGCGAGCCGGTCGCCGCCGACTGAGGGAAGGTGCGCCGGTGACCGATCCCGGTGCCACGCCCGCCCCACCCCGCGATCTCGCCGTGGCACCGAGCCCGCTGGCGGCGGGCGCCGCCCGGTACGCCGGCCTGGCCGGCGCGGTCCTGCTCACCGTGGCCGGGTACCTCGGCGGGGCGCGGCCCGACGCCCCACTCGGCGCGACACCGGTGTCGATCTGGCGGTCCCCGGACGGGCCGGCGACGCTGACCTGCTGGCTCGTCGGCACCGCGCTGCTGGTCGGCGCGTGGTGGTCACTGCGCGAAGGTGCCCCGTCGACCCGGTGGGCGTACGTCACCGCCGGGCTCTGGGCGTTGCCGCTGCTGATCGCGCCGCCGGTGGGCAGCCGGGACGTCTACTCGTACGCCTGCCAGGGCTGGACGTACGCGCACGGCATCGACCCGTACGCGGTGGGGGTGGCGGCGGCGGGTTGCCCGTGGCTGGACGCGGTGGCACCGATCTGGCGGGACACGCCGGCTCCGTACGGGCCGGTCTTCGTCCTGCTCGCGGCGCTCGCGGTCGAACTCGGCGGTGGGCTCACCGGCACGGTCGTGCTGCTGCGGGTGATCGCCGTGGCGGGGCTGCTGCTGGCCGCGCTCTGCCTGCCCGGGCTGGCCCGGGCGGAGGGGGTGCCGACCCGACGGGCAGCCTGGTTGGCACTGGCCGCCCCGCTGGTCGGGGTGCACCTGGTGGCCGGGGCGCACAACGATGCCGTGATGCTGGGCCTGCTGCTGTGCGGGCTGCTGGTGGTGGTCCGCCGGCCGGGGCGGCCCGCGGCGCTGCTGCTCGCCGGGGCGCTGCTCGGGCTGGCGGTCACGGTGAAGGCCAGCGCCGTGGTGGTGGTGCCGTTCGCCGCGCTGGCCGGCGTGCACGGCCGGTACACCGTACGGGCGCTGCTGCGCGACGGCGGCTGGCTGGCCGGGGGGCTGCTGGCCGTGCTGCTGGTCACCTCGGCGCTGTCCGGTCTCGGGTTCGGCTGGGTGGGTGGGCTGACCCGCAGCGGGGACTCCGAGCAGTGGACGTCCCCGCCCACCGCGGTCGGCCTGGTCGTGGACTACGCCGGCGCGTTGATCGGCCGTGACCCGGACGCGGTGCCGGTGGTCCGGGCCGTCGCGCTGCTGGTGCTTGCCGGGGTGCTGGTGGGGCTCTGGTGGCGGGCCTGGCGGGCGCTGCGCGACGTGAACGGCGTCGGCCAGCGGGTCACCCAGGCCGAGGTGACACGACCCCGGGTGGCGCTGCGTGGCGCGGCGCTGGCGCTGGTCGCCACCGTCGTCCTGTCCCCGGTCTTCCACCCCTGGTACGCGACCTGGCCACTGGCGCTGCTCGCGCTCACCCCCAGCCGGACAACGTGGTTCGTGCTGCCGGCCGCGGTGACGGCCTTTCTCGCCCTGCCCGACGGCACCAACCTGGCCCGCTTCACGAAGGCCCCCGGCGCCGTGGCGATGACCGCCCTGTTCCTGACCGTGACCCTGACCCTCCTGCGCAGGCATCCCCCGCCGGGCAGGCGTCCCCGGCCGCGCTGATCATGAGGTTGGCGGCGCTGTCGATCTCTGAAAGGGCCGCCAACCCCATGATCAGCGGGGGAGGCTGGGGTGGGTCCGGGCCAGCCGGGTCCAGCGGGTGCGCAGGGCGAGCGCCAGCGGTAGCAGTGCGGGGCCGACCAGTGTCACCAGGACAGCCGTCGCGGCTAGCGCCGTCCAGCTCGGGATGAACCTGCTCGGCATGCCGTCCAGCGCCCCCGCCAGCGGTTGCAGGGCCAGCAGGCACACCGGGGTGAGCAGGATCAGGACGGCCCAGCCGCCCCGGTGGTCGCCGCGCAGCGCCAGCCCCACGCCGAGTAGCACCACCACGCCGAGCACCACCACGGCGGCGCTCGGCAGGACCGGGACTACCGTCCAGGTGTAGTAGCTCCCGGCGAACACATGCCGGTGCAACAGATTCGTCCCCGCGAGGTTGGCGCCGATGGCGGCCACCAGCGGCATCGCTCGCAGCGGCGCCGGCAGCCCGTCGGGTGCGCCGAGTGCGACCAGGCCCAACCCGACCTGCGGTAGCAGCACGAACAGTGGCGGGCGCGGCAGGCCGGTGAGTGCGGCGGCGGGGACGAGTGCGAGCGTGAGGAGCACCGCGAGCGCGACGGCGCGCCGGGTCCACCGAGCGGGTGCCAGGGCATGCACCAGCGCGGCGAGCCCCCAGGCGGTCCATGCCACGATGCCGAGCGAGACGAACGGCCCGGCGGCTGGATCGCCGAACTCGGGCGGTGGGGGGCGTAGCTCCAGCACCGTCCAGACCCCGGCGAGCGAAGTGGCGGCCAGGAGGGCCAGGACGGCCGCGAGGCGTACGCCCGGCACCAGGTCGGCCGCGCCGGTGGCGCGCACCCGCTGGCGGAGCCCGCCGCGCAGGACGTCGACGGCGTCCGCGGGCGAGGGCCAACGTCGACCTGGTGCGGCCAGGTCCAGGTAGGTGCCGACGATCTCGGCGCCACGGGCGCGCCGGTAGTCGGCGGGGTAGGCGGACAGCAGTCGCAGGTAACGGCGCTCAAGATCAGTCATGCCAACCCTCCGGCCACGCGTGGGGTGGTCGGCCGGGCGGCGCGAGCCCGCTCGGCCAGCCGGGCGGTCGCGGCCTCGACGTTGCGACGTAGCCGCTCGGTCTCGGCGCTCAGGGTCGCGTCGCCAGCGGGGGAGAGCCGGTAGTAGCGGCGCAGCCGGCCGTCCACCACCTCCTCCCGGTCGACCTCGACGAGGCCGGCGTCGACCAGCCGGTCGAGCGCCCCGTAGAGCGTCCCGGGGCGGAGGGATACGCGGTGGTCGGAGAGGGCGGCGACCTCGCCGATCAGCCCGTAGCCGTGCATTGGTTCGACGGCGAGCGCGGTGAGGATCAGGAAGGTGGGTTCGCGCAGCGGTGTGTCCACCGCCTCAATATATCGGAGACGAAGGTATATCGGGGGGCGTTATAAAGCAGCCGGCCCGGCTCCGCGATCGCGGAGCCGGGCCGGCCGGTGATGGAGCGACTGCTCAGCAGTCGTAGGCAGCTCAGCAGTCGTAATACATGGCGAACTCGTGCGGGGTCGGGCGCAGACGCACCGGGTCGACCTCGTTGGCCCGCTTCCACTCGACCCAGGTGGAGATCAGGTCCGGCGTGAAGACGCCGCCGTCGAGCAGGTAGTCGTGGTCGGCCTCCAGCGAGTCGAGCACCGCCGGCAGCGAGCCCGGGACCTGCTTGACGTCGCCCCACTCCTCCGGCGGGAGGTCGTAGAGGTCCTTGTCGATCGGCGTCGGCGGCTCGATCTTGCTCTTGATGCCGTCCAGGCCGGCCATCATCATGGCCGAGAAGGCGAGGTACACGTTGGCCGACGGGTCCGGCACCCGGAACTCGACGCGCTTGGCCTTCGGGTTGCTGCCGGTGACCGGGATGCGGGTGCAGGCGGAGCGGTTGCGCTGCGAGTAGACCAGGTTGACCGGCGCCTCGAAGCCCGGCACCAGCCGGCGGTACGAGTTGACCGTCGGGTTGGTGAAGGCCAGCAGCGACGGGGCGTGGTGCAGCAGGCCGCCGATGTACCAGCGGGCGGTGTCGGACAGGCCCGCGTAGCCGGTCTCGTCGTAGAACAGCGGCTCACCGCCCAGCCAGAGGCTCTGGTGGGTGTGCATGCCGGAACCGTTGTCGCCGAACAGCGGCTTGGGCATGAAGGTGGCGGTCTTGCCGTTCGCCCAGGCCTCGTTCTTCACGATGTACTTGAAGAGCTGAAGCTGGTCGGCGGCGTGCAGCAGGGTGGAGAACCGGTAGTTGATCTCGGACTGGCCGGCGGTGCCCACCTCGTGGTGCGAACGCTCCACAGTGAAGCCGGTGTCGACCAGCCGGCGCACGATCGAGTCGCGCAGGTCGGCGTAGTGGTCGACCGGGGGCACCGGGAAGTAGCCGCCCTTGTAGGCGGTCTTGTAGCCGCGGTTGCCGCCCGGCTCCTCGCGGCCGGAGTTCCAGGCGCCCTCGATGGAGTCGATGTAGTAGAACGACTGGTGCGCCGAGGTTTCGTGGCGGATCGAGTCGAAGATGTAGAACTCGGCCTCGGCGCCGAAGTAGGCGGTGTCGGCGATGCCGCTGGCCGCGAGGTACGCCTCGGCCTTCTTCGCGACGTTGCGCGGGTCGCGGGTGTAGGCCTCGCGGGTGAACGGGTCGTGGATGAAGAAGTTCAGGGCGAGGGTCTTCTGCGCCCGGAACGGGTCGATGAACGCGGTGGCGACGTCCGGGAGCAGGAGCATGTCCGACTCGTGGATCGCCTGGAAACCGCGGATCGACGAACCGTCGAACGCGAGGCCGTCGGTGAAGAGCTCGTCGTTGACGGACTCGACCGGCAGATTGAAGTGCTGCATCACGCCGGGCAGGTCACAGAAACGTACGTCGACGAACTTCACGTCCTCGTTCTTGAGGTATCGCAGCAGTTCCTCGGGATTGGCGAACACACGTCCTCCTGGCACGTCCACTGGGTGGCTAGGCTTCTGGCGACGCTATTCCCAAGCGGTTGCCCGGCCATGTCTCCGATGTTTCTGCCGTGTTACGTCGCTCGCGGAGCGTCAGCGACGCTCTTCCACCGCTTTCGGCCCGCCGCGAACGCCGTACCGGCTGTGCCATTGTAATGACATCTGATGCGATTAGCCCGATTAGGCACGCGGCGAGGGGCGGCACCCGAAAGCCCCGATCCCGACGCGGATACCCTTGACCGCTGTGACCAACCCGCACGCCACGGCAGCGCCCGCCACCGACCCCTCCTTCACCTCGCCGAGCCTCGGTCGGCGGTTCGGAGCGCTGATCATCGACTGGGTGCTCTGCCTGCTGGTGGCCAACATCTTCGCCGACCCGGTGCGCGACGGCTGGGCGCCGGTGCTGGTGCTGATCCTCGAGTACGGCCTCTTCCTCGGCCTGTTCGCCCAGACGCCGGGCATGTACATCACGAAGATCCGCTGCGTGAGCTGGGCCGACGGCGGGCGGATCGGGCTGTTCCAGGGGCTGCTCCGGGGCCTGCTGCTGGCCCTGGTCGTCCCCGCCCTGATCATGGACGAGCACCGCCGTGGGCTGCACGACCGCCTCACCGGCTCGGTCATCGTCGACGCACCCCGCAACTGACCCCCCCGGTGCCAGGGACCGCGACCCGCAAGATCGCGCTCGATCAGGAACGCCTCCGGCAAGATCGCGCTCGATCCAGGATGTAGTGGCATCCCTGGTGTTCCAGGCCACTACATCCAGCGCGATCTTGGCGCCCGCACCGGGGCCAGGGGCGGGGCCAGGGTCGGGGACGCGGTGGGGTAACGGAAAGGAGCCGGACCTGTAGGTCCGGCTCCGTTCGGTGTACGGCGGGGGGTCAGCGGCCCCGCGACTGGCGGAAGTTGCCCGGCGGCCGCATGTTCTTCGGGATCGCGCCCTTGGGCATCTGCGGGCGGGCGGTGAGCGCCTTCAGCCGCTTGTCCAGCGAGTTGACGTCCTTGCCGGAGAGCGCGCGGGGCAGCCGCAGCAGCGTCGTCCGCAGCTTGCGGATCGGCAGCTCGCCCTCGTCCTGCCCGATCACGTAGTCGTGCAGCGGGGCGGAGCCGATCACCTTGGACAGCCGCCGCTTCTCCTGCCCGAGCAGGCCGCGCACCCGCTGCGGGTTGCCCTCGGCCAGCAGGATCACGCCCGGCCGGCCGATCACCAGGTGGACCATGTCCATCTGGGTGGTGGAGCTGACCGCCGGGGTGACCCGCCAGTCGCCGCGCATGTTCTCCATGATCTGCGCTGCCGCCCCGGGCTGGCCCTCGGCGGCGTTCATCATCGCCTTGTTGGACCGCAGGTTCAGCACGATCAGCACCGCGAGCAGGATGAACAGGATGCCGACCGGCAGCCAGATCCAGCTCCAGAGGATGACCGCGACCACGGTGACGGCGAGCGGGAGGAGCACCGCGGCGGCGACCAGCGGGGCGAACCACCGGTCCTGCTTGGCGGTGAACTTGAACACCATCCCGATCTGCTTCAGCCGCTGGCCGAACGAGACCTTCTCCTGGGGCTTTGCCATGTCGGAGAGTCTAGTGGGCGCCGTCGGCCCCGTTGATCCGCGTCCGGGTGCCGGCCGGCTGAGTACCTTACGTCGCCTCAGGCGTCTCTGGCGGGCGGGTAAGGAGGGTGGCACCGGGGAAGATCAGGCGGTGTGCCCATGCCCGGGTGGGGCCTTCGCGCGAAGAGTCATCAGCAGAAAGATGACGACGCCACGAAGGAGCCCGACATGTTCGGCAACGACGCAGAATTTCTGCTCTCCCTGCACCGTACCCACGCCGCTGAGCTGCGCGCCGAGGCGGCGGCGGAACGACTCGCCCGCTCGGTGTCACGCCCGGCCGGCCGCAGCTGGCTAGGCCGGCGCCAGGTCCGCCGCACCGGTGACGACCACCGGTGACGGCGCCCGCCCCAGCCGCCGCGCCCGTCCCGTCGCCGGCCCCGCCACTCGGTCACCGGCCGATCGGCGGGGCCGGCGGCGTGGGCCGCCATGGCATGCTCGTTCCCGTGACCGTACGTGCCGCCAGCTCCGTCCTCGTCGGCCGCCAGCGCGAGATTGCCGCGCTGCGCGGCGCGCTGGCCCGCGCCCGCACCGGGGAGCCGAGCACAGTGCTGGTCGGTGGCGAGGCGGGCGTGGGCAAGACCCGGCTGCTGGAGGAGTTCGCGGGCGGGGCCACCGACACCGGAGCCCGGGTGCTGGTCGGCCAGTGCCTGGAGTTGGGCGAGGCCGGCCTGCCGTTCGCCCCGTTCGCCGCCGCCCTGCGCGCGGTGCTGCGCGCCGACGGCGCCGAGGTCTTCGCCGGCTACGAGGCGGAGTTCGCCCGGCTGCTGCCGGAGCTGGGTCGGGTGCCGGCGGCGCTGGCCGTGCCGGCCGCCGCGCCGCTCACCGACGCCCCGCGCGGATACCTGTTCGACCTGGTCGCCGAGCTGTTCCAGCGGCTCGCCGACGCCCGGCCGCTGGTGCTGGTGATCGAGGACCTGCACTGGGCGGACCGCTCCACCCGGGACCTGATCGGCTTTCTGGTCCGGGCCGCCCGGCCGGGCCGGCTGCTGCTGGTCGGCACCTACCGCACCGACGAGTTGCAGCGTGGGCATCCGTTGCGCCCGTTCCTGGCCGAGCTGGACCGCGCCCGCGGCGTCGAGCGGGTCGAGCTGGGCCGGTTGGACCGCGACGGCACCGCCGCGATCCTCGCGGACCTGCTCGGCGCCGAGCCGACCGCCCGCGCCGTCGACGACATTCACGACCGTACCCAGGGCAATCCCTTCTTCATCGAGGAGCTGGCCGTCGCCGGCGACCCGCTCGGCTGCGCCGCGCTCCCCGAGACGCTGCGCGATCTGCTGCTGGCCCGGGTGGACCGGCTGCCCGAGCCGGCCCAGCGGGTGTTGCGGATCGCCGCGGCCGGCGGCAGCCGCTTCGCCCACCACCTGATCGCCGAGGTCGCCGCGCTGCCCGAGGCGGAGCTGGAGGACGCGCTGCGCGCCGCCGTCGCCGCCCAGCTGGTGGTGGCCGACCCGGACGGCGACTACGAGTTCCGACACGCGCTGGTCCGCGAAGCCGTGCACGACGAGCTGCTGCCCGGCGAGCACGCCCGGCTGCACGCCCGCTTCGCCGCCGCGATCGTGGCCCAGCCGCACCTGGTCGCCGAGGGCCGGGCACCGGCCGAGATCGCCCACCACTGGTACGCCGCGCACGACCATCCGCGAGCCCTGGTCGCCGCCTTGGCCGCGGCCTGCGCCGCCGCCGACCGGTACGCCTACGCCGAGCAGCGCCGGCTGCTGGAACGGGCGCTGGAGCTGTGGGAGCTGGTGCCCGACGCCGCCGACCGGCTCGGCATGGACCACCTGGCGCTGCTGGAGCAGACCCTGGGCGCCGCCGTCACGGCGGGCGACTTCAGCCGTGCGATCACCCTGACCCGGGCCGGCCTGGCCGAGGTGGACGCCGACGCCGCGCCGCTGCGCGCCGCCCGCCTGCAGGACCAGCGGGGTCGACTGCTGGCCCTGCTCGGCAAGAGCGACGGCAGCAGCGAGCTGGGTGAGGCGTACCGGCTGGCGGCGGGCGGCCCGGCCGGTGTGGAGCGGGTGCAACTGCTCGCCGACATCGCCGCCCACCTGGTCAAGATCGACCCTCAGCAGGCCGCCCGGGTGGCCGCCGAGGCCGCCACGGACGCTGAGGCGCTCGGCGAGGACGTGGCCCTGCTGCCCACGCGGATCGCCCTGCTGTGCCACGGCGAGCGGGACCTGGAGCGAGGGCTGGCCGAGCTGAGCCGGGCCGAGGCCGCCGCCCGTGCGTCCGGTGACGCGCCAACCCTGGTGCTCGCAATGGTGTACCGGTCGGACCTGCTCTGCGAGCTGGGTCGCTACGCCGAGTCCGCGCAGGCGGCCGAAGCCGGCGTGGCCGAGGCGCGGCGAGTGGGAATCAGCCGCTCCACCGGGGCGTACCTGTTGTCCAACCGGGCCGAGGCGCTGATCGCGCTGGGCCGGTGGGACGAGGCCGAGGCGGTGTGCGCGGAGGCAGCCCGGATCGACCTGTCCGGCGTCACCGGGCTGCACTGGCTCCAGTTGGGCGCCGGGCTGCGGCTGGCCCGGGCCCACCCGGCCGCCGACGAGCTGGTCGACCGGGCGCTGGCCTTCCTCGGCCGGCCCTACCTGTGGCCGAACCATCGGCTGCCCCTGCACGAGCTGGCGATCGAGTCGGCGCTGGCCGCCGACGACAAGGTCGAGGCGGTCCGGGCGGCCCGCGTCGCGCTGGCCGATGGGAGCCTGCCGCAGCTGCCCCGCGAGGGCTGGCCGGTGCTCAGCGCCGTCGCTCGTACCGCCGCCCGGGTGGGCGACCGGGAGCTGGCCGCCGCCGTCGCGGCGCTCGCGGCCGATCTGCCCGCGCTGCATCCGGGCGCGCGGGCGCATGCCGCCCAGGTCACCGCGCTGCTCGCGGCCGGTGATCAGGCGCTGCCGGCGTGGCGTGCGGCGGTGGACGCGTGGCGCGCCGACGGGCAGCCGTACCCGCTGGGCCGGGCACTGCTGGCGCTGGCCGAGGCGGCCGCCTCGGCCGGAGAGCGGGACGAGGTGGCGGCGGCGGTCACCGAGGCCGCCGAGATCGCCCGGCGACTGGGCGCGACGCCGCTGGCCGATACGGCCGCCACGCTGGCCCGCCGGGTCGGCCTGCGCGGAGCGGGCCAGGGCGGCCCCGGCACCGATCTGCTGACCGCTCGGGAACGGGAGGTGCTGCTCCTGGTCGCCGAGGGGCACAGCAACAGCCGGATCGCCGAGCGGCTGTTCATCTCGCCGAAGACGGCCAGCGTGCACGTGTCCCGGATCATCGCCAAGCTGGGCGTGACCAACCGGGTGGAGGCCGCCGCCCTGGCGCACCGCCTTGGCCTGCTCACCGAGCCCGCCGTACCCCGCTGACGAGCGAGCCGCGGCAGCTCGGCACCCCGCTGACGAGCGAGCCGGGGCGGCTCGGCCACCCTCAGGCGTGCGGCAGGTAGATCCGCCAGCCGTCCAGGGTGACCAGGTCCAGGCTGCCCGGGGCGGCGCGCAGCCGCTCGTCGAGCCGGGTCGCCAGCGGTGAGTCGGCCGGCGCGACCCAGGCCGGTGCCGCCGCGCGCTCCACCTCCCGCCGGTACGCGGGGTAGCGGTCGAAGCCGGGGCGCAGCGTGTCGTCGACGACCGCGCAGATCACGTCCTCCCCACTGGCGAAGGTGAGCCGGTTGCAGGTCCAGTAGCCGGCGCGTACGTGCCGTACGCCGAGCTGCCGCAGGGTGGTCACCAGCTCGGCGTGCCGGGCCTCGGCGGCCCGGATCGCCGGGGCGGTCTGCGTCGCCTGCCACGTGGCGTGGGCGGTGGTGCCCAACGTGGCAGCGAGCACGACCAGCGCGACCGGCCGGACGACGGTCCACCCGGCTCGGTGCCGGGCCGCCATCCACAGTGGCCAGAGCAGCGCCGGCAGGGAGATGAGCAGGCAGGACAGGTAGCGGGAACTCTCCACCGGGGTGAGCCCGGCGGCGCTGCTCGCGGTGTACGCGACGAGGGTGGCCACCGCGGCCAGCGCGAGAGCCAGCCGCATCGCCGCCGTGACCCGGGGCGACGGGTCAGCCGGGGCGGTGGACGACCGGCGCATCGTTCGCCAGACGGTCCCGGCGGCGACGGCCAGCAGCACCGGCAGTGCGAGCGCCCACCAGAGCTGCCAGGTGGCGCACTGCCCGGGGGCGCAGAAGCCCATGCCCAGCGGCGGGCCGAGCAGCAGCCCGCCGTGCAGCCGGTCCGCCCAGCCCGCGGTGGCGTTCGCCCCGCCGGCGGCGAGTACCGCGTGCAGCGGGTTCCGGCCGGTCAGCAGGCTGTGCACCAGCAGCGGGGCCGCCCCCAGCGCGGCGGCCGCCCCGAGCAGCGCCCCGGCCGCCCCGCGCAGTTCCCGGCGGCAGAACCCGATCAGCACCGCCCCGGTGGCCAGGATGTACGGCAGCACCAGCGGGTCGACCCAGAGCATCAGGCCGGACAGGAGCCCCCACGCCGCCCAGCGGACCAGCCGCCGCCCCGGCCGGCCGGTGGCCAGGTCCAGGGCGAGCAGGGCGAGCGCCACCCCGGCGGCGTTCATCTCGGGATAGCCGCCGCCGGCGATCAGTTGGTTCTTGACGACCCGGTCGGAGCCGAGGGCGAGCAGCGCCACCACGAGCAGCCCGAACCAGCGGTCCCCGGTCAGCCGCACCGTCAACCGCCAGGCAAGCAGCAGGAACACCGCGTACAGCACCAGCGTGGGCAGCCGCAGGCCGAGCAGCGACGGCCCGCCGGCCAGAGCGAACACCGGCGCGGCCAGGTACGCCTCCAGCGTGCCCATGTACTGCTGGCCATAGAACCAGACCGGGAAGTTCTCGCCCCGGGCGATGTGCAGCGCGGCCAACCCCATGGTGGCCTCGTCGCTGTTCGTCGGTGGCGCGGCGTGGCCCAGCAACCAGAGCCGGTAGCCCACCCCGGCGAGCAGGGCCAGCCCGGTGAGCCAGCCGACCAGTCCGGGGCGTGCGCCGGGCCGGAGGCGCGGGTTGCCCGCCCCATGCGGCTGCTGGCGTACCCCGACGGTCATCGCACGATCATGGCACCGACCGCTCGCGCGGCGTGCCGCGCCCGGCGGGTCGGGCGCGGCTCAGCCGGGCGGTGGAAGTCGGAGTGCCGGTGGTGCGGCTCAGCCGGCGGTGGCGACCGGGGTGGCGGCGCGGGCGTCGAGCGCCTGCCGGTAGAGCCGGCCGGCCCGGTACGACGAGCGCACCAGCGGCCCGCTCATCACCCCGGCGAAGCCGATCTCCTCGGCCTCCTCGCGCAGCTCCACGAACTCCTCCGGCTTGACCCAGCGGGTCACCGGGTGGTGCCGGGGGGAGGGCCGCAGGTACTGGGTGATGGTGATCAGCTCGCAGCCGGCCTCGTGCAGGTCGCGGAGCGCCTGGGAGACCTCGGCCCGCTCCTCGCCCATGCCCAGGATCAGGTTGCTCTTGGTGACCAGGCCGTCGGCGCGGGCCTGCCGGATCACGTCCAGCGAGCGATCGTAGCGGAACGCCGGCCGGATCCGCTTGAAGATCCGCGGCACGGTCTCCACGTTGTGCGCCAGCACCTCCGGGCGGGAGCCGAAGACCTCGGCCAGCTGCTCGGGGACGGCGTTGAAGTCCGGGATCAGCAGCTCGACGCCGCAGCCGGCCTGGAGGGCGTGGATCTGCCGGACGGTCTCGGCGTACAGCCAGGCGCCGCCGTCGGGCAGGTCGTCCCGGGCGACGCCGGTGATGGTGGCGTAGCGCAGCCCCATCGAGACCACCGACTCGGCGACCCGGCGGGGCTCGTCGGCGTCGAACTCGGCCGGCTTTCCGGTGTCGATCTGGCAGAAGTCACAGCGCCGGGTGCACTGGTCGCCACCGATGAGGAAGGTGGCTTCGCGGTCTTCCCAGCACTCGTAGATGTTGGGGCAGCCAGCCTCCTGGCAGACGGTGTGCAGCCCTTCGCGCGAGACGAGCCCGCGCAGTTGGGTGTACTCCGGCCCCATCTTGGCCTTGACCTTGATCCATGGCGGTTTGCGCTCGATCGGCGTCTCGGCGTTGCGCGCCTCGATCCGCAGCAGGCGACGCCCCTCGGGGGCGGCCGTTGCGGTGCGCGCTGCCTGGCCGGTCGTCGGCGCGGAGTGCTCGATCGTCACGAAAACGAGCCTACGCCCGACGGCCGTCGTCTATGTGCGTCAGGCGACCGGCATCACGCCGCAGATGTTGTGACGCCGGACACCGCCCTGCCGAAAATGGGCGTCACACCGACGGACGTCGGGTGCTACGGTCACCGCCAACAGCGACGACGGAGCCGAGTAGCGCCCCGACCCGCCAGTGCAGAGAGCCGCCGGTGCTGAGAGGCGGTCTGGCGCCGGTGCGTGAAGACCCTCCCGAGCTGCGGGAAGAACGGTTGCGGGTCGCCCCCGTGCCCAGTAGAGCCCGCCCGGCTGGCCCCGGTCATCAGGCGACGAACGAGGCTCCCGCTCCGGCGGGGGCGAAGGTGTGGTGGCACCGCGAGGTTCCCGCTCGCCCACACCTCCGTGGGGCTGATGCGACGCTTCGCCGCCCGGGAGGTGGCGAAGGCGTCGCGATTGACCGAGGAGCAGCCCACCATGCAACGCGTCCTTTCCCACCACCTGCACCTCCACCTCGGCACGACTGTGCGGATCGCCGGCTGGGTACACCGCCGCCGGCTGCTGAAGTCGGTGGCCTTCCTGATCGTGCGGGACGCCGCCGGCCTGGCCCAGGTCGTCATCACCGACCCGGCCGTCCGCGCCGACCTGGAGAAACTCACCGAGGAGACGGTCGTCGAGGTCATTGCCACGGTGGTCGCGCGGGACAGTCACGCCGCGCCCACAGCCGGGGCGGCTACGACGTCCGCCGGGGTCGAGCTGACCGACCCGACGGTACGCCCGCTCGGCCCGCCCGCCGTGCCGCCACCGTTCGACCTGTACCGGCCGGCGCTCACCGCGAGCCTGCCCACCCAGCTCGACCACGCGCCGACCGCGCTGCGGCACCCCACCCGGTCGGCCGCGCTGCGCGTCTCGGCGGCCGCGGTGGCCGGGTTCCGGGCCGCGCTCGACGCCCGGGACTTCGTGGAGATCCACACTCCGAAGGTGGTCAGCTCGTCGACCGAGAGCGGCGTGAACGTGTTCGCGCTGGACTGGTTCGGCCGGCCCGCGTACCTGGCCCAGTCGCCGCAGTTCTACAAGCAGCTGATGGTCGGCGTCTTCGAACGGGTCTACGAGGTGGGGCCGGTGTTCCGGGCCGAGCCGCACGACACTGTCCGGCACCTCGCGCAGTACACCTCGCTCGACGCGGAGCTGGGCTTCGTGGCCGACCACCGGGACGTGATGCGCGTGTTGTGCGACGTCCTGGCCGGGATGCTGGGCGCGGTGCGCGAGCGGGCCGCGGGTGCGTTGGAGACGCTCGGCGTCGAGGCGCCGGCCGTGCCGGCGGAGATCCCGGCGGTGCACTTCACCGACGCGTTGCAGATCGCCGGCGCACCCGACGACGAGCCGGACCTCGCGCCCGCCCACGAGCGGGCGCTGGGGGAGTGGGCCCGCCGCGAGCACGGGTCGGAGTTTCTCTTCGTCACCGGCTACCCGATGGCGAAGCGGCCGTTCTACACCCATCCGGACCCGGGCCGGCCGGCGTACTCCAACGGCTTTGACCTGCTCTTTCGTGGCCTGGAGCTGGTCACCGGCGGGCAGCGGCTGCACCGGCACGCCGACTACCTGGCGGCGTTGGCGGCCCGGGGCGAGCCGGTCGAGCCGTACGCCGGGTATCTGGACGCGTTCCAGCACGGCATGCCGCCGCACGGCGGCTTCGCCATCGGCCTGGAGCGCTTCGTGGCCCGCCTGGTCGGCGCGGCCAACGTCCGGGAGGTCACCGCGTTCCCGCGCGACCTGCACCGGCTGACCCCGTGACAAACAGGGGCCCCTGTCAACGCCTTCGGCGGAACAGGGGCCCCTGGGTCGTCATTCGGGCGGATCGAGCCGACGGCACCGCACCGCCGGCCGGGTGCTACACCTCGATCAGGGTGGACAGTCGGCGCTCGACGACCGGGAGCACGTCGGCGACGGTGATCGGGCGGCCCAACTCGGCGGTGAGCGAGGTGACGCCGGCGTCCCGGATGCCGCACGGCACGATCCGGTCGAAGGACGTCAGGTCGCAGTCGCAGTTGATCGAGAAGCCGTGCAGTGTGACGCCCCGGGCGACCCGGATGCCGATGGCGGCCACCTTGCGGGCCGGCCCCCGGTCGTCCTCGGGCACCCAGACACCGCTGCGGCCCTCGACCTGGCCGGCGGCCAGCCCGAACTCGGCGCACACGTCGATCAGCAGTTTCTCGGTGCGGCGCACGTAGGCGACCACGTCCACCGGGTCGGGCAGTCGGAGGATCGGGTAGCCGACGAGCTGCCCCGGCCCGTGCCAGGTGATCTTGCCGCCGCGGTCCACGTCGACGACCGGGGTGCCGTCCGCCGGCCGGTCCCACGGCTCGGTGCGCTTGCCCGCGGTGTAGACGCTCGGGTGCTCCAGCAGCAGCACGGTGTCGCCGCGTTCGCCGGCCACCACCGACTCGTGCAGGCGGCGCTGCTCGTCCCAGGCGGCCTGGTACTCGAGCAGGCCGGCGCGGACGGCCGTCAGGCCGGAGGTCGTCGTTGTCACGCCACCGAGCCTAGTCCGGCCACCGGCTCCGATCCCTGGTGAGCCGCCTCACCACGGCCGGTCAGGCCGGCGGAACGCGCCAGACCCAGACGTCGTCGACCCGTTGCGGTTCACCGAACAGAGCGGTGGCGGTACGCCGGACCGCCTCCTCGTCAACGTCGAACTTCGCGCCGTGCACCCGGTCGGCGAGCACCACCGTCTCGATCCGCCAGTGCCGCAGGTCGGAGCGGACCTCCCGGATGGTGCCGTCGGTGACGATCGGCACCGTTCCGGTGCGGCCCGCCTGGTCCATCAGCGCGCTCAGGGTGCGCGGCACCGGCCCGATCCGGCCGCGTCCGTCCGGGCCGCCGGGGCCGAGGAAGAAGCCGCCCGGGATGGCGAACTCACCCTGCCGGTGCGACAGCGCGTACGCCTGCCAGCGCTGACCGTCCGGGTAGATGTCCACGGTCAGCGGCACCGGGGTGAGCACCCCGCCCGGGGAGACGTACTCCCGCCAGGTCCCGGCCGTGATGAACCGGGGGATGGGCTCCCGCTCGTGGGTCAGCAGCGGGGTGGGCAGGAGCGGCAGCAGGGCCACCGCGAACCCGAGCGACCAGGCCAACTCCGTGGAGCGGTGCCGGGGCGGCGCGGCGCGCAACTGGTCGATGGTGTACGCCAGCAGCACCCCGATCACCGGCGCGACCACCAGGGCCAGCCGGGCGGGCAGCGCGGCGTTCACCACCGGCAACTGCCCGAGCAGGTCGAACGGCATCGGCAGGTCGGTGCGCCGCCCGTCGATCTTCGCCACCGGCCCGAAGGAGAGCACCGTGAAGATCAACGCGGTGGCGCCCAGAGCCCAGAGGGTGGCCCGGCGGCCAGCGTCGGCCCGCCGCCAGAGCGCGACGAAGCAGACCACGGTGAGCACCAGCAGCGGAATGCCGAAGAACGAGTTCTCCTCGGTCGGGTTCGGTGCCAGCGAGGTGCCCAGCCCGGCCTCACCGGCCAGCGAGCGGCGCGGGAAGGCTGCGAACGCGGCGATGTCCTCGGAGTGGGTCACGGGGTCGAAGCCGGTGCCGTGGAACCGCTGCGGTCCGGCGAAGTGCAGACACAGCGGGTACGACAGCAGCGCGGCGGCCACCACCGCGGTCACCCCGAGCCCGCGCAGGAAGGTGGGCAGCACGGCCCGCGCCTCGGCCCGGTGGGCCGGGTGTGCCGCCCAGACGGCGACGAACACTCCGAGCGCGAGCGCGGTGAAGAACAGGCCCTCGGCGGCGATCGAGAAGGCCACCGCGACCAGGACGCCGAGGATCACCCCGTCCCGGAGCCAGTGCCCGGGCCGGCGCAGCGCGAACAGCCGCCAGATCAGCAGCGGCACCAGCCAGCCCGCGGTCCAGTTCAGGTGGGCGTTGGCGTGCGAGACCATGCCGGGGGAGTAGGCGATGAACAGGCCGCCGATCCCGGCGGCCAGCCGGCTGCGGACCAGGTGCCGGGAGAGCAGCCAGTACCAGGCCAGTGCGGTGGCGAGCAGGTTCAGGGTGAGGATCACCAGGAACGTCGCCGGCGGCCCGATCAGGTACGTGAGCGGGGCGAAGACCACCGCGTACACCGTGATCGAGGTGTTGACCGCGAGGTTGACCCCGTCCGGGACGTTGATCAGGTACGTGAAGAGCGGGTTGTCCCCGTGGGTGACCGCGTGCCCGCCGAAGGCCAACAGCCACTCGAAGAGTGCCTGGTCGCTGGAGTTGACGGTGATGGTGCGCAGGTTCGGGTCCCGCCACAGCCCACTGGTCACCCAGACGGCGAGCGCGAGCGCCACCAGCACGACGATCAGGTCGGCCCGGCGGTCCCGCACGGTGTGCGGCGGTGACGCGGGTGCGGGCCCGGTGGCCAGCGACGGGGAGGACGGCACGCAGCGGACGTTACCAACCGGACCTGGACCGGCCGGTCAGACACGGAACCTTCGGGCACACATCGCGTCGCGGGACGGCCGAACCGGGAGCACATCTTGACGTCGGTGAATGTGTGAGTGTGCCCCATGTCATAGCGGCGACACATCGACGTAACGTCTCGGCAATTCGACCGTGACCCAGTTCACATTTCGCCCCGGGAGGCCGCCGTGCGCCGCTCCTCATCCCTCCTCACCCGGCTGACCGGTGTGGTCGCCGGGCTCGTCCTCGCCGCCGCCGGCGTCGTCGCCCTCGCCGCGCCTGCCCAGGCTGCCACCCTCACCGCGGTTGCCAGCTTCGGTTCCAACCCCGGCAACCTGGCCATGTACGCGTACCGGCCGGACAACCTGCCGGCCAACCCGCCCGCCGTGGTGCTGTTGCACGGCTGCACCCAGAACGCGTCCGGCTACTTCACCAACTCCGGCTGGCGCAAGTACGCCGACCAGTGGGGGTTCGCGCTGATCGTGGCGGAGCAGAAGTCCGGCAACAACGCCAACAGCTGCTTCAACTGGTTCGAGCCGGGGGACACCGCCCGGGGTCAGGGTGAGGCGCTGTCGATCAAGCAGATGGTCGACCACGCGAAGGCGAACTTCGGGGTGGACGGTGCCCGGGTCTTCGTCAGCGGCCTGTCCGCGGGTGCGGCGATGAGCTCGGTCATGCTCGCCACGTATCCGGACGTCTTCGCCGCCGGATCGATCATCGCGGGCATTCCGTACCGCTGCGCCAGCAGCATGGTCAACGCGTTCAGCTGCATGAACCCGGGCGCGGACAAGAGCCCGGCGGCCTGGGGCGACCTGGTCCGCGGCGCGTACTCCGGCTACACCGGCCAGCGGCCGAGGGTGGCCGTCTGGCACGGCACCTCGGACACGACGGTCGCCCCGCTCAACGGCACCGAGTCGCGCGACCAGTGGACCAACGTGCGGGGCGTCTCGCAGACCCCGAGCAGCACGTCATCGCTGCCCGCCGGCACCAGCCTGGAGGTGTACGGCAACGACGACGTGCGGCTCTATCGGGTTTCCGGAATGGGTCACGGCACCCCGGTCGACCCGGGCTCCGGCGCCGATCAGTGCGGCACCGCCGCCGCGTACTTCCTGGACACCATCTGCTCGACGTACCGCGACGCGCTCTTCTTCGGCCTGAACGGCGGCGGAACCACCCCGACCCCCACCCCCACCCCGACGGCCACCCCAACCCCCACGCCGACCCCCACCACGCCCCCGACCTGCGTGACCGCCAGCAACTACGCGCACGTGGCCGCCGGCCGCGCGTACCACTCCGGCGGCTACGCCTACGCGAACGGCTCCAACCAGCGAATGGGCCTCTACAACACCTTCTACACCAGCGCCCTCAAGCAGACCGCCCCCAACCACTGGGTAATAGGCTGCTAATCCCCCCACCCCGCCCCCGGGCGCTGACTCCCCTCGATCATGAAGTTGTTGCCACGACACGCCGAGGTGGCTGGCAATAACTTCATGATCGACGGCGGTGGGGTTACTCGGTGAGGGCGGCGTGCAGGGCGGTGCGGAGGTCTGGGTGGTGGTACGGGTAGCCGGCCCGGGTGAGCACGGCGGGTAGGACGCGGGTGCTGGTGAGGGCCTCGTGGGCGAAGCCGCCGAGGACCACCTTGAGTGCCAGCGCGGGGATCGGGATGATCGCCGGCCGGTGCAGTTGTCGGGCCAACTCCCGGGTGAACTCGGCGTTGGTGACCGGGTTCGGCCCCACCACGTTCACCGGGCCGGCGATGTCGGCGCGGTCCAGCAGGAAGCGGATCGCGTCCAGCCAGTCGGCCATCGAGATCCACGGCAGCCACTGCCGGCCGCTGCCCAGGCGGCCGGCGATGCCCAGCTTGAACGGCAGCAGCTGCGGCTTGAGCAGCCCACCGTCGCGGTGCAGCGGCAGGCCGGTGCGCAGCCGCACCACCCGTACCCCGGCGTCCTCCGCCGGCCGGGTCGCGGCCTCCCACACCCGGCAGACGTCGGCGAGGAAGCCCTCACCGGCCGGGGCGTCCTCCTCGACGACCCGGTCGCCGGTGTTGCCGTACCAGCCCACCGCCGAGGAGTTCAACAGCACCCGCGGCCGGTCGGCGGCCGGCAGCCCGGCGATGGTGGTCGCCAGGGTGCTGGTGCTGTCCACCCGGCTGGTACGGATCAACCGCCGGTAGTCGTCGTTCCAGCGCTTGTCGCCGACCCCCGCGCCGGCCAGGTTGACCACCGCGTCCGACTCGGCGACGGTCGCCGGGTCGAGCTGCCCGGCGGCCGGATCCCACCGCCGCTCCCGCGGGTCGCGCGCCGGCCGGCGAACCAGCCGGGTGACCTGGTGACCGTCGGCCGAGAGCCGGTCGACCAGCCGGGTGCCGAGGAAGCCGGACGCGCCGGCCAGAAGGATCCGCATGCCCTCATCTTCGCCCAGAACGCCGTCGGTGGATGCGTCGGGCGGCCGACGTCACCGGCTGCGGAGCGACCCGGCGAAGAAATCTGCGCGGATCCAACGGGCGGCGTGGAAAACGCAGGTCAACGGGCGTTCCAGGCGCCGAAAAAGGCTGTCGCGCGCATTCGGCGGTCGGCGTGTTTCCGCAGGTCAGAGCGAACGTGAATGCAATGTTCGCGATTGCTTCCGGCGTCGATCTGACTGACCATGAGCCATCCGAGTGCACCCCCGAATGGCGGGGTTGGCGCACCATGCCCGCCGTCGGGCAACCCGTGAGGAGGAACCATGCCGATCCTGGTGACCGGAGCGACCGGGACCGTCGGAGGCAGCCTGGTCCGGCAACTGGTGGCCGCCGGCCACGAGGTACGCGCTCTGACGCGTGACCCCGCCTCGCCGGCGGCCGCCGCCCTGCCCCGCCGGGTGGAGGTGGTGGCGGGTGACTTCGCCAGGCCGCACACGCTGGCCCCGGCGCTGCGCGGCGTGACGCGCATGCACCTGGTCGCGATGGACGGGTACGGGCCGCTGACCACCGGTGCGGAGATCCTGGAGCTGGCCCGGCAGGCCGGCGTCCGCCGGGTCACCCACCTCGGTCACAACGATCCGAGCCGGGCGGACGACGACCCGATCGAGGCACCCCACCGGCCCCTGCACCGGGCCGTCGAGAACTCTGGCCTGGAGTGGACGCACGTCTTCCCCGGCGAGTTCATGGCGAACACCCGGGACTGGGCGGCCGGCATCCGGACCGAGGGGGTGGTGCGGGCGCCGTTCGGGGACTGGAACAGCGCGTTGGTCCACGAGGCGGACATCGCCGCGGTCATCCTGGCCGCGCTCACCGACGATGGCCACGCCGGCCGGGTGTACCAGCCGACCGGGCCGGAGCCGGTCCGCCGCCGGGACGCGGTCCGGATGATCGGCGAGGCGATCGGCCGTCCGGTGCGGTTCGACGAGCTGACCCCGGAGCAGGCCCGGGAGCACTGGAAGGATGACTACCCCGCCGAGGTGATCGAGTGGTTCCTGGAGATGGGGCGGTATCCCGACGGCAACGGCTGGGTCGCCCCGGACGTCGAGCAGGTGACCGGACGCCCCGGGCGCACGTTCCGGCAGTGGGCCGCCGAACACGCGGACGACTTCCGCTGACGGCGCCCGGGGCGTGGACCCGGTGGTCAGGCCGCGTGGGCCGGACGCAGGTCGGCGAGCAGTCGCTCCACCTCGGCGTACGCCTCGGCGCTCAGCGGGCCGAGCGCCAGGGTGGCCAGGTTCTCCTCGGCCTGGGCCACCGTGCGCAGGCCGGGGATCGGCACGGTGCGCGGGCTGCGCGCCAGCAGCCAGCCGAGCGCCCCCTGGGCCAGGGTGCGCCCGTCGGCGGTGAGCGCCGCCCGGACCTGTTCGACCCGGGCCGCCCAGCGCGGCGTCGGGCGTCCGTCGGTGAACCACTCCAGCCACTCCGGTGCCCGGCCGCGCACGTCGTCCCCGCCGACCGCCCGGGTCGACCCGGTGAGCAGCCCCATCGCCAGCGGCCCACGGTTGAGGCTGGCCAGGTCGTAGCTGTCGCAGACCGCCAGCACCGCTGCGTTGTCCCGCAGCACCGACTCGTCGTGCTGGATGGCGGCGCAGTGTGCGCCCGCCGCCGCGAAAGCCTCCGCCGAGGCCGGGTCGTCGGTGCTCCACCCGTACGCCCGGATCTTGCCCTGGCCGACCAGGTCCTCCAGGGTGCCGACCAGGTCGAGCGCGGCGGGCACCGGCAGCTCGTTGATGTGCAGTTGGTAGAGGTCGACGTGGTCGGTGCCGAGCCGGCGCAGCGAGTCCTCCAGGCTGCGTACCGCGAAGGCGGGGCTGGCGTCGGTGCCGAGCGCCCGCCGGGTGGCCTCGTCGCTGACGTTGCCGAACTTGGTGGCGATCACCGCACTGTCCCGCCGCCCGGCCAGAGCCCGGCCGAGGATTCGCTCGCTGTGCCCGGCGCCGTAGTTGCTGGCCGTGTCGAACAGGGTCACCCCGAGGTCGAGCGCGCGGTGGATGGTGCGGATCGACTCGTCATCGTCCACCTCGCCCCAGCCGAACGGCTGCCCGTCGTCACCCCAGAGCGGGCCGCCGATCGCCCAGCACCCCATCCCGATCGCGCTCACCTCGATGCCGCTGCGTCCCAGCGTCCGTGTCGTCGTCATGCGGACCAGCCTCCAACCTGGAGTGCACTCCAGGTCAAGCACTACCCTCTCGGGACATGAGTGGTTACGCCCCCGCGGAGGCTGCCCGCCGCAGCGGCTTCAGCCTGGACACCCTGCGGTACTACGAGAAGATCGGCCTGCTCGCCGACGTGGGCCGGACGGCGGGCGGCCGGCGGGTCTTCACCGACGACGACCTGAGCTGGTTGGTGCTGTTCCGCTGCCTGCGCGACACCGGGATGCCGATCGCCCAGATGTGCCGCTACGCGCAGCTGGCCCGGGAGGGTGAGCACACCACCGACGAGCGGCGGGCGCTGCTGGAACGGCACGCGGTGCGGGTCGAGGACCAGATGCGCCTGCTCCAGCGCCAGTACGACCACCTCCGGGAGAAGATCCGCTTCTACGAGCGGCTGCCCGGCCCGGGGCCGGAGACGGGGCAGCCGTCGGCAGCCGCCCGCCCCGGCTCGTAGGCGGCTCGGGCGGCGAACAGCCGTCAGTCGGCGGGTTGCGGCGCGGTCAGGCCGAGGAGTTCCTCGGCCGTCCCGGGTTGGCCGGTGAGCGCGTTCAGCGCGTTGACCAGCCTCTTCTCCTCGTACCGGAAGTGCGACTCCAGTAGCGCGGCCAGCCCGTCCAGCTCGCCGCGCAGTTGGGCCGCCGGCGTCGCCGTAACATCGCCCAGCAGGTCCTCGACCCGCTCCAGGATCCCGGCCACCACCTCGTGGTCGGTGATCAGGTTGGCGATGACGGGGCGTAGCTCGGGGACCTGGTCGGCCAGCAGCCGGAAGGCGCCGGCGTCCTCCCCGGTGTGGTGCCGGCCGAGGGCGGCGCAGAAGGTGAGGCAGTGGGCCCGCAGGTCCCGCGATGGGCGGACCTCGCCGGGGGAGGCGGGGTCGAGGCTCGCCCGGAGGCGGGCCAGCTCCGCGCTGAGCCAGAGGTGGATCTCGATCATCTGATTGCCGACGGCGGCGAGCCGGCCGGCCGGTGAACTGGTTGGGTGCACGTTTGTCCCATGCTGTCCCCGCGCCTCCATGCCCACGGCGGCCTTCGTGCCGGGTGCACCGCGACGCTGGGCCGGATCCTATCCCGAGGGGTCAGGGCGTGGTGGGGTCGTCCGGCTCCCTGAGGTCGTGCCAGCGGGCCCGCCAGGCGGCCTCGTTGGCCTCGTGGGTGGTCCGCTCCTGGAAGACGACGGCCCGCAGCGCGTGCCGGGAGCTGGCCATCACCATCACCTCCACGGCCACCAGTCCGACACAGATCACGGTCGCGAGGGTGAGCGCACCCAGCGCCGGCAGGTGCTGACCGATCGGGAGGGCCACCGTGAACACCACGATGACGCCGACGCGGGTCCAGCTGACGGTGTGCAGGGTGCGGAGCTGGAACAGGATGTTGGTGGCGAAGTAGCAGATCAACCCGCCGAAGAGCATCGGCACCGCCGGTCCCTCGACCTTTTCGGCGATCCCGCCGGCCGAGTCAGTGATCTTGTGCAGGACCTGCTCGTTGCCGATGGAGAAGAGGATCACACCGGCGATCATCGGCAGGTAGAGGTACGCGTACGCGTCGCGGGCCATCGCCACCCGGGGGCCACCCTCCGCCGCGTGCAGGGCGATCCGGGCGGCTGGCCCGATGAAGTCGAAGTGCGCCCACCAGAGGGCAGCGGTGACCACGATGCCGAGCGCGGCGGCCGCCACCGCCGGCCAGGTGACCGGCTTGCCGAGCAGGTTGCCGCCCACCCCTGTGGAGATCACCGATTCGCCCAGAGCGATGATCAGGATGAGGTCGTAGCGCTCTGTCCAGTGCTCGGCGCTGGTCACCCCCCAGCCCCAGGTGCCGACGATGAAGCCGGTGGCGTACTGCACCACCACCACAGCGATCCACAGCCCGTCGCGAACCATGGCGGCCCGGTCGGGGTCGGTGATCTGCGGCGGGATGAGCGCGGCGGCCAGCAGCAGCACGATGCTCACCGCAAGCTCCGGGGCGAACCGCCGCAGTTGCCGCCGCTCCTGCGGGCTGTCCCGCACCACATGCTGATACAGGATCATGTGAACGGCCCGGACCACGACGTAGCTGATGGCCACCAGCATCGGGCCGGAGGCGCTTCCCTTCGGGTCGCTGAACGCCTGCGGCAGCCCCAGCGCGAACGCGAACAGGGCGACCATCGCGATCACCATGAGCACCGGGACGTAGCCCTCGCCGAGCCGGACCCGGGTGGCGACCAGGCTGTGCACCACCCAGATCCACCAGAGCACGGCGAGGACCAGGCCGGCGTGCAGCAGTTGCCGGCCGGAGATGTTCGCGGCGGTCGCGCGGGTGATGATGAAGAACGAGAAGACGAAGACCAGGTCGAAGAAGACCTCGAACTTGTCCACCCGTGCGCCGGGGGCGATCGGGACGGCCGGCCCCAGTTGCCCACGCCGCCGGAAGCCACCCACGAACCCACTCTGGCAGCGTCCAGCCTGGGCGGAGGCCGGAACGGGTCAGCCCGCTCGTCGGTGCCGCAAGCCGTCCATCAGTAGGTCGAGCAGCCGGTCGGCCTGGGCACGCTCACCGGCGGCCAGGGAGATCCCGCTCAGGCTTACCAGCACGTCGCCGGTTTCCACGTCCGCCCGGACGCTGCCAGCCGCGACGCCTGCGGCCAGCAGCCGGCCCAGCGCCTCCAGCAGCCGGTCCCGGCTCTGCGCGTACGGGTTGGCGCCGGCGGCGATCACCAGGCGCAGGGCGTCGGCCATCCCGCGCTTGGTGGCGAGGTAGTCGATGAACCGGGACATCCAGTCGCGTAGCGCCCGATCCGGCGGCAACCGGTCGAGCAGTTCAGGCGCGGCCTCGCAGAGCTTGCCGAGCTCGTTGCGGTACGCCGCCTCGACCAGCGCCTCGCGGGTGGGGAAGTGGCGGTAGAGGGTGCCGATGCCCACCCCGGCCTCCCGGGCGATGGCGTCGAGCGTTACCTCCGGCCCGGGGCGGGAAAACGCCTGGACCGCGGCCTCCAGCAGCCGCTCCCGGTTGCGCAACGCGTCTGCCCGTAGCGGGCGGGGGCCGGTCTCCGGCACGTCTCCTCCTTGGCTGGTAGGGCCGACGGGTGCACCCCGCAGTGGTATCCGGAGGAAACTCCGGTTAGTCTCGACCGTAGCGGAGGATCCTCCGCTTCCATCGTAGTGGCGGGCCGGTCGGTCCGCCCCACCCGGACAAGGATGGATCATGACGACGAGCACCCCGATCACCACACCGTTCACCCATGACTCCACCGCCATGGACGTGATCCAGGGCGTGGACCTCGGCGGGCGGCGGGCGATCGTCACCGGCGGGTCGTCGGGCATCGGCGTGGAGACCGCCCGCGCGCTGGCCAGCGCCGGCGCGCAGGTCACCCTGGCCGTCCGCAACACCGACGCCGGGCAGCGCGTCGCCGACGACATCACCGCCACGACCGGCAACGACCGGATCCTGGTCGCCCCGCTCGACCTCGCCGACCAGGACTCGGTCGCCGACTTCGTGGCCAACTGGGACGGCCCGGTGCACATCCTGGTCGACAACGCCGGCATCATGGCCGCGCCGCTGAGCCGGACCCCCCAGGGCTGGGAGATGCAGTTCGCCACCAACCACCTGGGGCACTTCGCGCTCGCCACCGGACTGCGCCCGGCGCTGGCCGCCGCCGACGGGGCCCGGATCGTCTCGGTCAGCTCCGCCGCGCACCTGCGCTCGCCGGTGGTCTTCGAGGACATCCAGTACGACCGCCGGGCGTACGAGCCGTGGCAGGCGTACGGGCAGTCCAAGACGGCCAACGTGCTCTTCGCCGTCGAGGCGACCCGGCGCTGGGCCGACGACGGCATCGTGGCCAACTCGCTGATGCCCGGGGCGATCCGGACCAACCTCCAGCGCTACGTCAGCGACGAGGAACTCGACCGGTTGCGCGCGGGCAACGCGGCGGCCTGGAAGACCCCCGAGCAGGGTGCCGCTACCTCGGTGCTGGTCGCCGCGTCGCCGCTGCTCGACGGGGTCGGCGGGCGGTACTTCGAGGACAGCCAGGAGGCCGGCCCGGCCAAGCCCGGCGATCGTCGCGGCGTCGCGGAGTACGCGCTGGACCCGGAGGCCGCCGAGCGGCTCTGGGAGGTCTCGACCCAGCTGCTCAAGGGCTGAGCCCTCCGGCACCGGCCCGGTTCCGACCCGGCCGGCGTCTTGCCCACCACGAACGACGAAAGGGCGCCCCGGTCGACGACCGGGGCGCCCTTTCGGTTGGCTCGGAATCAGGCCAGGCCCAGCTCCGACTCGAAGTTGCCGGCCTCCAGCCGCTCCTTGACCGCGGCCAGGAAGCGGGCCGCGTCGGCGCCGTCGATCAGCCGGTGGTCGTAGGACAGGGCCAGGTAGACCATCGACCGGACCGCCACGACCTCGCCCAGATCCGGGTCGTTGACCACGACCGGCCGCTTAACCACGGCACCGGTGCCGAGCATCGCCGACTGCGGCGACGGCACGATCGGGGTGTCGAAGAGAGCGCCCCGGCTGCCCGTGTTGGTCAGCGTGAAGGTCGCCCCGGCGATCTCGTCCGGGCTGATCTTGTTGGTCCGGGTCCGCTCGGCCAGGTCCGCGACCCGCTTGGCGATGCCGCCCAGGTTGAGGTCGCCGGCGTTGTGGATGACCGGCACCAGCAGACCCCGCTCGGTGTCCACGGCGATGCCGAGGTGCTCCGCCTCCGGGTAGGTGATCGTGCCGCCCGCCAGGTCCATCCGGGCGTTGACGATCGGGTACGTCTGCAGCGCCTCGACGGCGGCGAGAGCGAAGAACGGCAGGAAGGACAGCTTCACGCCGTGCCGCTGCTGGAAGGAGTCCTTCGCCTGCGTCCGCAGCTTGGCGATCCGGGTGACGTCCACCTCGATCACCGTGGTGAGCTGCGCCATCTCGTGCAGCGACTCCTGCATCCGCGTGGCGATGGCCTTACGGATCCGGGTGAGCTTCTCCGTGGTGCCCCGCTTGCCGCTCGGCTGCGGCTTCGCGACCGGCTTGGCCGGGGCCGCGGCGGCGGCGGCCGGCTGCGGCGCGGCGGGAGCGGCCTTGGCCGCCTTCGCCTTCTCGGCCGCCTCCAGCACGTCCTGCTTGCGGATCCGACCACCCACGCCGGTGCCGTTGAGCGAGGACAGGTCGACGCCGTGCTCGCTGGCCAGCTTGCGCACCAGCGGAGTGACGTAACCGGCGGCCTCCTCGCCGCCACCCTGCGCCGGAGCGGACGGGCGCTGCGGCGTCGGGGTCGGCGCGGACGGCTGCGCGGCCTGCTCGGCCTTCGCCGGCTGCGCCGAGGTCTCGGCCGCCGCGGCCGGCTCGTTGTACGACGTGCCGGGGGTCGGCTCCTCGACCTTCGGCTCGGCCTTGGGCGCCGGCTTGGCCTCCGCCTGCGGCTCGGGCTTCGGCTCCGGCTTCGCCGGCGCGGGGGCCGCACCGGCAACGCCGATGATCGCCAGGTCGGCGCCGACCGCCGCGGTCTCGTCCTCGGGGACTTTGATCTCCAGCACCGTGCCGGCGACCGGCGACGGGATCTCCGTGTCCACCTTGTCGGTGGAGACCTCCAGCAGCGGCTCGTCCACCTCGATGGTGTCGCCGACCTGCTTGAGCCAGCGGGTGACCGTACCCTCGGTGACGCTCTCGCCCAGGGCCGGCATCTTCACCGCGGTGCCCTCGCCCGAACGCGCGGCGGCCGGAGCCGGCGCCTCGTCCTGGGCCACCTCGGCGGTGGTGCCCTCGGCGGCGGCCGTCGGCTCGGCGGCCGGCTCGACCGACTCGGCCGGGGCCTGCTGCTGCTCCTGCGGGGCGGCCTCGCCGCCACCCGCCGACTCGCCCTCACCGGCGATGACGGCCAGCTCGCTGCCAACCTCGGCGGTCTCGTCCTCGCCGACCACGATGCGGCTCAGCACGCCCGCCGCAGGCGACGGGATCTCGGTGTCGACCTTGTCGGTCGAGACCTCGAGCAGGGGCTCGTCGACCTCGACCGTGTCGCCCTCCTGCTTGAGCCAGCGAGTGACGGTGCCCTCGGTGACGCTCTCGCCGAGCCGGGGCATGGTGACCGATACCGGCATTTTCTGAGACTCCTTCATTCCCCTGGTGGGATCTTCGCCCGTCGCCGGACGCCGCGGGTTGTCGTGGTCAGGCGTGCGCGTGCAGCGGCTTGCCGGCGAGGGCCAGGTGCGCCTCGCCCAGGGCCTCGTTCTGGGTCGGGTGGGCGTGCACGAGCTGGGCGACCTCGGCCGGGTAGGCCTCCCAGTTGTAGATGAGCTGCGCCTCGCCGACCAGCTCACCCACCCGGGCGCCGACCATGTGCACGCCGACCACCGGGCCGTCGTCCACCCGGACCAGCTTCACGAAGCCGGCGGTCTTGAGGATCTGGCTCTTGCCGTTGCCACCCAGGTTGTAGTTGTACGTCTTCACCTTGTCGGCGCCGTACTGCTCCTTGGCCTTCGCCTCGGTCAGGCCGACCGACGCCAGCTCCGGGTCGGAGTAGGTGACCCGCGGGATGCCGACCTCGTCGATCACGGCCGGGGTCTGGCCGGCGATCTCCTCGGCGACGAAGATGCCCTGCTGGAAGCCGCGGTGCGCGAGCTGGAGGCCGGGCACGATGTCGCCGACCGCGTAGACGTTCGGCACGCTGGTGCGCAGCCGCTCGTCGGTCAGCACGTAGCCGCGGTCCATCTTGACGCCCTGCTCCTCGTACCCGAGGTTGGCGGTGTTCGGGCCGCGACCGACGGCGACGAGCAGCAGCTCGGCCTCGACGGTCTCGCCGCCCTGGATGGTCAGCTTGACGCCGTTCTCGGTCTTCTCGACCTTCTCGAACGGCTTGCCGACCTTGAAGTTGATCTTCCGCTTGCGGAACGCCCGCTCCAGCGCCTTCGACGACTCCTCGTCCTCGGCGGCCACCAGGCGGGGCAGCGCCTCGACGATCGTCACGTCCACCCCGAAGGACTTCCACACGCTGGCGAACTCGACGCCGATCACACCGCCACCGAGCACGATCGCGGAGGCGGGGATCCGGTCCAGAACCAGGGCGTGGTCACTGGTCAGGATCCGCTCGCCGTCGACCTCCAGGCCGGGCAGGCTCTTGGCGTACGAGCCGGAGGCCAGCACCACGTTGCGGCCGGTGTAGCGCTTGCCGTCCACCTCGACGGTGTTCGGCGCGACCAGCGTGCCGCGCCCCTCGACGATGGTGATCGACTTGTTGCCCTTGAGCATGCCCTGCAGGCCCTTGTACAGGCGGGAGACCACCCCGTCCTTGTACGCGTTGACCCCGGCCATGTCGATCCCGACCAGCTCGGCCTTCACACCGAACTGCTCCGACTCGCGGGTCTGGTCGGCGATCTCCGCCGCGTGCAGCAGCGCCTTGGTCGGAATGCAGCCGTTGTGCAGGCAGGTGCCGCCGAGCTTGCCCTTCTCGACCAGGGCGACCGTCAGGCCCAGTTGGACGGCACGCAGGGCGGTCGCGTAGCCGCCGCTGCCACCTCCGAGGATGACGATGTCGAAGGTTGCGTCGTTCGGCTCGCTCACGTCCAACTCCCAGGTCGCGTCACTGCATCGGGGGTCACAGAGGTGTAACAGGGACACACCCCACCTCGGTCATCTTGTCACCACTGGGCACAGGGTGCGTACCGAGGTGCCCAACGACACGTCGGTGACACGTACCCTTGGCACCGTTATCGATGACAAACGTGGGGGAGAGGTCCGGTGGGATTGTTCCGCCGCCGTAAACAGGCGCGTGTGTCGAGCCACGACCGCGCGGCCGATCGTGGCGACCTCGACCATCTGGAGAACTTTGTCCGGAGCCGGCGCGGCGTCGAGGCGTTCATCGAGCCGCGGACGACGGTGACCGAGACCACGGTCATCCTGATCGCCGACGACGGGGAGTGGACCCGCCGACGCGTCGACGGCCCGGACGGCGCCCGGCGCTTCGCGTACCGGATGGGCATCCCGGTGTACGACGTCCGGCTGATGGGCTACCCGCAGCGCATGCGCGACTTCAACGAGCGCCGCAAGCGCCGCCCCGAGCGGTACTGAACGCGACCGGGGCGCCCCCGTGTGGGGGCGCCCCGGTCGTCGGTCTTCTGACGGTCAGCCGTTGACGGCGACGTCCTCGACCAGCTGCACCAGGGTGCGGACCGGCACGCCGGTGCCGCCCTTGGTCCAGTAGCCGGTCGGCTCGCCGGAGTGGTAGCCCGGCCCGGCGATGTCGATGTGCGCCCACGCCACGTCGTCGGTCACGAACTCGCGCAGGAACACGCCGCCCTGCAGCATGTGACCGGCCCGGTCCATCCCGGCGTTGACCTGCGAGATGTCCGCCACGTCGGAGTCCATGCCCTTGCGCACGTCGTCCGGCAGCGGCATCGGCCAGGCCGGCTCGCCGACCGCGTCGCCGACCGTCCGGACCCGCTCGCACAGCTCGGGGGTGCCCATCACGCCGGCCATCCGCTTGCCGAGCGCGATGACCTGGCCGCCGGTCAGGGTGGAGGTCTCGAACAGGTAGTCGGTGCCGTCCTCGCAGGCGCGGGCGATCGCGTCGGCCAGGATCATCCGGCCCTCGGCGTCGGTGTTGAGCACCTCCACCTTCTTGCCGCTGTACATGCTGATCACGTCGCCCGGCCGGTAGCTGGTGCCCGACGGCATGTTCTCCGCCATCGGCAGGTAGGCGCTGACCGCCACCGCCGGCTTGAGCCCGGCGATCGCCAGCATGGCGGCGCCCACCGCGGCGGCGCCCGCCATGTCGGACTTCATCTCCCACATGCCCTGCGCCGGCTTGATCGAGATGCCGCCGGTGTCGAACGTGATCCCCTTGCCGACCAGCGCGACCCGCTTGCCGTTGCCGCCACCCTGCGGGGTGTAGGTCAGCTTCACCAGCCGCGGCGGAGCCTCCGAACCCTGCCCGACCGCGACGATGCCGCCGTACCCGCCAGCGACCAGCGCCGCCTCGTCCAGCACCTCAACGCCGAGGCCCGCGGCACGGGCGGCGTCGGCCACGGCGTCGGCGAACGACGGCGGGCGCAGCTCGTTCGGCGCGGTGTTCACCCAGTCCCGGCTGAGCCGGACCGCGCCGGCCACCACCTGCGCCCGGCTGATCTCGGCCTGGGCGCCCTCGTCACCGGCGTCCGGCACCGCGACCAGCACCTCGGCCACCGGCTCCCGCCGGGCCGGCTGCGGCCGGGTCTTGTAGCCGGCGAACCGGTACCCGCCGAGCAGCGCGCCCTCCGCGACCGCGCGCAGGGCGGCCGGCGCGTCGGCGTCGTCCGGCAGCGGCATGGCCAGGGCCACCTTCGGTGCGCCGGCCAGAGCTCGGATCGCCGCGCCGGTCGCCCGGCGCAGCGTCTCCGGGGCCGGGGCGGCACCCGAGGGCTCCGGGCCGAGCCCGACCGCGGCGACCACCGGGGCGGTGATCGTGCCCAGCGTGGCCAGCTTGATCACCTCGCCCGGGCCACCGGTCGCGCCGAGCAGCGCCAGGGTCTCGGTCAGCTTGCCGTCGAACGCGGCGGCGATGCTCTCCGCGCCGCTGGCGAGCAGCAGGGTGCCGGTGCGGCCGCTGGTGGCGTCCTGCTCTCCGGTCTGGCTGTGCACGCCGATCACGATCGCGTCGACGGCGAGTTCCGCCGGGTCGGTGTCGACCAGGCTCAGGGTGGTGGTGCGGGGTGATGTCACTGAAGCTACTCCGGGCGGGCCGGGCCGGCCGCGTCGTCGCGTACCGGCGATGAAGGTCTCCGGCGGAACCTACCCGCCGGACGTCAGGGCTGTCCCGTCGATGGCGCTGACAGGGTCCCGCCGATGCTAACCAGCGGCGTTGCCCCCGGTAAGTTGCCACCCATGACCGACGTGACCTCCTCCGCCGCCGAGACCCGGCTGCGCCGTTCCCCGCTGCACGAGCGGCACACCGCTCTCGGTGCCAAGTTCGCCCCCTTCGGGGGCTGGGAGATGCCGCTGGAGTACGCCGGCGGTGGGGTGCTCAAGGAGCACGCCGCGGTGCGTACGGCGGTGGGGGTCTTCGACGTGTCGCACCTGGGCAAGGCCCGGGTGAGCGGCCCCGGCGCGGCCGAGTTCGTCGACGCCTGCCTCAGCAACGACCTGGGCCGGATCGGTCCGGGTCGGGCGCAGTACACGCTCTGCTGCGACGACGCCACCGGCGGCGTGGTGGACGACATCATCGCCTACCTGTACGCCGACGACCACGTCTTCCTCATCCCGAACGCCGCGAACACCGCCGAGGTCGTGCGCCGGCTGCGCGCCGCCGCGCCGAAGCAGATCACCGTCACCGACGAGCACCAGGCGTACGCGGTGCTGGCCGTGCAGGGCCCGCGCTCGGCGGAGCTGCTGGCCGCCCTCGGCCTGCCCACCGAGCACGGCTACATGAGCTTCTCCGCCGCCAGCCTGGCTGGGGTGGAGCTGACGGTCTGCCGCACCGGCTACACCGGTGAGCTGGGCTACGAGCTGGTGGTGCCGGCGGAGCACGCGGTCCCGGTCTGGGATGCGCTCTTCGCGGCCGGCGAGAGTTTCGAGCTGCGTGCCTGCGGGTTGGCCGCCCGGGACACGCTGCGTACCGAGATGGGCTACCCGCTGCACGGGCAGGACCTGTCCCTGGAGATCACCCCGGTGCAGGCCCGCTCCGGGTGGGCGGTTGGCTGGGACAAGCCGGCCTTCTGGGGCCGCGACGCCCTGCTCGCCGAGAAGGCTGCCGGCCCTCGCCGTACGCTGCGCGGCCTGGTGGCCGTCGACCGGGCCATTCCGCGGCCCGGGATGACCCTGCACGTCGGCGACGCGCAGGTCGGCACGGTGACCAGCGGCACCTTCTCACCGACCCGCAAGCAGGGCATCGCGCTGGCCCTGCTGGACACCGACGCCAAGCTCGCCGACGGCGACCTCGTCGAGATCGAGATCCGCGGCCGCCGGGCCCCCATGCAGGTGACCCGCCCCCCGTTCGTCAACCCCTCAGTCAAATAACCGCTGCCCCACCTCTGGCCCCGGGAGGGGTCAGGGGGTGGGGGTCGGGGGTTCGCCGGAGTCGAGGACGGCCTGGGTCCAGCCGCCCTCGATGACGCCGGTGGCGTCCAGCACCGCCCAGTCGACCACGTCGGTCGCCTCCACCACGACCGGGACGCCGATTCGCACCGAGGGGTCGGTGGCCGCGTCGCTGGCGCTGACGCCCACGATCCGCTCCGGGGCTTCCCACGACGTGACGCCCGCCCAGACGTACTCCGGACCGTCGTCGCCGGGCAGGCCGTACTTGACCACCAGCTGTGACTCCGTCGGCAGGTGACCGGCGACGAACCGGGTCCGGGCGTCGCCCAGCGCGGCCCGGGCAGTGGCGACCGCCCGGCTCATCGCGTCGCCGGAGCGCGCGTAGCGCACGTCCGGCTGGATCCCGGCGAACAGCGTCGCGCAGGCGGCCGCGTAGTAGCGCCCGTCCGGACCGGGATGCCCGGGCGGCGGGCGCAGGCTGAGGAACGAGTCGGCCTCCGGGTCGGTCGCCGGGTCCAACTCAAGGCGCAGCAGCACCGGGGCGGTCGCCCCGTGCTGGTCCGGGTTGCCGTACGCCACCGCGATGTCATGCCCGGTCACCGTGGCCAGCACCGGCAACTGCACGAACGCCGGCACCTCCTCGCCGTTGAGCCCGTCGGTCCAGTCCCGCAGCAGTCGTCGCGCCGCCCCGGTCATCACCGCGCCCCAGGCCCGGGTGAGGTGGTCGGGCACCCCCTGGGTCTGCAACTCCAGCAGCCCGAAGCGGCGCAGCCCCTTGGTGGTGAACCACAGACCCTCCACATCCGAGGAGTACGGCACCAGCACCCAGTCCACCAACCGGATCCGGCCCTGCTCATCGGGGAGCGAGCGCAGCGCGGTCGCCGGGTCGAGGAACTGCAGGCCGAAGACGTCCACCACGTCGCCGTCGACGGATTCCGCCACGGCAGCCGCGACCGCGCGGGCCGCCCACTCGTGCGCGGGCGGCCAGCCGGGCCGGTACTCGGCCTGCACCACCACCAGGTGACTTGCCGCGGCGAGCCGCGCCAGTTGCGCCTCGGTGGCGCCGAACGCGGTGAGCAGGTCCGGTGGTAGCTCGGGGAACTCCGCGATCGGCCGGGTGTCCACGCTCATCAGCGGGCTGTCCAGCATCTGCCGGGCCAACCCGTGCACCGGCTCGGCCAGCCGGCCGGTCAGCGCCGCCACAGCGGTCTTCGTGCTGACCTTCGGTAGCCCCGCCATCGGCACCAGGTAGGTCGCGCTGAGCGACTCCGGGACCGGTACGGGCAGGAAGTCGTCCGTGATGAGCATTCTTTGTCCCCCGGTGGCCGCGCCGGTGCTGTCGAGGCGAACGCTACCCGGCCCGCCTCGACGGGTTCAGCCGGACAGCACCAGACCGACGTAGACCAGCGTGGTGACCGCCTCGACAGTCGCGCCGAGCACGTCGCCGGTGATCCCGCCGAGCCGGCGTACCACGTGGGTGAGCAGCGGCACCGCGACGGCGAGTGCGACGGCGACGGCCAGCGGCCCCTGCCAGGGCCGGTCCGGCACCGCGGGCACCGCCAGCAGCACGACGGCGACCGCGCCGGCGGCCAGCGCGGCGGGGCCGACCGTGCCGGCCACCATGGCGCCCAGCCCGTCCGGCCGGGCAGCCGGCACGCCCCGCCGGCAGGCCACCGTCACGCCCAGCCGCCCGGCGGCGGTCGCCGCGACCACCGCCGCGAGGCAGGCCGGCCAGGACCGCCCGGCCAGCTCGGCGAGTGCCGCCGCCTGCACCAGCAGGACGACCACCAGGGCGACCACCCCGAACGGGCCGACGTCCGGTTTCTTCATGATCTCCAGCGCGGCCGCGCCCCGCCGGTACGAGCCGAGCGCGTCCACGGTGTCGGCCAGCCCATCCAGGTGCAGCCCTCGGGTGAGCAGGGCTGCGGCGCCCACGGTCACACCGGCGGCCACCAGCGGGGGAGCAAGCGCACCGGCCAGCAGCAGTACGCCGGCCAGCAGTACGCCGAGCAGCGCGCCGACCGCCGGGGCGAGCGCCATCGCGGCGCCGGCCACCGGGCGGTCGATCCGCCCGGCCCGTACCGGCAGGGTGGTGAACGTGGTAACCGCCAGCCGGGCCCCCGCGACGAGCCGCGACTCAGCCGGCACGCCAGCCCGACGCCGGCTGCTCGTCCGCCCCGGTGCTGGCCGGGCCCGGTCCGTCCGGCTCCGGCTCGATGAACTCCGGATCGGTGTACTCCCGGTCGGCGTACTCCGGATCGGTGTACTCCGGCTCCTCGGGGGCCGGCTCCGGCTCTCCGCCGCCGAGCGACGGGTGGACCGGCAGCGCAGCGGCCAGCGCCAGCACCGAACGCAGCAGCGGGAGCGCGACCAGTGCGTTCGCCCCCTCGCCGAGGTCCAGTCGCAGGTCGAGCAGCGGGGTGAGGCCGAGCACGTCGGCGGCCAGCCGCACCGCCGGGTGCCCGCCGTGGTCGGCGAGCAGGCACCAGTGCCGTGCCTGCCCGGCCAGATCGCGACTGACCATGCCGGCGGCCAGCCCGACCGGCCCGTCCAGCAGCACCGGCACCCGGCGGGCGGTGGCGCCGAGCAGCACGCCGGTGGCCACGGCCACGTCGCCGCCGCCCAGTTCGGCCAGCACGTCCTTGGCGGTGCGCGGCGAGCGACGGGTGCGGTGCAGCGCGTCGCGTACCGCCGCGCAGCGGATCATCCAGGCCGCGTCGTCGATCTCGCCGGAGTCGGTGATCACCCGGCTGAGCACGGCCTGCGGCTCCGCGCCCGCGGTGGCCGCCAGCACCGCCGCGGCGGCCGCCTCGGTGCCAGCGCCGCACGCGCCCAGCACGAGCAGCTGTACGCCGGCGTCGGCGGCCTGCTCGGCCAACCTCCAGCCGTAGCGCAGCGCCGACTCCACCTGCTCCGGCGCGAGCGCCGGCTGGTCCTCCATCGGCGCCGCGGCCGGAGTGTCCACCACCTGCAGGCTGGCACCGCTCTCGGCGGCCAGCCGGGCCAACGCGCCCCGGCCGGCGCGGGCCTGCACGGCCCGGCGTGCCGAATCGCCGGCGACGGTGCCGGCGGACGCCCCGCCAGCGTGGTCGCCGTGCAACAGCAGCACCCGCACCGAGCCCCAGGCGACCGGGGTCGAGGTGCCCTGGGTGGCGGCGGCGAAGCCGACCACCCGGTCCAGCACACCCAGCCCGGCACCGGGAACGTCCAGCGTGGCCAGCCGGTCCACCGCCTGCGGGCCGGTGTACTCGTCGGGCATCGGCAGCTCCATGCCCGGCTGGATGACCAGTCCGGTGGCCACCATCGGCAGCGCCATGGTGGGCGCGGCCCAGGGGTTGCCCGGCTCCTGGTTGGGGGCGACCGGCGGCGCGTGGGTCAGCACGTCCGGAAGCTGCACCTCGGGGGTCGGCTCGGTGTCGGCCAGGCTGACGACGACCGGCGCGGAGACGACCGCCCGGGAGCCGGCCGGCTCGGTCACGGTCGCGGTGCTCGCGGGCTCGGCACCTCCGGTGCTCGCGGGCGCGGCCCCGGCGGTGCTCGCGGGCGCGACGGCCGGCTTCAGCCAGGCCGGCTGGCCGGCGACCACCAGCACCACCGCGTCGCAGGCGTCGGCGACCGCGCGGTTGGCCGCGCCGAGCGCGTCGGTGAACGCCCGGCCCAGCGGTGTGGTCGGCACCAGTGACAGCCCCACCTCGGGGCTGACCAGCACCACCCGCGCCGAGCAGGTGCGGATCGCCTCGGCCAGCTCGGCGATCGTCGCCACGTCGTCGGCGGGCTGGTGATCCGGGTCGAGCAGCACCGTCACCCAGCCGCCCAGGTCGTCCACGAGCAGCGTCTCGTTGGGCTGTGCGGACGCGAGCACGTCGGCCAGACGCCGTGGCTCGGCCGCCGTCTCCTCGGTGGTCCAGCTGCCCGGCCGCCGGGCGCGGTGCGCGGCGAGCCGGGTCGCCCACTCGGTGTCGTCCGGGTCACCCTCGGGCGCGGTGGCGAGGTAGCGGACCACCGGTGCGTCGGTGACCAGGGACTCGGCGAACTCGGACTTGCCGGACCGGATACCGCCGAGCACCAGGACCGTGTTCCACCCGTCTACGGACATGCCCGTACCTTAAGGCCGCCCGGCGTCCCGCTGCCTGCCGGCCCGGCGCTCGCGGTTGATCAGTCGCAGTGTTCGAACCCGCTGCCGTAGCTGACCCCGCCGGTGGCGCCACCCCATTTCACACACTTCCCGGCGGCGCTGGCCCGCACCGGCCCGGCGTAGTAGTCGAAGGACCCGCTGTCGGTGCTGCGGGCCCGTCCCTGGACCTCCAGGTACGCCGACGCCGCCGACGGCGTGCCGACCGCGGTGTCCTTGAGGGTGACCACGCAGTTGTTGCCGTTGCCCGAGTGGTACAGCAGGTAGACCCGCCCCCGGCGGCGACCGTCACCGCCGGTCAGCGTCGCCGAGTCGATCACCTGGTAGCCGCTGCCGCACGCCTGCGCCGCCGTGTACGGGTTGGGCCGGCCCGCCGGGCTGCCACTGGACGTCGGCTGGCCGCTGGCCCCCCCGGTCGGCGTGGTCCCCGGCGCCGTGGTGCGTGGGGCCGGGGCACCGCTGCCCGGCGCGCCGGGCTGGCCGCTGGCGCCGGTCGGTGCGGCGGTCGCGGTCCGGCTGGCGCCCGGCGTGCCGCTGGGCAGGGGCCCCGGGCTGGTCGCGTCCCCGCTCGGCAGCGGGACCTCTGCGGCCGACACCGATTCGCCGGCCAGTGCCGGCGGACCGTCCGTTCCACCAGGGTCGGAGCCGGGCCGCAGTGCCGCCACGGCCCCGGCGACCAGCGCGACGAGGACGACCGCACCGACCCCGACCAGCAGTGGCCCGCGCCGCCGGGCCGACCCGGTCCGGAACGGGTCCTCCCGGGTCTGCCCGGTCCCCACCGGTTCGGTCCCGAAGGCCGCTCGGGGCCGCGGGTCCGTGGGCGGGGCCGATGGCGTCGGCGCCGGGGTCGGGACGGCCTGCGGGGTGGGTCCCAGGACGGGCGGTGGGGTGGGGCTCGGGACGGGCGGCGCGACGGCCGGCGGGGTGGGGCTCGGGGCGGGCGGCGCGACGGCCGGCGGGGTCGGGCCCGGGACGGATGGGGTGGGGGCGGCCAGCGCCCACGGTGGGCGGGCGGCGAGCGGGATGCTGGCCAGGGTCGCGTCGCGGGCGTCGGCGGCGGCGCCGGCCAGCTCGGCGGCGCTGGTGTAGCGGTCCGCGGGGCGCTTGGCCAGCGCGCGGGCGACCACCGCCGCCACCGCTGGCGGGGTGTCCGACGGAAGCGGCGCCGGTTCCTCCTGGGCGTGCCGCAGCGCCACCGCGAGGGGGTTGTCGCCGTCGAACGGCGGCTGCCCGGCCAGGCAGAAGTACGCCACCGCGCCAAGCGCGTAGACGTCGGTGGCGGGGGAGACCCGCTGCCCGGTGGCCTGCTCGGGGGACATGTACGAGGCGGTGCCGAGCACCATGTTCGCGGCGGTGAGCCCGGCCATCGTGCTCGAGCGGGCGATGCCGAAGTCGACCAGCACCACCCGGCCGTCGGCCTTGACCAGCAGGTTGCCCGGCTTCACGTCCCGGTGCACGATGCCGGCGAGGTGGGCGGTGTGCAGCGCGTCCGCCGCCTGCGCCAGCACCGACATGGTGGTGGCCGGGTCCAGTCGACCCACCCCGCGCACCCGGGCGCTCAACGGCTCGCCCTCGACGTACTCCATCACCAGGTAGTCGACCCGGCTGCCGTCGGCGAGGGCGGTCTGCCCGACGTCGTGCACGGCGACCACGCCGGGATGCCGCAGCGCCGCCAGCATCCGCGCCTCGGCCCGGAACCGGGCGGTGAACTCCGGGTCGGCGACCAGCGACGGCAGCAGCACCTTCACCGCCACCTCGCGCTCCAGCATCACGTCGGTGCCGCGCCAGACCGCGCCCATCCCGCCCGTCGCCACCCGCTCTCCCAGCCGGTACCGGTCGCCGAGCAGCACTCCCCGTGTCAGCACTGGGCCACCGTACCGGCCGGCCCCGACGGGGATCGATCAACCCATGGGTCGCGGTCGAAGGCGAGCGAGCGGTCGTTCCACGCCGGGCCGACTACGCTGGCGAGGGTTCGTCCCACGGGGACTTCAGCGGCGAGGGGAGACGCGGCATGGCGTGGAGCTGGCGGTACGAGGGCACGGACGGCCAGACGGTCGAGGGACCGGCGGAGTCGTTCGGCAGCCAGGCCGACGCCGAATCCTGGATCGGTCAGACCTGGCGGGAGCTCGCGGCGTCCGGCGTCACTTCGGTCGCGCTCGTGGAGGACGACCGGGTGGACTACCGGATGAGCCTGCTGCCCACGGCCGAGTGATGGGCTACGACCGGCCGGGTGGGGAGCGGCTGGTGCTCGGGGTGCCGCGGGAGGCGTTCCGGCCCAGCCCGATTTTCCTCAGCCTGGTCGCCCTCTTCGCGGTCAGCGGGGTGCTGACCTGGAACGGGTACGGCAATGTCCGGTTCGACGTGTTCCTCTTCGTGGTTTCCGGGTGGCTGGTCTCGCTCTGCCTGCACGAGTACGCCCACGCGGTGGTGGCCTACCGCGCCGGCGACCGGGACATCGCCCACCGCGGCTACCTGACGCTCAACCCGTTGAAGTACACCAACCCGTTGCTGTCGATCGTGCTGCCGGTGGCGGTGGTGCTGCTCGGCGGCATCGGCCTGCCCGGCGGTGCGGTGTGGGTGGATCGGCACGCCATCCCGGGCCGGCTGCGGCACACCCTGGTCAGCCTCGCCGGCCCGGCGACCAACGTGCTGTTCACGCTGGTGCTGGTGGTGGCGATACGGTTCGGCACCCAGTCGGGCGGCCCGGTGGAGTTCTGGGCCGGAGTGGCGCTGCTGGCGTTCCTCCAGCTCACCGCGAGCGTGCTGAACCTGCTGCCGGTCCCCGGCCTGGACGGCGGCAACATGATCCAGCCGTGGCTCAACCCGCAGTGGCGCCGGATGTACGACCTGTTCGCCCCGTTCGGCTTCCTGCTGCTCTTCGCGCTGCTGTGGAACCCGCGCATCGGTGGCTGGTTCTTCGACGCGGTCTTCGCGGTGGGGGACCTGCTCGGCCTGCCCTCCTGGCTCTACGCCACCGGCCTCGAGCTGATCCGCTTCTGGCAGGGCTGATCGTCTCGGGCTGACCGACCCGGTCCGGCCGGCGCGGACCCGCGCCGACCGGACCGGACTGGCGTCAGGGCCGCTGAGCGGGCGACTCGGTCTTCGCCGGGTCGCGCTCGGTGACCGGCTCGACGATCTCGTCGATCGCCTTGAGCAGTTCGGCGTCGAGCTTCACCCCGGCCGCCTTCACGTTGTCGTGAACCTGCTCCGGGCGGGACGCGCCGATGATCGCCGAGGAGACGTTCGGGTTCTGCAACACCCACGCCACGGCGAGCTGGGCCATGCTCAGCCCGGCCTGCTCGGCCAGTGGCTTGAGCTGCTGGACCCGGGTCAGCACCTCGTCGGTCATGAACCGGGAGATGAAGCCGGCACCGGACTTCTCGTCGGTGGCCCGGGAACCGGCCGGCGGCGGTTGCCCCGGCAGGTACTTGCCGGACAGGACGCCCTGCGCCATCGGCGACCAGACGATCTGGCCGATGCCCAGCTCCTCGCTGGCCGGTACGACCTCGGCCTCGATGACCCGCCAGAGCATCGAGTACTGCGGCTGGTTGGAGACCAGCGGGATGTGCAGCTCCCGGGCGAGCGGGTGAGCGGCGCGCAGCTGCTCCGCGCTCCACTCGGAGACGCCGATGTAGTGCGCCTTGCCGGAGTGCACGACGTCCGCGAACGCCTCCATCGTCTCTTCCAGCGGCGTGCTGTGGTCGTACCGGTGGGCCTGGTACAGGTCCACGTAGTCGGTGCGCAGCCGGCGCAGCGAGCCGTTGATCGACTCCATGATGTGCTTGCGGGACAGGCCGCGGTCGTTGCGGCCCGGTCCGGTCGGCCAGTACACCTTGGTGAAGATTTCGAGGCCCTCGCGGCGCTCGTTCTGCAACGCCCGGCCGAGCACGTCCTCGGCCCGGGTGCCGGCATACACGTCGGCGGTGTCGAAGGTGGTGATGCCCGCGTCGAGGGCGGCCCGGACGCAGGCGAACGCCGCGTCCTCCTCGACCTGCGAACCGTGGGTGATCCAGTTGCCGTACGAGATCTCGCTGACCATCAGGCCGGAGCGGCCCAGGTGTCGGAATTCCATGACTGGACCCTAGCCCTGCTGGTTTACGGGACTCTGAACGGCCGATCAGAGCACCGGGTTGGCGTCGGTGAGCAGCCGGTCGATCTCGGCCAGCACCGCGTCACGATCGCGGTGTACAGGGTCGATCAGCGGCTCGCCACGCCGGTCGAGCGCACCCCACCGCCCGGTGCTGCTGCCGACCAGGAACGCCACCGGGTGGATGACCAGCATCGGGTGCGCCGGCGGGACCAGTACGGTGCCGCTGCGGTCCACCACACCGCGCCTGCCGGCCACGTCGACCACGGCGAGGCCCTCGTCGGTGAAGCCGTCGACCTGCTGGCCGTCGGCCAGCTCGGTGGCGAAGCCGTGGTGCCGGGTCGGCACCACGATCCGGCCGGTCCGGTCGACCGCACCCCACCCCTCGCGCCGTACCGCGGCCACCCCACGGCGGAACGGTCGCACGTCGGCGAAACCGGGCCGAACCTGCACCTCCCCGGTCGCGTCGATCGCCTGCCAGCCGTTCGCGTTGTCCGCCACCCAGGCCAGGCCGTCGCTGAACGGGCGCGCCGCGCGGTAGGTCGGCGGGATCACCGTCGTACCGAGCAGGTTGATCAACGACCACCGGTCGGTGTCCGGCCGGCGGACCCAGGCCAACCCGTCGTGGAACGGCTGCGCCTCGGCGTACCGGGCGGGGATGACCAGGTCACCGTCCGCGTCGGTGTACCCCCACAGCGGTCCGTCCCGCCCCGGCAGCGGGGGCCGGTCGCGGTCGAGTACCTCGTCCCGACCCCGGGGGTACGGCCCGAAGCCATCCGCCGCGGCCCGGGTGGTGACCGCGTCGAGGCCCACCCGGATCCGGTCCAGCAGGTCGGCGTCGCCGGCGCCGCGCAGGTCGAGCGCCTGCTCGAAGTGCTGGCAGGCCTCCATCAGCCGACCCTGGTCGTAGCAGGACCGACCGGCGTGTTCGTGCAGCGCGGCCCGCAGCCGGTCGGGCAGTTCGACGGAGTTGGCCTGGGCGAAGAGTTGGTCGGCCTCGGGGAAGTCCCCGCGCCAGCGCAGCACGTGGGCCAGCCGGGCCTGGGCCAGCGCGGTCCGGCGCAGCTCGCCGGTGGCCTCGGCGTAGGTGAGGGCGAGCCGGCCGTCGGCCAGCGCGTCGTCCAGGTCGCCGAGGATCCGGGAGGCCACCGCCCGAAGACTGAGCAGCCGGGCGCGGGACCGGTTGTCGGTGGCCGAGCCCAACTTCTCGGTCAGCCGCCGCCGGATCGCCCGTAGGTCGTCCGGCTCCGTCAGATCCTCGCGCAGGGTGACCGGGTCCAGTCGCCAGCGGTACGCCGCAAGGACCTGCTCCGGGTCGCCCTGGTCGGCCAGCGTCCGGCGGGGTGCCGCTGGTGGCGCCGTGTCGGGTGGCGCGGATACCGGCATGCTCTCCTCGGCTGACCCGTTCCGCGGCTCGGGAACGGTTGTGGCCGGCGGTCCGGAGACCGGCGGCCCGGAGACCGGCGTGGCGGACATCGGCGGCGCGGAGACGGGTACCGCGGAGATCGGCGGTGCGGACACCGGCGCTGCCGGCGGAGCGGAGACGGATGCTGCGGGCGGTGCCGAGACCGGCGGTGCGGGCAGGTCGGAGACGGACGTCGCGGGTGGAGCGGAGACGGGCGGCGCGGAGACGGGCGGCGCGGAGACGGGGTGCTCCGCGTCGTGGTCGGTCGGCGCCGGTCGGGCCGGCGGCGCATCGACAGCGGCCCAGTCGTCGGGTTGTGAACCGGCCGCCGGTCCGGCGGTGCTCGGACCGCCCGGCGCGTCCGACTGCGGGTCGGGCGGCGCGGCGGTCGCTTCGCCTGCCGGGTCGCGTTCGATCGGGTCGGTGTCCGCTCCGGGGGGTGCGGAGACGGGTCGGTCCACCTGCGCGTCGATCGGCGCCGGCGGCGCCGATGTCGGCCGGTCCAGCGGCTCGGGGTCGGCGAGGTGATCGCCCTCCCAGTCGGCAGGTGTGTCGGACGTGGGCGTGCTCGGCGTGCCGGGGAACTGGTGGTCGGCCTCGGCGGCGGGTTCGGTCTGGAAGTGCCGCGTTCCGTCGCTCGGAGCAGCGGAGACCGGCCGGGAGGCATCGGTCGGTGTCGGCTCGTCGGCTGGCTGTGCGTCGTCGAGCAGGTCGTCCGCCCAGGTGCGGGGTGCACCGGAGACCGGGCGGACCGGCGGTGCCGAAACCGGGTGGATCGGCGGTCCGGAGACCGGGCGGGCCGGTGGCGCGGAAACCGGTCCGGGCGCCTCGGTCGGTATCCACCCGACCGCGGACTCCCGGTCGGCGCCGATGTCGTCGGTCCAGGGGTCACGGTCGCCGGAGACCGGTTCGGCCGGCGGTGCGGAGACCGGTCCCGCAGGCGGTGCGGAGACCGGTTGGGCCTGCGGTGCCGTTGCCGCGATGGCCGGCTCGACCGTCGCATCGGGGCGCGGGTCGGTCGCCCAGCCGTCGGCGGGCGGTTCGGTCACCGGTGTCGACGGGTCGCGCTCCGCTCTGGTGGGTGTCGAGGAGCCGGCCGGGCCGTCGGCCGCAGGCCGATCGTCGGTCGGTCGGCGGTCCGTCGCCGGCTCGTCCTGGTCGGACTCCGCCGCTTGGGCGGGGCTGAACCAGGCGGCCGGTCCACCGGTGACCGGAGCCTGGACCGGCTCCGGAGCGGGCGCCACCGGCGGTTCCGACGACGGCGGGGGTGGCACGTAGCGGCGCGGCCGGCCGGGAGCTATCGGAAGCACCGGATCGGCGTCCGCCGTGGGTGCCGGGTCGGCGGGTGCGGATGCCTGGGCCGTGGGTGCCGGGGTCGGCCGGGTGGCCGGCGGTTCCGGGGCCTGCCAGGTGGGCGGCGGCGCGACCGGCGGGCGCGCGTCCCCCGACGGGGCAGACCGCTCCGGCGGTGTCGGGCGGCGGTCCGTGGTCGGCTCCCCGCCGGGCCGCTGGTCGGCCGGGCGGTCGCCGGTGCCCGGACCGGGGTAACGCGGCGGCGCGGTGGGCCGTGCGCCGGCCGTCGGTGCCGGTTCGGTCGGCGTCCTGTGCTCGGGAGGCAGCGGGCCGGGGCGCTCGTCGGGCAGCGGCGGGTCCACCGGCGCGGGCAGGTACTCCAGCCGCAGCCGGGCGGCCGGCGGACCCGAGACGGGTACGTCCGTCGCCGGGGAGACCGGGGCCGCCGACACCGGCCGGTCCCGATCCGGGCGACCGGGCGGGGTGTGGTCCGCCGGTCGGCGCTCGTGGTCAGTCGGCGCGGGAGAGATCGGGGCGGCCGAGATGGGCCGGTCCCGGATGGGCGCGGCGGGGGAGACGGGCGCCGGCGACACCGGTCGCTCCGGGGAGACCGGGGCAGCCCGGCCGGAGGTGGCCGGTGCGGGCGGAGCCGTGGCGGCGGGCCGTGCCGGCCGGTCGTCGTACCGGGACGGCGCGGTCGGTGGCCTCTCGGGCCGGGTGGCCGGCCGCGACGCGAGGCCTGAGTCGGCGGTGCGCTGCGGTTCGGCGGTCTGGTGCGGCTCGGCGCGGTAGCCCGCCTCGCGGGTGCGGTCCGGGCGCACCGGACCCGGCGGTGGCCAGGGCAGGCCGCCGTCCGGTCGGTGCCCCGGCTGCGACCGGGGCTCGCGGTAGGCCTCCTCGCGGTAGGCATCCGGCCGGGTCTCCTCGCGGGGGCGCCGGTCCGGGTACGCCTCGGCGCGGGCCGCCGCGTCGCGGGGCTGCTGCCGGTGCGGGTCGGCGTCGGGTCGACGCCGCTCGTCGTCCCGGCGTGGTTGACCAGGCGTCTCCTGTTCGGGCTGGCGGCGGCGTCCACCGTCGGGTGTCTGCGGCGCGCTGACCCGCTCGTCGGGCTGGTACCGCCGCTCGCTGGGCGCGCCGACTCCGGCGTCCGTGCGGGCTCGCGCCGCCGGCCGCGCGTCGTCGGAAGCCCGGTCGGGGCGGCGCGCGTCGTCCGTACTCCGCTCGGGGCGGCGGGCGTCCTCGGCGGCCCGGTCGGGGTACCGGTCGTCGCGGTAGAGCGAGCGACCGTCCACAGGCGCCCACTGGCCGGCCCCGTCGGCGGCCCAGCCGTCGGCCGTCCGGCCGTCGCGGCCCCGGTTGGGCCGGTTGCCGTACCCGTCGTCGGGGTGCCGGTCGTATCCGGCGGCCGGTCGCTCCTGCGTGCCGCGCCGACGTGGCGCCTCCTCCGGCTCCGGCACCCAGCCGGGCTGGGTCCGCGGTGCGGGGGACACCGGTGGCGCCGACGAGTGCCCCCGGTCCCGGTCGGCCGGCTCGTGCCGGGGTCGGCGGGTGTCGTACCGCTCGGCGGGCTGGTCCCGGTGCCAGGCGGCCTCCCGGGCCGGTCCCCGGTCGTCACTGGGGCGCCGGTCGGACCAGGCGGTCCGCCGGTCGGACTCGGGGGAACGGCGATCGTCGCGCCGAGGCGGCTCGGGCAGCGGCCGGCGGTACGGCTCGTGGTCGTAATGCGGGGCCTCCGCCTCGGGCCGGCCGTAGGCGGAGGCGTCGGCCGGCCGCTCGTCGCCCCGGGACCGGCCGTAGGCCGGCGTCTCGGCCGGCTCCTCGTCCGCCCAGGACCGGCCGAGGTAGGTGCCGTCCGGGCGGGTGGGTGCGAGCGGCGGCACCTCGGTACGGCCGACCACGGTCGCCCGGCCGCGCGGCGGCGGGGGCGGCTGGTGGGACAGGCCGATGTCGCCGGGGTAGCGCTGCCCGGGAAACTGGGGATGCCACTCGGTGGTCGGTTCAACCACCCAGGACGGTTCGTTCGGGTCCCGCCACCGGTCGGTGTAGCGGCCGTTCATCCGCCGAACCCGTCGCCAAGCCCGGCCGGTCGGCCGATCTCCGAAGGAGGCGGGCCGTCCGCGTGCGCGCCCCGGTGACCGCGGGGCGTCCGGTCGCCGCCTGCCACGCCCCGGTGGCCGGCTCGCGTCCGCTCGCTCACGGCGTTGTCACCTCGTTGCAAATTGTCGCGCTGGGGCCCCGCGTGCCGGTCAAGTCGCCCATTCCGGCAGGGCGTGGCTGCGGATGGAGGGTAACGGCGTGGGCTCGCTCACCGCCACTGTGGTACTGCCCACGGGCGCAAACGTTATCCTACTGTTTCGGACATTTGGGCCGATAACAGAATCTGGTTTCCGACGATACCCCACCCGCCGGTGAAGCGGCCCGGGCGGGACCGGCCGCGTTCGATCAGGGGTGTTCCATGACGAGTACGGCGAAGGTGCCGGGAACCAACGCCTCGTAGGCATGCGGGGCGTCGCCGGGGAACGTCGCGTAGTCGCCCGGGCCGAGGTCGACCGTGCCCTCCTTGGGGCCCACCCGCAGGCGGCCGGCGGCGACCACCACGTGCTCGACGCTGCGGGGGGTGTGCCCTTCCGCGGCCCGGACCGCGCCCGGCTCCAACTCGATCAGGTAGATGTCCCGGCGCAGGTGCGCCGCTCCGGCGCTGAGCAGCGTGCCGGTGAAGTCGGCCTGCTCGGAGCGGACCCGTGGCCCGTCTCCGGCCCGGATCACCCGGATGCCGTCGTCGGCCGGCTCGACCAGCCGGCTGAACGGCACGCCGAGCGCCACGCCGAGCGCCCAGAGCGTCTCCACGCTCGGGTTCCCGGTCCCCGACTCCAGTTGGGAGAGGGTGGACTTGGCAACTCCCGCCCGGCGGGCGAGCTCGGTCAGCGAGATGCCGACTCGGTCCCGTTCCCGGCGTAGAGCGGCGGCGATGGTGGCCAGGGGAGCGGCCGGTTCGGGAGGCATGCGTTCGCTCCATCGGATCTACGTTCGGTTTGACGAACACCGGTCATCTGTTCACCATGGTGAACCATGCGTACGGTACAACGAACAGCCGACGCCCGGATGCTTCGCGACGTGCTTGCTCTCGGTGCGGCCATGATCGCGGTGGGTGCCTCGTTCGGGGCGGTGGCGGTCGCCGCCGGGCTACCCGTGTGGGCCACCCTGACCATGTCCGCGGTCCTCTACGCCGGCGGCGCGCAGTTCATGGCGGTCGGCCTGGTGGCCGCCGGCAGCCCACTGGCCGCCGTGCTGGCCGGGCTGCTGCTCAACGCCCGGCACCTGCCGTTCGGCCTCGCCCTCGGTGACAGCCTCGGCCCCCGGCTGCGGCACCGGCTGCTCGGCAGTCACCTGATGACCGACGAGACGACCGCGCTCACCCTGGCCCAACCGGCCGGCCACGCTCGGCGGCGAGCGTTCTGGCTGGCCGGCACGCTGCTCTTCCTGGCCTGGAACGTCGGCACCCTGCTCGGCGTGCTCGCCGGCGACGCGATCGGCGACCCGGCCGCGCTGGGCCTGGACGCCGCCTTCCCCGCCGGATTGATCGCGCTGCTGCTGCCGTCCCTGCGTGACCGGGACACCCGGCAGGCGGCGTTGGCCGGGGCCGCGCTGGCGGTCGTGGCCACGCCGGTGCTGCCGGCCGGGCTGCCGGTGCTGCTCGCGCTCGCCGGCCCGGCTGCCATCGCCTTCCGCCGTCGGCCGCCCCCGACCGGCGACGCCAACCCCGCCCCGCCCGCGCCCGGCGGGGTCGAGCAGACCGTGGAGGGGCCGCGCCCGGACGCGGCCGCACCCGTGGGCGTCGAACAGGCCCGCCCGGCCGCGTCCGCACGTGTGGGCGTCGAACAGGCCCGCCCGGCCGCGTCCGCACCTCTCGGCGTGGAGCGCACCGGGGAGGTGCCGTGCTGATCGCGGTGATCCTGGCGTTGGCCGCCGGAACCTATGGCTTCCGGCTGGCCGGTGTGCTGCTGCGGGACCGGCTGGAACTTCCGGAGTGGGCCCGGCGACTGTTGCCGGTGGGTGCCGCCGCGCTGCTGGCCGCGCTGGCCGCCACCGCGGCGCTGACCGAGGCCGGCCGGTTCGCCGGCTGGGCGCGCCCGGCCGGGGTGCTGGTCGGCGTGCTGCTCGCCTGGCGGCGGGTGCCGTTCGTGCTGGTGGTGGTCGGCGCGGCCGCCACCACGGCGGTGCTGCGTCTGCTCGGGGTGGCCTGAGCCGGGGTCAGACCTTGTCGCCGAGCTTGACCTGGGGGGCCGGGGCGCGCATCCGCCGGAAGGTGATCGAGCGCATGATCGCGTAGAGGTAGAGCGAACCCATCCGCTGGCCGGTCTTCGGGAAGCGCTCCCGGATCAGCTTGCGGATCTTGCGGCAGATGAGCACCGAGTCGACGACCACGCCCAGCGCCAGCGCGCCCCAGAGCACGTTGGAGATCAGCCGGACCAGCGGCGGCATCGCCGCGTTCGACCCGATCAGCACGATCAGTGCGCCGCCGAAGAACCAGGTGCCGACCGTACGCCGGGAGTCGACCACGTTGCGGGCCAGCAGCCGCTCCGGGCCGCGGTCGCGGGGGCCGCCCTCGCGGCGGAACTCCGACGCGGCCTCGGCACGCAACTGACGGCGGCGCTCCCGCTCCTCCTGCTTGTTCAGGGGGCGGGTGGGGCCGGCCGGGCGACGGCCGACGGTCGGCCGCTTCGGCGTCTCCCGACCCTTGGCCGGGGTGTAGCCCCGGGACCGCTCGGCGGTTTCCTCGGGGGTCACCGAGGTGACGGCCTCGTCGACGAGGTCGGTGGACTTGCGGCGAAAGAGCGACGGCACGCGGCAAGGGTAGCCAACGGTTCGCGCCCGGTGCACATCGCGGTGCACCGGGCGCGAACGGAAGGTGTTCGAGGTTACGGACGCTCGGCGTGCGCGCCGAGGTCGGCGAGCTTCGCCTCGAAGTCCTCGTAGCCCCGGTTGATCAGGTCGACGCCGTACACCCGGGAGGTGCCCTCGGCCGCGAGCGCCGCGATCAGGTGGCTGAAGCCGGCCCGCAGGTCCGGGATGACCAGGTCGGCGGCGTGCAGCTTGCTCGGCCCGGCGATGACCGCCGAGTGCTTGAAGTTGCGCCGGCCGAAGCGGCACGGGGTGCCGCCGAGGCAGTCCCGGTAGACCTGGATGTTGGCGCCCATCGAGTTCAGCGCCTCGGTGTAGCCCAACCGCTGCTCGTAGACCGTCTCGTGGACGATCGACAGCCCGCGGGCCTGGGTGAGCGCCACGACCAACGGCTGCTGCCAGTCGGTCATGAAGCCGGGGTGCACGTCGGTCTCCAGCGCCACCGCGTTCAGCTCGCCGCCCGGGTGCCAGAACCGGATGCCACCCTCCTGGCCGAGATCGCCCAGCTTCGGCGGCCGGGCGTCGGTGACCTCGTACTCGCCACCGACCGACCGGAAGATGTTCAGGAAGGTCATCATGTCGGCCTGCTGCGCGCCGAGCACCTCGACGTGACCGCGGGTGGCCAGAGCCGCCGCGGCCCAGCTCGCCGCCTCGATCCGGTCCGGGATCGGCCGGTGGGTGTAGCCGTGCAGCTTCGGCACGCCCTGGATCTCGATCACCCGGTCGGTGTGCACCTTGATGATCGCGCCCATCTTCTGCAGGATGCAGATGAGGTCGATGATCTCCGGCTCCACCGCGGCGTTGCGCAGCTCGGTCACGCCCTCGGCCATCACCGCGGTCAGCAGCACCTGCTCGGTGGCGCCGACACTCGGGTACGGCAGGGCGAACTTCGTCCCGTGCAGTCCGTTCGGCGCGGACAGGTGCAGCCCCTCGGGCCGCTTGTCGACCGTGGCGCCGAACTCGCGCAGCGCCTGCAGGTGGAAGTCGATCGGGCGCGGGCCGATGTGGCAGCCGCCCAGGTCCGGGATGAACGCGTGCCCGAGCCGGTGCAGCAGCGGGCCGCAGAACAGGATCGGGATCCGGCTGGAGCCGGCGTGCACGTTGATCTGGTCGGTGCTGGCGCTCTCCACGTTCGCGGGATCGAAGACGAGCTCGCCGTCCTCGTCGCCGTCGGTCACCTTGACGCCGTGCAGGCCGAGCAGACCCCGGACCACCTCGACGTCACGGATCTTCGGCACGTCGAACAGCCGGCTCGGGCTGTCGCCGAGCAGCGCGGCGACCATCGCCTTCGAAACCAGGTTTTTCGCGCCTCGCACGCGGATCCGCCCTTCAAGCGGAGTGCCTCCGTGCACGACCAGGACGTCGTCGGTCAACGCAACCTCCAGCATGTCGGTGCTGCCGTGTTGATGGTGGGGAGTCTGAACACTGTCGCTACCCCGGATGCGGCCATATCGAAACGGCCCGCTTGCGTCGTCGCTCCGGCAGCATAGCCCTCGGTGACGAAAAACGACTCGGTCACATCGGCGTGTGTGGCATTAATCGGTGATCAGGCACTTTTGCGTACCAACGACGCTACGGATAGTGATCAGCTCGCGGTCGGCGGCGGGGTGTCCGCGCCGGGCAGGGCGAGCATCTGATCCAGCGCCACCCGCGCGTGGTACGCGGTGTCGGGGTCCACCGTGATCTGGTTGGCCACCCGGCCCGCGACCAGCTCCTCCAGCGCCCAGACCAGGTGCGGCAGGTCGATCCGGTTCATCGTCGAGCAGTAGCAGACCGCCTTGTCCAGGAACATGATCTGCTTGTCCGGGTGCGCCAGCGCCAGCCGGCGGACCAGGTTCAGCTCGGTGCCGAGCGCCCACGCCGAGCCGGTCGGAGCCGCCTCGATGGTCTTGATGATGTACTCGGTCGAGCCGACGTAGTCGGCGGCCGTGACCACCTCGTGCCGGCACTCCGGGTGGACCAGCACGTTGACCCCGGGCACCCGCTCCCGTACGTCGTTGACGCTCTCCAGGGTGAAGCGGCCGTGCACCGAGCAGTGCCCCCGCCAGAGAATCATCTTGGCGTCCCGCAGCTGCTCGGCGGTGAGCCCGCCGCCCGGCTTGTGCGGGTCGTAGAGGACGCAGTCGTCCAGCGACAGGCCCATCTCCAGCACCGCCGTGTTGCGGCCCAGGTGCTGGTCGGGCAGGAAGAGCACCTTCGACCCCTGCTCGTACGCCCAGTCCAGGGCGCGCTTGGCGTTGGAGGAGGTGCAGACCACGCCACCGTTTCGGCCGACGAAGCCCTTGATGTCGGCCGAGGAGTTCATGTACGTCACCGCCACGGTTTCGCCGGCGATGCCCAGTTCGGTCAGCGTGTCCCAGGCGGCCTCGACCTGGCCCAGCACGGCCATGTCCGCCATCGAGCAGCCCGCCGCCAGGTCGGGCAGGATCACCCGCTGGGCGTCGGTGGTGAGGATGTCGGCGCTCTCGGCCATGAAGTGCACGCCGCAGAACACGATGTACTCCGCGTCCGGACGGGCCGCGGCCTCCCGGGCCAGCTTGAACGAGTCGCCGGTCACGTCCGCGAACTGGATCACCTCGTCGCGCTGGTAGTGGTGCCCCAGCACGAAGACCTTGCTGCCCAGCTTCGCCTTCGCCGCCGTGGCGCGGGCCACCAGATCGGGGTCGCTGGGCGCCGGCAGGTCGCCCGGACACTCGACGCCGCGCTCGGTGTCGGGGTCGCTGCCCCGACCGAGCAGCAGCAGAGCCGTCGCCGTGTTGGAGGGTTCCACCCAGGTCGAAGTCACGTGGTCCATGGTCCCACAGCGCGAGCGCGACGCGGCTTCCGTCGGTGTGGGCTGCCACACTGCTCGGCATGCGTGTGCTGCTCTGTCCGGACAAGTTCGCCGGCACCCTGCCCGCACCGGAGGTGGCCGCCGCGGTGGCCGCCGGCTGGCGCACCGTCGCCGCCGACGACGACCTGCTGATCCGGCCACTCGCCGACGGTGGGCCGGGCTTCGTGGAGGTGCTCGCCGAGGCCATCGGTGGCCGGCGGGTGCCGGTGCGGACGGTCGACCCACTGGGCCGGCCGGCGGCCGGTGAGATCCTGCTCACCGCCGACGGCGCGACCGCCTACCTGGAGAGCGCCCAGGCGTGCGGGCTGCACCTGCTCGCCACCGCCGAACGTGACCCGAAGGCCACCACGTCGTACGGCCTGGGCCTGCTGGTGGCCGCCGCGGTGGAGAGCGGCGCCCGGACGGTGGTGATCGGGCTGGGCGGCTCCGGCACCAACGACGGCGGCGCCGGGATGCTCACGGCGCTCGGCGTCACCCCGCTGGATGAGGCGGGCCGCGCCCTGCCGTACGGCGGAGCGGCGCTGGCCGCGGTCGCCGCACTGGACGGCGCGCCCCGGCTGCGCGGCACCCGGTTGATCGCCGCCACGGACGTGGACAACCCGCTGCTCGGCCTGCACGGCGCCAGCAGTGTGTTCGGCCCGCAGAAGGGTGCCGACCGGGCCGATGTGCTGCTGCTCGACGCCGCCCTGGAGCGCTTCGCGGCGGTGCTGGAGCGGGACCTGCCCGGCTGCCCGCCGGGGCTCGGCGGACTGCCCGGTGGCGGAGCCGCCGGCGGCATCGGCGCGGCCCTGCTCGCCCTGGGCGGTGGCTGCGAGTCGGGCATCGGCCTGGTCACCAGGGCCACCGGGCTGGACGCCGCACTGGACACCGCCGACCTCGTGATCACCGGTGAGGGGTCCTTCGACCACCAGTCGCTGCGCGGGAAGGTGGTCGCCGGGGTGGCGGGCGCCGCCCGGGACCGGGGGGTCCCCTGCGTGGTGGTGGCCGGGCAGGTGAGCACCGGCCGGCGGGAGGCCGCCTCGGCGGGGGTGACCGACGCGTACAGCCTGGTCGACCACTTCGGCGGGGAGGAGGGCGGCGGGCTGGCCGCCGCGATGAGCCGGCCCAGCGATGGGCTGCGCGAGCTGGGTGCCCGACTGGCCCGGCAGTGGAGCCGCTGAGCGCTCAGGCCGCGCGCCCGACCCGGCTGCGACCGGGACGACCTGCGGCGGGGGTCACGCCACGCGGGTGAGTCCGGCCGGCGCGGCGTACGATCGGAAAAGGACCACAACCGGGAATCACTGGACGGCGTGCGGCGTTGGCCAGTGCGTCCGGACCCATACCGCGCAGGGAGACTTCCACGTGACCACGCCAGCGCAGACCGAGTCGACCGAGGCCCAGGCCGCCCCTACTTCCGTCGTCCTCACCGACGTCGCGGCGCAGAAGGTCAAGGCCCTGATCGAGCAGGAGGGCCGCGACGACCTGCGGCTCCGGGTCGCGGTGCAGCCGGGCGGCTGCTCCGGCCTGCGGTACCAGCTCTTCTTCGACGAGCGTTCGCTCGACGGTGACGTCGTCACCGATTTCGGTGGTGTTGAGGTCGTCGTCGACCGGATGAGCGCCCCGTACCTTTCCGGCGCGACGATCGACTTCGCTGACCGGATCGACGCCCAGGGCTTCACCATCGACAACCCCAACGCGGGCAACTCCTGCGCCTGCGGCGACTCGTTCAACTGAGTCGCGCCATACGCACCAACACGACGGGGCCGTCCTTCGGGACGGCCCCGCCGTCGTTGTGGGAGTGGTGACCAGCGGGGGTGGGAGCGGTCTCGGGACGGCGCCCGCCGGGCGGTTACCGGGCGGTTGCCGTTGTCCGACCGAGCGGACGCCGCCGGATGGCCGGGCCGGTAGGCTGACCGCGCCCTGCTCCCGACCCCGAGGGTTGACATGAAGATCGCCGTCACTGGCTCGATCGCCACCGATCACCTGATGAGCTTCCCCGGTCGCTTCGCCGACCAGCTCCTCGCCGATCAACTGCACAAGGTTTCCCTCTCCTTCCTGGTGGATGACCTGGTGCTCCGCCGCGGCGGCGTGGCGGCGAACATCTCCTTCGGCATGGGACAGCTCGGGCTGCGCCCGGTGCTGCTCGGTGCGGTGGGCGCCGACTTCGCCGACTACCGCTCCTGGCTGGAACGGCACGGAGTGGACTGCGACTCCGTGCACATCAGCGAGGTGGCCCACACCGCACGGTTCGTCTGCACCACCGACACCGACATGTGCCAGATCGCGTCGTTCTACGCCGGCGCGATGAGTGAGGCACGCAACATCGAGCTGGCCCCGGTCGCCGACCGGCTCGGCGGGCTGGACCTGGTGCTGGTCAGCGCCAACGACCCGGAGGCGATGCTGCGCCACTCGGCCGAGTGCCGCACCCGCGGGTACGCGTTCGCCGCCGACCCCTCCCAGCAGCTCGCCCGGATGCCGGGCGAGGACGTGGTGGCGCTGATCGAGGGCGCCGAGTACCTGATGACCAACGACTACGAGAAGTCGCTGCTGCAGAGCAAGGCCGGGCTGAGCGACGACCAACTGCTCGACCTGGTCAAGGTGCGGGTCACCACGCTGGGCAAGCACGGCGTGGAGATCGCCGGGCGCGGCATCGACCCGATCCACGTGCCGATCGCGCGGGAGATCCGGGCGGTCGACCCGACCGGGGTGGGCGACGGCTTCCGCGCCGGCTTCTTCACCGCGCTCTCCTGGGGGCTCGGCCTTGAGCGGGCCGCCCAGGTCGGCTCGCTGCTGGCCACGCTGGTCCTGGAGACCGTCGGCACCCAGGAGTACGAGGTCCGCCGCGACCTGTTCGTGAAGCGCCTCGCCGAGTCCTACGGCGACACCGCCGCCGACGAGATCCGCCCCCACCTCCTGCCCTGACCCGTACCCCCGCACTCCGTGGTCTTGCACGTTGTGACGCCGATCCGCGCTTCAGGTGCGTTTCGCCGGGCGGAACTGCGAGATCGCGGGGTGCGGCGGGTCAGTGGGCGCGGCGGATGTCGTAGGCGGGGCCGTCGGGGCCGGTGATGGCGGCGAGGAACTCCTGACCGCGCATCCGGCACCAGGCGGGGATGTCCACCGCGGCGGCTGGATCGTCGGCGAGCACCCGGACCACCGTGCCGACCGGCACCTGGGGCATCCGTCGGGCCGCCGCGATCACCGGCAGCGGACAGCGCTGGCCCCGGCAGTCGAGGACCTCGTCCGGCATCGTCACCGCCCCATTCTCCCGTTCCCACGCCGTGCCGTCCCGCCCGTAGCCGTCCCGCCCGTGGCCCGCCCGCGCGGCGCCGGGGGAGCGGTAGCGGTCACAGCCCCACCACCCCGGCCTCGGCGCGTAGGTCGGCGACGATCCCGGGCAGTTCGGCGAGGAACCTCTCGACGTCCGCCTCGGTCGTCTCCCGGTGCAGGCTGACCCGGACGTTGCCGTGCGAGAGCACCCCCATCGCCTCCAGCACGTGCGACGGGCGCAGCGTGGACGAGGTGCAGGACGAGCCGGACGACACGGCGAAGCCGCGCCGGTCCAGCGCGTGCAGCAGCGCCTCGCCGTCGACGTACAGGCAGGAGAAGGTCACCAGGTGGGGGAGCCGGAGCACCGGGTCACCGACCACCTCGACGTCGGGCACCTCCGCCGGCACCCGCGCCCGGATCCGATCCACCAGCGCCGCCAGCCGGCTCTCCTCGGCCGCGGCGTCGGCCGCCGCCGCGCGCAGGCTCGCCGCCGCCGCCACCACCGCGGGCAGGTTCACCGAGCCGGGGGTACGTCCGCCCTCCCGCTCGTCGGCCGGCCAGGGTGACTCCCAGCGGGTGCCCTTGCGGACCGCCAGCAACCCCACCCCGGGCGGGCCGCCCCACTTGTGTGCGCTGGCGCTGAGCACCGACCAGCCCGCCGGCAGGGGTACCCGGCCGACCGACTGCGCGGCGTCGACGTACAGCGGCACCCCGGCGTCGGCGCACGCGGCGGCCGCCTCGGCCACCGGTTGTACGGTGCCCACCTCGTGACTGGCGGTGATCAGTGCGGCCAGCGCGACGCCGGGGGCCTGGACCGCGTCCGACCAGGCGGTCAGGTCCAGCCGGCCCAGCCGGTCGACCGGCACCGGGTTGGCGCTGCCGCCAGCTGCCACGTGCCGCTCCGCGGCGTGCAGCACGGCGGAGTGCTCGATCGCCGAGTGCACCAGCGTGGACCCGACCCGGTGCCGCCCGGCCAGGCCACCGAGCACAGCGCCGTGGGCGGCCGTCGTACCGCTGGGGGTGAAGGACAGTTCGTCGGCGCGGACGCCGAGCGTCTGCGCGGTGGCCTCGCGGGCGGCGTCGAGCAGTTGCCGGGCCCGACGGGCCTGGGTGTAGAGCTTGCCGGGGTCGGCCCAGCCGTCGTCGAGGGCGGCCATCAGCGCCTGCCGGGCGACCGGGTGCAGCGGCGCGGCGGTCGCCGCGTCCAGGTAGACCGAGGGTGCACTCACTGATCCGCCTTTTGTTCGCGACTGCGGGGCTTGCAACCCCGGCTCACTCCTCGCACTCACGGATCCAAACGCTATCGCGGCGGTATGCCCAGGATCCCCCCGATGGGGGCGGACAGTGACCCCACCACGGTCGAGTCCGTCATGGTCGAGTAATCTGCGACCGTCGGTGACGCCTTTGCCGCCGGTGCTGACGAAAGACGCACCGCGGCGCGCTAGGGAGGCAGGACCAGGTGGTCGCAAGGAGTTCGGAGGTACGGCCGTCGGCCGTACGGCACAGCGCTTCCCGAGGGGTCGGTGGACGCCGACGGCGTGGTGCTGGTCGGGTGGCCGGGCTCGGTCTCGGTGGCGTCGCGCTGCTGGTCCTGCTCACGGGCTGTGACGTTGGCAGGGCGTTCGACGGCTTCGGCTGGCCGCAGGGCGGCATCTCGGCCGAGTCCCGGCGGATGTACGACCTGTGGATAGCCTCCTGCATCGCAGCCCTCGCGGTCGGCATCTTCGTGTGGGGCCTGATCTTCTGGTGTGTCGTGCGCTACCGCAAGCGTGGCAACGCGCTGCCGGTGCAGACCCGCTACAACATGCCGATGGAGTTCCTCTACACCATCGCGCCGATCCTGATCGTCTCCGTGCTCTTCTACTACACGGCGATCGTGCAGACCGACGTGGACAAGTTGACGAAGAACCCCGACGTCACGGTCGAGGTCGTCGCCTTCAAGTGGAACTGGCAGTTCAACTACCGCGACGGGCAGGGCCCGGACGCCAAGACCACCGCGTCGACGCTCGGCACCAGCGAGGTCATCCCGGTGTTGGTGCTCCCGACCAACCGGTCCATCCGGTTCGAGGAGACCAGCCGCGACGTCATCCACTCCTTCTGGGTGCCGGAGCTGCTGTTCAAGCGGGACGTCATGCCGGGCAAGATCCGCAACGTGTTCGAGGTCTCCAGCCTGGAGACCGAGGGCGCCTACGTCGGCCGCTGCGCCGAGCTGTGCGGCAGCTACCACGCGTTCATGAACTTCGAGCTGCGGGTGGTTTCGCCGGAGCAGTACGACCAGTTCCTGGCGGCCAAGCAGGGCGGCAAGTCCACCCAGGACGCACTGATCCAGATCGGTGAGAAGCCGTACGCGGAGACCACCGAGCCGTTCGACACCCGGCGGACGCACAGCAACTTCAACCCGGACAACGCTCCGGCCGGCACGGGAAGCTGAGGCAGCGGGATGAAGACCGAGTGGCGCATCTTCCTGATCATTGCCACGTTCCTGGGCGGCGCGACCATCCTCTACGGTGCCTGGACGGCCGGTGAGGCCGGTGGCGTCGAGTGGGTGGGCACGGTGGCCCTGCTGCTGTCCTTCCTGCTCTGCACGATGTGCGGTGGCTTCTTCTGGTTCGTTTCCCGCCGGATCGACCTGCGTCCCGAGGACCGTCCGGACGCCGAAATCGCTGACGGCGCCGGTGAGGTCGGCTTCTTCAGCCCGGGCAGCTACTGGCCGTTCGGCCTGGCGCTGGCCGCCGCGACGGCAGGCATGGGCCTGGTGTTCTGGCAGTTCTGGCTGGTCGGCGCCGGTCTGCTGGCGGTCATCTTCGCCGCCTGCGGGCTGCTGTTCGAGTACTACACCGGCACCCGGCGTACCGCTGAGCACTGATTCACCCGGTCGCCGTAGCCGCGACCCGTAGCGCCATGAAGGTCCGTTCCCCGGTGGGGGAGCGGGCCTTCGTCGTGCTCGAGCCCGGCGGGCTCGGGTGATCAACTCCACGTCGCCGATCCGCGGGTGACAGCGCGGCCGGATACCGCGCCCACGCCGACACCGAGTCGATCGAGCCGTGGCGGGGTCAGGCGGCGTGGCGGGTGGGCTGGCGGTGTCGGCGGTCGGCCAGCCGGGTGACGCGGAAGGTGAAGGTGGCGATCACCACAGCGGTGCCGCAGCGGGTGCAGATCAGCTCGGGACAGTCGGTGCCGTGGCCGTCGACGCAGGGCGGCACCTCGAACGGCGCCACGCCCTCGCAGACGTCGCAGTAGAGCTCGCGGTCCGACGACACGGGCGTCTCCTCTCACTTCGGGCGGCTCGCCCCCGGCGCGACAGCAACGCACAAACGGAAGCGGAGAACTACTCGGCTGTAGTTTCCCACGCGGGTCCGACAAATCCCCACTGCGGGGCGAGTCAGGCGGTGGTGGCGGTCTCGATCCACCGGTCGAGGGTGGCGGCCGCCGCGCCGGAGTCGATCGACTCGGCCGCGCGGTCCAGGCCGGCACGCAGCGCCTCGGTCAGGTCGCCGTCGAGCGGGCCCTGAGTGGCCAGCGCCGCCGCCGCGTTGACCAGCACCGCGTCCCGGACCGGGCCGGTCTCGCCGGCGAGCAGGCGACGGGCCACGCCGGCGTTGTACGGGGCGTCACCGCCGCGCAGATCCGCGAGGGTGGACCGGGGTACCCCCAGGTCCGTCGCGTCCAGCACGGCCTCGCGTACGGTGCCGCCCTGGGCCGCCCAGACCCGGGTCGGTGCGGCAGTGGTGAACTCGTCCAGCCCGTCCTCGCCGCGCATCACCAGCACCGAGTCGCCGCGAGCGGCGAACACGCCGGCCATCACCGGGGCCATCCGCGGGTCGAAGCAGCCGACGGCGCCGGCGCGGGGCCGGGCCGGGTTGGTCAGCGGGCCGAGGAAGTTGAACACGGTGGGCACGCCCAGCTCTCGCCGGATCGGCCCGGTGTGCCGCATGCCCGGGTGGAACCGGGCCGCGAAGCAGAACCCGATGCCCGCCTCGGTAACGCAGCGGACAATCGCGTCCGGGTCGAGGTCGAGCGGAACGCCGAGGAACTCCAACAGGTCGGCGGTGCCGCAGGAGGACGACGCGGCACGGTTGCCGTGCTTGACCACCCGGACGCCGGCGCCGGCCACCACCAGCGCGGCCATGGTGGAGATGTTGACCGTGTGGGCGAGGTCACCGCCGGTGCCCACCACGTCCAGTGCGGTGGAACGCAGCTCCTCGGGGAGGTCGACCGGGACCGCCCGGCTCAGCATCGTCTCGACCAGCCCGGCCAGCTCGGCCGAGGTCTCGCCCTTGGCCCGCAGCGCCACCGCGAAGCCGGCGACCTGCGCGGCGCCCGCCGAGCCGGCCATGATCTCGCCCATCGCCCAGGCGGTGTCGGCGGTGGACAGCTCGTCGCCGCGCAGCAGCGCGTTGAGCAGGTGCGGCCAGGTCCGATCGCCCATGGCGGGCCTCCCGAGCATGCGAAGTGCGGGTGGGCTGGAACCGGCGCCGATTCTTCCGGCGCCGTGGCGGTGCCGGAGAGCGGGGACGTCAGGCGGGTGCGTGCGTCCGCAGCAGCTCAGCCACCGTGCTGCCGGTGGTCACCGGGTCGAGCGGGTGCACCAGCGTCGCGTCGACCTCGGCGTACGCGGCGAGCCATCGGTCGGCAGCGCGGGCGATCACCAGGCAGGTCGGGGGCGCGTCGTCCCGGTCGTCCTTGATCTGTCGGGCGATGCCCATACCGCCGCCCGGGCTCGCCTCACCGTCGAGCAGCAGGAGGTCGATCTCGTAGTCGTCGACGAGCCGGATTGTCTCGGCGTAGGTCGACGCGTCGACGAACTCGATCTGCAGCCCGGGTGCGGGCCGGGTGCCGACGGCCATCCGCATCCGATTACGGACCTGCGGGTCGTCGCTGTAGAGCAGGACGGTGCAAAGACGATCGCTCATGGCTGGACTGGCTCCCACCTCGTAGCTGCCCGCCGATCGTACCGGTCCACGTGACGCAGTCGACATCCCGCCCGTCGCCGGCCGTCTGGCGTACCGTCGTCGCAGCTCAGGCCGGGGTGCCGGCGGTGCAAGCTCAGGCCGGGGTGCCGGCGGTGCAAGCTCAGGCCGGGGTGCCGGCGGCGCGTTCGCGGGCCTCCTGGCGGTCCAGGTCGCGGTCGATCCGGCGGGCCTCGCGTTCGGACTGCTTGACCCACTGCACCACCAGGACCGCGAGCATGGTGACGCTGACGAACTCACCGCCGGCCCACAGGATGCCGCCGGCGACCACCTGGTCGTCCCAGGGGTCGGACCAGCTCAGGTTGAGCGACGGGTACCAGTCGCCGCCGAAGAGCGTGCTGCTCTGCATGATGGTGAGCCCGAGCACGGTGTGGAACGGCACGGACAGCAGCATCAGCAGCGCCCGTGCCGGGTACGGCCAGCGGCCCGGCAGCGGGTCGAGGCCGAGCAGCGGCCAGAAGAACACGCAGCCGGTCAGGATGAAGTGCGCGTGCACCAGCTCGTGCGCCCAGGCGTGTTCGAGGGTGAAGCGGTACAGGTCGCTGAAGTACAGCGCGAACGGGTTGACCACGAAGATGGCGAACGCCACAAGCGGGAAGCTGTAGACCCGGGCGACGCGGCTGTGCACGATCGCCAGCAGGCGCTTGCGCGCCCCGACCGGCAGGGTCCGCAGCGCCAGCGTCATCGGTGCGCCGAGTGCCAGGAAGATCGGCGCCACCATGGACAGCACCATGTGCTGGACCATGTGCACCGACAGCAGGGCGGTGTCGTACGCGTGCAGCCCGCTGACCGTGACCAGCGCGATGCCGCCCAGGCCGGGGCCGAGGAAGAAGACGGTACGGGAGACCGGCCAGCGGTCGCCACGGATGCGCAGCCGGTGCACCCCATAGAGGTAGAGGCCGGCGGCGAGCACCAGGCCGAGCGCCAGCCAGCTGTCCAACCGGGTCTCGGTCAGCACCGTGCCGACGGTGAACGGGGGAGGGGTCGCCTCGCCCCCGGCGGCCAGCGCCGGGCCCGCCGGGGTGGCCGCGAGCACTGCGGCCGGGACGGCCGAGGTGGCGGCGAAGATCGGATCGACGTGCAGCACGCTTTTCAGGCTAGGCCAGGCGAACCGGACCCCGACGCTCGGGCCACGGAAGGCGTGGGTTTGCCACCCCGCTGATCGCCGGCCCCGGTCAGGGGCAATAATGACGGCGTGACTGCGGCCCCAGCCATTGACAAGAGCCGGATCCACTCTCTGACCCGACCGAACATGGTCAGCGTCGGGACGATCGTGTGGCTCTCCAGCGAACTTATGTTCTTCGCGGCGCTGTTCGCGATGTACTTCTCGATCCGCGCGGCTGCGCCGGAGCAGTGGGAGAAGCACACCGAGCACCTCAACATCCCGTACGCGACCACGTTCACGGTGGTCCTGGTGCTCTCGTCGGTGACCTGCCAGCTCGGCGTCTTCGCGGCGGAAAAGGGTGACGTGCACGCGCTGCGGCGCTGGTTCACCGTCACCTTCGTGATGGGTCTGATCTTCGTGCTCGGCCAGCTGAACGAGTACCGCGAGCTGGTGCACGAGGGCGTCAAGATCAACGGAGACGGCTACGGCTCGGTGTTCTACCTGACCACCGGCTTCCACGGCCTGCACGTGACCGGCGGCCTGATCGCCTTCATCATCTTCATGGTCCGTACGACCATGGGCCGGTTCACACCGGCGCAGGCGACCTCGGCGATCGTCGTGTCGTACTACTGGCACTTCGTCGACGTCGTGTGGATCGGGCTGTACGCCATGATCTACTGGCTTCAGTGATCTTGGCGCGTCACGAACCGCGCCGCTGCTCCGTCCCCTGAGACAAGGTCCAACCGGTTAAGGACACAGCTCATGACTTCTGACAACGACCGCCGAGGCGGTCTGCTCGCGCGCCTGCGCGGGCGGCCCGCCGCGCGCAGCAGGGGCCGCCGCCGGCTGGGTGCCGCGGTTCGGCTGTTCGCCGCGCTGATGCTCGCCGGCGGCGCCTACACCGTCTTCGCCCCCGGTGTGCAGGCGCAGGACAACCCGCCGATGACCGGCGCCGCCGCCGAGGGCAAGGCGCTGTTCGACGTGAGCTGTGTGACCTGCCACGGACGCAACGCCCAGGGCGTCGAGGGCCGCGGACCGAGCCTGGTCGGCGTCGGCGCCGCCTCGGTCGAGTTCCAGGTCAGCTCCGGCCGGATGCCGATGGTCCGGCAGGAGGCCCAGGCACACCGCAAGCCCCCGCTCTTCACCGACGAGCAGACCCGCCAGCTGGCTCAGTACATCCAGGAGCTCGGTGGCGGCCCGATCGTGCCGGAGGGTGACCTCGCCCAGGACGCCAACGTCGCGGCCGGTGGTGAGCTGTTTCGGATCAACTGCTCGCAGTGCCACGCCTTCGGCGGCGGCGGTGGCGCGCTCTCCTCGGGCAAGTTCGCTCCGAGCCTGCACCCGGCGACCGACCGGCAGATCTACGCGGCGATGCTGAGCGGCCCGCAGAACATGCCGGTGTTCGGTGACAACCAGCTCCGTCCGGAGCAGAAGGCCGACATCATCGCCTACATCCAGGAGACGCTGAAGCACGACCAGGACCCGGGTGGGTTCAACCTCGGCCGGTACGGGCCGTCCACCGAGGGCCTGGCGATCTTCCTGGTTGGCATCGTGGCGCTCGTCTTCGCTAGCCTGTGGATTGCGGGCAAGTCGTGACCGAGCGGATCATCCGATTCAGTGCTGTGGTGCCGCTCGGCGCCACCCGTAGCGAGGTGACGGCATGAGCACGCACACCGAGCACCAGGCCCCGCAGGGCCAGGAGCCGCTCGACCTGAACGCGCCCGGGGTGACCCGGTTCGACGTCGTCCGTGAGGGCGCGCGCCGGGACGACATCGAGATCGTCCACTACGAGCCGCAGGTGCTGCCCGGCACCAAGGCCGAGCGCCGGCTGACCCGGGTGGTGGCAGGGTTCTTCCTGATCACCGGCCTGGCGGCGACCGCGTTCCTGGCCATCTACATCTGGTGGCCGTGGCAGTACGAGCCGGGCCGTGGCGGCGACAAGTTCTACACCCCGCTGCTCGGCGCCACCCTCGGCGTGGCCCTGCTCGCCGTCGGCTTCGGCATCCTGACCTGGGGCAAGAAGTTGCTGCCCAAGGAGGTCTCGATCCAGGACCGGCACGAGGGCGCGGTGGACGAGGACAGCCGCACCATCACCGGCCAGACCATGCTCTACATGGCCGACGAGTTGGGCGTGAAGCGTCGCCCGCTGCTCGGCATCTCGCTGCTGGCCGGTCTCGCGCCGGTCGGCGCGGTGGTCGCGGCGCCGCTGGTCGGCGGTCTGATCTCCCAGCCGCACAAGAACAACCAGATGTTCACCACCGGGTTCGCCTCGGCCGAAGGTGGCCAGCGGATCCGGCTGGTTCGCGAGGACGGCCGGCCGATCCGCCCGGCCGACATCAGCGCCGGTGGTCAGCTGACCGTCTTCCCGGGCATTGACCACGGCGTGAGCAACAAGCACGCCGACTCGCCGACGCTGCTGATCCACCTGCGGGACTCCGACGCGATGACCTCGCGCCAGGCCAACGAGCGGGTCGGCCACGGCGACTACATGTGGGGCAACTACGCGGCGTTCTCCAAGATCTGCACGCACGCCGGTTGCCCGGCCAGCCTGTACGAGCAGCAGACCAACCGGCTGCTCTGCCCGTGCCACCAGTCCCAGTTCCTCATCACCGACAACGCCCGGCCCGTCTTCGGCCCCGCCAGCCGGCGGCTGCCGCAGTTGCCGATCGAGGTGGACTCCGAGGGCTTCTTCGTGGCGAAGTCCGACTACACCGAGACCGTCGGGCCTGATTTCTGGGAGCGGCCATGAAGCGTCGAAAGCTTGACCTTGCGGCGACGCCGGGCAAGGCCGCGGTGGGAGTGGATGACCGCTTCCAGGTGGCCACCCCGCTTCGTCGGCTGCTGAACAAGGTCTTCCCGGACCACTGGTCCTTCCTCCTCGGCGAGATCGCGCTGTTCTCGTTCGTGGTGCTGCTGCTGACCGGTGTGTTCCTGACCTTCTTCTTCGAGCCGGCGATGACCGAGGTGGTCTACGACGGCAGCTACGCCCCGTTGCAGGGCACGCCGATGTCCGCCGCGTACGCCTCCAGCCTGGACATCTCGTTCGACGTCCGTGGCGGTCTGGTGATGCGGCAGATGCACCACTGGGCGGCGCTGCTGTTCATGGCCGCGATCGTCGTGCACATGCTGCGGGTCTTCTTCACCGGTGCCTTCCGCAAGCCGCGGGAGACCAACTGGATCATCGGCTCGCTGCTGTTCTGGGTCGGCTTCCTGGCCGGCTTCACCGGCTACTCGCTGCCGGACGACGGCCTGTCCGGCACCGGCCTGCGGATCGCCTCGGCGATCATGCTGTCAATCCCGGTGATCGGCTCCTGGGTCACCTCGTCGATCTTCGGCGGGGAGTTCCCCGGCACGATCATCATCAGCCGGTTCTTCATCGCCCACGTGCTGCTCATCCCGGGTCTGCTGGTCGCGCTGATCAGCGTCCACCTGGGCCTGGTCTTCAAGCAGAAGCACACCCAGTGGCCCGGCCCCGGTCGGACCAACGGCAACGTGGTCGGCGAGCGGATGTTCCCGCGGTACGCGCTGAAGCAGGGCGGCTTCTTCATGGTCGTCTTCGGCGTCATCGCGCTGATGGGCGGTCTGTTCCAGATCAACCCGATCTGGCTGTTCGGCCCGTACGAGGCGTGGGTGGTCTCGGCCGCCAGCCAGCCCGACTGGTACGTCATGTTCCTCGACGGCTCGACGCGGCTCATGCCAGCGTGGGAGATCAACATCCCGCTCGGTGACGGGTACGTCATCCCGCCGCTGTTCTGGCCAACGGTGGTGCTGCCCGGCATCCTGGTGGGCCTGTCGACGATGTACCCGTTCCTGGAGGCGCGGCACCTCAAGGACCGCAAGAGCCACAACCTGCTCCAGCGGCCCCGTGACGTTCCGGCCCGGACCGCGGTCGGCGCCATGGCGGTGTCGTTCTACATCGTGCTGACGCTCTCCGGCGCCAACGACGTTATCGCCGACAAGCTCCAGATCAGCCTGAACGCGATGACCTGGGCGGGCCGGGTCGGCCTGCTGCTGGTCCCGCCGGTGGCGTACTACATCACCTACCGGCTCTGCCTGGGTCTGCAGCAGCACGACCGGGAGGTGCTCGCGCACGGCGTGGAGACCGGCATCATCCGGCGTATGCCGGACGGCCGGTTCGTCGAGGTGCACCAGCCGCTCAGTGCGGCGGACGGGCACGACGGCCACGGCGAGCTGGAGTACGTCGGCTGGGTGGTGCCCAAGAAGATGAACCGGCTCGGGGCCCTCGGCCCGGCGATCCGGGGCTTCTTCTACCCGATCGAGAAGCCGGTCGAGGCACCGGTCTCGCCGGGGCACCCGCCGGTCGAGGCCCGACCCGAGCGCGAGGAGATCAGCAGCGGCGAGAGCCGCCGCTGACCCCCCGACCGCAGCGTTACGTGGCGCCCGCCGGAATTCCGGCGGGCGCCACGCCGTATCGGCGTCCACCACCCATCCGGTCAGGAGTCGGACGGCCACGGCGGGACCGGTCGACCCCGCGCGACGGGCGATCGCAGGAATAACCCCGGTGAGCCGGGTATCCGTGCGGTCCAACGTCTCAAGGGGGGGAAGCATGTTGGGTATCAAACGCCTCGGCCTGTTGGCCGCGCTGGTACTGGTCGGCGTAGCGCCGGCAGCGGCCGCGCAGGCCGCGGCACAGCCGTCGACGCAGGACACCCAGTATCTGCAGGCGGTGCACCAGGTCAACCTGTTCGAAATCACCGCCGGTGACCTGGCCCAGCAGAAGGGCCAGGACCAGGGGGTCAAGGACCTGGGCGCGATGTTGAAGACCGACCACACCCAGCTGGACCAGACGGTGCAGCAGACCGCGTCCCAGCTCGGGGTGGAACTGCCGAACGAGCCCAGCGCCGATCAGCAGGCCGTCATCGACCAGCTGAACAACGCCAGCGGCGCGGAGTTCGACCGGCTCTGGGTGACCAGTGAGCTGGCCGGTCACGTCCAGGCCATCCAGGCCACCCAGACGGAGATTTCGCAGGGCTCCGAGCAGTCGGTGGTCCAGTTGGCCCAGACCGCCCTGCCGATCCTGCAGACGCACTACGACGAGTTGGTCCAGCTCGCCAACCAGCTGGGCATTCCGGTCCCGCAAACCAGCGCCAGCGGTACTCCCAGCCCGGGCGGCACCTCGACGCCGGCTCCGGGCGGCACCACTGAGTCCCCGGCTCCGGGCGGCACGACCGAGTCGCCGGCTCCGGGCGGTGGCACCACCGAGACGCCGGCTCCGAGCGAGAGCTGACGTAACGGCAGCAGACGGCCGGTCCACCCGCGGGGTGGACCGGCCGCCGTGCGTCCGGCGCGGCCGACCCGGCGGTCGGCGTGGCCGGCGGGGTCAGTCGGCGCTGGCCAGGCCGATCGCGAACGCCTCCTCCAGGTCATGCTGGGAGTACGCCCGGAACGCGATGTGCGACTCGGTGTTGAGCACGCCCGGCACCTTGGAGATGCTGCCCGCGATGACCTGGGCGATCTGGTCGAACTCGCGGACCCGGACGATGGCGATGAGGTCGACGTGCCCGGCCACCGAGTAGACCTCGCTGACGCCGGGGAGGTTGGCCAGGTTCTCCGCCACCTCGGGGATCGCGTCGGTGGCGCAGTCGATCAGCACGATCGCGGTGATCACGGGGCATTTCTCCGTTCGTCGGCGTCGTCGCCCATGCTAGATGTTTCCGCCCGGGCCTGGAGGCGGGAGCCGTCGGGGCTCAGCCCTGCGCGCCGGCCGGCACGGTGCAGCCGTCCCCGGCCCGGATCGCGTCGCGTAGTCGTTCGTCGGCGCGTACCGTCGCGCCCGGCCAGACCACCGTGCGCCGTACGTCGCCGTGCACCCGTGCACCGGCGCCGACCACCGACTCCACGCAACGGCCGGTCACTGTGGCCGACGGGTCGACCAGGGTGCCGCCCGCCGCCGCGTGCAGGTTGGCGGCGAGGTAGTCGGCGGGGGTGCCGGTGTCGTAGAAGGTGCCCGGGTAGGGCACCACCTCCAGCGCGCCGGCCGCCTCGGCCGGCCGCCAGACCGCGCGTACGAGGTCGGAGAAGACCACCGGCAGGTCGCGGACAAGCCGCCAGGGCAGCAGCGAGAAGCCGGTGAAGCAGTGCCCGGCGAAGGTGCCCGGCGCCGCCGGGTTCGCGGCGGGCTGACCGAGCAGGCGTACCCGGTGCTCGTCCCAGCCGTCGAGCAGGGCGGCCACGTCCGTGCCCGGGGGAGCGGCCGGGTCGGCGAGGTACGCGTCGGCGTTGCCGACCAGCACCGGCCGGCCGTCGATCCAGTCCCGCAGGTTGGCCACCCCGCCCGCCGTGCCGAGTGGGTCGCCGGGCTCCACCGACAGGTGAGCACGGTCGCCGACGTGCGCGACCACCTGGTCGGCGAGGTAGCAGGCGTTCACCGCGACCCGTCCGGGACCGGTCAGGCCGAGCCCGGCCAGCCGGGCCAGCGCCCGGTCCAGCAGCGGCACGTTGCCCACCGGGCAGAGCGCCTTGGGCACCCGTTCGGTGAGCGGTCGCAGCCGGGTGCCCTCGCCCGCGGCCAGCACCACGGCGCACACCTCCGCCCGCCGGTCGCCCGGCCGGCCGTCGGTCGCCGGCACGCCGGCCGCTGCGGTCACGGCATCGTGTCGGGTACCGGTGGCGGGAACTGCCCGGCCAGCGGCCCGATGTCGTAGTAGGCGAGCAGCCGGGCCGTCGGCCAGGTCAGCTTGGGCAGATCGTCGAGCGGGTGCCAGGCGGCCTCGAAGACCTCACCGCCGTCGACCACCAGCTCGGTGTCGGAGGCCGGCACCTCCGTCTCGAAGACCACGTCCACCCAGCCCTTGGCGTGCACGACCGCGTTCGGCACCGCGGGGCGCAGCCGGGACGGTGGGAGCCGGATGCCGCTCTCCTCGAACAGCTCGCGGGCCGCGCCCACCACCGGGGCCTCGCCCCGATCCAGCAGGCCGGCGGGCAACGACCACCCCTTGCCGGGCGGCTGGCGCAGCAGCAGCAACCGCCCCGCACCCGTCGCCTCGGCGTCGCGGACCAGGGTGACCGCGCCGACGATGTACTTGGGCACGGCCAGCCGGACCAGGCGGCGGCGCACCGGCAGGGGCAGCCGGTAGAAAGCCTGGTAGAAGATGGCCCGACCGGTGGCGCGGGAGCGGGGGATCATGACTCCAGGCTAGTGGTCACGAATGTCGTTCGGACGCGCTGGGGCCCGGCGGGTCACTGCCGATGGTCGACCAGGTCGATGAGCTGGCGGACCACGGTGTCCGGTTCGATCACCCGGTCGAAGACCGCGACCAGCAGGGTCTCCAGGTCGGGGTAGCCCAGCTCCTCGGAGAGGCGCAGCAGCGGCAGGTCACTGGCGAGGCCACGGTTGTGCTGGCGCAGGGCGAGCCCGATGGTGGCCCGGCCGAGGCGGACCTTGTCGCTGATCGTGATGCCCGGCTCGGTGTGCTCCGCGAACCACCGGTTGATCTGCATCTGCGCGTGCGGCGACTTGACGAAGTCGAGCCACTCCCGGCGTGGGCCGCGCGGCGCCACCCCGGCCTCGAAGCCGTTGTCCCCGTCGTTCTCGGTGAAGATCTCGACCACGTCGCCCTCGTCCAGCTCGGAGCTCAGCGGCGCGAGCCGGCCGTTGATCCGGGCGGCGAGGCAGTGGTCGCCCCGCTGGCTGCCCAGCTCGTAGGCGAGGTCGACGGGCGTGGCACCGGCCGGCAGTACGACCTGCCGCCCGTCAGAGAAGACCTGGATCTGCCCCTCGGCGAGGTCGCAGCGCAGCGACTCGAGGAACTGCGCCGGGTCGGCGGCGTCCGGCTCCCAGTCGAGCACCCGCCGCAGCCAGTCCAGCTGCTCGGCGCGGGCCGCCGCGCTGCCGCTGCTCGTGCGTGGAAAGCGGAAGTCGGCGGCGATGCCGTACTCGGCCGAGCGGTGCATCTCCTCGGTGCGGATCAGCACCTCCACCGTGCGGTCCTGCGGGCCGCAGACGCTGGTGTGCAGCGAGCGGTAGAGGTTGTTCTTCGGCGAGGCGATGAAGTCCTTGAATCGGCCGGGGACCGGTCGCCAGGTGCCGTGGATGGCGCCGAGCGCGGCGTAACAGTCGGTGGCCGGGCCGTCGACCACCACCGAGATGCGCGGCAGGTCGTACGGCGCGGCGTGGCCGCCGGCGATGGTGTCCTTCCAGATCGAGTAGAGATGCCGGGGCCGGGGGCTCACCTCGGCGTCGACCCGGCTGCGACGCAACGCCACCCGGGCACGGGTGACCACCGACTCGAGGTACGCGTCCCAACCCGGCCGATCGTGCACGTGCCGGGCCAGCCGGGCGTGCTCGTCGGGCTCCAGGTGCAGCAGCACCACGTCGTCCAGCTCGCGCTTGAGGGTCTGGATGCCCAGCCGGTCGCAGAGCGGGACCAGCACCTCCTGGGTCTTGCGGGCGATCCGTTCCCGCGACGCCGCGGAGCGCACACCGAGGGTGCGCATGTTGTGCAGCCGGTCGGCCAGCTTGATGATCAGCACCCGGACGTCCTTGGCAGCCGCCACGATCATCTTGCGGATCGTCTCCGCCTCGGCGGCCTTGCCGTAGAACGCCTTGTCGAACTTGGTCACCCCGTCGACCAGGTGGGCCACCTCGCCACCGAAGTCCTCGGAGAGCGCCTGGAGCGTGTAGCGGGTGTCCTCCACCGTGTCGTGCAGCAGCGCCGCCACCAGGGTGATGGTGTCCATCCCCAGCTCGGCGCAGATCTGCGCCACCGCGAGGGGGTGGGTGATGTAGGGCTCACCGCTCTTGCGGAACTGCCCGCGGTGCATGTTTTCCGCGATGGTGTACGCCCGGCGCAGCACCGCGGGATCGGTGCCGGCGTGGATGCCCCGATGGGTCCGGACAAGCTGCGTGACCGGGTCGGAGTCGGCGGTCGGCCAGGTGAGCAGCGACCGCAGCCGGCGGGCCAGCGGCAGCTCACCCGACTGGGTCGGCAGGGCGCCCCCCAGGGCGGCGCCGTGTCCGGCGTCGACGTCCACGAGGGACACCTCCTCACCCCGGCTCCGCGGCCGCCGAAACCCGGCGGTCGGGAGCAGGCCCACGAATCGGGCAGGACTGCACTTCTCCAACAGCCTAAGGGAGCCGACGTAGTCCGATCGGTCACTTGGTCATGAGCGTTCGGTCGAGAGTTGGTGGGACCCTCCGTTTTCGGCCTTCGCCAGGAGGTCGCGGAACCGGCCCGCACCACCAACCGGCGAGGACCAACCGGAGGACATTTCCACCAGCCGGGTCTCCGGTCGTTCCAACCAGGACAGGATGCGCTCGGACTCCTCGGCGGTGGCCGCCGGCACCGGTCCGTGCCCGCCCGGCACCGTCTCGGCGGTCGCCCGGATGGCGTTCAGCGTGGGTCGCGGGTGGACGCTCGGCGGGGACACCCCCGCGCCGGCCAGCCGGCCGTGCCGGACCAGGGCCAGCTCCCAGCCGCCACGGGCGGCCGGCCGGGCCGCGGCCAGCTCGACGATCCCGGTCAGCGCGGCCAGCCGCTGCATCCGCACGGTGGCGCGCAGGACCGCGGCCAGCCGGGACCGCACCACCGCGGCCTCCTCGTAGCGCTGGTCGCGGGAGAGCACGTCGATCCGGGCCAGCAGCGCGTCCACCACCGGCTGCGGGTCGCTGGCGGTGGCGGTGCGGAACGGCGCGGCGGCGCGGTCGTCGTACTCCTCGGGGGTGATCTTGTGCTCGCAGGGTGCCGGGCAGCGACCCAGCTCGGCCAGCGCGCAGGCCGGCGTGACGGTCCGCAGCGAGAGCCGGTGCGTGCACTGGCGCAGCGGAACGGCGTCGTGGAAGCCCGCGGCGGCCAGCTCCGCAGCCCGTCGGGAGGTGAACGGCCCGAGGTAGGCGGTGTCGGTGGGGGAGAGGCCACGGACCACCGACAATCGGGGGTACGGGCCGTCGGTCAGCTTGAGCCAGACCATCCGCTCCGGGTATTTCGACCGCCGGTTGTACGGCGGGGCGTGCGCGGCGATCAGCCGCAGCTCGCGGACCTCGGCCTCGAGCGAGTGCGCGCACTCGACCGCCTCGACCCGCTCGGCCGCCGCCAGCATCTCGGAGATCCGGGCCCGCTTCTCCCCGGCGGTGAAGTAGCTGCGCACCCGGGTGGCGATGTCGCCGGAGGTGCCGACGTAGAGCGGCCGGTCGTCGGCGGCCCGGAAGATGTAGACCCCGGGGACCTTGGGCAGCCCTTCGGCCAGGTGCCGCTTGCGGCGCTGGGTCGGGGTGACCGCCCGGGCGAACTCGATGGCGTCGCCGACGGTGTCCACCCGGTGCCCGCCGAGCCGGCCGATCAGCCCGTGCAGCACGTCGACGGTGGCCTTCGCGTCGTCCAGCGCCCGGTGGGTGGGCTGGGTGGCGGTGCGGAAGTAGGCGGCCAGGGTGCCCAGCTTGCGGTTGGGCACCTCATCGCGGGTCAGCACCCGGCGGGCCAGCGCCGCGGTGTCCAGCACCCGCGGGTTGGGCCACCGGTAGCCGTGCTTGGCGCAGGCGGCCTTGAGGAAGCCCACGTCGTAGGGGGCGTTGTGGGCCACCAGCACCGCGTCGGCGATGAACTCCAGGAAGCTCGGCAGCACCTGCTCGATCGGCGGCGCCGGCACGAGCATGGCCTGGGTGATCCCGGTCAGCACGGTGATGAACGGCGGGATCGGCTGCCCCGGGTTGACGAGGGTGGCCAGCACGCCGAGCTGCTCGCCGCCGCGCACCTTGACCGCGCCGATCTCGGTGATGCCGCCGCCGTCCGGTGCGCCGCCGGTGGTCTCCAGGTCGACCACCACGAAGGTGGTCGCGTAGAGCGGCAGCGCCGGGTCCACCCCGCCCATCGCCGGGTCGAGACCGGCCAGTGACTCCTGGACGTACTCCGACTGTGCCATCGGCGGCACGCTAGCGCCCCGGTCCGACACTCCCGTCACAACGGTCCCTTGAGTCACCACGGGGGCTAGGATGAGAGTTCGGCTCACTCACCGGGCGGTGGGCCCGGTCGCGGTGGGAGACTTGTTACATGCCCCTCACCGAGCCGTCCGACGACCACCTCCCGCAGGAGGATCCGGTCGCGCTCGACGGGGCCCTGGGCAACCCGGACGACAACGTAGTCAGCGAGACATCCGGCGCATCCGGCCCGACGACGGCGGGCGACGGGTCGGTTGTCGAGCCGGAGCCGACCCTGCCCGAGCCGGTCCGGCAGCGGATCGTGGCGCTGACCGCCGCGGTGCTGCCCGGGCTGCCCTCCGACGAGGTGCCGGTGCCGCTGCGCCGGGTGGCCAAGTTCGCCCCGAACCGGCGGGCCCGGCTCGGCGCGCCGGCCATCGCCGCCCAGCTCGCCGGCGACCCGCTGTTCCGGCAGCGGGTCACCGCCCGGGTGCTGGCCGACGCTGGTGACCTTGGCGCAGCCGTGGTCGAGGGCACCGCGCCGGCCGCCGCCGACCCGGTCGAGGTGGCCGCGCTGGCCTACCTGGCCCGGCCGCGTGGCTGGCGCGAGCTGATCGACGCCAGCGGCGCGGCGGTCCGCGCCGAGGCCGACAGCGCGGTCGTCGCCGAGTTGGTTCGCGAGGCCGAGCAGCGGGCCACCCGGGCCGAGCACGACCGGGCGGTGGCTCGGGTGGAGGCGGAGAAGCTCCGCGACGAGCTGGCCCGGGTCCGGGAGGAGTTGGGCCAGCTCCGCGAGGAGTCCCGCCAGTTGGCCCGTACGCTGCGGGAGACCCAGGCCCGCGAGCGCAAGGCCACCGAGGTGCTGGCCACCGAGCGTGGCCGGGCCGCGCGGGCGAGCGCCGACGTGGACGCCGAGCTGCGTCGGGCCCGCGCCCGGCTGGCCGAGGCGGAGGCCGCGGCCGGCGTGGCCAGGGCCAGCGCCAAGGAAGCCCGCTCGGTCGACGACGCCCGGCTCTGGCTGCTGCTGGAGACCATCGGTCAGGCCGCCGTCGGGCTGCGCCGGGAGCTGGCGCTCGACCCGGTGGACAAACTCCCCGCCGACTTCGTGGCCGACGCGTTCGCCGAGCAGCCGGGCACCGCGCCGGCCGGTCCGTCCGCCCGCGCCCGGGACACCGACGACCCGGCCCGACTGGACCAACTGCTCGCCCTGCCCCGGGCACACCTGGTGGTGGACGGCTACAACGTCACCAAGCGCGGCTTCGGCGAGATGTCGCTGGAGCAGCAGCGCAAGCGCCTCATCACCGGGCTGGGTGGGATCGCCGCGCAGACCGGCGACGAGGTCACCGTGGTCTTCGACGGTGCGGAGCGGATGCACGGGCTGCCGGCGGCGCCACGCGGCGTACGGGTGCTCTTCTCCCGCAAGGGCGAGACCGCCGACGAGCTGATCCGGCGGCTGGTCCGCGCCGAGCCGGCGGGGCGTCCGGTGGTCGTGGTCTCGTCCGACCGCGAGGTCGCCGACGGCGTACGCCGACACGGGGCCTACCCGCTCGGGGCCGACTCGCTACTGCGGCGGCTCGCCCGCTCCTGACCGCATCCGCCGGCGGATCGGCCGGCGGCCGTGATCGACACGAGGTCGATGATGTTGGGGTGTCCGGCGGTCGGGATACCCCGATATCGCTGACCTGGAGTCGATCTCGCCCCCAAACGGCCGGTCGAGGTGGTTGTCCGGGTTTCTGTCATACCCGGTGGCTAGCGTCGATGTGACCGACGGTGCTCGGGTGGCGACGACAGTGCGCCGGCCGCGCATCGCGAGCCGATCAGGAGGCGTGATGCTCATCGACTGCGAGGGGTGCCCGACCCAGGGAGGCGGTTGTTCCGGCTGCCTGGTGGCCGCCCTGTTCGACGAGTCGTCCCCGGCGGCCGGGCTGGCCGCCGCAGAGGTCCAGGCGATCGAGGTGTTCGCCCGGGCCGGCTTCGACGTGGAGGTGCTGGCGGCGCCCGCGCGTCCCGGCACTGCTCGTCGCCGCGCCTCCCGCCGGGTCGCCTGACCGCCACACCGCGCCCGGAGCGGGCTTTTCGCGGACCATAGGATGGGCGGTCACGGCGGGAGGAGCGGCGGGATGAGCGGGGTACGACGCGACGACGGCGGGCCTGCCGGCAGCGGCGAGAAAGTCCGCCGCGCGGTGCGTACGGTGGTGCGCCGGTGAGCCCGCGCGGCTGGGCGCTGCTGACCCTGGCCGGGTTGACCGTCGCGCTGGTGGTGACCGCCGCGCTGCTCATCCCGTGGCACCGACCGCCGGCGCCCCGGGCCGACCAGCTCGCGGCGCTGCGCGACCTGCCGGCCGACCAGGTGGCCCGGGGGCGGGAGTTCCGCGCCGCGCTGCGCCCCGGTGGTTACTCCGCGCTCGCCGTCGGGCTGCTGGTCGCCCTCGCACTCGGGCTCACTCCGCTGGGCAGCCGCCTGGTCGAGCTGGTGGGCCGGCCGTTCGGCGGGCACTGGGCCGCGCAGGCGGTGCTCGGCGGGCTGGCTGTGGTGCTCGTCGCCGACCTGCTCACCCTTCCGTTCTCCGCCTGGCGGCAGAGCGTGCTCACCCGCTACGGACTGAGCACCAACGGCTGGAGCGGTTGGGCGGTCGACCTGCTCAAGTCGTACGCCGTCAGTGCGGTGATCGGCGCGGTGGCGCTGTTCGGCTTCTACGCGGTCATCCGGCTCGCCCCGCGCTGGTGGTGGGCTTTCGGCGCGGCCGGTGCGGCCCTGCTGGTGGTGCTGCTGTCGTTCGTGCTGCCGGTGCTGGTGGAGCCGGTGTTCAACCGGTTCACCCCGCTGGAGCAGGGCCCGCTGCGCACCGAGCTGATCAGCATGGCGGCCCGCGACGGGGTGCCGGTACGCGACGTGCTGGTGGCCGACGCCTCCCGGCGCACCAAGGCGGTCAACGCGTACGTCTCCGGTCTTGGGCCGACCCGGCGGGTGGTCGTCTACGACACGCTGCTGCGCGAGGCGACCCCGGCCGAGGTGACCGCCGTGGTGGCGCACGAGCTGGGGCACGCGAAGGACCGGGACGTGGCGGTCGGCACGCTGACCGGCGCGCTGGGCGCTGCCGCCGCGGTGGTGGCGCTCTACCTGCTCGGCTCGTGGGGGCCGCTGCTGCGGCTGGCCGGTGTCGACTCGGTCGCCCAACCGAGCGCGTTCCCGTTGCTGGTCGCTCTGGTCACGGTGGTCGGGCTGCTCGCCGCGCCGGTGCAGGCGCTGATGTCCCGGCGGGTGGAGGCGCGGGCCGACGCGCACGCGCTCGCGCTGACCGGTGACCCGGCTGCCTTCGAGTCGATGCAGCGCCGGCTCGGCTCGGTCAACCTCGGCGACCCCGACCCACCGCGCTGGGAATACCTCTACTCGGCCACACATCCGTCCACCGTGGAGCGGATGGCCGCTGCCCGCGCGTACGCCCGGGAGGCCGGCCGATGAGCCGCACGCTGCTGATCACCAACGACTTCCCGCCCCGTCCCGGTGGGATCCAGTCCTTCGTGCACAACCTCGCGGTGCGTCAGCCGGCCGGCTCGGTGGTGGTGTACGCGTCGAGCTGGCGCGGGGCGGCGAAGTTCGACGCCGACCAGCCGTTCGAGGTGATCCGGGAACGCACCCGGGTGCTGCTGCCCACCCCGCTGATCGCCCGCCGGGCTGCGCGGCTGGCCCGCGCGTACGACTGCGACACGGTGTGGTTCGGCGCGGCAGCCCCGCTCGGGCTGCTCGCCGCGGGCCTGCGCCGACGGGCCGGGGTACGCCGGGTGGTGGCACAGACCCACGGCCACGAGGTCGGCTGGGCGGCGCTGCCCGCCGCACGGCCGGCGTTGCGGCGCATCGGTCGAGGCGTCGACGTCACCACCTACCTCGGCGAGTACACCCGTAGCCGGCTGGCCCGGGTGCTGGACGGGGTGACCGAGCTGCGTCGGCTGGCGCCCGGGGTGGACGTGGACACCTACCACCCGACTGTGGACGGCGAGCCGGTGCGGGCTCGGCTGGGGCTGGCCGACCGGCCGGTGGTGGTCTGCGTGTCCCGGCTGGTGCCGCGCAAGGGGCAGGACATGCTGATCCGGGCGCTGCCGGAGATCCGCCGTCGGGTGCCCGACGCGGCGCTGCTGATCGTTGGCGGCGGCCCGTACCGGGCGACGCTGGAGAAGCTGGCCCGGCAGGCCGGCGTGGAGCGGGACGTGGTCTTCACCGGCTCGGTGCCGGCGGCCGAACTGCCGGCGCACTACGCGGCCGGCGACGTCTACGCGATGCCCTGCCGCACCCGCAACCGGGGGCTGGACGTGGAGGGGCTGGGCATCGTCTACCTGGAGGCGTCCGCGACCGGCCTGCCGGTGGTGGCCGGTGATTCCGGGGGCGCGCCGGACGCGGTCCGCGAGGGCGAAACCGGCTACGTGGTGCGGGGCCGGGACGTCGCCCAGCTCGCCGACCGGGTGGCCCGGCTGCTCGCCGACCGGGACCTGGCCCGCCAGTTGGGCGCGGCCGGCCGGGCGTGGGTGGAGCGGGAGTGGCGCTGGGAGGCGCAGGCGCAGCGGATGGCAGCCCTGCTCGCCGGCTGACCGCCACCCGCGCTCAGCTGGGGCTCGACCGGGACGGTGCGTAGCGGGGCACGTACTCCTGGCCGGTGAGCCGCTGGATCGCCGCCATCACCTCGTCGGTGACCGTCCGGATGTCGCGTGGCCCGTTGATCCGGCCGGCGACCGGGATCGGCGGGCCGAACCGCAGGGTGATCGGGTGTCGGCGGGGCAGCCGCGCGTCGACCGGCAGCACCTCGGCGGTGCCGAGCACGCCGACCGGGATGATCGGCACCTCGGCGTCGCGGGCCAGCCGGGTCATTCCTACGCGGCCCCGGTAGAGCCGCCCGTCCGGGGAGCGGGTGCCCTCCGGGTAGACGGCGACCAGGCCGCCGGAGCGCAACACCGGCACGGCGGCGTCGAGGGCGCTGAGGGCGGCCCGGCCGCCGCCGCGCTCCACCCGGATGGCGCCCATGCCGGCGACGATCTGCCGGTTGAGCCAGCCGCCCGGGCCGCGGCCGGTGAAGTACTCGGCCTTTGCCCAGAAGGTGACGTGCCGGGGCGTCGCGCAGACCAGGAACAGCTCGTCGGCGACGGAGAGGTGGTTGCCGGCGAGGATCGCGCCGCCGTGCCGGGGCAGGTGCTCCAGCCCTTCCACGCGTGGCCGCCAGCCCAGCCGCAGCGTCGTGCCGACGGTCAGCTTGGTGAGGTCGTACAGCAGGGGCACGTGTCCTCCGGGTTGCGGGGGTGGATGGTTCAGGCGGGGGCGGGGCCGAGGTGGGCGTCCAACGTGGCGCGCAGCAGGGCTTCGTCATCGGTGGCGCCGGTGGCCAGCGGCAGGCTGCCCCAGGCCCAGAGCTGGGCGATGCCGTGCAGGTTGGCCCAGAGCGCGCCGGCCAGCACCGGGGCTGGCGCGTCGGTCGGCCGGCGCAGTTGGGCCACCAGGTCGGTCACGACGGCGAACAGGGGGAGGCTCGTCTCGCGTAGCCGGAGCCGGCCGCTGCCCAGCAGGTCGTGCCGGAACATCAGCTCGAACATGCCGCCGTGGGCCGCCGCGAAGTCCAGGTACGTCCGGCTCAGCGCGGTCAGCCGGGCACGCGGGTCGGGGCCGGCGTCGCGCGTCGTCTCCTCGACCCGGGCTGCGAGGTCGGCGAAGCCCTCGCGGGCGATGGCGGAGAGCAGGTCGACGTGGGTGGGGAAGTAGCGGCGTGGTGCGCCGTGCGAGACCCCGGCCTGGCGGGCGATCTCCCGCAGCGACACCGCCGACTGGCCCTCGCGCAGCACCAGGTCCACCCCGGCCGCCACCAGCCGCGCCCGGACACTCGCCTCCTCGCTCATAGACACTGTCTACCATGTGTGCGTAGACAGTGTCTACCCAGCCCTCGCTGCCCACTCTCCGCAGCATGAGACGACGGCCGTGGCCACCGGCGAGCCCGAGGGCGGCCTCGCCGCATTGAGCGTGATACCTCAGAGTCATAAAATACCTCTGAGGTATCGCCGTCCGCGCCGTCCGCGCAGTCCGCGTGCCGTCGAGTGACGCGCCATCCGCGCAGTCCGCGCACCGTCGAGTGGCGCGCCATCCGCGCCGTCGAGTGGCGCGCCGGCGGTCAGCGGATGCGGGCCAGGATCCGGTCGGCGGGGGCCGGCCGGCCGAAGTGCCAGCCCTGGGCGGCGTCGCAGCCGATCGCCCGCAGCCGCTCGGCCTGCCCGGCGGTCTCCACACCCTCGGCGGTCACCGTCAGGTCCAGCGCGTGCGCCAGCGAGACCAGCGAGGCGAGGATCCGCTCGTCGGTGCGTCCGACCGCCGGCGACTGCAACCCCGCCACGAATTCCCCGGCCACCTTTAGCTCGGTCACCGGCAGGTCCCGCAGGTACGCCAGGTTGCTGTAGCCGGTACCGAAGTCGTCGATGGCGATCCGCACCCCGAGGTCGGCCAGCACCCGCAGGGCGCGTACCGGCTCCTCTGCTGTGCTCATCATCGTGCTCTCGGTGATCTCCAACTGGAGTCGCTCCGGCGGCAGGCCGGTCTGCCCCAGCAGGGCGCGGACCTCCTGCACCAGCCCGGGCCGGTGCACCTGGCGGACCGCCAGGTTGACGCTCACGAACGGCGCCGCCGCGCCACCGGCCGACCAGGCCTTCGCCTCCCGGCACGCCTCGGCCAGCACCCACCCGCCCAGTTGCACGATCAGGCCGGTCTCCTCGGCCAGCCCGATGAAGCTGTCCGGCCGCAGCACCCCCAGCTCCGGGTGGCGCCAGCGGACCAACGCCTCCACGCCGATCAGCCGGCCGTCGCGCAGCGAGGTCAGCGGCTGGTAGTCGAGGTAGAACTCGCCCCGCTCCAAGGCGGCCGGGATGGCCGCGGAGAGCGCGTACCGGGCCAGCTCGCGCCGGTTGCGCTCGGCGTCGTAGAGCGCCCAGCGCGCACCGCCAGCCGACTTCGCCCAGTGCAGGGTGCTGTCGGCGGCCCGCATCAGGTCACTGGGGTTGGCACCGGCCACCTGCCGCTCGACGATGCCCAGGCTCGCCGAGACCTGAAGCTCGTGCCCGTCGACCACCGCCGGTGTCCGGACCGCCTCCAGCGCGGCCTCGGCCACCTTCACCATGTCGTCGGTGCCAGCGGTGTGTTCCACCAGGATGACGAACTCGTCCCCACCGAGCCGGGCCACCAGGTGCTCACCCAGGGCCTGGCACAGCCGCTCGGCCACCGTGGTCAGCAGCCGGTCGCCGATCTGGTGCCCGAGGGTGTCGTTGACGACCTTGAACCGATCCAGGTCGAGGAAGCACACCCCGACCCGCTGCGCCCCCCGGCCCGGCTCGTTCAGCGCGGCGGTGAGCCGCTCGGTGAACAGCGTCCGGTTGGGCAGGCCGGTGAGCGGGTCGTGGGTGGCCTGGTGGCGGAACCGCGCCTCACTGGCCCGCAACGCCCGCTCGGCGTGCGTCCGGGCCATCATGGCGGCCCGGCGGATCGACTCCTGCTCGTCGAGCGTCCGGTCCCGCAGCGCGCGGGCATAGCCGGTCGCCACGGCAGCCAGCAGCCGCGCCATCCGGTCCTCGACGTCCTCGGCAACCAGCCCCAGGTCGCGCACCAGCCGGAGCTGGATGACCTCGACGGTACGGCCCAACCCTTCCGCGGAGGCGATGTGCGCCGCGACCAGTTCAGCGCCGACCCGGTGCCCGGTGCGCAGGTCGAACGGCTCGGCGAGCAGTGCACCGGCCAGTTGCCCGGTGAGCCGGTGCAGCAGGGTCTCGAGCTGGGCCTGGGTCATCGGCAGGTAGCTGGTGCCGGAGACCGCCTTGGCCCAGGCCCGGGCGAAGCTGCCCGGGTAGGAGGTCGCCTCTGGCGACTCAGCCACCGAGCCGCCCGACGCCGCCCATGAAGACCGCACGTTCGGCGTCCTCCGCGCTCTCCGGGGTGTCCGGCCGCCACTCTGGCACCCAGACCACGCCCGGGTCGACCAGCTCGAACCCGTCGAAGAGCGCGGTCAGCTCAGCTCGGCTGCGGACCCAGAGCGGGTTGTCGGTACGCCGGTAGACCCGTTCCGCCTCGGCCCGTTCGTCCCGGCTGCGCCCGTCGTCGCTGGCCTGTGACAGCACCAGGTAGCTGCCGGGGGCCAGCGCGTCGCGCAGGGTCCGCAGCAGCTCCGCCGGTCGGTCGTCATCGGGGACGAAGTGCAGCACGGCCACGATCATCACGGCCACCGGTTGCCCGAAATCGAGCAACCCCCGCACGCTCGGGTGGGCCAGGATCTTCTCCGGGTGCCGCAGGTCCTCCTGCACCACCACCGCGCGGTCGTTGCCGGCCAGGATCTCGCGGCTGTGCGCCACCGCCACCGGGTCGACGTCCACATAGACCACCCGCGACTCCGGGTCGATCCGCTGGGCGATCTCGTGAACGTTGCCGACGGTCGGGATCCCCGAGCCGATGTCCAGGAACTGCCGGATCCCGGCCTCGGCGAGGTGGTGCACCGCTCGGCGTAGGAACGCTCGGTTGGCCTGGGCCATCAGCGGCGCCTCCGGCACCGCCGACACCATCGCCTGGGCCGCGGCCCGGTCGGCGGCGAAGTTGTGCGAGCCGCCGAGGTAGTAGTCGTACATCCGCGCGACGCTTGGGCGCTCGATGTCGATGGTGTCGGGTGCCCAGTCCGGCCGCTGCATGCGCTTCACCCCTAGTCCGCGACGCGGGCGTCGTCGCCCGCGCGGGTATTGTGCCCCCGCTGTGCCCGCCAGACCATAGCGTGCCGCCCATGTTGCCGCCGACCTCGGTCGATACGCGAAGGTCCGCGCCGGCCGGGGAGGCTGGCGCGGACCTTCGGTCACGGCGTCCCGCTCGACGAGCGGGGGCAGATCAGAACTTCGGGGCGTCCGGCGCCTCGAGCAGGCCGAGCCGGAGCGCGGTCATCAGCGCCTGCGCCCGGTTGGCAGCCCCGAGCTTCTCGTAGAGCTTGGAGATGTGGGTCTTGGCCGTGGACTCGCTGACGAACAGCTGCTTGGCGATGCCGGCCACGCTCATCCCGTCGGCGAGCAGCCGCAGCACCTGACCCTCCCGGGGCGAGAGCTGCGGACCGGACGGGGCGAGCCGGCGCTTCATCGCCTCGGCAAGGTCGGCCGCGGTGAACGCGCTCGGGGAGGAGGCGGCGTGCCGGGCGGCGGCCACCACCTCGTCGGCCGGCGCGGTCTTCGGCACGAAGGCACTCGCGCCGGCCTCCAGAGCGCCGAAGAGCTGATCGTCGCCAGCGTACATGGTCAGTACCACGATGCCCATCGACGCGCTGGACTTGCGCAGCGCGCGGGTGGCCTCCAGGCCGCTGCCGTCAGGCAGCCGCAGATCCATGATCACCACGTCCGGCTGCAGGGCGCCCGCCTGACGTACCCCCTCCGCCGCCGTGGCGGCCTCACCGACGACCTCGAACTGACGGTCGCGCTCGAAGGCGTGTCGCAGGCCCTTGCGAATGAGGTCGTGATCGTCGACAAGGAGGACCTTGGTGCGGGTGGCCGGTGTCGGACTTGTGGTCATCCTCGGGTTACTCCCCTTCTGGTGCTGCGCTACCGCGCACGTTATCGCGCCGGGACGACGTGCCGAGAACTACCGCCACGGTCGTGCCGCTCGGTTGCCGCGGCCTGATCTCCAACCGGCCCCGGATACGTTCCGCCCTCTCGGCCATGATCGCAAGACCGTACCGCCCGTCGGGGCGCTGGTCAGCCATCCCCTGACCGTCATCCGACACTTCAATTTGCGCGTACGGGGGGTCCACCTCGCAGGTGACCCAGAGATTCGAGGCTCCAGCGTGCTTGCGCGCGTTGGTCACCGCCTCCTGCGCGATGCGCAGCAACTCGGCCTCGGTGGCCGCCGGCAGCCGTGCGGTGGACTCGTCCAACGACAGGTGCACCCGCAGCCCGCCGGACGCGCCCACGGTCCGCGCGTACTCGGCGATCGCTGCGGCCAGCCCGCCCTGCCGGTCCACCTCGCTGCGCAGCTCGAAGAGGCTCAGCCGCAGCTCCTGAATCACCCGGGTCACCTCGCCGCGCAGCGTACGCAGCGCCTCGGCGGTCTCGTCGGCGTCGTCGAAGACGGTGGCCAGGGCGTTGTCGATGCCGTAGCCGACCATCACCAGCTCCTGCGCCACCCCGTCGTGGATCTCCCGGGCCAGCCGCTGCCGTTCCTCGTTGGTGGCCAGCGAGCGGACCTCGTCGAAGAGCAGCGCCGCCTCCAGCCGCAGCGCGGCCGGCCGGGTCAGCGCGGTCACCCGGGACACCACGGGCGGCGGGTACGCGTGTGCGGCGTCCGCCTCCAGCACCACCAGCCCCACCGTGCGCACACCGGCGACCAGCGGGACGATCAGCGCGGAGACGTCGCCGCCGCGGTGCGAGCGGGACTGCGAGCGGGCAGCGGTCTGCGCCTGCTGGCTGGCCCAGGCGTCGGCGATCGCCGAGTCCGCGTCCAGCGTCGTCTCCCAGTCCACCCGGTCCACCCCGGCCTGGGCGAGCACCACGAGCCGGCCGCCGCCGCTGGCCGACAGCACCGCCGCCCGGTCGGCCCGCGCCACCGTACGCAGCTCGTCCAGCAGGTGCTCGGAGATGCCGCCCGGGTCCAGGGTCGCCCCGGGCAGTTGGCGGGCCACCGTGCGCAGCTGGGTCAGCAGCCGGGTCGCCTCGGCGTACGGCTGGGGCTTGCCCTCACCGCGTACCGCCATCACCCGGTGCAGGGTGCTGGCGGCGTAGAGCCCCAGCGCGGCCAGGATCAGCCACTGCGCGCAGACCGCCAGGTAGCCAGGCTGGCCGAGCTGACGCCCTCCGCCGACCTCGGTCAGCGCGCCGCTGACCAGGAGGGTGGCGGCGGTGACCGCGAGCAGGGCGGCGCCCTCCCGGAACCGGCGGCGCAGCGCGGTGACGGTCACCGGCACCGCCAGGTAGGGCAGCATCGCCGAGGCGCCGAGCCCGTCCACCGTCCCGCCGATCGACGCGACCGCGGCCACCTGGCTCGCGGCCAGCCCCAGCACGACCACCTCGGCCACCCGGCTGAGCGGGCCGATCAGCCGGTGCTGGGGGGCCAGCGACGCGGGCAGCCCGGCGACCGCCAGCAGCGCGATCCACCACAGCTGGCTGACGTCGTGGGTGGCGAACAGGGTCAGGACGGCGACCAGCGCCAGCATCACCAGGCGGGCGGCCGCGGCGAGGGGATGCGGGTGCGGTGCGACGGATGTGGATACGGGCACGTGACGGATGGTAGTCAGCCCCGGTAGATATCGGCGATCTCCGCCGCGTACGTCTTGTGGACGACCTGGCGCTTGACCTTGAGCGACGGGGTCAACTCGCCGGTGGCCTCGGTGAAGTCGCGGGGCAGGACGCGGAACACCTTGATCGCCTCAGCCTTGGAGACGGCCTGGTTCGCGGTGTCGATCGCGGACTGGATCTCCTCGCGCAGGCCCTCGTGCGCGCGCAGCTCCTCGACCCGGGTGTCGGCGGGCAACTCGGCGCTCTCCAGCCACTTCGGCAGCGCCTCCTCGTCGACGGTGACCAGCGCCGCGATGAACGGCTGCCGGTCGCCGACGACGACGCACTGGCTGATCAACGGGTGTGCCCGGACCAGGTCCTCCAGCACCGCCGGGGCGACGTTCTTGCCGGCGGCGGTGACGATCAGCTCCTTCTTCCGGCCGGTGATGCTGAGGTAGCCGTCGTTGTCGAGCTGGCCCAGGTCGCCGGTGCGGAACCAGCCGTCGGCGCTGAGGACCTCGGCGGTCGCCGACTCGTTGTGCCAGTAGCCCTGGAAGATCAGGTCGCCGGAGAGCAGGATCTCGCCGTCGTCGTCGATCCGCACGGTCACGCCGGGCAGCGGGCGGCCGACGGTGCCGATCCGGGTGCCGGTGGGCAGGTTCGCCGCGGCGGCGGGTGAGGTCTCGGTCAGGCCGTAGCCCTCCAGGATCGTCACCCCGATGCCGCGGAAGAAGTGACCGAGCCGGGCACCGAGCGGTGCACCGCCGGAGATGGCGTCCCGGCACCGGCCGCCGAGCGCGGCGCGCAGCTTGCGGTAGACCAGCCGGTCGAAGAGGGCGTGCTGCGCGCGGAGCGCCAGGCTGGGCCCCCGCGAGGTCTCCAGCGACTCGCTGTACGCGATGGCGACCTGCTCGGCGCGGGCGAAGATGGCGCCCTTGCCGTCGGCCTCGGCCTTCTGCTTCGCCGCGTTGTAGACCTTCTCGAACACCCGGGGTACGGAGAGCACGAAGGTCGGTTTGAACCCCTGCAGCTCGGCGACCAGGTTCTTGGTGTCCGCGCAGTGGCCCATGGTGGCCCGGGCCTGCACCACGCCGATCTGGATCAGCCGGGCGAAGGCGTGCGCCAGCGGCAGGAAGAGCAGGGTGGCCGCGCCGGCGTTGAACAGGTTCGGCAGCACCGGCACCGCGTTGGCGATGTCGGCGTACATGTTGCGGTGGGTCAGCATGCAGCCCTTGGGCCGGCCGGTGGTGCCACTGGTGTAGATGATGGTGGCCAGGTCGCCGGAGTGGACCGCCTCGCGTCGCCGGTCCACCTCGGTCAGCTCGACCGCGGCACCGGTGGTGACCAGCTCATCGACCGCGCCGAGGTCGAACTGCCAGACCTGGTTCAGCTCGGGCAGCCGGTCCCGGACGCCGGCCACCAGGGCGGCGTGGTCGGCGGTCTCCACCACCGCGGCGACCGCGCCGGAGTCGGAGAGGATCCAGGCGGCCTGCTCGGCGCTGGAGGTCTCGTAGATCGGTACGGTGACCGCGCCGGCCGCCCAGATCGCGTAGTCCAGCAGCGTCCACTCGTAGCGGGTCCGGCTCATCAGGGCGACCCGCTCGCCCGGCTGGATCCCGGCGGCGATCAGGCCGCGGGCCACCGCGACCACCTCGTCACGGAACTGAAGGCAGGTCACGTCGGACCAGCTGGTGCCGGTGCCGTCGGCGGCCGGGGTGGCGCGGGCAAACTGGACGGCGTCCGGCGCGACCTCGGCGTTTTTCCAGACCGGATCGGTGAGGTTGGCCGCGTCGCCGACGGTGACGATCGGCGGAACGGAGAACTCGCGCACCTGCACTCCCTCGTGCTCACACTGGCCGGACCGGCCGCCACCGTGGGCGTCGGCTTTGTCGAAACCTACCCGGCCGCCGGGGCGGGTGTAGTAGGCAGGCTGCCCAGTACGGTCGTGGCGCGGTGGTCCGGCGCGCGGCGGGGGCGGCGCGGCGCGTGCGCGATGCCCGCCGGGTAGCCTCCCCCCATGGCGGACTCCTCCACCCAGTCGATCATCATCGGCGCCGCACCGGACCGGGTGGCGGCGGTCATCTGCGACTTCGCCCGCTACCCGGAGTGGACCGAGGCGGTGCGCCACGCTGAGGTCATCGAGGAGTACGAGGACGGCTACGCCAGCCAGGTGCGCTTCACCATCGACGCTAGCGTGATGGCCGACGAGTACGTGCTCGCCTACGAATACGCCGAGGACCTGTCCCGGATCGAGTGGCACCTGGTCGCCCCCTCGAAGATGCAGAAGAGCCAGCGCGGTTCGTACGACCTGGTGGGTAACGCGGACGGCGGCACCACGGTGACCTACACCCTGGAGGTCGAGCTGTCCGTGGGAATGCTCGGCATGTTTCGGCGCAAAGCCGAGAAGATGATCATGGACACCGCGTTGAAGCAGCTCAAGCGCCGGGTAGAAGCACCCGGTGCGGCGCACTGACGCGTCCGGCGGCACGGTAGAGGAGCCGACCATGGGCGGAACGGATCCGGGTTCGGCCCGGGAAGAGGCGGAGCGGCTGGTCGCCACCCTGCTCGCGGGGGCGCGGCTGGCCTCGGCCGGGTCGGCGGGCGGCGCGTGGGGCCCGCTGGGCGGGATGGTGGCCGGTGTCCTCGGTCACAGTGCCGCCCCGGACGGTCGGTCCGGTGCCGGCGGCGGTTTCGCCACCGGCACGGCTGAATGCTGCATCTGCCCGGTCTGTCGGGGCATCGCCGCATTGCGTGACCCGAGTCCGGAATTCGCCGAACGGCTGGCCACCGGCGCCGGTGACCTCGCGGCGGGCGTCGCCAGTCTGCTGCGCGCGTTCGCCCCGGCCGAGCCGCCCGCCGCCAGCCCACCGGCGCCACCCCGGCCGGGGCCCGACCCGACCGCCGGCCCGAGCACCGGCACCGAGGTCCCGGAGCCCGCCCCGGCAGACCGTTCCGCCGGAGCCGACGACGATCACGTGTGGCGCGATGCCACCCGCACCGGGCATGATTCTCAGCCGGCGCCGGAGCGGGATGTCTGGTCGGCCGCCACCCGGACGGCGGACCCATCCGCCCCGGCCGCCGCACCACCCGTCGACGAGGCCGGGCCGGTGTCCGCACCGGCACCGACCAATCGACCCGTGGTGCCCGCCTCGCGGGTGCCCGACGACACCGACGCGCACGAGCCGGGCGACCGCGCCTGAGCGCGGGAACCTACGACCCGGACCGGCGTGCCGTCGGTGCGCGGGCCGGACAGCACAGCAGAGGGGAGCGGCAGCGGTGACGCTGACCATCGGAGTCGACGTCGGTGGCACGAAGGTGGCCGGCGGTGTCGTGGACGACACCGGCGAGGTCCTCGTGCAGACCCGACGGGACACTCCCGCCGATGACGTCGGCAAGACCCGTGACGTCATCATCGAGCTGGTCGGCGAGCTGGCTGCCGGGCGGACGATCGAGGCGGTCGGCATCGGCGCGGCCGGCTGGATCGACGCCACCCGCTCGACGGTGCTCTTCGCCCCTAACCTGGCCTGGCGGGACGAGCCGCTGCGCGAGTACGTCAGCGCGGCGGTCGGCCTGCCGGTGATCGTGGAGAACGACGCCAACGTGGCCGCCTGGGCCGAGTTCCGGTACGGCGCTGCCCGGGCCGCCGACGACTCGATGATCATGTTCACCATCGGCACCGGTGTCGGTGGCGGCATCGTGCTCGGCGGTGAGCTGATGCGCGGCGCGCACGGCGTCGCCGCGGAGCTGGGCCACATGCTGGCCGTGCCGGACGGACACCAGTGCGGCTGCGGTCGGCTGGGCTGCATCGAGCAGTACGCCAGCGGCAGCGCTCTCGTCCGCTTCGCCCGGGCCGGCGCCCGGCAGGAACCGCACCGGGCCACCGCGCTGCTGGAGCTGGCCGGCGGGGAGGCCGAGGCGATCACCGGCCCGATGGTGACCACCGCCGCGCAGGGCGGTGACCCGGTCTCCGCCGAGGCGTTCGCGCAGATCGGCCGGTGGCTGGGCACCAGCCTCGCCGACATGGCGCAGATCCTCGACCCGCAGACCCTGGTGGTCGGCGGCGGCGTGATCGACGCCGGTGACCTGCTGCTCGGCCCGACGCGTCGCTCGTACCTCGACGCGCTCTCCCAGCGGGGACGGCTGCCGGTGGCCGACGTGCTCCCGGCTGAGTTGGGCAACAGCGCCGGGGTGATCGGCGCCGCCGACCTGGCCCGACGGATCTGAGGCGGGCCGGGATGGGTCAGGGTGCCGGCGTACCGCTGCGCGTGGTGTCGTACAACATCCACGGCCAGCGCGACGACACCGCCGCGCTGGCGGCGGTGGTCCGGGCCGCGACACCGGACGTGGTGATCGTGCAGGAGGGGCCGCGCCGGTTCCGGTGGCGGCAGAAGTCCGCCACGCTGGCCGAGTCCTTCGGCCTGGTGGTGGCCGCCGGTGGGCTGCCCGCGCTGGGCAACCTGGTGCTGACGAGCCTGCGGGTCCAGGTGCGGGGCACCCGTTGCCAGCGCTTCCCGCTCACCCCGGGCCGGCACCTGCGCGGCGCCGCGTACGCCGACTGCCGGGTCGGCGACGCCCGGTTCACCCTCGCCGGTTCGCACCTGTCCACCGACCCGGCCGAGCGTCCCGGGCAGGCCGCCGAGTTCAAGCGTGGGCTGGACGCGGCGAGCGGCCCGGTGGTGGCCGGAGCCGACCTCAACGAGGGCCCGGACGGGCCGGCCTGGGCAACCGTGGCGAGCGGGCTGACCGACGCCGCGGTGGCGGCCGACCAGGCGGACCGGCTCACCTACTCCTGCGCCGACCCGCGCCGCCGCATCGACGCGCTCTTCGTCGACCCGCGGATCACCGTGGTCGACTACGACGTGGTGGACACCCCCCAGACCCGGCGGGCCAGCGACCACTTCCCGGTCCTGGTCGACCTGCTGTTGCCCACCACCGACTGACCCCGCACCGGCCCGACCCGTCGATCCGGCCCGCGCCGGGGCTGGACATCCGGCTCCGTTGTGGAGAGGATTTCGCGGCGACCGGCACGTGTGCCGCACAAAAGGAGATGTCCCGGTGTCCACCTCCACCGACCATGGCCGGCCCGACCCGGAGGCGACCCCGTCCGCGCTGAGCCGCGACGATCGCCCGGTCTCCGACCGGGGCGACACGGTCTGCGTCATCGGCGCCGGGGCCAGCGGCCTGACCGCCATCAAGAATCTGCGCGAGCACGGGTTCGGCGTGGACTGCTACGAGCGGGAGACCGGCATCGGCGGCGCCTGGAACTGGCGGCACGACCGCAGCCCGGTGTACGCCAGCACCCACCTGCTGTCGTCGAAGCCGTTCACCCAGTTCCCCGACTTCCCGATGCCGGACTCCTGGCCGGACTACCCGCACCACAGTGAGCTGCTCTCGTACTTCGAGCGGTATGCCGACCACTTCGACCTGCGCTCGCACATCTGGTTCGGCACCGAGGTGATCCGGGTCGAGCCGGCTGCGGGGGACCGCTGGAACGTGACCACCCGCTCCACCGGCGGGTACGGGCCGGAGCGCACCTCCCAGTACGCCGCCGTGGTGATCGCCAACGGCCACAACTGGTCACCCAAGCTGCCCCGCTACGAGGGGCTGGAGCAGTTCCGGGGCGAGATCATGCACGCCTCGTCCTACAAGGACCCGGCGCAGCTGCGCGGCAAGCGGGTGCTGGTGGTCGGCGCCGGCAACACCGGCTGCGACATCGCCGTCGAGGCCGCCCAGCAGGCGTCGCGCTGCTGGCACTCCACCCGGCGCGGCTACTGGTACGCGCCGAAGTACGTGCTCGGCCGCCCCGCCGACCAGGTCAACGACACCCTGCTGGCGCTGCGGGTGCCGCTGCGGGTGCGCCAGTGGCTCTACCACTGGACGCTGCGGCTGACCGTCGGCGACCTGACCCGCTTCGGCCTGCCCAAGCCCGACCACCGGGTGTACGAGACGCACCCGATCGCGAACAGCCAGCTCGTCTACTACGTGGGCCACGGCGCGATCGGCCCGGTGCCCGACGTCGCCCGGTTCCACCCGTACGCCGTGGAGCTGGCCGACGGCCGTGAGATCGACCCTGAGCTGGTCATCTTCGCCACCGGCTACCTGCCGCGCTTCGAGTTCCTCGACGCGTCGGTGTTCGGCGACAGCGCCGGCGCCGGCCGGCCGACGCTGTGGCTCAACGCGTTCACCCCCGGGCATCCGACGCTGGCGGTGGCTGGCCTGGTCCAACCGGACTCCGGGATGTTCACCCTGTCGCACTGGCAGACGGTGCTCTTCGCCCGGCTGCTCCAGGCCCGCCGGGACCGCCCGGAGCGGGCCGCGGCGTTCGCGCAGCGGGTGCGCGACCGGGCCGGGGAGCGCTACTCCGGCCAGGTCAAGGAGAGCAGCCGGCACTGGTTCGAGGTTGGTCACGCCGACTACCTGCGCGCCGTCGAGCGCGCCCTCCACGACCTGGAGGGCAAGTGAGCGCGAGGAGTGAGCTTGCGAGCCCCGCAGTCGCGAACGAAAGGTCGGCCTGATGAGTGAGCTGCGGATCATGCGGGGCCGGGAGTGGTCCCGTCCGGTTCGGCCGGCCCGGCGTGAGGTGCTCAGCGCTACTCCCGAGCTGGAGGAGGGGCGCCCGCCGCTGCTCTTCGTCCCCGGGTTCGGGCACGGCGCGTGGGCGTTCGCCGAGCACTGGCTGGGGCACGCGGCGTCGCGGGGGTTCCCGGCGTACGCGATGAGCCTGCGCGGGCACGGCGGCAGCGAGCCGGCGCCGGAGGCGACGCTGCGCGCGTACGCCCATGATGTGGTCCAGGTGGCCGCGGGCCTGCCGCGCCAGGCGGTGCTGGTGGGGCACGGCGCCGGGGCGCTGGTGGTGGCGCACGCGTTGGCCCGCTACCCGGCGCGGGGCGCGGTGCTGGTGGCGCCGGTCTTCGGCGGCTGGGGAGTGCTGGGCGCTGCACTGCGCCGCAATCCGGCCGGCACGCTGCCGGCGGTGTTCGGCGGCCCGTTGCGGCTCAGCCGCGGCCAGCTGTTCAGCCGCGAGCTCCCCGACGAGGAGGCCCGGCGGCACGTCGCCCGGCTCGGTCGGGCCGGGCGGCGGGCACAGTGGGCGCTGCTGGGTGCGCCGGACGCCGAACCGGCCGTGGGTGCGCCGCCGGTGCTGGTGCTGGGCAGCCCGGATGACCGGGTGGTGCCGACGTCGGCGTTGACCGGGGTGGCAAGGCACTACGGGTCGGCCCCGTTGCTCTTCCCGGGGATGGGGCATGACCTGATGCTGGACGCGCGCTGGGCGGAGCCGATCGACGCGATCCTGGACTGGTTGGAGAAGGAGCCCGCGGCGCACTGAGCGACCTGACCGGCTGGGCAGGCGCGCGCCGGTCAGCCGCCGGCGCGGTGCGTGGCCGGGGTGGCCCGGCTCGTCGGCAGCGGCACCCGGGCGGCCTCGTCCGGGTTGCCGTCGGTGCTGGTCAGGCGGCCGACCACGGCACCTTTCTCGTCCAGCGCGCTGAGGTAGGAGCGGGCCCAGGCCCGGATGTCGTGCTGGTGCAGGTAGGCGCGCATGGCACGCATCCGTTCCGTGACGTCGGCCGGGCTGGCCCGCAGCGCCGCGCACAACCCCTGCTTGAGCCCCTCCAGGTCGTGCGGGTTGACCAGGTACGCCTGGGGCAGCTCGGCGGCGGTGCCGGCGAACTCGCTGAGCAGCAGCGCGCCGGAGTCGTCCACCCGGGCGGCGACGTACTCCTTGGCGACCAGGTTCATCCCGTCGCGCAGCGGGGTCACCGCCATCACGTCGGCGACCCGGTAGAGCGCGGCCAGCTCGGCCCGGTCGAAGGGCTGGGTGAGGTAGTGGATGGCCGGCTCGCCGACCCGGCCGAACTCGCCGTTGATCCGGCCCACCTCGCGCTCGATCCGTTCGCGCAGGATCTGGTACTGGCCGACGCGTTCCCGGCTCGGCATGGCGACCTGCACCAGCACCGTGTCGCGGACCTTGACGTCGCCGCTGGCGAGCAGCTCGCTGTATGCCTTGAGTCGCTGCTCGATGCCCTTGGTGTAGTCCATCCGGTCCACGCTGAGAATGACCTGCCGGGGGTCGCCGAGGTCCTGGCGCAGCCGGCGGGCACGGGCGGCCACGTCGGGACGGGCGGCGAGCGCGGCCATCTCGGCGGTGTCGATGGAGACCGGGAACGCGCCGATGCGCACCACCCGGTCGTCGACTCCGATCCGCCGGTCGGTGGCCGGCAGCTCCAGCACCTTCGTGACCAGCTGGGCGAAGTTGTGCGCCGCCTGGGCGCGCTGGAAGCCGACCAGGTCGGCGCCGAGCATGCCGCGCAGCAGCTCGGCCCGGCGGGGCAGCTGCATGAACAACTCCGGCGGCGGGAACGGCACGTGCAGGAAGAACCCGATGCGCAGGTCCGGCCGGAGCGCGCGGAGCAGGCCGGGGACCAGTTGCAGGTGGTAGTCCTGCACCCAGACCACCGCGCCCTGCTCGGCCACCTCGGCGGTCGCCTCGGCGAAGCGCTGGTTGACCCGCTGGTACGCCTCCCACCAGCGGCGGTGGTGCTGTGGCTGCTCGACGGCGTCGTGGTAGAGCGGCCAGAGGGTGGCGTTGGCGAACCCCTCGTAGTGGTCGCGCAGGTCCTCGTGGCTGAGCGCGACGCTGAGCATCCGGACGCCGTCCACGTCCGGTAGTGCGGGTGCCGGCCCGGTGCCGCCGGCCCAGCCGACCCACGTCGCCGGTGTGTGCCGTAGCAGGGGGTGCAGCGCGCTGACCAGCCCTCCCGGGCTGCGCCGCCATTCGCAGGCCCCGTCGGGCGCCACGCTGTCGTCGATGGGGAGGCGGTTGGCCACCACCACGAGGGAACTCTGTCGCATCTCGGGCATTCCGATCAGCAGAGGGCTGACCGCCGCGAGCAAGGAAAAACCGGTCAGTCAGCGGGGGAAGTGACGTACAGCGGTATTCCTACTGACAGTAAGTTACACCACTGTTACGCCCGGGGCGGGGCGTCGTCGTCCCGGGATGCGGTCGGCGGTGGCCCGCCGGAGTCAGACGACCGCGCCGTTGTCCGGGTCGTCGTCGTCCTCGTCACCGGGGCGCAGCCGCCAGATCAGGGTGACGAAACCGGCCAGGATGCCGGTGAACCCGAACAGCGTGACCGCCGAGCGGTCCACCGGGAGCAGCGACGGGAAGAGGAAGAGCACGAACCCGACGACCACCGCGAGCACGCCGACCACCGCGTACTTGGAGAACCGGGGCAGCGGCGGTGGCGGGGGCGGGTGGTAACCCTCGTCCTCGTCCTCGTCGTCGGGCAGGTCGGCACCGAAGGTGTCCAGCCCGTCCAGCAGCGACGGCTCGTCCGGGCGGGTGCCACGCCCGATCGAGATCCCGGAGATGTCGGTGGCGGACGGCAGCCGGCGGACGTCGGTCGCGGTCGGGCCGGCCTCGTCGGTGCCGGAACGGGCCAGCGGACCGGCGGCGGGCTCGTCCCGCTCCTCCACGTCCTCCGCGGCTGGCCACGGGCGCTCGCCGACCGTGGCGGTGCTGTGGAAGCCGGCCACGATCCGGGTCCACTCGGCGTCGATGTCCGGCTCGTCGCGGGCCGGCGGCTGCTCGGGGGCGGTCTCGTCGGAGAGCTGGGTGAGGTAGTCGCGTGCGGTGGTCAGGTGCGAGCGGTCGACGTAGAGCCGGTCGACCGGGCGGGCCGGCACGGTGGTGGTGCGGGTGACCGGGTTGAGGTCGGCGGAGGGTTGCAGGTAGGCGGCGATCCCACCAGCGGCCAGCACGTCGAGCAGGTGCTCACCGACGCGCGGATCGACGTCGCCCACGACGGCGTACTCACTCGCGTCGAGCCCGTTGTCCCGCCGTCCCCGGCGGGCCCCACCCGCTGACACCCGGACATCCTCCCTCAACGCGCCTTCGGCGCGGCCGCCCCAGCCCCCTCGACGTCCGTCCGCACGCCGTGCTCTGAATCGTGACACGTCAGGGGCCGGTTCCGGGAGTGCGTTGTGTCGCGTCTTCCAAAGTCAGAGCCGGTGCCGCAGGTCGCGGCAGGGCTCTTTGTCCGTTCTTGCTCAACAAGTGCTAACAGGGGTTTACCCGATGGAGCTGTCCAGCACCTCGCCGGCAGGAGTCGACCCGTCGGCGTCGCCGAGCGTACGGGCGCCGTGGCGGCTGTGCCGCGATTCCATGGCGTACCGTCTGGAACCCCCGGATCCAGACGGGCGGTGCCCGTTCAGCGACTGGAGAGGTGCACGTGGCTGGTGGTGACTACGAGGAACTGGACGTCCCGCCGCAGCTCCAGACCTTCGCGGACCGTCATCACCTCGAATACCGGCAGACGCCACCCGGGATCACCCTCTATCTGGGCCTGGGCTCGACCCTTCTGGGGTTGCTGTTCAGCACAGCCCCGAAGGTCCCCGACGACCGGATCATCGGCTACCTGATGCTGGGCGGCGGTGCCGTGCTCCTCATCGCCTCCCGGGTGCTGCACAAGCGCAAGCGAAGGCGGGAAGAGAGGCTGTACCGCCACTACCTACAGTGGAAGCGGGAGCAGGGCGAGTAGCTGGCCCATCGTCGGTCACGGGTTTGCATCGAGGGGTCGGGATGGATCTGGCGATGAGGGTCACCTGCTGGCTGGCCGGTCCCGTCGCCAGGGTGCTCGACGTCGACGGCGAGACGCCCGAGGAGCGGCGTGCCGAGGTGATCGAGGCCGCGGGCCTGCCGGGGGACGAGGTGGAGGACCTCGGCCTGCGGCACGTGACCCGGGCGGTGGCCTGGTTCATCCTGAGCGGTGTGGCGTTCGCCGCCACCATGGTGGTCGTGATTCCGGTGTCCGTCTTCGCCAGCGAGCGGGTGAAGGACCTGGCGTTCGACATCGGCGACTGGGTGATCTTCTTCCCGCTCTTCATGGCGGCTGTGCACGCTGTGAAGATGGTGGTGGTCTGGTACCTGCCGGAGCACCGGTGGAACCCGCAGAGCCGGCTGTGGCGGGCGGTGATGCTGGCCCAGACACCGGACTACGCGGTCGCCACCCTGCTGACCGCGGCCAACGCGCTGTGGTGGTGAGGACCCGGCCCGGTCCGGTGCGTCAGCCCCGACCTTCGTCCGTTGTGGTCAGGGCCCGCGCTTCGTAGGCTCGTCGGCGACGGCGGCGTTCCCGGGCTTGGCGCTGTCGCGGGCACATCACGGGAAAGGACGCCGGTGCTCTACTGGCTACTGAAGTACGTCATCCTCGGTCCGCTGCTCAAGCTGATCTTCCGCCCGCAGGTGGAGGGCCTGCACAACGTGCCGGCGACCGGTCCGGTGATCCTGGCCAGCAACCACCTCTCCTTCTCCGACTCGATCTTCACGCCGCTGATCACCGCGCGGAAGGTCACCTTCGTGGCCAAGGCCGAGTACTTCACCGGCAAGGGGATCAAGGGCTGGCTGACCAAGATGTTCTTCGTCGGCACCGGCACCATCCCGGTCGACCGTTCCGGCGGCCGGGCCGCCCGCGCCGCGCTGGACACCCAGTTGCAGGTGCTGCGGGCCGGGGGAGTGGCCGGCATCTACCCGGAGGGGACCCGCTCCCCGGACGGGCGGCTCTACCGGGGCAAGACCGGCGTGGCCCGGCTCGCGCTGGAGAGCGGCGCGGTGGTGGTGCCGGTGGTGATGCTCAACGCCGACGAGATCCAGCCGCCGGGCAAGCTCATCCCCAAGGTCGCCCGGGTGAAGATCCGCTTCGGTGCCCCGCTGGACTTCTCCCGCTACGCCGGTCTGTCCGGTGACCGGTTCGTCGAGCGCGCGGTCACCGACGAGATCATGTACGAGCTGATGGAGCTCTCCGGCCGGGAGTACGTCGACATCTACGCGCAGAAGCTCAAGCAGCCCGTCCCCGCACCGGTCGCCGCCTGACCCGGCCTCAGCAGGCCACCGCGGGCCCGGTCGGGCTGATCGGCCGGCCGGCGAGCGCGAGCAGCCCGGGGGCGTCGTTGCGCAGCGCGAAGGTGCGTACCTCGGCGCGCGGCACCCGGGCGGCCGCCGGGTCACCGGCACGGGTCAGCTCCGCCGCCGCGAACGCCAGCGCCAGCACCCGGTCGCTGGCGTCCGGGATCCGGCCGTAGGTCTCGGCGGCGGCCAGGTGCAGCTCGGCCGAGCGCCGGTGATCGCCGTCGACCGCGGCCAGGGCGGCCGTCACGGTCCGCAGCGCCGCCTCCGACCACGGGGTACGGTGGCCGACCCGGTCCAGCATCGCCCGGACCCGAACCGCGGTGGTCCGGCCGGCCAGGGCGGCGGCGTACGCGGCAGCGGCGATCCACTCCCCGCTGGCCAGCGCCGGCACCGCCGACCAGGACCGGTCCAACTCCTCGATCAGCTCCGCCGCCTCGTCGGCGCGGTCCTGCAGCGCCCGGCACAGCGCGGCCATGCCCAGCATCGTCCAGTGCAGGCGGTGGAACCCACTGCGCCGTGCGGTGTCCAGGGCGGCGGCCACGTCGTCCGGGTCCTCGTCGTCGCGCAGCACCAGCAGGCAGCAGCGCAGCCCCCGTACCTGCATGTCCCAGCTGCCGGTCGGAGTGTCCACGAATGCCTCCGCCGCGGCGAGCAGCCGGCCGAAGTCGCCGTCGAACCAGGCGAGCATCGCCTCCGCCGAGTAGCTGGTGGTCAGGGTCTGGCCGCTGGCGGTGCGGGCCGGCGCGGCCGAGAGCAGGGCGTTGGAGCGCAGCCAGTCGCCCTCCTCCCTGATCGCCCAGGCGAGGTTCTGGGTGGCCCGGGGCAGCGCGAGCAGCTGATTGGCGCGGCTGAACTCGACGATCGCGTGCAACTCGTCCAGTCCCACCCGGTCGCCGGACTGGTAGCGGGCGGTGGCCGCGGTGATCCGGGCGTTGGTGCGGGTCTCGGTCAGGCCCAGCCGCTCGGCGATCTCGGCCGCGGTGTCGGCCGCCGCCACGGCCGGGTCCCGCTCGTAGTTGAGCATGTGCAACCGGGCCAGCTCGGCGTACGCGTCGGCCTTCTGCGGGGTGTCCGGCAGCGGCTCGAACAGCTGCACCGCGCGGTCCAGGCAGGCCAGCGCGTCGCTCCGGTCGGCGCGCAGCCAGGCGGCCTGGCCGAGCAGCGTCCACGCTCGGGCGGCGCACGCGTCGTCGCCGTGTGCCAGCAACCGGTCGGCGAGCGCGTGCACCTGCTCCGGCCCACCGCCGGAGAGGAACCCGTTGCCGTCCCGGTAGAACGAGATCTCGGTGCTCAGCAGCTCCAGCTGGAGCCGGCCCAGCGGGTCACTGTCGTCGGCCAGGCCCAGCGCTCGGCCCGCGTGGCTGGCCGCCGCGTCCAACCCGTGCAGCGCGTACGCCCGGCGGGCCGCCCGGTGCAGCGCCTGCCGCGCCGGCCCGGCGTACCGGCGGACCTGCATGCCGAGCGAGCGGGCGATCTCGTGGGCCGCCCAGCGGTGGTGGGCGAGCACCTCGGCCAGATCGGTGTCGCGGCTGTGCGACAGCGCGTCGAGCCAGTCCGCGGCCCGCTCGTGCCGGGCCACCCGCTCGGTGCGCGGCAGCCGCTGGTAGCAGACGTCGCGCACCAGCACGTGCCGGAACCGGAACTCCGCCTGCCCGGCCATCGTCGACGCCGCCTGCTCGTGCACGAAGTCGCGCTGCTCCAGCCGACGCAGCGAGCGCTCGACCGACTCGACCGGCTGCCCCAGCGCGGCGGCCACCGCGCCGGGCCAGAACTGCACCCCGACCACCGAGGCGGCCAGCAGCACGGCGCGGTCCTTGGCGTCCAGCAGATCCACCCGGTTGGCGATCACCGCGTGCACGCTCTCCGGCATGGTCAGTTCGAGCTGCTTGTCCAGCGACCAGCCCCGTCCGGACTGGCGCAGCGCGCCCTGCTCGATCAGCATCCGGACGTACTCGTGGGCGTAGAGCGGGTTGCCTCCGGCCACTTCGATCAGCGGGCTCAGCATGTCGGCGGAGAACGCCGCCTGGCCGAACATGTGCGCGTACAGCGCGGCGATGCCGGTGTCGCGCAGCGGCGGCAGGGTGATGGTCACCGAGCCGGTGATGGTGCCGGCCCAGCTCGGGTCCCGGTCGACCAGCTCCGGCCGGGCGGTGCAGAGCAGCAGCAGTGGCACCTCGCGGGCCGCCGCGCCGAGCAGCTCCACGAAGCGCAGCATCGCGTCGTCGGCCCAGTGCAGGTCCTCGAAGACCAGCACGGTGGGGCGGCGGGCGGCCAACGCCAGCAGGAAGCGCCGCCACGCCGACTCCGCCTCCTCGGCCGGCAACGGTGTGCCGGGCAGCCCGACCAGCGGTCGCAGCGCGTCCACCACCCGGCCCCGTTCGCCCGGGCCGATCAGCTCGCCGACCGCCGCGGTCAGCCGCTGCGCCGCGCTGCTGGCCGGGTCGGTGTCCAGGATGCCGGCCTCGGACTTCACGATGTCGGCCAGCGCGGCGAACGTGACGTTCTCCCCGAACGGCGGGCACCGCCCGGTCCGCCAGGTCAGCGGCTCGTCGACCAGCCGACCGGTGTGCCGGTAGAGCTCCCGCAGCAGCCGGCTCTTGCCGATGCCGGCTCGGCCGAAGATGGTCACCACCTGCGGCAGTCTGTCGCGCAGTGACCGGTGCAGGGCGTTGACCAGCATGCCCAGCTCGTGTTCGCGGTCGACCAGCGGCGTGGTGTCCGGCTCCCGGTCGGTGGGCTGGCGGCGCAGCGGGGACAGGGCGAGCCACACCTCGGTCGGCGACGACCGCCCGCGCAGCGTGACCGGGGGCTGCTCCTCGTAGCGGATCGCGTCCTTGGTCAGCGCGTGCGTGCTGCCGCAGACCAGCACCCCGCCCGGCGGCGCGACCGACTGCATCCGGGAGGCCGTGTTGACCACGTCGCCGGCCACGATCGCCTGCCCGCCGTCGCGGGCGGCGGCCACGTCGACCAGCGCCTCGCCGGTGGCTACCCCGACCCGGAACCGCAGCTCCGTGCTGCCGGTGGGGGCGAACCGGGTGAGCACCCGTTGCAGCTCCAGCCCGGCCCGTACGCAGCGCAACGCGTCGGTCTCGGTGGCGATCGGGGCGCCGAACAGCGCCATCACCGCGTCGCCGATGTACTTCTCCACCACCCCGCCGTACTGGCCGACGACCCGGCGGGCGGCGGAGAAGAACCCGGTCTGCATGCCGCGGACCTGCTCCGGGTCGGCCCGTTCGACGTACGGGGTGAAGTCGATCAGGTCGACGAAGAGCACGCTCACCCGGCGGCGATCCTCCTGCGGGGTGACCGCGGCCGGTCGGTCCGCGCCCGGCCTGGGCGACCCGCACGAGGTGCAGAAGGTGACGTCCGAGGCGAGCGGACGCAGACAGTGCGGGCAGACGGCGCCCAGTTCGGCACCGCAGCCACCGCAGAAGCGGTCGCCGTCGGCGGCCGTGCGTCCACAGCGCCCACACTGCGCGGCGATGACATCCTCCACTGACGAACAGGCGGACGCGCACCGCGTCCCGTCAGTGGAAGTATCAACGCCGACGCGGCTGTCGGGTACCGGCCTGTTGGCTTGTGGACAGTCCACCCGGGCATTCACGGACTAGATTCAGGCAGCCACATGTCGTTCAGCGAGCACAGGGGGACAGGTCAATGGTGTACGTCAAGTTGGAGAGCGACTGGACCGACGGCAACGGGGTCAGCCACTCCGCGGGTGAGTCGGTGGACGTCGACGCCGCCACCCTCGCCACCCTGCAGGCCGAGGGCATCGTCATCGAGCAGTCCCACGGGGCGGGCGGCGACGGCAAGGGCCCGGACAAGTGGGCCGGTCCCGGCAGCTCCGGGGTCTGACTCAGCGCTGGTGAAGCGACGACGCGGCCGGGTCACCCACGGGTGACCCGGCCGCGTCGTGTCCGTTTCGGTGCGTCGCCCGTCGGGCGGGATCAGCGGTCGTTCATGCCGGCGCGTCGACGCAGCGCGGCCACGTCGGTCACCACGATCCGGCGCCCCTCGGTGCGCAGCCAACCACGACTGGCGAACGACCCGATCGCCTGGTTGACGCTCTGCCGGGAGCCGCCGGCCATCTCGGCCAGCTGGCTCTGGTTGAGCTCGATGGTGATCATCGGCGCCTGGCTCTCGCCGGCCAGCCGGACCAGCGTCTTGGCCACCCGACCGGGCAGGTCGAGGAAGACGTGGTCGGCGTTCTGCTCGGTGAGCCGGCGGATCAGCCCGCCCAGCGAGCGCATCACCGCGTCCAGGATGCGCGGGTTGGAGTGCACCAGCTCCATGAACGCCCCCCGGGACAGCGCGAGCGCCGCGCAGTCCTCAATGGCCTCGGCCGAGGCCGACCGGGTGGAGGCGTCGAGCAGGGAGACCTCGCCGAGCACGTCCGGTGGACGGATCACCGACAGCACGGCCCGCTCGCCGGTGGGTGCGGTGCGGAAGACGGCCACCGCGCCCCGGCGGAGCACGATCAACGACTCGCCCGGGTCGTTCTCCACGAAGAGCAACTGACCCTTGCGGTAGGTGCGCGGGACGGCGGCGGCGATGACCCGCTGCCGCACCTCGGGCTCCAGCCCAGCGAACATCTCGACACCCGTGAGCGCGTCACCCGGCTCCGGCAGGCGAACCTCCACGGGCCAACCCCTCCCCGGTAAAGGACCACAACTCGCTCACCGGGCGAACCTGATGGCCCCGACAAGGTGAACTGACACCGGTTCGGCGTCCGGTAGCGGTACACATCAGATCATGACGGTCCGGTCGCTTGCTGTACACCCCTCGAAGCACTTCCGTGACCGTCCCGAGCTGCGGCGTACCGCTTTCTGGGGTGCAGATCCAGGCCGGCGGCACGGGTCTTCGCCGGCGCGGCCCGCGGCCGTCCGCCGGCCCCGCCGGTCAGCGCCGCGTGGCGGTGGGCGAGGATGGCCGGAATGGTCTACCGCTACTTCTACGACTGCGAGTTCATCGAGGACGGCCAGACCGTCGACCTCGTCTCGATCGGTGTCGTCGACGAGTACGGCCGCGAGTTCTACGCGGTCTCCACCGAGTTCGACGACTCCCGCGCCGTGCCCTGGGTCCGGCGCAACGTGCTGGACAAGCTGCCGTCGCCGGCCGACCGGGCCTGGCGCTCGCGGGAGCGCATCCGCGACGACCTGTACGACTTCCTGGTCGAACCGGTCCGGGACCGGCCGGGGGAGCAGCTGGAGCTGTGGGCCTGGTTCGCCGCGTACGACCACGTGGTGCTCGCCCAGCTCTGGGGTGCGATGCCGGCGTTGCCCCGGGAGATCCCCCGATTCACCAAGGAGTTGCGGCAGCTCTGGGACGACCGTGGCCGGCCAACCCTGCCGGACGCGGACGCGGCCCGGCACGACGCCCTGGTCGACGCCCGGCACAACCTGGCCCGCTGGCGGGCGATGACGGCCCGCTGAGCGGCGACCGGTGACGGCCGCACCGGCGGAGGTTTGACCGGTTCTGTCCAGGGCACCGGTTCGACGAGTCGAGCCGAGGGAGAGTGCCATGAGCAACGAGTCGACCAGCGCCGCCGAGGCCCGGGCCCGAGTCACCGAGCTGGCCCGGGCCGCGCGGGTCTGCATGCTCACCACGATCGCCCTGGACGGGCGGCAGGTGAGCCGGCCGATGGGCCTGCAGGAGGCCGAGTTCGACGGCGACCTGTGGTTCTTCGCCTCCGCGGACTCGGCCAAGGTCCGCCAGATCCGGGTGAACCCGGAGGTCAACGTCGCCTTCTCCGACCAGAGGCACAACGCCTGGGTATCGATCTCCGGCACCGCCAACGAGGGGTTCGACCGGTCCCGCGCGGACCGGCTCTGGAGCCCGGTGCTCAAGGCCTGGTTTCCGGACGGGTTGGACACCTCCGGCCTGACGATGATCAAGGTGCACGCCAGCTCCGCCGAGTACTGGGACTCGCCCAGCAGCACCGTGGTCAACCTGCTCGGCTTCGCCAGGGCCGCCGTCACGGGCCGGCCGCCGGAGGCCGGCGAGAACCACGAGGTGACGTTCTGACCCGCGAGAGGTGGCCGGTCGACCCGGGGCGCGCTGTCACCGCACAGGCAGGCCGACTACAGTGCGCAGTGACGGCCCGCCCCGGGCCGGCAACGGCGCCGATGGTCTGACCTGACACATATCCTGGGGCATATCGGGCTTTACCTGATGCTCCAGGAGGATGAGCGGATCATGCGTATCGGCGTGCTCACCGGCGGCGGCGACTGCCCAGGTCTCAACGCGGTCATCCGGGCGGTCGTCCGCAAGGGCGTCGCCACTTACGGTCACGAGTTCGTAGGCTTCCGGGACGGCTGGAAGGGCCCGCTGGAGGGTCTGTCCCGGCCGCTCGACATCGCCGACGTCCGCGGCATCCTGCCCCGCGGTGGCACCATCCTCGGCTCGTCCCGGACCAACCCGTTCAAGATCGAGAACGGCGTCGAGCGGATCAAGGACAACCTCGCGGAGCAGGGCGTGGACGCCCTGATCGCGATCGGCGGCGAGGACACCCTCGGCGTGGCCACCAAGCTCTACGAGCTGGGCGTGCACGTGGTCGGCGTACCGAAGACGATCGACAACGACCTGGGCGCCACCGACTACACCTTCGGCTTCGACACCGCGGTCAACATCGCGATGGAGGCCATCGACCGGCTGCACACCACCGCGGAGAGCCACCACCGCACCCTGGTCGTCGAGGTGATGGGCCGGCACGCCGGCTGGATCGCCCTGCACGCCGGCCTGGCCGGTGGCGCCAACGTGATCCTGCTGCCGGAGCGGCAGTTCGACGTCGAGCAGGTGGCCGGCTACGTCGAGAAGCGCTTCCAGCACCAGTACGCCCCGATCGTGGTGGTCGCCGAGGGCGCCCAGCCGCTGGACGGCCAGATGGTGCTGGCCAACCAGGAGCTGGACTCGTTCGGTCACGTCCGCCTCGGCGGCATCGGCCAGTGGCTGGCCGAGCAGTTGGAGGCCAAGACCGGCAAGGAGGCCCGCACCGTGGTGCTGGGTCACATCCAGCGCGGTGGCACCCCGACCGCCTTCGACCGGGTGCTCGCCACCCGGCTCGGCCTGCAGGCCATCGACGCGGTGCACGAGGGTGACTGGGGCAAGATGGTCGCGATGCAGAGCACCGACATCGTCCGGGTGCCGCTGGCCGAGGCCACCCGCGAGCTGAAGACCGTGCCGCTGGAGCGGTACGCCGAGGCTGAGGTCTTCTTCGGCAGCTGATCGACGGTCGACGGCGCGGTGGGCCTGCGGGTCCGCCGTGCCGCGACCCGACGCGAGGGGGTACGACCGAGATGTCCGCCGGTGTGCACACGGTCGCGGTGATCGGCGCAGGCAAGATCGGTGAGCTGATGCTCTCCGGGCTGCTGCGCTCGGGATGGCCGGTCGACCGGCTGTTGGCCACCGCCCGCCGACCGGCACGCGCCGAGGAGCTGACCGCCCGCTACGGCGTCCGAGTGGTCGACAACCTGGCCGCGGTGGACGAGGCGGCGGTGCTCGCGGTCTCGGTCAAGCCGCAGGACGCCGCCGCGCTGCTGGACGAGATCGGCCCCAAGGTGCCCGCCGACAAGCTGGTCATCTCGCTCTGCGCCGGGCTGCCCACCAGCTTCTTCAACCGCCGGCTGCCCGAGGGCACCCCGGTGGTCCGGGTGATGACCAACACTCCGGCACTGGTCGACGAGGCGATGACGGCGATCTCGGCGGGCGCGTACGCCACCGGGACGCACCTGGCCCTCGCGGAGGAGATGTTCAAGCCCCTCGGCCAGACGATCCGGGTGCCCGAGTCGCAGCAGGACGCGGTCACCGCGCTCTCCGGCTCCGGTCCGGCCTACTTCTACCTGCTGGTCGAGGCCATGATCGACGCCGGGATCCTGCTCGGGCTGCCCCGGCAGGTGGCGCACGAGCTGATCGTGCAGACCGCGATCGGCTCCGCGGTGATGCTGCGCGACTCCGGCGAGCACCCGGTCAAGCTGCGCGAGGCGGTCACCTCGCCGGCCGGCACCACCATCTCCGCCATCCGCGAGCTGGAGAAGCACGGCGTCCGGGCGGCCATGCTGGCGGCGCTGGAGGCTGCCCGGGACCGCGCCCGCGAGCTGGCCGCCCAGGCCGACTGAGACTGTCGCCCGTCGCGGGGCCCTGCACGCCCGGGTGGGTGCCGCATACTGGCCCGGTGTTCACACTCGCCCAGGCCCGGCACCTGGTGGCCACCCTGCAGCCGCGTGTCGACGAGTTGATCCGGCTGCGGGCCGACCTGGCCGAGCTGCGCGCCGACCTCACCGACCACGGCGTCAGCGCGCTCGGCGGGTTGGCCGAGGTGAAGGGGCTGGAGGCCCGGCTGCACGGCGTCGTCGACGAGCTGCACCAGCACGACATCCAGGTCAAGGGCATCGCACCGGTGCTGCTCGACTTCCCCGGCGAGCGGGCCGGCCGCGCCGTGCTCTGGTGCTGGCTGGAGGGGGACTCCGACGTGCGCTGGTACCACCGGGCCGAGTGCGGCTTCGCCGGCCGCCGCCCGGTCTGAGTGCGCACTGGCCAGGGCCGGCGACCGGGTGCTCAACCCGCGGCGGAGTCCGGCAGCACCGGGCCGGCGGCGTCGGTCACCGCGAACACCACCACGTTGTCCCGGTAGTGCCCGCGCCGTCGGTCGAAGTCGCCGCCGCAGGTGACCAGGCGTAGCTCTGCGCCGGGCGTCGGGCCGTAGACCACGGCGGTGGGGAACTGGTCCTTGCGCGTGCGCAGCGACCCGGTCACCCGGAACGACAGTCGCTGCCCGCCACGCCACACCTCCACCCGGTCGCCCGGACGAAGCTCGCCGAGCCGCGCGAAGACCGCCGGGCCGCGCCGCGAGTCCAGGTGGCCGGCGAGCACGGCCGGGCCGGTGTCGCCGGGGGCCGGGCCGCCGCCGTACCAGCCGGCGGTCTCGAAGTCGGTCGGCGGGATCAGCGCGCCGGCCCGGTCCAGGCCCAGCACGGTGAGCGTCGAGTCGACGCCGATCCGCGGCACGCGTACCCGGGTGGGTGGGCCCTGCGGCGCGGGCACGGCGGCGGGCGACGGGCAGTCGTCGGCGCAGCCCGGCTGCCAGCTCGCCGACGGCGGCGGCAGCGCCGGGCCGGTGGTGGCGAGCCCGACCCCGGTACCGGCGGCCAGGCAGAGCGCCGCGCCGGCCGCGACCAGCGCGGCCAGCGGCACCCGGCGGTCGCGGTGCCGTCGGATCGCGAGGTCGGGCCCGGTGCTCACCAGGTCGTGCGCCGCCGCCGGCGCCACAGCAGCAGGCTCACCGCGACGGCCGCCGCGGCCAGCCCGCCGGCCACCAGGGGGTACGCGCCACGCCCGGTCCCGGCGGTGCCGCCGGCGCCGGTGTCCACGCCACCGGCCGGTACGACGGTGCCGCCCTCAGCGTCGCGGCGCAGCTCGGCGGTGAGCCCGCCCTGCTTCGCGTCGAGCACCAGCAGCGAGTAGACCACGCCTCGGGTCAGCTGCACCTCGGTGTCGGTGCTCGGCCCACCGGCGCCGGTCAGCTTCAGCCGCCAGCTACCCGGCTCGACCTGCTGGTAGGCGGTGGTGGTGGCGAACTGGACGCCGTTGGCGATCATCGGACCGTCGGCGGCGGCCACATCGAGCACCGGGGTCCGCACCGACGCCTGCACGACGCGCACCTTGGCCCGGCCCTGGGCGGGCGCGCTGAGGTCGTCGTTGAGCACCCGCAGCCCCAGGTCGGCGTGCCGACCGACGCCGGCCACCGTGTACGCGTCGCCACTGGTCACCGCGACCTCGGTGGTGAGCACCGGGGGATCGCTGGCGGGGGCGCCGGCCTCGCGCATCGCCACCGCGTACCGGCCGGGCGCCAGCTCCAGGTAGTCGGAGACCACGCCATAGCCGACCCCGGGGAAGACCTGCGGCTTCGCGGCGTCGGGGGCGGCCAGGTAGACGTCCACCGCCGGGGTGTCGGGGGAGAGATGGGCGAGCCGGACGTATCCGACGGTGGCCGCGCCGGTCGCGGCGCTGACCGGCATCGGCGTGCCGGCGGCGGCGAGGGTGGTGCCGAGCAGGAGCGCGCCAGCGCCGGCCAGCAGCCGGCGGGGCACGGTACGGAGCGTGTGCATGTCGCCTCCGAGGCACGTTCGGTGAGCGGGCGGCAACCCACGGACAGAGTCCCGTGTACGGGACCATCACGCAAGTCGCCCCGGGGATGTCGCCGGATTTTTGTCACCCGTGCCGAGTGCGTGACGGGCCGGTCAGTCCTTGACGGCGAGGAAAGCGAGCAGATCCGGGACGCCACCCGGGCCAGCCTCGGCGACCCGGACCAGCCGTAGGCCGGCGGCCACCGTCGCGTTGAGCAGGTCGGCGAGTGGCACGTGCCAGGCGCCCACCCGCACCCGGACACCGCTGGTGTTCCAACTGGCCAAGCTGCGTGACCGGTCGGCGTACCGCTCGTCCACGACGACGCTCGGCCGCTGGCTCCAGTCCGCGAACGCCCCCACGAAGCAGGGGTGCACGCCCACGTGCACGAACCGCCCGCCAAGGCGTAGCACCCGGGCGACCTCGCGCAGCACGGCCGGGTAGTCGGGTACGTCCGTGCTGGACAGCACGCACATCGCCGCGGGCAGCGACGCGTCGGCGATCGGCAGCGCGACAGCGTCGGCCCGGGTCACCGGCAGCCGCCCGGAGGCGTGCCGCAACTGCCCGCCGGACAGGTCCACGCCCACCGGTGTCCAACCCAGACTCGCCGGCACGGCGGCGTGCGCGCCGGTGCCGCAGCAGATGTCCAGGCAGGGGCCTTCGCCCGCGCCCAGCAGGTCCGCCACCGTCGTGTGCACCCGCCGGAGATATCCACCCCCGGCCGAGATGAAGTCCTCGTACCAGTCCGCGTGGGCGTCGTACGCGGGTGTGCTCGTCGCTCCCATCAGCCGATGCTAGGGATCGGGACGCGCCGCGCGGCATCCGTTCTCCCGAGGGCAGACGCGGCGCTGGCGGGCCGCCGCCGGTCGTCGCGGTCCCTTATTCTCGGTCGATGCGGGATCGCCGGGTGGCGCTGGCGTGGGCGGCCTTTGTGGTCGTCGCGCTGCTGTCCTGCGTGCTCGTGCTGCGGCGCGAGGACCGCCTCTCCGACCTGCACATCTACTACGGGGCGCTGTCCGACCTGCACTCCGGCCGGCCGCTGTACGGGTACAAGGCGGAGAACGGCGGCCCGTTCACCTATCCGCCGTTCGCCGCGCTCGTGCTGAGGCCGATCACCGCCGTCAGCGAGGGCGTACTGCAGGGGATCTGGCTGGTCGCGACGTGCGCGGCGGTCGTCGCCATCGCCGGGACGGTCGGCGTCGCGCTGACCGCCCGACGGTCCCGGCGCCCGCTCGTCGTGGCGGTGGCGGCCACGGTGCTGATGCTCTCCGCGCCGGTGCAGAGCAACCTGCGCTTCGGCCAGGTCAGCATCTTCATCGTGCTGATGGCTCTGCTCGACGGGATGGGCGTCGTCCCACCCCGACTGCGCGGGGTGCTGGTCGGCATGGCCGCGGCGATCAAGCTGACCCCGCTGCTGTTCGTGGTGTACTTCCTCGCCACCGGCCGCTACCGCGACGCCGGCCGTGCGGCGGCGACGTTCGTGGCCTGCGCCGGGCTCGCCGCGATCGTGCTACCCCGGGAGAGTTGGACCTACTGGACCGAGTCCGTGCGGCAGACCTCCCGGATCGGCAACCTGGCGTCGCTGGGCAACCAGTCCCTGCACGGGATGCTGCTGCGCGTCGGTGTCGACGAGGCATCGCTGCCTCTGCTCTGGGCCGGCCTGGTGGCGCTCATCTGCGCGGCGGCGCTGCTGCGGGCCCGGCAGTTGACGGCGCAGGGCCGCTCCGCACACGGCGCGGTGCTCGTCGGCTGCGCCACCGTGGCCGCGTCCCCGGTGTCCTGGACCCACCACCAGGTGTGGCCGGTGCTCGCCGCGATGCTGTTGATCGGCGCGTCCGGCGTCACCCAGCGGGCCGCTGGCGCCGCGCTGCTCGGCACGATGGTCGTCTCGTTGGGTGCGGTCCTCAGCCCGGTATCGACGCGGCCGGGCGTGCAGTTCCTGTTCGAGAACGCCCGCGCCGTCGGGGTGTGCCTGCTGTGCCTGGCCGGCTTCGGGGGCGTCGCGGTCGCCGCCGCCCGGACGAACCGGCGGCCGGCCACCGGGCGAGCCTGGTGGCGGGTGGGCATCGCGGCCACGGTGGCTGTCGCGTTCTTCGCCGTCCAACCCCTGCCCGCCGGAGCGGACCCGACCTTCAAGGCGTACAACCTCGACGACGTGGTCAACCCGCGGTACTTCTTCGTCTGTCGGGGCCCGGTCGAGTGCGCCGCCTATCGCACCGACGCGCCGGTCACCTTCGGCACCCGCGCCGAGAAGACCAAGGTACGGGTCAACGGCGTGGTCTCCCCGCAGGTGGCCCGATTGGAGTACTACTCCGCGCCAGGCGGGGCGCCCCGGGCCATCCCCCTGCTCGACGCGTATCCGGGGACCCGGACGTTCTCGTTCCGGTCGGCGAGCATGGCGCAGGGTCGGCTCATCGCGTACGCCTCGGACGGCCAGCCGATCGCCAACTACGACGACGAACTCGCCGCCGCCCTCCGCACGACCACCCGATAGGGGAGGCTGCGCGAGGTGTCGGACATTCCGCTTGACCGGTACGGCCGAATAGTGACCGGAGAGAACGAGGGATACCTCATTCACGTCCACTTTGACGCTGAGATCACCGGCGGGTATTACGTCCATCTGGTCGACGACCTGGCGAATCCCTCCGGCGGCGGAGACTACTGGGCCAAGGACCGGGACGAGTTGGCCAACCTCTTCCGTCTCTCGGAGTGGCGCGTCGAATGGCTGGGAGAAGAGTGCCGGTCCCCATGAGAACTGCGCGGAGCCGACCGGTCGCCGGGTGGGCCGAGGGCGGCCCGCCCGGCGGTGGTGGTCAGCGGGTGGCGGCGGCCAGGGCGGTGCGCAGCTTCTCGGCGTCGCTCTGGGCCGGGTGCTCCCAGTTGGTCGGGTCGGCGGAGTAGATGGTCCCATAGGCCGGGGTGTCCGGCTGGTAGCGCCACCCCTCGGCCAGCGACCCGGCATCCACCGCGTCGTAGCCGATCCGGTCCAGGAAGGCGGTCACCTCGGCCTTCGCGGCGGCGTCGTCGCCGGCGATCGCGAGGGCGCTGCGGTCGGCCGCGCCGCCGGGCCGGGGCAGCGCGGCCAGGTGCTTGAAGAAGATGTTGTTGAAGACCTTCACCACCCGGGACTCCGGCAGGTGCTGCTGGAGCAGTTCGCTGCTGGTGATCTCGCCGGAGTCCAGCTCCGGGAAGTTCCCGTCGCGCTGCGGGTAGTAGTTGTTGGTGTCGATGACGACCTTGCCGGCCAGCGGCTCCACCGGCACCGCCCGGTACGCCTTCAGCGGAACGCTGACCACCACCAGATCGCCCACCTGCGCCGCGTCCTGTGCCGTGCCGGCGCTGGCATGCTTGCCCAACTCCTCGACCAGGTCGGTGAGCGTCTCCGGCCCGCGCGAGTTGCTCAGCACCACGTCGTACCCGGCGGCCACCGCCAGCCGGGCCACGTTGCCACCGATGTGGCCACTGCCGATCAGTCCCACAGTTGTCATGCTCGTTCCCAACTCCGTCCACCCGCGACACATTCCCGACTGGTGCGGTGGGTTATTCCGGTTGCCGGCGTGCCGACCGGTGCGCAGAATCCCGTCCGTGCAGTGTCTGACCGAGGATCTCGCGACCTTCACCGCCGCAGCCGACGCCTGGCTGCGCCGCGAGCCTGTCCTGCACAACGTACTGCTCACGCTGGTCGCGGACCGGCTGTCCGGGGACGTGCCACTCTCCGGTGACGAGCAGTTCGTCCGGGTGGTCGACGGCGGCGCGACGGTGGGCGTGGCGGTGCACACCCCGCCGCGCGGGCCGCTGCTCGGCGCGGTGTCGGTGGCCGCCGCGCGAGCACTGGCCGACCACTTCGTCCGGGCGGCGCCACCGCTGGCCGAGGTGCACGGCCCGGTTCCGGCCGTCGGGGAGTTCGCCGAGCGGTACGCCGAGTGCGCCCACCTGGTGGCCGTACCCGGCACGGCGCAGCGGATCTTCGAGCTGGCCGCGGTCCGGTCGCCGGTCGGCGTACCCGGGCGGGCTCGACCCGCCACCACCGCGGACCGGGACCTGCTGATTACCTGGGCCGCCGCGTTCCTCGCCGAGACGGCGCCCGGCGGGCCGCCGGTGGACCCCGCCCGGCAGATCGACGCCCGGCTGCCGCACGGCGACCTGCTCTGGCTGTGGGAACAGGCCGGTACGCCGGTCGCGACGGCCTGGCTGAGCCGGCCGGTGGCGGGGGTGGTCCGGGTCAGCGGCGTGTACACCCCGCCAAAGTGGCGGGGGCACGGCTTCGCCAGCGCCTGTGTCGCGCACGTCAGCCGGTACGCGCTGAATACCGGCGCCGCCGCCTGCACGCTCTACACCGACCTGGCCAATCCGACCAGCAACCGGATCTACCAGGTGCTCGGCTACCGCCCGAAGGTCGACGTGCCCCAGTGGCGCTTCGTCGCGCGCTAACGCCCCTCCCACGGTCGATCATGGAGTTGTGGCGGGGGACGAATCCGGCGAACCATGACGCGTCGGGCACCACAAGTCCATGATCGGCCCGTGGGTCGGGTTGTGGGTCGGGTTGTGGGTTAGGGGGTGGGGGGAAGCAGCTTCTCTATGGCGGCGTGTAGCTCGTCGGCACCGGGCTCGACGGTGGGGGCGAACCGAGCGGCGGCCGTGCCGTCCGGGGCCACCAGGAACTTCTCGAAGTTCCACCGGACGTCCCCGGTGTGCCCGTCGGCGTCCGGGGTGTCCACCAGCGCGGCGTAGAGCGGGTGCCGGTTGGGGCCGTTGACGTCGACCTTCTCGGTCAGCGGGAACGTGACCCCGTAGTTGACCTGGCAGAAGTCGCTGATCTCGGCAGCGCTGCCGGGCTCCTGCCCGGCGAACTGGTTGCAGGGCACGCCGAGCACCACCAGGCCGCGGTCGGCGTAGGAGTCTGCGAGGGCCTGCAGGCCGGCGTACTGGGGGGTCAGGCCGCAGCGGGAGGCGACGTTGACGACCAGCAGCGCCTTGCCGCGGTAGCGGGCCAGGTCGGCGGGGCCGCCGCTGAGAGCGTCGATCGGGATGTCGAAGACGGTCATGGTTCGAGGCTACTTGCCGGCCGACGGGGCGCCGGTGACGGGTGGAGCAGGTGCACTCCACGCACCAGGAGAAATCGATACATGCACATCTTGACGAAGTGATGACGCGCTGAGTACCGTCTCACCATCTCTTTTGGAAAGTTTCCTAACAGTTCGGGAGACGCCTCATGAAAAGATCGCTCCGCCGGGCCCTCTGGGCCGGTGCCGTGGTCGCCTTGACCCTCACCGCGGTGCCGATGACCACCGCGTTCGGCGCCGGCACCGTCACCGCCACGTTCGCCAAGGCACAGGACTGGGGGACCGGTCACGAGACGAGGGTGACCGTCAACAACGGGTCGAGCGCCACGGTCAGCACCTGGCGCATCGAGTTCGACCTACCGTCGGGCACCACCATCAGCAGCGCCTGGGACGCCGATGTGACCAGCAGCGGCAACCACTACGTCGCGGTCAAGAAGAGCTGGGCGGGCGGTCTCGCCCCGGGCGCCTCGTTCAGCTGGGGCTACAACGGCACCGGCGCCTACAAGGCGCCGTTGAACTGCACCGTCAACGGCGCCGCGTGCGGCGGAGGCACCACCCCGCCGACCACTCCGCCGCCGACCACGCCCCCGCCGACCACCCCGCCGCCGACGACGCCGCCGCCGACCACGCCCCCGCCGAACCCGGGTGCCAAGAAGGTCGTCGGCTACTTCGCCGAGTGGGGCGTCTACGCCCGCAACTACCACGTCAAGAACATCCAGACCAGCGGCTCGGCAGCCAAGCTGACCCACATCCTGTACGCCTTCGGCAACACCACCGGCGGCCGCTGCTCCATCGGCGACAGCTACGCCGACTACGAGAAGGCGTACACCGCGGCGGACAGTGTCGACGGCGTCGCCGACACCTGGGATCAGCCGCTGCGCGGCAGCTTCAACCAGCTGCGCAAGCTCAAGCAGTTGAACCCGCACCTGAAGGTGATCTGGTCCTTCGGCGGCTGGACCTGGTCCGGCGGCTTCACGCAGGCCGCGCAGAACCCGGCCGCCTTCGCCGAGAGCTGCTACAACCTGGTCGAGGACCCGCGCTGGGCGGACGTCTTCGACGGCATCGACGTCGACTGGGAGTACCCGAACGCCTGCGGCCTGACCTGTGACAGCAGCGGTCCGAACGCGTTCAAGAACGTGGTCGGCGCGCTGCGGACCAAGTTCGGCTCCAACGCCCTGGTCACCGCCGCGATCACCGCGGACGGCAGCAACGGCGGCAAGATCGACGCCACCGACTACGCCGGGGCCATGGGCAGTCTCAACTGGCTGATGCCGATGACGTACGACTACTTCGGCGCGTTCAACGCCCAGGGCCCGACCGCCCCGCACTCGCCGCTCACCTCGTACACCGGCATCCCGCAGCAGGGGTTCAACTCCGACGCGGCGATCCAGAAGCTCAAGAGCAAGGGCGTACCGGCCAACAAGCTGCTGCTCGGCGTCGGCTTCTACGGCCGGGGCTGGACCGGCGTCACCCAGGCCGCCCCGGGCGGCAGCGCCACCGGTGCGGCACCGGGCACCTACGAGGCGGGCATCGAGGACTACAAGGTCCTCAAGAACACCTGCCCGGCCACCGGCACGGTTGCCGGCACCGCGTACGCCAAGTGCGGCAACAACTGGTGGAGCTACGACACCCCGTCGACCATCAACGGCAAGATGACGTACGCGAACAACCAGGGCCTCGGTGGCGCGTTCTTCTGGGAGCTCTCCGGTGACACCGGCAACGGCGAGCTCATCGGCGCCATCAAGGGCGGTCTCGGCTGAGCCGAGGGCCGACGCACCACCCACACGGCGGGGAGGGGCCGCACCGTCCCTCCCCGCCCGTGACGGACCGGCCCGGTCGACGCACAGCGTCGGCCGGGCCGCTGGCGTTGGGCGGGCCGGCCCCGATGTGGCAGACTCGCGGCTCGGCAGTCTCGATGTCCCCGTCGACGGAGGTGATCATGCGCTCGACCCACCGCAGGCTGGCCGCGACCGCCGCTGGGCTGGTGCTGCTGCCGGTCGCCCTGGTCGGCTGCGGGATCGGCGGCGGCGGCGATGAGCCGGCCGCCAAGCCTGAGCGTGCCCCCGCCGAGGAGGCCGCAACCCGGTCCCGTGAGCGGGTGCAGGCGTACCTCGACGCGATGACCGCCAAGGATGTCGCGGCCGGCCGCAGCCAGCTCTGCGCGCTGCTGCACGAGGGCTTCGACCTGGGTGCCACCGGCCCCAACGGCGACTTCGCGGACCATTTCGAGGTGCCCGAGGCGGCCATCACCGATGTCCGGTCCGGCTCGCGCGGCCAGGAGGTCAGCGTCTCGGTCTCGGTCACCGCCGGCACGCGCAAGGTCACCCGACCGCTGGTGTTCACCGTCACCCGCGACGGCGGCGACTGGTGCATCGCGGGGGAGGCGCCGGGTGGCGTCCCGGCCGCCGCGACGCCGACCGGCGTCGCCCCCTCGCCCGCGTCCTGACCTGCGCCCGCTGGGATTGATCTCCCAACAGCCGGAACCGTCACCCTCGCCGCCCGGGCACCCCGACGGCCGCCGTAGGCTTTCTGTCATGCGCCATGAGTGGCATCAGCTGAGCCATCCCGGGGTGGGCAGCCCGGGCCTGCAGACCAGCCGACCGACCGTCGACTCCGCCGAGGACGCGGCCCTCGGCCTGGACCGATGGCGGGAGTTGCCCCGCGAGCAGACCCCGCCGTGGTCCGACCCGGCCACGGTCGCCGAGGTCTGCAAGGTGCTCGACACCGTTCCGTCGGTCGTCGCGCCCTACGAGGTGGATCAGCTCCGGCAGAAGCTGGCCCTGGTCTGCGAGGGCAAGGCTTTCCTGCTCCAGGGCGGCGACTGCGCCGAGACCTTCGCCGACAACACCGAGAGCCACCTGCTGGCCAACGCCCGGACCCTGCTCCAGATGGCGATCGTGCTCACCTACGGCGCCTCGCTGCCGGTGGTCAAGGTGGCCCGGGTCGCCGGACAGTACACCAAGCCCCGCTCGCTGCCCACCGACGCGCGCGGCCTGCCCGCGTACCGCGGCGACATGATCAATTCGCTGGAGGCCGACCCGGCCGCCCGGGTCGCCGACCCGCAGCGCATGATCCGGGCGTACGCCAACTCGGCGGCGGCGATGAACATGCTCCGGGCGTACCTCGCCGGTGGGCTCGCCGACCTGCACGCGGTGCACGACTGGAACAAGGGCTTCGTGAAGAACTCCCCGGCCGGGGAGCGCTACGAGGCGATCGCCCGGGAGATCGACCGGGCGCTGGCCTTCATCCGGGCCTGCGGGATGACCGAGGACGAGGCGCTGCGCACCGTCACCCTCTACTGCTCCCACGAGGCCCTGGCCCTGGAGTACGACCGGGCGCTCACCCGGGTCTCCGACCGCCGGGCGTACGGGCTCTCCGGGCACTTCCTCTGGATCGGCGAGCGCACCCGGCAGATCACCGGCGCGCACATCGACTTCATCTCCCGGATCGCCAACCCGATCGGCGTCAAGCTCGGCCCGACCACCTCCCCCGACGAGGCGATCGAGCTGTGCGAGAAGCTCAACCCGGACAATGTCCCCGGCCGGCTCACCCTGATCAGCCGGATGGGCAACCACCGGGTGCGCGACGCCCTGCCGCCGATCGTGGCCAAGGTCACCGCCGCCGGCGCCAAGGTGGTCTGGCAGTGCGACCCGATGCACGGCAACACGCACGAGTCGTCCAACGGCTACAAGACCCGGCACTTCGACCGCATCGTCGACGAGGTGCTCGGCTACTTCGAGGTGCACCGGGGGCTGGACACCCACCCCGGTGGCCTGCACGTCGAGTTGACCGGCGAGGACGTCACCGAGTGTCTCGGCGGCGCCCAGGGCATCGAGGACCTCGACCTGCCCGACCGGTACGAAACCGCCTGCGACCCGCGACTGAACACCCAGCAGTCATTGGAGCTGGCCTTCCTGGTAGCGGAGATGCTCCGTGGCTGACGCGAGGAGTGAGCTTGCGAGCCCCGCAGTCGGCAGCCGAAAGGACAACTGTGGCTGACATGTTCGTGGATTTGCGCTCCGACACGGTGACCCGGCCGACCGCTGGCATGCGGGAGGCGATGGCCACCGCAGAGGTCGGTGACGACGTCTACGGCGAGGACCCGACCGTCAACGCGCTGGAGGCCGAGGTCGCCGCGCTGTTCGGGCACGAGGCGGCGCTGTTCGCCCCGAGCGGGTCGATGGCCAACCAGATCGCCCTGCAACTGCTGGTGTCGCCCGGCGACGAGCTGCTCTGCGACGCCGACGCGCACGTGGTCACGTACGAGATCGGTGCCGCGGCCGCGTACGGCGGGATCTCCTCGCGGACCTGGCCTGCGGTCGGCGCGGACATCGACCCGGAGACGGTCGCCGGGATGATCCGGCCGGACGGCTACTTCGCCGTCCCCACCCGCGCGATCGCCGTCGAGCAGACCCACAACCGAGGCGGCGGCGGGGTGATCCCGCTCTCCACCCTCCGGGCGCTGCGCCGGGTCGCCGACGACGCGGGGGTGGCGCTGCACTGCGACGGCGCCCGGATCTGGCACGCGCACGTCGCCGACGGGGTGCCCCTGATCGAGTACGGCCGGCTCTTCGACACGATGTCGGTCTGCCTCTCCAAGGGCCTCGGCGCACCGGTCGGCTCGCTGGTGGTGGGCAGCGCGGAGAAGATCGAACGCGCCCGGCTGATCCGCAAGCGGATGGGCGGCGGCATGCGTCAGGCCGGCATCCTCGCCGCCGCCGGCCGGTACGCGCTCGCGCACCACGTCGACCGGCTGGCCGAGGACCACGCCAGGGCGGCCCGGCTCGCCGAGGCGGTCGCGCCGTTCGGCGTGCTCGCCACCGCAGTCCGCACCAACCTGGTCCCGCTGGACCTGACCAAGCACGCGCTGGACGCCCGCGCCCTGGCCGCCGCCGCGCGGGCCGAGGGCGTACTGATCTCCGTGCTCGGCCCCCGTACCGCCCGCCTGGTGACCCACCTGGGCCTCGACGACACGGACATCAGCCGCGCCACCACCGTCCTGACCAGCGTCCTGTCCGCCTGACCCCACCCCGCGGTCCTCGCTGTTGATCAAGAGGTTTGCGTCAGATTCCGGCCTCCGGATGACGCAAACCTCTTGATCAACAGGTTGGGCGGGGTGGGGTGGGGGTTAGGGGTGGAGGCGGGTGAGGGTGGCGATGTCGGCGGCGTGGCCGATCTGCTTCTCACTGGGGGTCTCCACGACGACCGGGACGCCGGCGGTGGCCGGGTGGGCCATCAGCTCGGCGAAGGCCGGCTCGCCGATGGTGCCCTTGCCGATGTTCTCGTGCCGGTCCCGGGTGGAACCGCACAGATCCTTCGAGTCGTTGGCGTGCACCAGCCGCAGCCGGTCCGCCCCCACCGTGGCCACCAGCGTGTCCAGGGTCGCCGTCATCCCGCCCTCGACGGCCAGGTCGTGCCCGGCGGCCCAGGCGTGACAGGTGTCGAAGCAGACCCCCAGCATGGGGTGCCGGTCCACCGCGTCCAGGTAGGGCCCGAGCTGCTCCACCCGGGAGGCGAGCGACCGCCCGCCGCCCGCGCTCGGCTCCACCAGCAGCATCGGCCCGCCGGCCTCGGCGGCCCAGTCGAGCAGCGGCAGTAGCTCCTGGCGGACCTGTCGCATCGCCGCCTCGGCGTGCCCCTCGTCGACCGAGCTGCCGGCGTGGAACACCACCGCCTGAGCGCCGATCGCAACCCCCCGGCGCAGCGCGTGCGCCAGCGTCTGCGCCGACCGTTCGACCGTGGCCGGGGTGGGCGAGCCCAGGTTGACCAGCAGCGAGGCGTGGATGAAGGTCGGGATGCCCCGCTCGGCGCAGCCGTCGCGGAACAGCACGTCCTGCGTCGGGTCACCGGCGGGCAGCGCCCAGCCCCGCGAGTTGGAGACGTACACCTGCACCACCTCGGCGCCGGTCGCGTCGACGTACGGCAGGGCGGCCTTGGCCAGCCCACCGGAGGTGGGGGTGTGTGCGCCGACCGGTCGGGAGCGGGTCACCGGCATCTCAGAAGCATCCGATGGTGACCTGGGTGCCCGGCGGCACCTGCGAGTTCTCGCCGGGGTTCTGGAACCGGACCACGGCGTTCGGGTTGAACTGGATCGCCACCGGGAAGCCCTGGCTCTCCAGCACCTGCTTGGCCTGCGGGCAGGGCAGGTCGATCACGCGGGGTACGACCACCGCCGGCGGGCCCTTGCTGACCTCCAGTTTGACCTGGGTGCCCTTCTCCACGCCGGCGCCGTCGGCCGGGCTCTGACCCAGGATCTCGTCCTTGGGCTTGTCGGAGTCCTTGTAGGTCTCCACCGGCACCAGGTTGAGTTGGGCCAGGGTGGTCCGGGCCTCGGTCAGGCTCTTGCCGACCAGGTTCGGCACCGACACCGGCGCCCGGCCCCGGCTCAGGATGAGGGTGATCTTCGCGCCCGGTTTGACCTCGGCGCCCACCTTGGGGGAGCTGTCCACCACGACCCCGGCCGGCAGGCTGTCGTCGTAACGGGCGGTGCCCTTGGCCACCACCAGCTTCGCGTTGACCAGGTCCGCCTCGGCCAGCTCGAACTCCTTGCCGATCACGTCCGGGACCGGGAAGCGCTCCGGGCCGAGGGAGAGGGTCAGGGTGATCGTGCCACCCTTGACGATCTTGGTGGTCGACGCCGGGCTCTGCCCCAGCACGCTGTCCTTCGGGGCCTTCTCGTCGTAGCGCGGCTCGCCGTACGCCAGGGTGAGCCCGGCGCGGTCGGCCCGCGCCTGCGCGTCGGCGTTGCTCAGGCTGACCAACTGCGGGGCGGCCGTGTAGCGACCGACGCCGAACCACCAGCCGCCGACGGCGGCCACCAGACCCAGCACCACCACCACGGCCGCGACGGCCAGCCGGCCCCGCGGGTTGCCCATCACCGTGCTGCGCAGCTCGGCGAGCCGGGACCACAGCCCCTCCGCCGGCTCGGGGGCGGCCCGCCGCCGGCCCGGCCCCTGGTTGCCGCCCTCGGGCAGCCGGGCCCAGGCAGGGCGCTCAGCCGGGCGGACCGTGGCGACCATCATGGTCGGCTGGGAGACCGGCGGCTCGTCGGTCACCCGGCGCAGCACGGTGGTACGGCTGTTGGCGTCGCCCAGGGCGTCCCGGGCCACCTGCACCTCGGCCAGCAGCACGCCAGCGTCGGCTGGCCGGGCACCCGGATCGCGCCGGGTGGCCCGCTGAACCAGGTCGTCGAGGATCGACGGCAGGCCGGGCACCAGCGTCGAGGGTGCCGGCACGTCCCGGTCGACGTGTTGCCAGGCGACGTCCACCGGACGGTCCCCGTCGTAGGGCACCCGACCGGTGAGCATCTCGAACAGCACGATGCCGGCCGAGTAGACATCGGTACGCGGGTCGGCCCGACCCTCGGTGACCAGCTCCGGGGCGACGTACGCCACGGTGGCCATCAGCTGGTTGCCCTGCTCCTCGTCGGCGCTCGCCTCGACCGCCCGGGCCAGCCCGAAGTCGGCCACCTTGACGACGCTGTCCACCAGGTTGGCCACGCCGCCGGTGGGCGCCTCGGCGACCAGCACGTTCTCCGGCTTGACGTCGCGGTGCACCAGGCCGGCCCGGTGCGCGGCGGCGATCGCGGCGAGCATCTGCTCGGAGATGGCCAGCACCTCGTCCGGGTTGAGCCGGCGTCGCTCGGCCAGCACGTCGCGCAGCGTGCGGCCGCGGACGTACTCCATCACCAGGTACGGCAGACCGGCATGGGTGCCCTGGTCGTAGACCGCCACCACGTTCGGATGGGTCAGCCGGGCGATGGTCTTCGCCTCGTCGGTGAACCGGGTCACGAAGTTCGCGATCCGGGCACGGGCTTCGGGGGCCTGGGTCGGATGAATGATCTTTACAGCGACGGTGCGCTCGAGGCGTTCGTCGGTGGCGGTGTACACGGTCGCCATGCCGCCACGGGCCACGCGACCGCGAATGCGGTAGCGCCCGTCGATAAGCGAGCCCAGCAACGTGTCGGCGACCTGTGTGTCCATCGGCAGGGAGTCTATGTGTCCAAGGGGCGAAGTTTGAACAGGATGCTACAGGCCGGGGCTGGGCCTGGTCCGTCCCGCCGCGTTCGCCGCCCCCGTCCCGACGGGTTGGTGCCGGTCATCCGGGGTGCCGGTGGCTCGTCCGGGCAGTGGCGTGGCAGGGTGATCGGGTGACCGAACCCATACCCGACCAGGCCGTACCCGGCCTCGCGCTCGCCGGACCCGCCGACCTGGCCGACTGGCTCACCCTGCCCGACGTCGCCGAGCGCCTCGACGTGTCGATCAGCAAGGTGCACCAGATGATCCGCGACCGGGAGTTGCTGGCGGTCCGCCGCGACGGCATCCGGCGGATCCCGGCGGATCTGGTGGCCAACCAGACCGTGCTCAAGCACCTGCCCGGTGTGCTCAACCTGCTCTCCGACAACGGCTACGACGACGAGGCCGCGCTGCGCTGGCTCTACGAGCCGGACGAGACCCTCCCCGGAGCCACCCCCGCCGCAGCCCTCTCCGGCGACCAGGCCCGCGAAGTCAAACGCCGAGCCCAAGCCCTCGGCTTCTAACCCCGCCCCCGGCCCTCCCCGCGCGCCCCGCGTCGATCATGAAGTTAGCGGCGTCCGCACCGGCGAGTCGTGCCGCTAACTTCATGATCGACCGGGGCGGGAGGCCCGAGCCGGGAGGGGGGAGGGGGGAGGGGGGTTAGTCGGCGCGGCGGGTGGCGGCTATGGCTAGGTCGACCAGGGCCTGGCGGGCCTCGGTGTCCAGGTCTACGGCGGCCAGCGCCGCCAGCGCGCTGTCGGTGAGCGTGACGATCCGCTGCTCGGTGCGGGCCAGCGCGCCGCTCGCGGAGATCAGCTCACGCAGCCGGGCCACCCCCTGCTCGTCCAGCTCCGGGTCGCCGAGCCGGCCGAGCAGCAGCTCCCGGCCGGCGTCGTCGGTGGCCTCCACGGCCGCCGCGACCAGGTACGTGCGCTTGCCCTCGCGCAGATCGTCCCCGGCGGGCTTGCCGGTCTGCGCCGGGTCGCCGAAGACCCCCAGCACGTCGTCGCGGAGCTGGAACGCCTCGCCCAACGGCAGCCCGTACGCCGAATAGGCCGTCCGCACGTCGGCCGTCGCGTCGGCCAGTGCGGCGCCGAGCAGCAGCGGACGTTCGACCGTGTACTTCGCCGACTTGTACCGGGCGACCTTGCTGGCCCGCTCCACCGAGGTGTCCCCGGTGGCCTGGGTCAGCACGTCGAGGTACTGCCCGACGGTGACCTCGGTGCGCATCTCGTCGAAGACGGGCCGGGCGCGGACCACCGCCCGTAGGTCCAGCCCGGCGGAGTGCAGCAGCTCGTCGGACCAGACCAGGCAGAGATCGCCGAGCAGGAGCGCCGCGGCGTCACCGAACCCGTCCGGGTCGCCGCCCCAGCCAGCCGCCCGGTGTCGGGCGGCGAACCGCCGGTGCACCGCCGGCTCACCGCGCCGGGTGTCGGAGCGGTCCATCAGGTCGTCGTGGATCAGGGCGCTGGCCTGCACGAACTCCAGCGCGGCCAGGGCGGTGAGCACCTGGTCGGAGTCCACCCCGCCGGCGCCTCGGAAGCCCCAGTACGCGAAGGCCGGACGCAGCCGCTTGCCGCCGCCGAGCACGAACGCCTCGATCGCCTCCGCCACCGGGACCAGGGCGTCGTCCACCCGGGTCAACCGGGCCCGCTGGCCGGCCAGGAACTCGGTGAGGGCCTTGTCGACCCGCTGTCGCAGGCCGGCGCGGTCGACGGGAGACACGGGAGCAGCGTGGGTCACGCCACGACGCTAGCCGGTCGTCATGGCCCGCGCTCCACCGCCACGCGTAGTCCCGCCGGCCCGCCCGGCGGCGCGGCCCGGACCCGTCCGCCCGACCGGCCGCGCGCTGGCCACGGTTGCCCGCCCCGGCCCGCCGACCCGCGTCGGGCCTGCTCGCCGGGTGCTCGCGGCGGCCTCGGCGAGCACCACCAGCGGCACGTCCAGCACGATGGCGAGCCAGCCGAGCCAGAACCCTCCGGGGACACGCCGCTGCCGTTCCCACCGGGACACCTCGTGCCGGCTCAGCGTCGGCACCCCCGCGGCGGTACACAACTCGGCGGCGGTGCGCTGCTGACTCCAGCCCAGAGCCGACCGGCGCAGGGCGAGCAGCGGCCCGAGCTGTGGCGGGCGCGGTGGTGGGGACGGGGTCATCGGTCCTCCCGGCGGGGGTCGGTGCGGTGACGACCCGCCCGCCTGAGCGGACGGACCGGCGTCACCGGTCGGCTGCTGACCCCCGCGCGTGCCCCCGGGCCGCCCCCGCCGCCCCTCCCGCGCCACCCATTCCTACCCCGTGGGTACGACGGCTTCGCGCCCGCCGGGCCGGGCGGACGGGCCCCCGCCGGTCGCCGGGCGGGGCCCGGATACGCCCACGGACCTGTCGATCCGTATACCGGCGTGGGAAGCGTCTGGGTGGCGGTGGCGCCGCCCGCTAGAGTCGAGTCGTGGCGCTCGGTCTTCCCTCGGTACTCCCCAATCCGCAGCCGGCGATCGGGGAGCTCATCCGTGACCGCCAGCCGACCTTCTCGTTCGAGTTCTTCCCGCCCAAGACCGAGGCGGGGGAGCGGCTGCTCTGGCAGGCGATCCGCGAGCTGGAGTCGCTGCGCCCGTCGTTCGTGTCGATCACCTACGGCGCGGGCGGCTCCACCCGGGACACCACCGTGGCGGTGACCGAGCGGATCGCCACCGAAACCACCCTGCTGCCGATGGCCCACCTGACCGCGGTCAACCACTCCGTCGCCGAGCTACGGCACGTGATCGGCCGGCTCGCCGGGGTGGGCGTCCGCAACGTGCTGGCGGTGCGCGGTGACCCGCCGGGCGATCCGGGCGGCGAATGGGTGCGCCACCCCGAGGGCGTGGACTACGCCGAGGACCTGGTCCGCCTGGTGCGCGACTCCGGTGACTTCAGCGTGGGTGTGGCGGCCTTCCCGTACAAGCACCCCCGCTCAGCCGACGTGGCCAGCGACACCGCGCACTTCGTCCGCAAGTGTCGGGCCGGCGCCGAGTTCGCGGTCACCCAGATGTTCTTCGACGCCGATGACTACCTGCGGCTGCGCGACCGGGTCGCCGCCGCCGGCTGCGACACGCCGATCCTGGCCGGTGTGATGCCGGTGACCCAGATCGGCACCATCGAGCGGTCCGTGCAGCTGTCCGGGGCGCCCTTTCCGTCGGCGCTTGCGACGCGCTTCGAGCGGGTCGCCGACGACCCCGAGGCGGTCCGCCAGCTCGGCATCGAGCAGGCCAGCGACATGTGCCGCCGACTGCTGGACGAGGGCGTGCCGGGGATCCACTTCATCACCCTCAACCGGTCCACCGCGACCCGCGAGGTCTGGCAGAACCTCAAGGCCGGCGCGCGGGTGTGACCAGGAAGTCCGCGACACCTGATGACCGGCACGACGGTTGATCCGTGGTGGGCACACAGCTGAACTGGGACCAGTACGCCACGGCGTGGGCGCGGCTGCACGGCGGGTTTGACCCCCGGACCGCTGCGCCGGTGGTGCGCGCCTGGCTGCGGTTCTCGTACCACGTCGGGTACGTGCTGGGCCGGCTGCGGGTCACCCCCACCCCGGTCACCGTGGCCGGGGTGCTGCTCTGCTTCTGCGTACCGTTGCTGGCGACCCGGCCGGGGGACGGGCCGTTCCTCGGCGCGCTGTTCGTGCTGCTCGCCTCGGTGGCCGACAGCGTGGACGGGGCGGTGGCGGTGGCCACCGGTCGCACCACCCGGCTCGGCTACGTCTACGACTCGCTCGCCGACCGGCTCGGTGAGGTGGCCTGGCTGCTGGCGTTCTGGCTGGTCGGCGCGCCGGGCGCGCTGGTCGTCGCGGGCGGCGCGCTGTCCTGGCTGCACGAGTACGTCCGGTCCCGAGCGATCTCCGCCGGCATGCGCGAGATCGGCGCGGTGACCGTGGGCGAACGCCCCACCCGGGTCTCGGTGGCGCTGGTCGGGTTGCTGGTCGCCGGGTTGGCCGGGCTGATCGAGCCGGACCTGGCCGCCGGCACCATCACCATGGCGACCGCGGTGTGGGTGCTGCTGGCCGGCTTCGGCCTGGGGCAGCTGCTCTCCACCGTCCGCCGCGCGCTGCTCGACGCCGGCTGACCTCGCGCTGCTCGACGCCGGCTGACCTCGCGCTGCCCGCAGGCGTCAACAACGTCCCTACCAGGCCGGGCCGATCTCGTCGGCGACGATCTGCGCGGAGAGGGTCACCATCGGCAGCCCGCCACCGGGGTGGCTGGAGCCGCCCACCAGCCACAGTCCGTGCGCAGGGCCCCGGTTGGCCGGGCGGAGCAGCCCACCGGCGGTGCCGTAGATCGAGCCACCCGGCGCGCCGGTCGCCACGTCCAGGTCGGCCGGGGTGCGGACCTCGCGGAACAGCAACCGGTCGCGCACGTCGACGCCGCGCTGGGCCAGCACGTCCAGGATCCGGTCGGCGTACGCGTCGGCCAGCCCCGGGCGTCGCCAGTCGACCGCGCCCGCTGCGGTGCCCTGCCGGGCGGCGTTGACCAGCACGAACCACGCCTCGTGCCCGGCCGGGCGGACCATCGGGTCGTCGGCCACGGTGACGAACACCGTCGGGTCGGCCGCCGGCCGGGCCCGTACGCCGCGTCCCGGGTCGCCGAAGACCGCGTCGAACTCCGCGTCGTAGTCGCGCGGGAAGAAGACGTTGTGGTGCGCCAGCCCGGTGCTGCCCGAGACGCCGAGCAGCAGCACGAAACCGGCCAGGCTGCGGTCGGTCAGCCCGGCCAACCGGCGCGGATGCGGCAGCAGGTCGCGATAGACGGTGAGCGCGTCCACGTTGGCCACCACCACGTCGGCGGGCACCGGCGCGGCGACGCCGGCGAGGCGTACCCCGTGGACCCGGCCGCCGGTGGCGTCGATCCGGGTCACCGCGGCGCCGGTCTGCACGACCACGCCGAGGTCCAGGCAGCGCGTCAGCAGCGCGTCGGCGAGCGTACCCAGCCCGCCGCGCAGGTACCAGCCGCCGAAGGTCAGCTCGGCGTAGGGGACCGCGGCCAGCGCCGCCGGCGCCCGGCGCGGGTCGGCACCGGTGTAGGTGGCGTACCGGTCCAGCAGCATCCGCAGCCGCGGGTCGGACAGGTGCCGGCGGCCCAGCCCGCGCAGGGTGCGGCCCGGGGCGATGGCGGCCAGGTCGCCGATGCGCCAGGCCAGCGACGCGAGGTCGCGGGGGGAGTCGACGGTACGGCGCAGGATGTCCCGCGAGGAGGCGTGCCACACCCGTGCGGCCCGGCGCCACAGCCGCTGCCAGTCGGCCGCTGCCCGATCACCGAAGGCGGCCCCGATCCGGGCGGCGAACTCCACCGGGTCGGTGCAGGAGTCCAGCGCCGGGCCGCCGTCGGGGAAGACGTGCCGGACGATCGGGTCCAGCGGGGCCAGGTCGAGGTATTCGTCGAGCTTCGCCCCGGTCGCCTCGAACAGGTCGTGAAAGACCTCGGGCAGGGTGAGCAGGCTCGGCCCGGTGTCGAAGTGGAACGACCCGGCCGGGGTGTCGTGCGTGTACCGGCCGAGCTTGCCGCCGACCGTGTCGGCCCGCTCGAAGACGGTCACCTGGTGCCCGGTGGCGGCCAGCCGGGCGGCGGTGGCGAGGCCACCCACCCCGGCGCCGACGACCACGATCCGCGCCATGTCGCGCCCTCCTAGCTGACCGGGCGGCCCCGCCAGGTCAGGCGGCGACGCTTTCGCAGATGGTACGACCGCAGGGTCAGCCAACCGAGGACCACGACCGACACGGGGTGTGCGAGCGCGTCGGGCCACCACCGTCCCCCGGTCGCCCGGGCGGTGAGCACCCGTCCGGCCGCTCCGAGCAGGTAGCCGGCCAGACCCACGGCGGCCACCACCGGAGCGCCGGCCGCCACGCCGGCCAGCGCGACCAGCGGCGGTGCGGTGTAGAGCAGGAGCAGCAGCGCCACCACGGCGGCCGCCGCGCCCGGGTGCCCGAACGACGCCCAGAGCGACTTCGAGTACCCATCGCGCAGCTGCGGCCAGTCGTCGTACATCCGGCAGGTGGCCAGCCGGGAGCCGTCGGCCAGGGCGATGCGCCCGCCGGCCCGTTTGACCGCCCGGGCCAGCTCGATGTCCTCCAGGATCTTGTCGGCGACCGCGGCGTGCCCGCCGGCGGCGGTGTAGCCGGCCCGGTCCACCACCAGGAACTGCCCGCCCGCCGCGGCCAGCGACGGCCGCGGCGAGCGTTCCATCGCGCGCAACGGCAGGAAGGTCAGCCAGAGCCACTGCAACAGCGGCTGCACCAGCCGGTCGGCCGCCGTCGTCACCACGATCCGGGGGTACGGCGACAGCAGCGTCGCGCGGGCGGCGCGCAGTTCGGTGACGGCCGCCGCCACGGCGTGCGGGGCGAGCACCACGTCGGCGTCGACGAAGACCAGCGCGGTGGCCGCCGGGTCGGCCCGGGTGGCCAGTTGCCAGCAGGCGTGCGGCTTGCCCAGCCAGCCCGGCGGCGGGGCGACCCCGGTGAGGAGGGTGACCCGAGGGTCGTCGCCGGCCACCGCACGGACCACCTCGGCGGTGCCGTCGGTGGACCCGTCGTCGAGGACCACGACGCGCAGCCCGGGCACGCCGCGCTGGGCGAGTAGGGCGCGCAGGCATCCGGTGACGCGGGCGGCCTCGTCGCGCAGCGGCAGCAGTACGGCGACCAGCTCACCGACCTCGTCCGATCGGTCGGTGGGCCGGCGCAGCCAGCGGGCGGCGTTGAGCCAGGTGTGCCCGGTCAGCGCGGCGACGGCGAGCAGCAGGGCGAGCAGGACGGTCATCGGGTCGCGTCGACGCCGGGCCGGTGCGGTTGGTGATCCACCCGGTGGTTGTCGCGGGCCTGGCGGGCGCGCAGCAGGGTCACCGCCAGCGGCACGGCGATCACCGACATGCCGGCCGCGCCCCAGAGCGCCGAGGCGGGCAGGTCGAGGAAGACCGCGTGGGCCAGGATGCTGGAGAAGTACGTCCACAGGTAGAGCGCGATCATCGGGTGATCCCGCTGGTCGGTGTGCTCGGCGGTCAGGCCGGCCAGCGGGCGCAGCGCGCTCATCAGCAGCACCGCGAAGAGCAGCCAGCCCAGGTAGTTGCTGACCGGGATGCCGGGCAGGCCGGGCAGCGCCGGGGTGGCGTTCCGCCAGGTCCAGTAGCCCTCGGCCACCATCTGCGGATCGAGGAAGAGGTCCCAGGCGGCCAACCCCAGTGCGGCCAGCGCGACCCGCCGGACCCGCCGGTCAGCCGTCGACCCGCTGCCGCCAGCCGTCGACCCGTTGCCACCAGCCGTCGACCCGTTGCCGCCGGTCAGCCGGACCGCCGCCAGCCAGGCCGGCCAGGCCATCCAGGTCCAGGCCAGCGGGATGATCAGCGGCACCCCGGCCAGCTTGGGACCGAGCTCCCCGGAGTAGTCGTAGCTGCCGAACGGCACGCCGGTGGCCACCCCGATCGCCTCGATCGCGAACCCGCCGCCGGTGGCCACCGCGACCAGCGCCGCCGCGGCCCGGAGGCCCCGGCTGAGCAGCGCGTGGCCGACCGAGAGCAGCCAACCGAGCACGACGGTGGCCACGGTGAGCCCGGCCCGCGTGGCGCCGCTGGTGAGCGGGTAGCAGATCTGGGCGAGCACCAGGACCGCGAGCAGCGTCCAGGAGACCCGCCGGGTCATGACGCCGGTGGCTCGAGCGGCAGGTCCCGACCGAGTACGCCGAACGGTCGCTCGTCGCCGGGGAAGTGGAAGTCGCGCAGCACGTCGACGAAGCCGAACCGCCGGTACAGCCGCCAGGCCCGCGAGGTCTGCTCCTCGGCCTCCGGGGTGGACAGCAGCGTGGTGTCGCCCTCGGCCATGGTGAGCAGCGCGCGCAGCTGGCCGGCGCCCAGGCCGTGCCCCTGCGCGGGCGGCCGGACGTGCAGCTCGACCACCTCGAAGCAGTGGGTGAGCCAGCGCTGCCGGGTCGGGACGTCCAGTGCCCGGTGCACCTGGTCGTGCCACCACTGGCCGGGGCCGCCCAGGTAGCCGTAGCCGAAGCCGGCGAGGTGCCCCTCGCTGGTCAGGCTGGCCACGGCCCGGAACCCGGGTCGGCGGACGTGGGTGGCGATGTAGCCGCGCCGGGCCTCCAGCAGGTCGGTGCGGTAACCCATCGCCTCGCCGTAGACGGTCACCACGTCGTCCAGCCGCCGGACGAGATCGTCCGGCGTCCAGCGCACCAACCTCATGCCCGTCCACCCTTCACCGTTCCCGGGTCGCCGTCGGCGACCCATCCGAGCACCGTCCGGTCGCCGACCACGTCGCGCACCTCGAACCGCGCGAACAACTCCTCGGCGTACCAGCCCGCGGTGGGAGTTCGCATGATCGCCGCCCGGTGCTCCGGGTGACGGTACGCGAACGCCACCAGGTCCGTCGGGTCGCGCCACACGCTCACCGTGCCCTGCCAACCCAGTGGCGCCTCGCCGACGCCGAACCGGGCCAGCAGCCCGGGAGCGTCGCGCAGGGCGGCAGCCACCGGGGGGATCGCCCGCCAGAAGGTGGCCGCCCGGCGGGCCCGCAGCCGGGCCCGGGTCAGCGCCAGCACCGGCCCGGTGACCCGGCCGCCCGACGGCTCGCCGAACGGCCGCTGCCCGGACCACTCACCCCGGCTGCTCAGTGGGCGCAGGTCGACCCGGGCGTGGGCGTGGGCGATCCGCGCCCAGGCGCGCCCGACCGGCGAGTCGTCGAAGCCGGCCGCCGCGGCGGGGGAGTCCCAGACGGTCAGCGCCGCCCACCGGGTCAGGTCGGCGTCACCCGGGCCGAAGCCGGTGCCGGTCCCGGTGCCCAGCAGCTTGCCGAACCGGACGCCCGGGAGGGCACGCAGTCGGCCCGGGTCCACCGCCATCCGGGTCAGCGCCCGGGGCAGCGCGCCGCGGGACGTCCGCCACACGTGCAGGGTGACCAGCTCTCCGACGCTGCTCACGCCACCGCTTCGCGGCTTCGCGAGCGCCTCGCTGCTGTGCCTGCTGGTTCGCTCGCTCACGCCACCTCGGTCGGGGTGCCGGCGGTGACCCGCAGCAGCTCGGCGTAGGTGGTCGGGAAGACCGCCTGCGGTACGCCGCCAGCGGCCCAGACCTCCGGGTACGCCGCCAGCGCGGTGTCCACCAGGGTGCGCAGTACGCGCGGGTGCCCGAGCGGAGCGACCCCGCCGATCGGCTGCCCGGTGTGCGTCCGGACGAACTCCGGGGTGGCCCGGCGCAGCCGGGTGACCCCGATCGACGCGGCCAGACCGGCGGTGTCCACCCGGTGCGCGCCGGAGGTGAGCACGAGCAGCGGCGCGTCGTCCGCGTCGAAGATCAGCGAGTTGGCGATCTGGCCGACCTGGACGCCGAGCGCCTCGGCGGCTGCCGCGGCGGTGTGCACCGCGTCGGGCAGCAGGCGGACCGTGCTGGGCTGGCCAGCGCCGTCGAGTGCGCCGGCGTCGGTGAGCGCGTCCTGCACCGCCCGTACGTTCGGGTGTGGCTGCATCCCGCCATTCTTCCCGGTCCGCGGTGCCGGGTTCACTCTGGTGCACCGGCCGGCGCGTCACACGTTGCATTTTCGTCGGAGGGGAGGTGTACTGTCAGCAGCAGTTAGAACGAGTGTTCGATTGCCTCGAACGCCCGTTCCAACCAGCCGGAGCGCGGTGTTTCGCGGCACCACCTCCGGGCGGTGTGGCTCCGCGGGCCGCACCTGGGTTTCCGGGCAGTCGCGAGCCCGGTCCCATCAGGCAGGAGCGTCGCTCGCCGCCCACGACCCCCGGGCGGCGGGCGACGAACCCGCCGGTACGCCGGCCGGGTGTGGTGTGGGGAAGCATCCACACCCGGCCGGCCACACCCGGTGCGTCTTCCTCCGCACCACCCGACCTCGGCGTCTCATCGGCGGCATCAGTGCGCCGGCCGACGCCCCGGCCACGTGGAGGAGACAGTCCATGCCGACCAACCCGGCTCAGGCACCGACGGTGCCGGCGCACGTGCTGCCGCACCGCACCCCCGCCCAACTCCTCACGTTGGCCCGGCGCGGGCTGATCGAAGCCGGCCAGACCCGACCCGACGGTTTGCGCTACGCGGCCGCCCACCTGGCGGCGCTGCGCGCGGCGGCCGCCCTGCTCGCCGCCCGCGCCCGACCCGCGCCGAGCCGCCGCAACCGGATCACCAGCGTCTGGGTCCTGCTCTGCGCCGTCGCCCCCGAGCTCGACGAGTGGGCCCGGTTCTTCGCCGCCGGTGCCGGCAAGCGGGCCGCCGCCGAGGCCGGCATCCCCCGGGTGGTCAGCGCCCGGGAGGCAGACGACCTGCTCCGCGCGGCCGAACAGTTCGTCACGGTGGTGGAGACCGCGCTCGGTGTGGCTCACCAACCGGCCCTGGACGGCCTCGCCGCATGACCCCGCCGTGACGCCGGCCGCCCGATGGGGGGAGCCGGGCGGCCGGCGTCCCGGCGTGCCGGTCCTGATCTGATCCACAGCAACGACGGGGGGTTGGTCCGATGGCGGGCCGCATGGTGGTCGGTTCCGCCGCACTGGCCGATCTGGTACGCCCGGCGAGCGCACCCGATCCGGAGGGCGGCCACCGGGTGCTGCCGGTGGTGCCTGAGCTGACCGGCCTGCTACCCAACCGGGGCCTGCGTCGGGGCAGCACCATCGCGGTCGCCGTCGGTCAACCTCGGCGCAGTGGCGGCACCTCGCTGGTGCTGGCCCTGCTCGCCGAGGCGTCCCGCGCCGGCTCGTGGTGCGCCGTGGTCGGGGTGCCGACGTTCGGCGCGGGCGCGGCCGCCGAGCTGGGCATCGCCCTGGACCGACTGGCCCTGGTGCCGAATCCCGGCCCCGAGTGGGCCACCGTGGTCGCCGCGCTGATCGACGGGGTGGATGTCGTGGTCACCGCCGTGCCGGCTGCGGTCTCCGCCTCGGTCGCCACCCGACTGGCCGCCCGGGCCCGGCAGCGCGGCAGCGTGCTCGTCCCGTACGGCCGGTGGGACGGCGCGGACGTGACGTTGCAGGTGGTCCGTGGGGTCTGGGAAGGGCTCGGGGCGGGCCGGGGCCGGCTGCGCCGCCGGGAGGTCACCGTCTCGGCGCGCGGGCGCGGGGCGGCCGCCCGACCCAAGGAGATCAAGGTCTGGCTCCCCGGTGACGAGCTCACCCGGGTGATCCCTCGTACGGTGCTGTCGCCCGTGGGCCGACCGGCCGTGCCGTTCGCCGGCCGGCCCCGTCCGGTGCCGCCGGCCGGTGACCGGGTCCGCGCCGACACCGCCCGGCAGGGCGCCCTCACCCTGGTCAGTCCGGCGTGACCGGGGTCGCGGAGCGCGGTGCCGTTCCGGCCGAGCCTGGCCCGGGAGGTCCGGGGTGACCGGCTCACCGGTACGGACCCTGCTGCTGTGGTGCCCAGATTGGCCGGTGCTCGCCGCCGAGATCGTCGACGGGGTGCCGGCCACCGGCCCGGTCGCCGTGCTGCACGCCAACCGGGTGGTCGCCTGCTCCGAGCGGGCCCGCGCCGAGGGGGTGCGCCGGGGGCTGCGCAAGCGGGAGGCGCAGGGCCGCTGCCCGCAGCTCACCGTCGTGGAGTACGACCCAAGCCGGGACGCCCGGGCGTTCGAGCCGGTGGTCGCCGCGGTGGAGGAGCTGGTCGCCGGCGTCGAGGTGGTTCGCCCGGGCGCCTGCGCGGTGGCCGCCCGGGGCCCGAGCCGTTACCTCGGCGGCGAGGAGGCGGCCGCCGAGCGGATCATCGAGCACATCGCCCAGTCGTGTCTGGTGGAGAGCCAGATCGGCATCGCCGACGGGGTCTTCGCCGCGGGGCTGGCCGCCCGCGCCGGCCGGGTGGTGGCGCCGGGCGGGACGCCGGAGTTCCTGGCCGGGTTGCCGGTCGAGGCGCTCGCCCGGCCGGCGCTGGCCGACCTGCTGCGCCGGCTGGGGGTGCGGACCCTCGGCGACTTCGCCGCGTTGCCGGCCGGTGACGTGCTGGCCCGGTTCGGGTTCGACGGCGCGCTGGCCCACCGGCTGGCCGCCGGGCGGGACCACCGCCCGCTCGCCGTCCGGCAGCCGCCGGCCGACCTGACGGTGACCGCCGAGTACGACGAGCCGATCGACCGGGTCGATGCGGCGGCGTTCGCCGCCCGTGCGCTGGCCGAGCAACTGCACGACCGGCTGGCCGGGCACGGGCTGGCCTGCACCCGGCTCGGCATCGAGGCGGTCACCGAGCACGGGCAGGAGCTGCACCGGGTGTGGCGGCACGACGGCCTGCTCACCGCCGCGGCCATCGCCGACCGGGTGCGCTGGCAGCTCGACGGGTGGCTCTCCGGCAGCAACGGCCGGGCCGGTGCCCGACCGGCCCGGCCGACGGCCGGCATCATCCGGCTGCGGCTGATCCCGGACGGGGTGATCGCCCAGGCCGGCCTGCAGTCCGGCCTCTGGGGGGAGACCGGCGAGGAGCGGGAGCGGGCCCACCGGGCGTTGAGTCGGGTGCAGGGCATCCTCGGCCCGGAAGCGGTGGTCACCGCGGTGCTCGGCGGCGGGCGCTCCCCGGCCGACCAGGTGCGACTGGTGCCCTGGGGCGACGAACGCGTCCCCACCCGTCCCGGCCCGCCGGCGCCGGGCAGCCCGGCGTATCCGGGCGGGTCGGCGTCCCCCGGTGGGCTGGCGGTCTCGGGCCGGTCGGCGGACCTGGGCGGATCGGGCGGTGGCGCGGCGCGGGCCGGGGCCCGGGTGGCGGGGGGTGCCCCGCCCTGGCCCGGCCAGCTCCCACCGCCCGCACCGGCGATGGTGCTGCCGAGCCCGCTCGCGGCGACCGTGCACGACGCCGCCGGAGAGCCGGTGGTGATCAGCGCGCGGTTGGCGGTGAGCGCCCCGCCCGCCCTGCTGGTGGTTGGTACCGGCCAGCCGGCGGAGATCGTCGGCTGGGCCGGGCCGTGGCCGGTGGACGAGCGCTGGTGGGCGCCGGCGGAAGCCCGCCGTCGGGCCCGGTTTCAGGTCGGCCTCGCCGACGGCACCGCCCTGCTGCTCGCCGTCGAGGCCGGGCAGTGGCTGGTGGAGGCGATCTATGACTGAGTGTTCAGCCAGATGAGCTTCCACAACCCGAAGATGCCCTGGTCGGAGCTGGAGGGTGTGCTCTCCGGGCGGCCCGACGGCAACCGGGGGAGCAGGGGCGAGCGGCACCTGCACGTGGTGGACCCGCTCGCCGTGGACGCCGACGGTGGTGACTCCCCGGCCTGGAGTCGCAAGCGCCAGCACTACGAGGCGCCCGAGCTGCCCCGCCCCGACGACGCCGTGCCCTACGCGGAGCTGCACGCGCACACCAACTTCAGCTTCCTCGACGGCGCCAGCCACCCCGAGGAGTTGGCCGAGGAGGCGGCCCGGCTGGGGCTCACCGCGCTCGCCGTCACCGACCACGACGGCTTCTACGGGGTGGTCCGCTTCGCCGAGGCGGCCCGCGCGCTGGACCTGCCGACCATCTTCGGTGCGGAGCTGTCCCTCGGGCTGCCCGGCCCGCAGAACGGCGAGCCCGACCCGCACGGCGCGCACCTGCTGGTGCTCGCGCACGGCCACGAGGGGTACGCCCGGCTGGCCACCACCATCGCCCGCGCCCAGCTACGCGGCGGGGAGAAGGGCCGCCCGGTCTACGGGGAGCTGGAAGAGGTCGCCGCCGAGCTGCGCGACCACGTGCTGGTGCTGACCGGCTGCCGCAAGGGGCACGTGCCGGCGGCGCTGCTCACCGAGGGGGTGGACGCGGCGGCCCGCGAGCTGGACCGGCTGACCGCGCTCTTCGGTGCGGAGACGGTGGCGGTGGAGCTGACCGACCACGGCCACCCCGTCGACGCCGACCGCAACGATGCGCTCGCCGAGTTGGCCGCCGCGGCCGGGCTGCCGACGGTGGCCAGCAACAACGTGCACTACGCCAGCCCTGGCCGGCGTCGGCTGGCCACCACCGTCGCCGCCGTCCGGGCCCGACGCAGCCTGGACGAGATCGACGGCTGGCTGCCCGCGGCTGCCACCGCCCACCTGCGCAGCGGCGCGGAGATGGCGGCCCGGTTCGCCGCGTACCCGGGTGCGGTGGCCCGGGCCGCCGAGTTCGGCGCAGAGCTGGCCTTCGACCTCCAACTGGTCGCACCGCAGCTGCCGGCGTACCCGGTGCCGCCAGGGCACACCGAGATGAGCTGGCTGCGGAAGCTGACCGCCGACGGGGCTCGGGAGCGCTACGGCCCCCCGCAGGCGCACCCGACGGCGTACGCGCAGCTCGACCACGAGCTGAACATGATCGAGGAGCTGGGTTTCCCGGGCTACTTCCTGGTGGTCTACGACATCGTGACGTTCTGCCGTGAGCAGGACATCTACTGCCAGGGCCGGGGCTCGGCGGCCAACTCGGCGGTCTGCTACGCGCTGCGGATCACCAACGTGGACGCCGTCCGGCACCGGCTGCTCTTCGAGCGTTTCCTCGCCCCGGAGCGGGACGGCCCGCCGGACATCGACGTGGACATCGAATCCGACCGCCGGGAGGAGGTGATCCAGCACGTCTACACCCGCTACGGCCGGGAGCACGCCGCCCAGGTCGCCAACGTCATCTCCTACCGGCCCCGGTCGGCGGTGCGGGACGTGGCCAAGGCGTTCGGCTTCTCACCCGGCCAGCAGGACGCCTGGAGCAAACAGATCGACCGGTGGGGCTCGGTCGCCACGGTCGACGTCGAGGACATCCCGGAGCAGGTCGTGGAGTACGCCAACGAGCTGCAGACGTTCCCCCGGCACCTGGGCATCCACTCCGGCGGCATGGTGATCTGCGACCGGCCGGTGATCGAGGTCTGCCCGGTGGAGTGGGGGCGGATGCCCGGGCGCAGCGTGCTCCAGTGGGACAAGGACGACTGCGCCGCGGTCGGTCTGGTCAAGTTCGACCTGCTCGGCCTCGGCATGCTCTCCGCGCTGCACTACGGCTACGACATGATCGGGTCCCGACTGGACCTCGGCGACATGACGCTGGACGACCCGGAGGTCTACGACATGCTCTGCCGGGCCGACTCGGTCGGGGTGTTCCAGGTGGAGAGTCGCGCCCAGATGGCCACCCTGCCCCGGCTCAAGCCCCGCGAGTTCTACGACCTGGTGGTCGAGGTGGCGCTGATCCGGCCCGGCCCGATCCAGGGCGGCTCGGTGCACCCGTTCATCCGGCGCAAGAACGGCCTGGAGCCGGTGACGTTCGCGCACCCGTTGATGCGCAACGCGCTGGAGAAGACCCTCGGCGTGCCGCTGTTCCAGGAGCAGTTGATGCAGCTCGCCATCGACCTGGCCGGCTTCGACGCGGCCGAGGCCGACCAACTGCGCCGGGCCATGGGCGCCAAACGCTCGGTCGAGCGGATGACCCGCATCGCCGACCGGCTCTACGCCGGGATGGCCGAGCGGGGCATCACCGGTGAGCTGGCCGACGACGTCTACCGCAAGCTCACCGCGTTCGCCAGCTACGGCTTCCCGGAGAGCCACGCGATGAGCTTCGCCTACCTGGTCTACGCCAGCTCCTGGCTCAAGCGCTACCACCCGGCCCCGTTCCTCGCCGCGCTGCTCAACGCCCAGCCGATGGGCTTCTACTCACCGCAGACCCTGGTCGACGACGCCCGCCGGCACGGGGTGGAGGTACGCCGGCCGGACATCAACGCCAGCGGGGCCAAGGCGGTGCTGGAGTCCACCCCCGACACCCGGTGGGGCAGCGGGCCGGGGGAGCCGCCGCACGCCTGGGGGCTGGACGGTCCGGCGGTCCGGCTCGGGCTGTCCAGCGTGCGTACCCTCGGCGCCGAGGTGGCCGAGCGGATCGAGGCCGACCGGAGCGCGCACGGGCCGTACCGTGACATGTCGGACCTGGCCCGGCGGGTCGGTCTCACCGCCGCGCAACTGGAGGCGCTGGCCACCGCGGACGCCTTCGCCTGTTTCGGGCTGACCCGACGGCAGGCGCTCTGGGCCGCCGGCGCGGCGGCCCAGGACCGGCCGGGCCGGCTGCCCGGCACGGTGACCGGCGCGGCGGCGCCGACGCTGCCCGGGATGGAGGCGGTGGACCGGCTGGTCGCCGACGTGTGGGCCACCGGGCTGTCACCGGAGAGCCATCCGGCCCGGTTCATCCGGGGTCAGCTCGACGTGCTCGGCGCGGTGCCGATCGCCCGGCTCGGTCGGGTGGAGCCCGGGCAGCGGATCCGGGTCGGCGGCATCGTCACCCACCGACAGCGCCCGGCGACCGCGGGCGGGGTCACCTTCCTCAACCTGGAGGACGAGACCGGCATGCTCAATGTCACCTGCTCGCCGGGGCTGTGGCAGCGCTACCGGCGGGTGGCCCGGACCAGCGCCGCGCTGGTGGTCCGGGGGCGGCTGGAGCGGCATGAGGGGGTGACCAACCTGGTCGCCGACCGGCTGGACGCCATCGAGCCACCGGTCAGTCCCGCGTCCCGTGACTTCCGCTGATCGAGTGATCCACATTACGGTTTCCGGTGCCGCCGAGCGGGAGACTCGTGCTGAGCGGGCAGAGCGGCCCGTGATCCATGAGGGGAAAGAACAGTGATGGGGAATCACACGTACACCGGCGGAATCGCCAACTCCCGACGGACCCGGCTCGGCGCCGGTTGGATGCCGTCGCACCTCGCCGACCCTCGCGAGTACGAGGTGACCAACGGTCCGGTCGCCAACGAGCGGCGGTCCCGCGCGGAGGACGAGGTCGAGGGCGTCGAGTCCTGACCGGCCGCGTCACCGCGTCCCGACCCGGCGGGTCGGTGCGCCTGCCACACGATCGCCCTGCTGATGGACCGGGTGACTAGGCTCGACCGGGTGGAGCAGACCCGAGGCCGGTTCGCCGGGCCGCCGCTGACCCCCCGTACCGCCGTGATCTGGTCGGTGCTCCGCGCCGAACTGGACCGGCGCGGCGACACCGAGCTCACCGTGCTGGACGTGGGCGGCGGCACCGGCGGCTTCGCTGTGCCGCTGGCCCGGGCCGGGCACCGCGTCACCGTGGTCGACGCCAGCCCCGACGCGCTGGCCGCGCTCACCCGCCGGGCCGCCGAGGCCGGGGTGGCCGACCGGATCGCCGCCGTGCAGGGCGACGGCGACGCCCTGACCGGGCTGGTCGAGCCGGCCGGCGTCGACCTGGTGCTCTGCCACGCCGTGCTGGAGGTGGTCGACGACCCGACGCCGGTGGTGACCGCGCTGGCCACCGCACTGCGCCCCGGCGGCGCGGCGAGCGTGCTGGTGGCCGGCCGGGCCGCCGCCGTGCTGGGCCGGGCGATGAACGGCCACCTGGAGGTCGCGGCCGCGCTGGCCGCCGACCCGGCCGGCACCGCCGGGCCGCGGGACACCCTGCGCCGCCGCTACGACGCCGCCGGCGCCGCCGCGCTGCTCACCGCCGCCGGGCTGGTGGTCGAGGAGATCCACGGGGTACGCGTACTGGCCGACCTGCTGCCGGCCGCGGTCGCCGACGGGCAGTCGGCCGCCCTGGTCGAGCTGGAACGGACGCTGGCCGCCCAGCCCCCGTACCGGGATCTGGCCGCCCAGCTGCACCTGTTCGCCCGCCGGCCGGCATGACCGCCCCGCCGGGCGGTGCGCCGGCGCCGGCGCCGGCGCCGCTGACGGTCCTCGGGCCGGAACACGGCGGCGGCCGCCTCACCGATGTGCTGCCCAGCGCGCTCGCCGTGCTGGGCGTCCCCGGGTCGGCCGACCCGCTCGGGCTCGTCCCCGCGCTGGTCGGCGTACGCCGGATCGCCGTGCTGCTGGTCGACGGCCTCGGCTGGTACCAGCTGCCGACCGCCGCGCCGTACGCGCCGACCCTCGCGGGGCTCGCCGCGACGGTGGCCCGGCCGCTCATCGCGGGTTTCCCGTCCACCACCCCGACCAGCCTGGTGTCGCTGGGCACCGGCGTCGCGCCGGGCGCGCACGGGGTGCTCGGCTTCACCGTGCGGATGCCCGGCACCGACCGGGTGCTCACCCACACCGACTGGGCCGCCGACCCGTCGCCGCTGCGCTGGCAGCCGGTGCCCACCCAGCTGGAGCGGGCCCGCGCCGCCGGGGTGGCGGTGAGCGTGGTGAGCCGGCCGGAGTTCGGCGGCAGCGGGTTGACCCTGGCCGCCAACCGGGGCGGCGACTTCCGGGGCGCGATCGGCGCGGACGCGGTGTCCGCCACCATGCTGGCCGCGCTGTCCGCCGGCCACGGACCCACCCTGGTCTCCGGCTACCACGCCGACCTGGACCGGCACGGCCACCTCAGCGGGGTCGACTCGGCACCCTGGCGGATCGCCGCCAACGAGGTGGACGCGCTGCTCGCCCGCCTGGTCGACGGGCTGCCGCCGGACGCCGCGCTGCTGGTGACGGCCGACCACGGGCAGCTCAACGTGCCGGCCACGCACCGTTTCGACCTGGACACCGATCCGCGGCTGCGCGGCGGTGTGCGGCTGGTGGCCGGTGAGGCACGGGTGCGCTACCTGCACGTCGCGCCGGGCGCGGCCGACGACGTGGTGGCCGCCTGGTCGGCGGTGCTCGGCGACGCGGCGCGGGTGCGTACCCGCGACGAGGTGGTGGCGACCGGCTGGTTCGGGCCGGTGCCCGAGGAGCACCTGGGGCGCATCGGCGACGTGGTGGTGACCTGCAACGACACGTACGCGGTGCTGGCCACCCGCACCGAGCGGCCGATGGCGTCCCGGCTGGTGGCGTACCACGGGTCGGACACGGCCGCCGAGCTGACGGTGCCGCTGCTGGTCGTCCGCGGCTGAACGGCGGTCCGGCCCGGCGGTCGCTGGTGGTGTCGTACCCCCGGGTTAACCTGCCGGGATGGGCCGCAGCCAGTCGTTGCCCCGGGGCGTCGATCCGCGCTTCGGGCCGGACGCCGACGACTCCGACAGCCCGATCCTGCACGTCGACATGGACGCCTTCTTCGCCGCCGTCGAGGTGCGTCGTCGGCCCGAGCTGCGCGGCCGGCCGGTGGTCGTCGGCGGTGTCGGGCCGCGCGGTGTGGTGAGTTCCGCCAGTTATGAGGCCCGCCGCTACGGCGTACGCAGCGCGATGCCGACCAGCCAGGCCCGGGCCCGCTGCCCGCACGCCGTCTACCTGCCACCGGATTTCACCGCCTACACCACCGCCTCCCGCGCGGTGATGCAGATCTTCCGGGACGTCACCCCGCTGGTCGAGCCGCTCTCCCTCGACGAGGCGTTCCTCGACGTGACCGGCGCCCGCCGGCTGTTCGGGGCCCCGGCCACCATCGCCGGGCTGATCCGCCGCCGGGTCGTCGAGGAACAGGCGCTGACCTGCTCAGTCGGGGTGGCGCCGAGCAAGTTCGTGGCCAAGCTGGGTTCCACCCGGGCCAAGCCGGACGGCCTGCTGGTCGTGCCCCCCGGGCAGGTGCTCGACTTCCTGCACCCACTGCCAGTGGACGCGCTCTGGGGGGTGGGGGAGCGGGCCGCCGAGGCGCTGCGTCGGCTCGGCCTGGCCACCGTCGGCGACCTCGCCGAGGCCCCGTTGGGCATGCTCCGCCGGGCGGTCGGCGCCGCGTCGGCGGCGCACCTGCACGAGTTGGCCTGGGGGCGAGACCCGCGCCGGGTCAGCCCCGAGCACGTCGACAAGTCGATCGGCGCCGAGGTGACCTTCGACGTCGACGTGGCCGACCCGCTGGAGATCCGCCGCGCCCTGCTCGCGCTCAGCGCGAAGGTCGGCGTCCGGTTGCGCGGCTCCGGGCAGGTGGGGCGCACCGTGTCGCTCAAGGTGCGCTTGGCCGACTTCCGCACCGTCAACCGCTCCCGCACTCTCGGCGTGCCCACCGACACGGCACGCGAGATGTTCGACACGGTCTGGGCGCTCTACACCGCCCTGGACCCGGGCGAGCGGATCCGGCTCGTCGGTGTCCGGGTGGAGGGGCTCGCCCCGGCGGAGGGTGCGCCCCGGCAACTCACCCTCGGCGCGCCCGAGCGTGGTTGGCGGGAGGCGGAAGCTGCCGCGGACGCTGCCGCTGCCCGATTCGGGCGATCCGTCATAGGTCCAGCCAGTCTGTTAGGCGACCGTGATCCCCGCCGAAACGAAAATCCACCCCACCCATAGGTCGTCCCGCTTTCCGACGCGCGACCCCCCTCGTAGACTTGCGGGTAAGCAGCCGGTTGGCTGCCACGGTCTGTCGGCCCGAGTGGGCCTGACCAACGTGACCGGGGAGGAGTGCCGTGCCGCTCTCGGAGCACGAGCAGCGGCTGTTCGAGCAGATCGAGCGGTCGCTTGCCGAGGACCCCAAATTCGCCTCGGCCGTGCGCGCCAGCGATCCGCGCTTCCACGCGCGGCGTCGCCTGCTCGTCGCTGCCGGCGTGATCATCGCTGGCTTGGCTCTACTGGTCTATGGCGCGGTGATCAAGACTCCACCGCTGGCGGTGGCGGGCTTTGTCGTCATGCTGGCCTCGGCCGCGTTCGCGGTGCAGTCGCACCGGCGTGCGCAGTCACCCGACCTGCACGTGGTGGGCGGCACGACCAGTCGTCGTCGTCCCCGTGGCGGTGGCCGATCCGGTCGCCGGTCGTCGATCCTGGATCGCATGGAGGACAGGTGGCGGCAGCGCCCGGAGGGGCACCGCTGAGCCCGTCCCGCCGCTGAGGCGGGCCGTACACCGCGACGAGCGGGTCGCCGGGAACAGCCCGGCGACCACTGTCGTATCCGCGCGCCCTCGTACCCGCGCGTTGCACCGCGCCCTCGTACCCGCGCCCTCGTGCCGCGCGCCGCTGCCCAGCATCACTTGATGCTGGGCAGCGGCGCGCGGCTTCTCGTGACTGCTCACCATCAAGGGATCAACGGCGGCCCGGGGCACCGCAGCGACGGCAGGTGGTTGAGCAGGGGAGCGCCGACGGGATGCGCCACAGCCGGGCGGGGCGACGGCCAATGGACCGCCGCCCCGAGCCGGACGGGGACGTCCCTCAGCGGGCCGCCCGGTCGGCCAGCAGCCGACGCGGATTCCAGCGCAGCAGCCGGTAACGGGCCCGCCCGGTCAGTGCCACCAACCGGCCGGAGGAGTCCGCCAGGCCGAGCCGCCAGCGCAGCAGCACCGACGGCGGCAGCACGGCGGCCAGCAGCCGGGTCCGCCGGTCCGCCTGTGCGGCCAGCGCGCGCCGAACCGCGCGCAGCGCCGGCAGCAGCCGCTCACCGGTCAGCGGGTCCCGGGCGTAACGCGCCCGCTCCTCCGCCCGGCCGAGCAGCCGCGCCGCGCCGACCGCCGCGGTGTCATCGGTGAAGGTGTCCCGGACCAGCCGGTCCGCGGTCGCCCGGGGCGTCTCGGTCCGGTCGACCCGGACCTTGAAGTCCACCAGCGTGTCGAGCAACTCCGCCCAGGCGGCATGCGCGTCCGCGCGGGCCGCGTTGGCGTCCACCCCGACCACCATCACAGGTGCCCCGTCGCCCGGGGCGGCATCGTCCGCGGTGGCGGCCACCGCGGCGCCCTCCGCCCGGCCACCCCGCCGTCGGCGCAGCGCCAGCCGACGCAGCGCCGGCACCGCCAGCAGTGCCATCAGGGCCAGCAGACCTGCCGTCCACCATGGCCACACCGGTGCCTGCTCGGCCGGCGTCTGACCGCTGAGGGAGAGCCCGCTGTCGGTGTCCCGGTCGGCGTTGTCCGGTCCGGCCGGTCCGGCCGACGCGTCGGGGCCCACCGGGGTGTCCGTGGTGCCGGTGCCCGGGCTGGACGGCTCCGGCGCGTCAGTGTCCGGCGCCCACGCCGACCGGGTGGAGCCCGGCACCCCGTACGTCGGGGTGGCGTCGAACGGCACCCAGCCGACCCCGTTGAAGTAGACCTCGGTCCAGGCGTGCAGGTTGAGGTTGGTCAACGTGTAGGTGTCGCCGTCCCGCTTGCTGCCGTTGGTGAACCCGAACGCCACCCGGGCCGGGATGCCGGCCGCGCGGACCAGCCAGGCCATCGCTGCGGCGTACTGCTGGCAGTAGCCGACCTTGTTGGTCAGGAAGTTGACGATGTCCTGGCCACTGCTGCCGCTCTCGGTGCTGAGCCGGTAGCTGAACCCGTTGTCCGCCGAGAAGTGCTGGTAGATGGACAGCACGCGATCGTAATCGGTGCGCTGCCCCTGGATCAGCCCCTTGACCAGCTCCTCCACCTCGGGCACCGGCCCCGGGGTGGCGGTCAGCTGCCGGCGGACCGGGTGGTCGGTCGGCAGCGGCTGCGCGGCGCGCAGCGCCGCCGGGGTGTACGTCGAGCGGATGTAGTCGAAGGAGTACTTCTTGCTCCGGGAGTTTTCCCGGTTGGAGAAGACGACCTGCTGGTTGGGGTCATAGAGCCAGTTGCCGTTGAGGTCCTCGGTGCGCACCGGCTCCGCGTACACCGGCAGCAGGGACATGCTCAGGCTCTTGGTGACCTCGACGGTGGCCCGGTACGGGGTCTGCTGCACCCCTCGGCCGGCCCGCTCGCCGGGATCCGGGAGATCCCGGTTGGCCGGCCGACCACTCGGGCTGCGCGCCTGGAAGCCGCTCGGACGCAGCTCGTCGGCGACCGCGTAGCGGAGGTAGAACGGGGTCGGCTCAGACGTGGTCACCTTGACCAGGTCGCTCACCTCGGACTGGTTGAGCTGGCCGGCGAGCGACGCGAACAGGTCGATGCGGCCGGACGAGCCCGCCCCCGCCCGGCCGTTGCCGGTGCCGTTGCCCGCCCCGCCGCCGAGCGTGTCGAGCAGCCCGCCGGTCATGCCCGGCACGGCCAGCGGCAGCACCACGGCCAGGGCAACCCCGACCACCGCGAGCCGGCGGCCGGCGGCGGCCAGGGGCGAGGCCTCCCACACGTCGACGTCGCGGCCGTCGCCGGTGAACCGGCGTCCGAACCGGCGTACCCGGTCGACGTTGTCGGTGACCAGCAGCCAGAGGTACCCGGCGGCGCCCACCACGAACGGCACCGCGGGAACGCTGTCCACGTCGACGGCGACCGGCACCGAGTAGATGGCGAGCATCGGCAGCCCGGCCAGCGCGGGCCGGCGCAGCGCCACCGCCAGCACGTCCACCAGCACGGCCACCCCGCCGACGCCGAGCACGGTGATGAACAGCAGCGGGTCAGTGTCCGGCACCTCGATGCCGTACGAGCGCATGTCCTGCATCGAGCCGGTGAACAGGTCGGCGAAGTGCCCGAACGTGGTCGGCGTGGGCAGGAAGGTGAGAAACTCCGCGCCGCTGGGGAACAGCCAGGTCAGGGCGAGCACCAGGGCGGCCAGCATGCCGAGCACCTGACCCCACAGGGGTGCCCGGACGAGTCGGGTCAGCGCGGCCACCCCGGCCACCACGGCGACCGCGATCGCGGACTGGATCAGCCACGTCCAGGTCTCGAAGATGGCCGACAGCGGGGCGGCCGCGAGCAGCGTGGCCGCAGCCGCCACCGCACCGATGTTCCGACTGGCGATCATGAGGGGAACCTTCCGTTCATCGCACGCCGCCGGCCACCGTCTCGGCCAGCGCGGCGCGCAGGGCGAAGCCCTGGGAACCCCGGCCCGCCTGCGGCCAGAGTGCCGGCAGCCGGCTGCCGTGGTCGACGCCGACCACCCGCCAACCGCTCTGCAACATCGTGAGCGCGGCGGCGCCGTGCGCGTGCTCCGCCTCGGCCCGGGCCTTCTCCGGCAGGCTCAGCCAGGTGGAGCTGTCCAACAGGAAGCCGACGCAGGTGGCGCCATTGCCCCGCAGCCCGGCCAGCAGCTCGGCCTCGGCCACACTCACCGCGCCGAACAACCCGATGATCAGACCGCCGTCAGCGCGTTGCCGGACCCGCTGCACCAGGCCGGTCACCTCGGCCCGCTGGTCCAGCCGGACCTCGGCGAGGTGGTCGAGCAGCGTCCCGTCGCCGCCGGCTTCCGAGGCGTCCACGTCCGCCCCCGAACCGGTGACCAGGCGCAGCTTGTAGCCGGCCTGACGCAGGTGCACGGCGATGCTCGCGGCGGCGGAGACCGCCCACTCGAAACTCGCCGTCGGCCCGTCGCCGCGGTGACCGTACGCGCGGGTGTCCAGCACGACCGTGGCCCGGCTCTCCCACGGCTGTTCCTCGCGGCGCACCATCAGCTCGCCGGTGCGTGCCGTGGACTTCCAGTGCACCCGGCGCAGGTCGTCGCCGCGCCGGTACTCCCGGGTCGCCGCGTCGTCCTCACCGTGCACCGCCACCGACCGGGCCCGGCTGTCGCCGCTGCCCGCGTACTCCCCGGGGAGCCGGACCGACGGCAGTGGGGTGACCTGCGGGATGACCGTCAGGTGGTCGGTGCTGGGGAAGGCCCGGCTGAGCTCGCAGAGCCCGAACGGGTCGCTCATCCGCACCACCAGCGGGCCCACGTCGTAGCGGCCCCGCACGTCGGCCCGGACGGTGTACGCCACAGAGCTGGCCTGCTGCGCGCCGAGCCGCTCCAGCACCACCCGGGGCCGGCTGCCCAGGGCGTAGGGCAGCCGGTCCTCCAGTAGAAGGGTGCCGGTCGGCAGCCGGGAGAGGTTCTGCAGCCGCAGCACCACCCGGGAGTTGGCGCCGACCGGGACCCGGTGCGGGTCCAGTGAACGGTTGCAGGCCAGCTTGTAGCGGCTGCGTCCGACGTAGGCGGCGGCCAGCAGCGGCAGGACGGCCAGCAGCACGGCGACCCGGAGCAGGTCCTTCTCGCCGAGGATGCCGGCCGAGATCGCCGCCGCGACCGCGGCGGCGAGGAACGAGCGCCCGCGGGTGGTCAGCCCGCGCAGCCCTGCACGCACGTCACGGCCTCCGCGGCTCGTAGGGCGCGCGACCGTTGCCGGTGGCGGGCCGGGTGTCGTACGGGGAGCGCTGCCGGTCGTGCGGCAACGGCAGTCGGTGCACCAGCTCGGAGACGATCGCGTCGGTGGTGCGTCGGGCGAGCTGCGCGTCGGCGGTCGGGATGATCCGGTGCGCCATTACCGGCACCGCGAGGGCCTGCAGGTCGTCGGGGAGGACGTAGTCGCGCCCCTCCAAAGCGGCGACCGCCCGGGCGGTGCGCAGCAGCTGCAGGGTTGCCCGGGGGGAGGCGCCCAGACGCAGGTCGGGGGCCTCGCGGGTCGCGGTGACCAGGTCGATGGCGTACTGCTTGACCGCGTCGGCGACGTGCACCTGCCGGACGGTGGCGATGAGCTGCCGGACGATGTCCGCGTCGGAGACCGGGCGCAGCTCGTTCAGCGGGTCGGTGCCGCCGTGCCCGTCCAGCATGGCCAGCTCGGCGCCAGCGTCCGGGTAGCCCATCGCGATCCGAGCGGTGAACCGGTCGCGCTGCGCCTCGGGCAGCGGGTAGGTCCCCTCCATCTCGATCGGGTTCTGGGTGGCGATGACCATGAACGGAGTCTGCAGCTGGTACGTCACGCCGTCGACGGTGACCTGCCGCTCCTCCATGCACTCCAGCAGCGCCGACTGGGTCTTCGGCGAGGCGCGGTTGATTTCGTCGCCGACGACCAGGTTGGCGAAGACGGCGCCGGGACGGAACTCGAAGTCGTGCGTCTCCTGGTTGTAGACGCTGACCCCGGTGACGTCGCTGGGCAGCAGGTCGGGGGTGAACTGGATCCGCCGCACCGTGCAGTCGATGGACCGCGCCAAGGCCTTGGCCAGCTTGGTCTTGCCGACGCCGGGGACGTCTTCGATGAGGAGGTGACCCTCGGCGAGCAGGACGGCAAGGGCAAGCCGCACGGTGGCGGTCTTACCCTCGATGACCTGCTCGATGTTGGCCACGATGGCCTCGCTGGCGGCGCGGAACTCGTCGTGCGGCAACAGTCCGCCGACCTCGTCCCAGGTCTGTTGTGTCACGGGCCTCCTCCTCGTCGCCGTCACGGCAGCTCTGTATAGAGCACCTGGACCCGCCGTTGGGTTCGCGACGTCGAGCCTCGTTTGCCGCAGAATTCTCACTGGCCTCTCAGGCTAACCATGTTTGTCGTTATCGCCGACCCCCGCAGGCAGTCCGTCGGTTACGCACCGATATTCGCCGGGTTGGGGGACTGGCCCCGCCGACCCCGGCCCGAACCGGCGGCGAGGTACACTGCCGGACATGGCCGGAGTCTTCCTGCTTCTTATCGGGCCGTGCTGATGCGCTGAACGCGCGACAGCACGGCGGCCCCTCCTGCGTGAGGGGCATTTTTGTGCCCGTCGCCGGTCCGGCCCGGCGGTGCCGAGACGAAGCGAAGCGAAGCGAGGAGAGACGATGAGTGAGGCAGCCGCACCGGCGGGCGACATTCCCCCGTTCCGGTACACCGCGGCCCTGGCCGACGAGATCGAAAATCGTTGGCAGGACATCTGGGCGCGCGAGGGCACCTTCCACGCCCCGAACCCGACCGGCCCGCTGGCCGACCCGGACCACCCCCGGGCCGGTGCGGAAAAGCTGTACGTGCTGGACATGTTCCCCTACCCGTCCGGCGCCGGCCTGCACGTCGGCCACCCCCTGGGCTACATCGGCACCGACTGCTTCGCCCGCTACCAGCGGATGGCGGGGCGCAACGTGCTGCACGCCATGGGCTTCGACGCGTTCGGCCTGCCCGCCGAGCAGTACGCGGTGCAGACCGGCACCCACCCACGGACCACCACGGTGGCGAACATCGAGCGGTACAAGGCGCAGCTGCGCCGGCTGGGGCTGGCGCACGACGAGCGCCGCTCGGTGGCGACCATCGACACTGACTTCTACCGCTGGACCCAATGGATCTTCCTGCAGATCTTCAACTCCTGGTACGACCGGGACGCCGGGCGGGCCCGGCCGATCGCCGAGCTGATTGCCGAGTTCGAGGGCGGCAACCGGGCGACCCCGGACGGTCGGGCCTGGGCCGAGCTGAGCGTCGCCGAGCGCCGCCAGGTCGTCGACGACCACCGCCTGGCGTACGTCTCGCAGGCCCCGGTGAACTGGTGCCCAGGGCTGGGCACCGTGCTGGCCAACGAGGAGGTCACCGCCGACGGCCGCTCCGACCGGGGCAACTTCCCGGTCTTCAAGCGCAACCTGAAGCAGTGGATGATGCGGATCACCGCGTACGGTGACCGGCTGATCGAGGACCTGGACAGCCTGGACTGGCCCGAGCCGATCAAGATGATGCAGCGCAACTGGATCGGCCGGTCCACCGGTGCGCACATCGACTTCCCCACCGAGCTGGAGCCGATCCGGGTGTTCACGACCCGGCCGGACACCATCTTCGGGGCCACGTACATGGTGCTGGCGCCCGAGCACGAGCTGGTCGACACGCTGGTGCCGGCCGCCTGGCCGGAGGGGACGAGGGACGCCTGGACCGGCGGGCACGCCAGCCCCCGGGCGGCCGTCGAGGCGTACCGCAAGGCGGCGGCGGCCAAGACCGACATCGAGCGGCAGGCCGACAGCAAGGAGAAGACCGGCGTCTTCATCGGCGCGTACGCCACCAACCCGGTCACCGGCGGGCAGATCCCGATCTTCATCGCCGACTACGTGCTGGCCGGCTACGGCACCGGCGCGATCATGGCGGTGCCGGCACAGGACGAGCGGGACTGGGCGTTCGCCGAGGTCTTCGAGCTGCCCATCGTGCGCACCGTGCAGCCGGCGGAGGGCTTCGACGGCAAGGCGTACACCGGGGACGGCCCGGCGATCAACAGCGCCGCGCCCGAGCGCGGCCTGGACCTGGACGGCCTGGGGGTCGCCGATGCCAAGGCGGCGATCATCGCCTGGCTGGAGGCGAACGGGTACGGCGCCGGCGCGGTGACCTACCGGCTGCGCGACTGGCTGTTCTCCCGGCAGCGCTACTGGGGCGAGCCGTTCCCGATCGTCTACGACGAGACCGGCGCGGCGATCGCCCTGCCCGAGGAGATGCTGCCGGTCGAGCTGCCGGAGGTGGACGACTTCTCGCCGAAGACGTTCGACCCGAACGACGGCGACTCGAACCCGGAGACCCCGCTGTCGCGTCGCCGCGACTGGGTCGAGGTGGAGCTGGACCTGGGTGACGGGCCGAAGCGGTACACCCGGGAGACCAACGTGATGCCGCAGTGGGCCGGCTCCTGCTGGTACGAGCTGCGTTACCTGGACCCGACCAACAGCGAGCGGTTCGTCGACGCGGAGAACGAGCGGTACTGGATGGGCCCGCGCGGCGAGGGCGACTGCGGGGGTACCGACCTGTACGTCGGCGGCGCCGAGCACGCCGTGCTGCACCTGCTGTACGCGCGGTTCTGGCACAAGGTGCTGTTCGACCTGGGGCACGTGTCGTCGTTCGAGCCATTCCGCAAGCTGTTCAACCAGGGCATGATCCAGGCGTACGCGTACACCGACTCGCGCGGCAGTTACGTGCAGGCCGAGGACGTCATCGAGCGCGAAGGCGGCTGGTACCTGGGCGACGACGAGGTGCGCCGCGAGTACGGCAAGATGGGCAAGTCGCTGAAGAACGTGGTGACCCCCGACGACATGTGCGCCGCGTACGGCGCGGACACCTTCCGGGTGTACGAGATGTCGATGGGCCCGCTGGAGGTGTCCCGTCCCTGGGAGACCCGGGCGGTCGTCGGGTCGTACCGGTTCCTGCAGCGGGTCTGGCGGGCCGTGGTCGACGAGGAGACCGGTGCGCTGCGGGTCAGTGAGGCCCCGGCCGACGAGGCGACCCGCCGGCTGCTGCACAAGGTGATCGACGGGGTCCGTGGCGACATGGACGGCATCCGGTTCAACACGGCGATCGCGAAGCTGATCGAGCTGACCAACGGGCTGACCCAGCTGTCGGCGACGCCGCGCGAGGTGGCCGAGCCGCTGGTGCTCATGGTGGCGCCGTTCGCCCCGCACGTGGCCGAGGAACTGTGGCGCCGGCTGGGCCACGAGACCTCGCTGACGTACGCGGACTTCCCGACGGCTGATCCGGCACTGCTGGTGGCGGACACGGTGACCTATCCGGTGCAGGTCAACGGCAAGGTCCGTGGCCGCATCGAGGTTCCCACCGACGCGTCCGAGGAGTCGGTCCGTGCCGCCGCACTGGACGCGGTGGCCGCCACCCTGGCCGGCAAGGAACCCCGCAAGGTCATCGTGGTGCCGGGCCGGATGGTCTCCGTCGTCGCCTGACCCGACCCCGGTCTCGGCCCGGGTCCCGCTGGTTTAGCGGGGCTGGCGTCGCGATCCGGGCATCCCGGGCGGGGCTTCGCGGTCTGGCCGCCCGGCTCTGCCGGCACGGAGCGTGACGCCTGTGGGGGCGGACACCGTGACGAGCGTGATGACTCAGAGGCATATTTATACCCCTGAGTCATCACGCTCATTGGCGCATCCGTCGCCTGGGCGCGACACGCCGGCCCGAGGGCGGGCCAGGTCGCAGCCCCGGGAAGGGCGGTCAGGCCGGCATGGAGCGGCGGCGCCGCTCGGCACGCCACCACTGGTGGATGAGCACCACGCTGGCGATCAGGCCGAGGCTGGCGGGGGCGGCGGCGTACCAGTTGATGCGGCCGGGTGAGCTGACCGCCGCGCCGATCGCGGCGTAGCCGAATGCGGTCGGCGCGGAGGCGATCACGCTGCCGGCCAGGAACGGCAGTACCCGGGCGCCGGTGGTGCCGTAGCCGTAGCTGACCAGCCCGAAGCCGGCGATCGGCAGCAGCCGGACGGTGACCACGCCGAGCACGCTCTGCCGGGTGAACCAGCCGTCGAGGCGGGCCAGCCGGCCACGGACCCGCTCGGCCACGAACTCCCGGCCGAGCAGCCGGCCGACCGTGAACCCGATCGCCGCCGCCAGCAGCGCGGCGCCGAGGGCGTACGCGGCGCCCTCCAGCGGGCCGAAGATGGCGCCCGAGGCGAGTGTGATGAAGGTCCGGGGTACCAACGCGACCAGCAGCAGCGCGCCGCCGAGGACCGCCGCCACCGGGGCGAGATGGCCGAGGTGGTTGGCCAGCCGGGGTAACTGCTCCGGGTCCGGTCGGGGCGCCAGGAGCAGCAGCAGCGCGCAGCCGCCGATCAGCAGCACGAGCAGGGCGAACCGGGCGGCCGACGGCTGCCGGAGCAGCCGCCGGACGGCGGGGATCATGCCCGGGCGGCGGCCACCGCGGCGCGGCGTTCGCTCCGAAGCCGGTCCGACCAGGTGTCGTCCAGCGGCGGGAGCTGGTGCGCCCCGGTGGCCCAGCGCAGCAGAAGGTCGGCCAGGGCCGGATTGCGGGCCAGCGCGGGGCCGTGCGAATAGGTGCCGAGCAGCTTGCCCCGCCAGGCACCCTCGGTGGTGCCGTCGTTGCCCACCCCGGTGCTCACCCGTGCCAGCGGGGAGACCTCCGGGCCGAGGTGGGTGCGGCCGCCGTGGTTCTCGAAGCCGGTCAGCGCGGGCAGGCCCAGGCGGGGGTCGATCTCGCCGGCCAGCTCGCCAACGGCTCGGCTCGGGCCCCGGTCGGACTGCAGGTCGAGCAGCTCCAGGCCGCGGCACTGCACACCCTTGGCGAAGAAGGACATGCCGAGCAGCTGGTAGCCGGCGCAGACGCCGAACACCACCGAGCCCTGGGCGACCGCCCGGTGCAGGCCACCGTCGGCGATCAGCCGCTGGGCGCCCAGCGCCTGCGGACCGTCCTCACCGCCGCCGACCAGGTAGATGTCGGCGGTCGCGGGCAGCCGTTGGTCGGAGCGGACCTCCATGACCTCGACCGGCATACCGCGCTGGCGGGCCCGCCGGGCGAGGATCAGCGCGTTGCCCCGGTCGCCGTAGGTGGAGAGGAGGTCGGGGTAGATCCAGACGATGCGCAGGCTCTCAGTTGACACGGTCCAACTCCGCTCGGATGTCCTGGAACGCGGTGTAGTTCGCGATGACCTCCAGCCGCCCCGGCGGGACCGACCGGATCGCGTCCTCGAACGTGCGCACGTGCTGGAACGACACGTCGTTGACGTCCAGGCGGACCGCCAGGTCGTACGCCCTGTCGCCGGTGATCAGCACCTGTCGGCCGCGCAGCGGCGCGAAGTCGACGTCGAAGAGCCAGGAGGTGTCCAGCCCGTCGGGGTCGCGCGCGTTGATGGAGAGCAGGGTCGGCGCCTCGTCGGCCATGTCGAAGGCCTCCAGCCAGCTGGCCGGATTCTTGGCCAGCAGCAGCCGGATGTTGCGCCCGTCCTTGTCCACCTGCGCGTAGCGGCCGGCCACCGAGGTGACGATGCCGAGGCGGGACACCGCGTCGACCGGGCGGACGCCGAACTCGGCGGCCACGGCCAGCGCCGTCGCCGCGTTGCCCAGGTTGACCTTGCCGGGTAGCTGGAGGGAGACCTTGTGCCAGGCGCCGGTGGGGTCGAGCACGCCCTCGTCCTCGACGACCCACTGCGGCTCCGGCCGGCGCAGCGGGCAGCCGGTGCACCACCACTGGTCGCCGTTGCGCTGAATGGTGGAGCCGCACTCCGGGCAGACCCAGGAGTCGTCGTGCCAGCGCTGGCCGGCGCTGAACCAGGTCACGTGCGGCGGGTTGATGCCGCGGGCGGGGTCGCCCGGCGGGGTGGCGGCCCAGACCACCATCGGGTCGTCGGCGTTGGCCACCACCCGCACATCGGTGTGCCGGACCAGCGCCGCGCGCCAGAGCTGCGCCATCATGGCGACCTCCTTGGCCCGGTCGAGCTGGTCGCGGGAGAGGTTCAGCAGGGCGACCACGTGCGGCTCGGTCGCCTCCAGCACCTGGGCGAGGTAGTGCTCGTCGACCTCCAGCACGGCGTACGGGGTGCTGCCGGCCTTGGCCAGCGCCGAGGTGTGGCCGCTGGGCATGTTGGCGCCGAAGGAGTTGGTGGCGACCCGCCCGAGCACGCCGACCGCGGCGGCGGTCAACCGGGTGGTGGTGGTCTTGCCGTTGGTGCCGGAGACGAGCGCGATGGCGCGCCCGGCCGACAGGTGGGCCAGCAGGTCCGGGTCGATCTTCAGGCCGATCCACCCGCCGATCACCGAACCGTCGCCACGGCCGGCCGCCCGGGAGAGCGCGGCGGCGGTCCGTGACACGGAGCTGGCCACCTTGGCCCGTAGGGGCATTTTCGCGTCCGTCACGCGAGCGAGGTTACCGGACCGCCCGCCCCACCAGATCGCCGCCGACCGCGAACCGTTCGGCCGTGGTGCCCACGCGGGCGGCTGGTTCGGCTTCATCCGGACGGAGTCGATCTATGTCGGAAAGCGGACCACGCCGGACCGCCGCCGTGGCCCTCCACTCCGCTCCACCCCTTGTGACGTGCGGTTTTGCCCGCGCATCGAGCGCGCCACGCGGGCGAATCTGGTTGCAGGTGGAGGGAAGTGGAGTAGAGTGGGGACCAATGGTGAGGCCGGGAGGGCTCACCGGCCCGGGGGGTCAGCGGCGCCGCGAACGCCGTTCAAGGGCGAGGGGGTAGGGCCGATGTTCCTCGGCACCCACACTCCGCGCCTGGACGACAAAGGCCGGTTGATCCTTCCGGCCAAGTTCCGGGACGAGCTGGCAGGGGGTGTCGTGGTCACTAAAGGGCAGGAGCGCTGCCTCTACGTCTTTCCGACACCTGAGTTCCAGCGGATCGCGGAGCAGTTGCGCGCGCAACCGATGACGCACAAGGCGGCCCGGGCCTACAGCCGGGTCTTCTTCGCCAGCGCGCACGACGAGGTTCCGGACAAGCAGGGTCGGGTGACCATCCCGGCCCACCTGCGGGCGTACGCCGCACTGGATCGCGACCTGGTCGTGATCGGCGCGAGCACGCGGGTGGAGATCTGGGACCGGGTCGCCTGGGAGACCTACCTCGCCGAGAGCGAAGACGACTTCGCCGACATCGAGGAGGGGGTGCTGCCCGGCGGTCTGTAGGGCGGAACGGCGCCCGACGTACTGCGAGATCTCCAGCCGCTTTCGAGTTCCTGGCACCCCTTCCCCGGTGCCAGGCGCACGATCCAGTCATCGGGCGGAGCCCGGTGCCCGGCGGGAGCGGATGGGGATCTGGCGGTACGACGGCAGCGCCGTCCGACGACGGGCGCACGAGGAGAACGGACGTTTCAACCAGTGGGGGTCATCATGGGGGAGTTGCGCGGCACGCACGTGCCGGTGCTGCTCGAGCGGTGTCTCGAGCTGCTGGCCCCCGCGCTGGGTCGAAGCGGCCGGACGGTGCACGTCGACGCGACGCTCGGCCTGGGCGGGCACGCGGAGGCGGTGCTCGAGGCGCATCCGGAGACGGTCCTGATCGGGCTGGACCGGGACACCGAGGCACTCGCCCACGCGCGGGTTCGGCTGGCCCGGTTCGCCGATCGGGTGCACCTGGAGCACGCCGTCTACGACGAGCTGCCCGAGGTGCTCGACCGGCTGGGCTATCCGGGCATCGACGGCATCCTGTTCGACCTGGGTGTCTCGTCGCTGCAACTCGACGCGCCCGACCGCGGGTTCGCGTACGCCCAGGACGCGCCACTGGACATGCGGATGGACCAGACCCGGGGGGTGACCGCCGAGGAGGTGGTCAACACCTACGCGCACCCGGACCTGGCCCGGGTGCTTCGGGTCTACGGCGAGGAGAAGTTCGCCGGCCGGATCGCCTCGGCGATCATCCGGGAGCGGGAACGCGTCCGGATCACGTCGTCCGCGCGGCTGGCGGAGCTGGTCCGGGACTCCATTCCGGCGCCAGCTCGACGAACGGGCGGACACCCGGCAAAGAGAACGTTTCAGGCTTTACGGATCGAGGTAAACAAAGAGCTGGCAGCGCTGGAGACGGCGCTGCCGTCCGCGCTCGACGCACTGACCGTGGGCGGTCGCATGGTGGTCCTGTCCTACCACTCGCTGGAGGACCGGCTCACCAAGGTGGCGCTCGCGGACCGGGTCCGCAGTAAGGGCCCGATCGACCTCCCGGTCGAACTGCCCGGGTCCGGTCCGACGTTCCGGCTGCTCAGCCGGGGTGCCGAACTGGCCGGGGAAGCGGAGGTCGCCGCTAACCCGCGAGCCGCCTCGGTGCGGCTGCGGGCGGCGGAGCGACTCGACCCGAACGCGACACAGCAAGGGCGGACCGACCGCGAACGGTCCCGCCGAAGGGTGAAGGGGATGCACCAACCGGGGACGGGGACTGCGTGATCCGTGGAGGATCCGTGGCTCCGGTCCGGTAGAGGGACGGACGTTGAGGGGGAGGGGACATGAGCATTGACAAGCGCGACCGCCGGGACATCACCGGCGGCGGGCAGCGCACACCACGGTCGGGGGGCCGGACCGTGGCGGAGCGGGCGACGCGCGTGGGGAACGGTACGCCACGCATCGATCGAGTGAAGCGGCAGGGGGAGGCTCGTGCCCGGGGGGCGCGCGAGTTCCCCACCCAGGGCAGTGCCGCGCTGCGGCCGGCCGAGAAGGCCGGCGTCGCCGCCAGCGCTCGCCCGCCGCGGTTGCGGGTGGCGCCGCCGCCGCCGATGTCGGTGCCGCGCGCGCCGTTCGCGGCGCTGATCGTGCTGCTGGTGCTCGGTGGGGTGCTGGGCATCCTGACGGTCAACACCAAGATCAATGAGAATGCCCTGCGGCTGGAGAAGCTGGAGCAGCAGCAGGGCCGGCTGGACCTGGAGAAGCAGCAGCTGGACAAGCAGATCGCCGACGCCAAGGCGCCAGGCAACCTGACCGCCGAGGCGCGCCGGCTGGGCCTGGTGGACGCCGGTGAGCCGGCGTACATCCGGCTGCCGGACGGCAAGACCATCGGTGTGCCGAAGCCGGCGACCGGCGAGCCGTCGGTGACCAGCCAGCAGGGTGCGGGAGGCTGACCGGTGCCATCGAGGTCGGACGAGCCGCGCCGGGATCCCAAGGGGTCCCGGCGCGGCTCTTCCCGTGACACCAACCCCACGGACGGGGAGCCGCGCGCCGGGGAGCCGGGCATGGGAGGCATCTCGGGCGCTCGGGCGTACACCCCTCGGGGCCGGACGATCCGGGAGGAGCGCGGCTCGCCGGCGCGTAGCGGGGGCGCCGAGCAGCGGCGTACCCCGCGCAGCACCCGGTCCGGCGACCCGTTCCGGCCCGCGTTGCAGGTGCTCGACGGCGGCCGGGCCGCTGCCCGGACCGGCCGGCGGGACGCGCCGGCGGCGGGACGCGGCGGGGTGGTGCGCACCGTCGCGCCGCGCACCCCGCGCGGCCCGGCCGGCGACGAGCCGCCGCCGCGCCGCCGGACCACGCCGCGCGCGCCGCGCCGCGGCGACCGCCCGGCGGCCCGCCGGCCGTCCCGCAAGCCACCGCGCCCGCCGAAGCTGGCCGACTCACGGCTGCGGCTGAGGCTGGGCACCGCGCTCACCCTGGCGCTGTTCGCCGTCATCGGGATCCGGCTGATCTTCCTCCAGGCGGTGGACACCCCGGCGTACGCCGGCGGCGGCGTCGCCGACCGGACCCGCAAGGTCGAGCTGCCCGCCCCGCGCGGCGCGATCTACGACCGCACCGGCGCCCCGCTGGCACACAGCGTCGAGGCGCGGTACGTGTACGCCGACCCGACCGAGATCGAGGACCCGGCCGGCACCGCGAAGGCGCTCTCCCCCCTGCTCGGCATCCCGGCGTCGAAGCTCACCGAGCTGATGAAGCCCCGCAAGCTGGAGAACGGCATCCTGTCCCAGTTCGTGTACCTGGCCCGGGGGGTGGAGATCTCGACCGCCAAGCGGGTGCAGACGCTGGAGCTGCCCGGCATCGGGGTGCACCGCGACGAGCGCCGCGAGGTGCCCGGCGGCGACCTGGCGGCCAACCTGATCGGCTTCACCAGCCAGGACATGGTCGGGCTGGAGGGGCTGGAGGCCCGCTACGACGACCTGCTCGCCGGGCAGGACGGCAAGCGGGTGTACGAGGCCGGCCTCGGTAACCTGGACGCGCCGATCCCGGGCGGCTACAGCAAGACCACCCCGGCCAAGCCGGGCACCTCCATGACCCTCACCATCGACCGTGACCTGCAGTTCCGCGCCCAGCAGATCCTCAGTGCGGCGATGGCGCAGCACCGCGGCGGCACCGCCGCAGCGGTGATCATCGACATTCCTTCTGGTGAGGTGCTGGCCCAGGTCAGCAATCCCACCTACGACGCGGCGAAGCCGGTGGACAGCGACCCGGTCGCCCGGGAGGACGCGGCGACCAGCTTCGTGGTCGACCCCGGTTCGGTGCACAAAGCGATCACCTTCGGGGCGGCACTGCAGGAGGGGGTGATCACCCCGGACACCACGCTGCCCATCGCGAACAGCATCAAGAAGGGCGACACCTGGTTCGCCGACACCCACCCGGCGAACGGCAAGCGGATGAGCGTGCCGGGGATGCTCGCCTACTCGTCGAACGTCGGCACCATCACCATCGCCGACCGGCTCGGCCGGGAACGGTTGATCGACTACCAGAAGCGGTTCGGGCTCGGCCAGCCCACCGGCGAGGGGATGCCCGGCGAGGCCCGCGGACGGCTGCTGCCGGCCGACGAGTGGAGCGAGTCGTCGGCCGGGTCGGTGCCGATCGGGCACAGCGTCGACGCCACGCCGCTGCAGATGGCCGCCGCGTACGCCACCATCGCCAACGACGGCACCTACGTGCAGCCACACCTGGTCAAGGAGACGATCGGCCCGGACGGTAAGCACACTGCCGCGCCGGCCCCGGTGACGCGTTCGGTGCTCAGCCCGCAGAACGCGGCGGCGCTGCGCACCATGCTGGAGGCGGTCACCACGGTCGATCGCGCCACCGGCGAGGCCGCCGCGGTCCCCGGCTACCGGATCGCCGGCAAGACCGGCACCGGCTGGCGGCTGGTGGACGGCAAGAAGCAGCCCGGCGAGGTGTCCTCCTTCATCGGGATGGCCCCCGCGGAGAAGCCCCGTTACGTCGTCGCGGTGTTCGTGTACAGCCCGGGTGGCGGTGGCGCCAAGGCGGCAACAGAATCCTTCCGCGAAGTGATGAGCTTCACTCTGCGTCATTCACGAGTCCCTCCGACGGGAACGTCGAGTCCACGTTTTGTCGTCTTCCCTGGTTAGCAACGGATGGCGTCTTCGGCGGAGGCACGCAGACCGCGTTGAAGCAGGTGCAGGCTGCGGTTGGTGTGACCGCTGACGGTGTCTACGGCCCGAACACGCGGAACGCCATGAAGTGGATCCACGCGGAGATTTAATTGCAGTCGGGCGCGGATACGGGTTGGAAATAATCCGTGTCCGCGCCTCATTTTCTGGTTTCTGGTGAAGGCGGCTGAGCCGGCAGGGAACTGTGCTCCCCTGCGGTGCTCTCGCAACCGGCTCGGACCCCTGCACCAGCGTCGCCACAGCCGCTCCACGGGCCGCCCGACGCCACGCCGGACGTTCGGCGACTCCCGAGACGGATATTCAGGCGCGGTGTGCGGCCGGAACCGGACGACCGGGTAGGGTCTGACGCCGTGCCCGGCAATCCACGTCCACGTACCGTGACCGGAGTCCGGCTCGGCGATCTCGCCGTCCGGCTCGCTGTCGACCTCCCGGCGGACGCCGCTGGAGTGGTCGTCACCGGGGCCACCCACGCCAGCCAGGAGGTCCGCCCCGGCGACCTGTACGCGGCCCTGCCCGGTGCCCGCCGGCACGGCGCGGAGTTCGCGGCCGGCGCTGCCGAGGCCGGCGCGGTGGCGCTGCTGACCGACCCGGCCGGCGCCGAACTGGCGGCGGGGTCCGGCCTGCCCGCCCTGGTGGTGTCCGACCCCCGTGCGGTGCTCGGCGAGGTGGCCTCGGCCGTCTACGGCGACCCGACCGCCGGGCTCACCGTGATCGGCGTGACCGGCACCGCCGGCAAGACCTCCACCGCCTACCTGATCGAGTCGGGCCTGCGCGCCGCCGGGCACACCACCGGGCTGATCGGCACCGTGGAGACCCGGCTCGGTGACCTGGTGATCGACAGCGTGCGCACCACCCCCGAGGCGACCGATCTGCACGCCATGCTGGCCACCGCCCGCGAGCGCGGGGTCACCGCCGTGGTCATGGAGGTCTCCAGCCACGCGCTGGCCATGGGCCGGGTGGGCGGCGTCCGGTTCGCCGTCGGCGGCTACACCAACTTCGGCTCCGACCACCTGGACTTCCACGCCGACAGCGCCGACTACTTCGCCGCCAAGGCGCAGCTCTTCGACGGCCGGTGCGCCGTCGAGGTGCTCAATCACGACGACCCGGCGCTCAAGTCGCTGTACAAGCCGGCGACGGTCAGCTACTCGGCGGCCGGCGACCCGGACGCGACGTGGTGGGCCGACGGCGTCGGTGGTGAGGGGTACGCCCAGCGGTTCACCGCGCACGGCCCGGACGGGCTGGCCCTGCCCACCGGGGTGGCGCTGCCCGGCCGGCACAACGTGGCCAACGCGCTGCTGGCCATCGCAGCGCTGGTGGGTGCCGGGGTGGACCCGGCGACCGCGGCGGCCGGCGTGGCGGCCTGCGGCGGCGTACCGGGCCGGCTGGAGCTGGTCGACGTCGCGGGGCCGGTGCGCGGGGTGGTCGACTACGCGCACAAGTCGGACGCGATCGTGGCCGCGCTGGCCGCGCTGCGCGAGCTGAGCGCGGGCCGGTTGATCTGCGTGATCGGTGCCGGTGGGGACCGGGACCGGGGCAAGCGGCCGGTGATGGGCGCCGCCGCGGCGGAGGGAGCCGACGTGGTGCTGGTGACCGACGACAACCCGCGCACCGAGGATCCGGCGGAGATCCGCGCCGAGGTCCTCGCCGGGGCGTACCGGGCCGGCACGGCCGCACGGATCATCGAGGTGGACGGCCGGCGGGCCGCCATCGACGAGGCGGTCCGGCTGGCCGAGCCGGGCGACGTGATCGCGCTGCTCGGCAAGGGCCACGAGCGGGGCCAGGAGGTGGGCGGCGAGGTGTTCCCGTTCGACGACAGCACCGAGCTGGCCGACGCGCTGCGGGCCCGCTTTGGGGACCTGGCGGGTCAGCGGTGATCGCGCTGACCCTGGCCGAGGTGGCCGCGGCGGTCGACGGGCGGCTGGTCGCCGCCGACCCGGCCGTCACCGTGACCGGCACGGTCGAGTTCGACTCGCGCAAGGTGGCCCCCGGCGCGCTCTTCGTGGCCTTCCCGGGGGAGAAGGTCGACGGGCACGACTACGCGGCCGGCGCGATGGAGTCCGGCGCGGTGGCGGTGCTCGGCACCCGCGAGGTGCCCGGAGTGCCGATGGTGCTGGTCGAAGACGCGCTGACCGCCATGGGCCGGCTGGCCCGCGCGGTGGTGGACCGGCTGCCCGGGCTGACCGTGGTCGGGCTGACCGGCTCCTCCGGCAAGACCACCACCAAGGACCTGATCGGCCAGCTCACCGTCCGGCTCGGCACCACGGTGGCGCCGCCCGGGTCGTTCAACAACGAGCTGGGGCACCCGTACACGGCGTTGCAGGCCGGGCCGGACACCCGCTACCTCGTGCTGGAGAAGGGCTCGCGCGGGGTGGGGCACGTGCGCTACCTGTGCGAGATCGTGCCGCCGAGGATCTCCGTGGTGCTCAACGTCGGGACCTCACACATCGGTGAGTTCGGCTCGCAGGAGACCATCGCCCTGGCCAAGGGCGAGCTGGTCGAGGCGCTGCCGTCCGACGGCCTGGCCGTCCTGAACGCCGACGACCCACGGGTGGACGCGATGGCGAGCCGTACCAGCGCCCGGGTGGTCCGCTACGGCGAGGCCCCGGACGCCGACGTGCGGGCCGAGGACGTCACGCTGGACGATCGGGGGCGCGCGTCGTACACCCTGGTCACCCCGGAGGGGAGCGCGCCGGTACGGCTCGGGCTGACCGGCCGCCACCAGGTCTCCAACACCCTCGCCGCGGCGGCGGTGGCCCGGGAGCTGGGCATGCCACTGGCCGAGCTGGCCACGGCGCTCGGCGAGCTGGGGCTGGTCTCCACCCGACGGATGGACGTCTTCGACCGCCCCGACGGGGTGACCGTCATCGACGACTCGTACAACGCCAACCCGGCCTCGATGTCGGCCGCGCTGAAGGCGCTCGCCACGCTCGGCCGGGGCCGGCGTACCGTCGCGGTGCTCGGCTACATGGCCGAGCTCGGCCCGTTCGAGCGGGACGGCCACGCTGAGGTCGGCCAACTCGCGGCCGAGCTGGGTGTCGACCGGCTGCTCGTGGTGGGCGAGCCGGCTGCGCCGATCCACGAAGGCGCGACAGCGGTAGCGAACTGGGGAGGAGAGTCGGTGCTGCTCACCGATCAGGCAGCGGCCGTCGAGGTGCTGCGGGGCGAGCTACGGCCGGGCGACGTCGTCCTGGTCAAGGGCTCCCGGTACCGGACCTGGGAGGTGGCCGACGCCCTGCGCGCCGACGCCACCTCTGAGACTGGAGCTACCGCGTGAGGGCGGTCATCGTCGCCGTCGGGGTGGCCTTCCTCGTCTCGCTCTTCTGCACCCCGATCGCGATCAAGGTGTTCACCCGGCTCAAGGCCGGCCAGCCGATCCGGGCCGAGGGCCCGGCCATGCACCAGACCAAGAAGGGCACGCCCACGATGGGCGGCGTGGTCTTCATCCTGGCCACGGTGATCGCGTACGTGGCCGGGCACCTGGCTCTGACCACCCTGCCGGACGCGCAGATCGCCCAGGTGGAGCCGACCATCACCGCCCTGGTGCTGCTGGGGCTGATGGTGTTCTCCGGTGCGGTGGGCTTCCTCGACGACTTCCTCAAGGTGCGCAAGCGCAACAGCGCCGGGCTGAACAAGCGCGGCAAGCTGCTCGGCCAGATCCTGGTCGGCGCGGTCTTCGGTGTGGTCGCGCTGTACTTCCCGAGCACGATGACCGACGCGTCGGGCGCGGTGACCAACACCGAGACGGTGGGCAGCACCACGCTGAGCTTCATCCGGGACATCGACGCCCTGGAAGTCAGCAAGATCGGCGCGATCATCATCTTCATCTTCGTGGTGATGGGTGCCACGAACGGGGTGAACCTCACCGACGGCCTGGACGGTCTGGCCACCGGCGCCTCGGTGATGGTGCTCGCCGCGTACGCGTTGATCGCGTTCTGGCAGTACCGGCACTGGTGCGCCGACCCGAGCTACACCCAGTCGTACTGCTACGCCGTCCGCGACCCGTTGGAGATCGCGCTGATAGCCGGGGCGGCGGCCGGGGCCTGTGTCGGCTTCCTGTGGTGGAACACGTCCCCCGCACGGATCTTCATGGGTGACACCGGTGCGCTGGGGCTGGGCGGCCTCATCGCCGGCATGGCGATGTCCACCCGGACCATCCTGCTGCTGCCGATCATCGGCGGGCTCTTCGTGATCATCACGATGTCCGTGGTGATCCAGATCATCTCCTTCCGGACCACCGGCAAACGTGTGTTCCGGATGTCGCCGCTGCAGCACCACTTCGAGTTGGCCGGCTGGAGCGAGGTCAACATCGTGGTCCGGTTCTGGATCATCGCCGGCATCGGGGTGGCCATCGCGCTGGGCCTGTTCTACAGCGAGTTCCTGGCCAACATGACCTGACCCGGCGTACACAGGCCAGCACACCTCGGCCCCCGGTTCCGCTCGCGGCGGACCACCGGGGGCCGTGGCGTGTCCATCCGACACGCCGGGGGCGCCGTTGTGGGCGTGCGCGGCGCGCGGAGCGGTGATGATGTCCGGGTGGGGGAGGAACCAGGCACCGAGGACAGGACAGCCGGCCGGTCGCGGCGGTCACCGGGCGCGGGGCGTACCGCGTCGCCGCGCGGGCCGGACGACAAGCGTGGCCCGGACGACAAGCGTGGGCCGGACGACAAGCGTGCACCGGACGACAAGCGGGGGTCGGACGACAAGCGCGGGTCGGACGGCTCGCGTGGGCCGGCAGCGGGCGCCGCGGCGCGGGAGCCGGAGCCGGCCGTGCCGGCGCCGCTGCGTGGGCTGGACGCCGCTGGTGGGCTGGCGGCGCTGCGCGGTCTGCTGGACCGGCCGCTGGCCTCCTACTACCTGCTGCTGTCCAGCGCCGGCCTGCTGCTGCTGATCGGGCTGACCATGGTCTTCTCGGCGACCAGCGTGCGGGACTTCGCCGAGGACGGCAACGCCTCGGCCTCGGTGACCAAGCAGGCGATCTTCGCGGTGATCGGCATCGGGGCGTTCTGGGTCTGCCAGCGGCTGCCCGCCACCACCTACCGGTCGCTGGGCCGACCGCTGCTGATCACCTCGGTGGGGCTGCTGCTGGTGCTCAACCTGCTGCTCGCCTACGCCCGGCTGGCCGGCAGGGAGTCGGCCCAGCTCGGCCCGTTGAAAGCCGAGCTGCTCTGGCTGTTCGTCGGCGGGATCCAGCTCCAGCCCTCCGAGCTGGCCAAGTTCGCGTTGGTGCTGTGGGGCGCACACGTGATCGCCCGCAAGGGTGCCGCGCTGGGCTGGTGGCGGGAGCTGGCCACCCCGCTCTTCCCGGTGATCGGGCTGCTCTTCGTCCTGGTCGGCTACAACGACGTCGGCACCATGCTCTGCCTGCTGGCCCTGGTCGTCGGCCTGCTCTGGGCGGCCGGGGTGCGGATGCGGGTCTTCGGCGCGCTCTCGGTGGCCGGCCTGGCCGGGATCGGCCTGCTCATCGCGGTGGCCTCGCTGGGTGCCGGCTCCGGCGAAAAGGGTAAGGAGAACTACCGCTTCGCCCGGCTCACCTACTTCCTCAACCCGCCGCCGCCGCAGGAGTGCGGCGACCCCTGCTACCAGATCTACCAGGGCCGGCTGGCCATCGAGCACGGCGGCTGGTTCGGCGTCGGGCTGGGTAAGAGCAGCCTCAAGTGGGACTGGCTGCCCGCGGCGCACAACGACTTCATCTTCGCGATCATCGCCGAGGAGTTGGGCGTGATCGGCTGCGTGGTGGTGCTCGCCCTCTTCGCGGTGCTCGCGTACACCGGGCTGCGGATCGCCCGGCGGGTCGACGACCCGTTCCGCCGGCTCGCCGCCGCCGCGGTGACCACCTGGCTGGTCAGCCAGGCCGTGATCAATATCGGTGGGGTGGTCGGGCTGCTGCCGATCACCGGCCTGCCCCTGCCGTTCATCTCAGACGGCGGAAGTGCCCTGGTCGTGACGCTGGCCGCGATCGGGATGCTGGCGTCCTTCGCGCGCGCCGAACCCGATGCGGCCAGAGCACTGCATGCCCGTCCGCCGGCCCGGTGGGTCCGACTACTCTGGGCCCCGTTGCCGCCGCTTCCCGGCCGGCGTCGCCGGCCGGCGACGCCGTCGGCTGGCCGAGGGTCCGTGCCCCGGTCCCGCGCGCGGCGACAGGACGACCAGGCCGTACCGCGCGGCGTCCGGCAGGACCGGAGTCGCGCGAGTTCGGCGAGCGAGAGGAGACGCTGATGGGTCCGCTGCGTTCGGTAGTGCTCGCGGGAGGTGGCACCGGGGGGCACATCTACCCGTTGCTCGCCTTCGCCGACTGCCTGCGCCGACACGACCCGGGCGTCCGGATCACCTGCCTCGGCACACCCAAGGGCATGGAGAACGAGCTGATCCCGCCGCAGGGCTACGACCTGCGGCAGATCCCGGCGTACCAGCTGCCCCGGTCGGTGAACATGAACCTGGTCCGCACGCCGGGCCGGATGTGGACCGCGGCCCGCGCGGCGGGCAAGATCATCGACGAGGTGCGCGCCGACGCGGTGGTCGGCTTCGGTGGGTACGTCTCGGTGCCGGCCTACCTCGCCGCCTGGCGCCGGGAGCTGCCCATGGTGATCCACGAGGTGAACGTGCCGCCGGGGGTGGCCAACCGGCTGGGCATGAAGTTCACCAAGAACATCGCGGTCGGCTTCCCGCACCAGCCGAGCCAGGCCGAGTCGCTGCGCGACGCCCGCGTGGTCGGGGTGCCGCTGCGCCGCAGCATCGCCACGCTGGACCGGTACGCGCTGCGCAACGCCGCCCGCGCCCACTTCGGGCTCCGCCCGGACCTGCCGGTGCTCTTCGTCGCCGGCGGCTCCTCGGGCGCCCGCTCGATCAACCTGGCGGTCTCCGGGGCGGCCAAGGAGCTGGCCCGCAACGGCGTGCAGGTGCTGCACGTGATGGGCGCCCGCAACGAGCCGGTGCCGATCCCCACCGACCTGCCGGTGCCGTACGTGACCCTGCCCTACCTGTCCGAGATGGAGCTGGGTTACGCCGCCGCCGACCTGATGCTGGGTCGGGGCGGTGCGATGACCGTCGCCGAGGTGGCCGCGATCGGGCTGCCCACGATCTACGTGCCGTACCCGCACAGCAACCAGGAGCAGAGGCGCAACGCGCTGCCCGTGGTGGAGGCCGGCGGCGGGATGCTGGTCGACGACGCGGAGCTGACCCCGGACTGGCTGGAGCGCACCATCATCCCGCTGATCCGTGACCCGCAGCGGTTGTACACCATGGGCGCGGCGGCAGCGGCGTACGGGCGCCGCGACGGCGACGAGGCGCTACGCTCGTACGTCATCGAGGCGGTGGCCCGATGACCGCGCAGTTCACCCCGGCCGGCACGCTCACGGCCGAGGACCTGGGCACCATCCACCTGATCGGGGTGGGTGGGGTCGGCATGAGCGGGCTCGCCCGGCTCTTCCTCACCCGGGGCATCCCGGTCTCCGGCAGTGAGCTGCGCGAGTGGCCGTCGCTGGCCGGCCTGCGGGCGCTGGGTGGGACGATCCACATGAGCCACGAGGCGACCAACCTCGACGGCGTGGACACCGTCGTCTACTCCTCGGCCATTCCGCAGGACCACCTGGAGATGGTCGAGGCGCGCCGGCGTGGCCTGCGGGTGCTGCACCGCTCCGAGGCGCTCGCCGCGGCGATGACCGGCCGCCGCGCGGTGGCGGTGGCCGGCACCCACGGCAAGACCACCACCACCTCGATGGTGACCATGGTGCTTCAGCAGGCCGGGGTCGATCCGTCCTTCGTGATCGGCGGGGAGATCTCCGAGGTCGGCTCGGGCGCCCACCACGGCAGCGGCGAGTACTTCGTGGTCGAGGCGGACGAGAGCGACCGGTCGTTCCTCATCTACCGCCCGTACGTCTCGATCATCACCAACGTCGAGGCGGACCACCTCAACACCTACGGCGACTACGCGACGCTGGAGGCGGCGTTCGTCGAGTTCGCCCAGCTCACCGACCCGGACGGGTTCATCATCACCTGCGCCGACGACCCGGGCGGGCGGCGGCTGGCCGAGAGCCTGCGCGCCGAGGGGCGGCGGGTGTACACGTACGGCGAGGCGGCCGACGCCGACCTGCGACTGACCGACATCGTCTCGTCCGCGCGCGGGGTGCGGTACCTGGCCGCGATCGACGGGCGGTCGCTGGGCGAGTTCCGGCTGCCGGTGCCGGGGCGGCACATGGGCCTGAACAGCGCCTCCGCGGTGCTGACCGCGTACCTGCTGGACCTGCCGCTGCCGGCGGCGGAGGCCGCGCTGGCGGTCTTCCCGGGGGTGCGGCGGCGCTTCGAGCGCAAGGGCGTCGCGGACGGCGTGCTGGTCTACGACGAGTACGCCTACCACCCGACCTCGATGACGCTGGCGTTGCAGACGCTGCGCGAGGTGGCCGGGGAGGGGCGGCTGATCGTCGTCTTCCAGCCGTACCGGCTGTACCGCACCCGCGATTCGCAGGCGGAGATCGCCGAGGCGCTGGCCATCGCCGACGAGGTGGTGCTGCTGGAGGTCTTCGGGCCGGGTGAGCTGCGTCAGCCCGGCGAGGGCTCGGCGGCGCTGATCGAGGCGGTGGCGCTGCCCGCCGAACGGAAGGTCTTCGTCGACTCCTGGGAGGCGGCGCCGGTCGAGGTGGTCCGCCGGGCCCGCCCGGGGGACGTGGTGGTGACCATGGGCGCCCCGCCGATCTCGCTGATGGGCGACGAGTTGCTTGCCGGCCTTCTCGCGCGTACCGCGGGCTCCGCGCCGACGGCGACCGTCGACCCGGTGGCCACCGCTCCGGCGGTCGGTCATCCGGTGGCCGGCGGCTCCACCGCCGGCGGCGACGGGGCGGCCCTCGGTGGCACCGCCGCACCGGACGGCGCGGCGCCCACGGCCGGATGAGCCCCGGCCCGGCCCGAGGACGGACGAGCGGCGCCGACGGCGGCGCTCCCCGACGCGGTCCGGTCCGGCGCTGGCAGCTGGTCCGGGCGGGCAGCGACGCGGTGCCGGCGTCGACCCGCCGGTTCATGGCCCGCGCCCGGCAGCGCCGGATGCGCGCGGCGCTGCCGTGGGCGGCGACCGCCGGGGTGCTCGCCCTGGTCGGGCTGGTCGCCTGGACGGTGCTCGGCACCGGGTTGTTCGGGGTCCGCGAGGTGAAGGTGGAGGGTGCCAGCCTGGTCACCCCGGTACAGGTGCGTGACGCGGTCGGGGTGGCCGACGGGGTGCCGCTGGCCCGGGTGGACCTGGCTGCCGCCGCCCGCCGGGTCGGCACGCTGGCGCCGGTGGAGCGGGCCACGGTGTCCCGGGACTGGCCCGGCGCGCTGGTGGTCCGGGTGACCGAGCGGACCCCGGTGGCGGTGGTTCCGCAGGGTGAGGCGTTCGCCCTGGTCGACCGGACCGGGGTGGCGTTCCGGACGGTGCCCCGGCGCCCCGCGGAGCTGCCGCTGGTGCGGGTGGCCCGGCCGGCCGTCGACGATCCGGGTACCCGGGCCGCGCTGGAGGTGCTCGTCGCGTTGACCCCGGAACTGCGCGCCGAGTTGGTGGACGTGAGCGTGGAGGGGCTGGCGCGGATCAGCCTGCGGTTGCGCGGGGACCGGACGGTGGTCTGGGGTGACGCGACGCGGGGTACGGACAAGGCCCGGGTGGCCACCGCACTGCTCGGCGAGGACACCGACCGGATCGACGTGAGCGCGCCGGACGTGGTGACCTTCCGCTGAGCGGGGGGCGTGCCGCGGGGTGCGAGGACGTGACTCATCGCGCTCTGGGCGGCGACACGCCGGTCGGGTCCTTGGCCGATCGCGCGGCGGCGCTTACGTTGCCCCGAAGAGGATCAGTGGTTGACATAACTGTAAGCCTCTAGTAGAGGGTGAGGGTTCACCTCTGATCCTCGGTGGTTACAGCTGTCGTCGGCCGCTGGGCAGGCCACGCCGTACCCGGTCGGCCGAAGCCAATCTCGAAGGGAAAGGACCGGAGATGACACCTCCGCACAACTACCTGGCGGTCATCAAGGTCGTCGGCATCGGGGGCGGCGGCGTCAACGCCGTCAACCGGATGATCGAGGTTGGGCTCAAGGGCGTCGAGTTCATCGCGATCAACACCGATGCCCAGGCGCTGCTGATGAGTGACGCCGACGTCAAGCTCGACGTCGGCCGGGAGCTGACCCGCGGCTTGGGCGCCGGGGCCAACCCGGATGTCGGCAAGAACGCCGCCGAGGACCACCGCGACGAGATCGAGGAGGTGCTCAAGGGCGCCGACATGGTCTTCGTGACCTGCGGCGAGGGCGGCGGCACCGGCACCGGCGGGGCGCCCGTGGTGGCGAACATCGCCCGCAAGCTCGGCGCGCTGACCATCGGCGTGGTGACCCGGCCGTTCTCCTTCGAGGGAAAGCGCCGCCAGGTGCAGGCCGAGACCGGAATAGACGAACTGCGCAACCAGTGCGACACCCTGATCGTCATCCCGAACGACCGGCTGCTGGCACTCGGCGACCGCGGCATCAGCATGATGGACGCGTTCCGCACCGCCGACCAGGTGCTGCTCTCCGGTGTGCAGGGCATCACCGACCTGATCACCACCCCGGGTCTGATCAACCTGGACTTCGCCGACGTCAAGAGCGTCATGAGCGGTGCCGGCAGTGCGCTGATGGGCATCGGCAGCGCCCGCGGCGAGAACCGCGCGGTCGAGGCGGCCGAGGCGGCCATCTCCAGCCCGCTGCTGGAGCAGAGCATGGACGGCGCGCGCGGCGTGCTGCTCTCCATCGCCGGCGGCTCCGACCTGGGCCTGTTCGAGATCAACGACGCGGCCCAGCTGGTCACCGACGCGGCCCACCCGGACGCCAACATCATCTTCGGCGCGGTGATCGACGACGCGCTCGGCGACGAGGTGCGGGTGACGGTCATCGCGGCGGGCTTCGACGGCGGCACGCCGGCGTACAAGGCGGCCGAGCCGTCCCGCAAGACCAACACCAACCAGCCGGCGCCGCAGAGCGCTCCGGTCCCGGCGCCGGTCACCATGCCGGCCCCGACCCAGTCGCCGCGTCGGGTGCTCTTCGACGACGTGGACGTGCCCGACTTCCTCAAGAACGGGTCCTGAGCACCGCCGATGACCGACAGCCCAGCCACGGTACGACCGGAGCGGCGTGCCGAACTCGCGGCCGGCCTGGCCCAGGTCCGGGCCCGGATCGCCGACGCGTGCGCGGACGCCGGCCGGGACCGTTCCGAGGTCACGATGATCGCGGTGACCAAGACCTACCCGGCGGACGACGTACTGGCGCTGGCCGGGCTCGGGGTGACCGACGTGGGGGAGAACCGCGACCAGGAGGCGGCCGGTAAGGCCGCCGAGGTGGCCGCGGCCGGGGTGAGCCCGCGCTGGCACTTCATCGGCCAGCTACAGCGCAACAAGGCCCGTTCGGTGGTCCGGTACGCCGACGTGGTGCACTCCGTCGACAGTGTCCGGCTGGCCCGGGCGCTGGCCACCGCGGCGGCCGACCGGGAGCGACCGTTGGCCGCCCTGGTGCAGGTGAGCATCGACGGCGATCCGGCCCGGGGTGGCGCGCTGCCCGATTCGGCCGACCCGAGCGTCGGGCTGGAGGCGGTGGCCGAGGCGCTGGCCGGTGCGTCGGCCCTGCGGCTGGCCGGCCTGATGGCGGTGGCGCCGCTGGGCTGGGCGCCGGAGCGGGCTTTCGCCCGGCTGGCCGAGGTGGCCGAGGCGTTTCGCGCGGTCCACCCGGGAGCGAGCGCGTTGTCCGCTGGAATGAGCGGCGACCTGGAAATCGCGATCCGATACGGCGCGACACATGTCCGCGTCGGTAGCGCGTTGCTCGGAATGCGCCCCACGCTGCGGTAGCCTGACCGCGAAAGAAGCAAATTACATCAGTGTTGTTTCAGGGACGGCGTCTCCTTGTCGGGGGTCGTGGCGTGCGACGCGAATCGCGCGCCAGGGGATTGCCGTTCCGGTCCGATGGGCATGGTTGTCCAATCGCGACGAGCGACATGGCACGGGGGCGCGTGCCGCACGGCGGACGGAAGGGCGCGGGATGGGTGCACTGCGCAAGGCGGGGGTCTGGCTCGGTCTGGTCGAAGAGGACGACGAGCGGGCCTACGATGACGGTGGCTACGACAAGGGTGGCTACCGTGACTCGCGGTACCGGCAGAGCCGGTACGCCGAGGAGTTCGCTGACGAGGACGACGACGACACCGAGGAGCCGCCGGCTCCCCGGCCGCGGGCCAGTGAGCGGGGTCGGCTCTCCGACCGGGCGAACGGGCGCGTCAGCGACTCCGACCGGGGCGACGGCGAGCGTCCGGAGCGGGTCGAGCGGTCCAGCGTCCGGTCGATCACCCGGTCGTCTGCCGGCGAGACCTCCGGTGCGCTGACCTACCACACCCGGGACAACCTTGCCCTCGCGCCGCAGGCCAGCCTGCGTGAGCGGGCGGTGCCCGAGGAGGAGCAGCGCTACCAAATCACCACGCTGCACCCGACCACCTACCGGGAGGCGCGCACCATCGGTGAGCACTTCCGCGACGGGGTGCCGGTGATCATCAACCTCACCGAGATGGATGAGGCCGATGCCCGCCGTCTGGTTGACTTCGCCGCCGGTCTGGCGTTCGGGCTGCGCGGTACGATCGAGCGCGTGACCAATCGGGTGTTCCTGCTCTCACCGGCCAATGTCCAGGTCACCGCGGAGGACAAGGCCAAGATCGCTGAGGGCGGTTTTTTCAGTCTGAGTTGATCCCGCCCGACCCGAGGGACGTCGCTGACCGTGTTGTCGATCTTGCTGCAAGTGTTGTACCTGATCCTTTATGTCTTCCTGCTCCTTCTTCTGTCCAGGTTTGTGCTGAGCGCCGTCCTGCAGTACGGCCGTCGGTGGCAACCGGGGCGTGGAGCATCGGCAGGATTGGAATCCGTGTGGAGCGTCACTGATCCCCCTCTCAACGCGTTGAGGCGTGTGATCCCTCCGCTGCGAATTGGTACCGTGAGCATCGACCTGGCCTCCCTTGTGCTCCTGGTTATCCTGTTCGTGCTGATGGAGTTCGTGTTAGGGCCGTCGATCAGGGCATCTGCCTGATGACCGACGCGCTTTCGCGGCCGCAACTGACCCGAGGAGTTTCGATGCCGCTGACCCCGGCCGACGTCCACAACGTCGCCTTCAAAAAGCCGCCGATCGGCAAGCGGGGCTATGACGAGGAGGAGGTCGACGCCTTCCTGGACGAGGTCGAGCGCGAGCTCGCCCGTCTCATCGAGGAGAACAACGAACTGCGCGCCCAGGTGGAGCGCGGCGGCCGTGGCGGTGCCCCCGCCGGCCCCGGCGGCGACGCCCGACTGGCGGCAGAGCTCAACGACGTCAAGGCCCAGCTTGACCGGGTGCAGCGCGACAAGGCGTCCGCCGAGCAGGCCGCCCGCGCCATGCAGGCCGAGCTGGAGCAGGTTCGCGCGACCGGCGGCCCGGCGGTCACCGGTGACGGTGAGCAGCAGGCCCTGCGCGTGCTGATGATGGCCCAGCGCACCGCCGACGACCACGTGTCCGACGCGCGCCGCGAGGCCGACCAGCTGCTGTCCGAGGCCCGCGGCAAGGCCGAGGAGGTGACCCGCGAGGCTCGCGCGAAGGCCGACGCCCTCGAGCGGGACGCCCGCCAGCGGCACCAGGAGGCCATGGGTGGCCTGGACGCCAAGCGCACGGCGCTGCAGAAGCACATCGAAGAGCTCAAGCAGTTCGAGCGCGAGTACCGCACCCGCCTCAAGGCCTACCTGGAGAGCCAGCTGCGTGACCTCGACGGTCGCGGCCAGGGCCTCGAGGCCGAGATGACCCGCTCCGAGGCAGGCCGGGTCGCCGGTGGTGGCAACGGGCTGGCCGCGGCGGGCCTCGCCGGTTCGTACGGCGGCGGCGGGCGCTCCGGCGCCCTCGAAGCCGGACGCTGAGCACCGGCCGGCGATCGCGTCCGCCGATGGTGACGGTCGCCGGCCCCGCCTGGACGGTACGACGCGGCGGGGGTGAGCCGTGATAGTCGCAAGTCTGCTGCTCATCCTCGTCGCGGTGGTGCTGCTGGTGCTCGGCCTGGCCGGTGGCTCCAGCTTTATGTTGATCATCTCCATCGCGGCCAGTCTGCTGGCCGCCGTGGCGTTGGTGGTGGGCGCCCGCCAGGCAGCCGCCAACCGCGCGACGGCGGAGCCCGGCCGGCCCGGCTGGCGGCACCCCGGAGCGCCCCGCACGGCCAACCAGGCCGGACCGGGTGTCGCGTACGGGCCGCCGCTGGTTGAGCCGGAAGTCCCGGTCCAGCACGTGCCCACGACGTTCGGTACCGGCGGCACCGGGTGGCGGCAACCACCCGAGCCGCCGGCCGACCACGCGTCGCCCTTCGACGCGCCGGTGGAGCAGGGGCCGCCCTTCGCGACCCCGGCCGATCAGGCGAACACCTCCGGCGGCCAGGTGTCTCCCTTCGCGGCCCCGGTCGACGAGGCGGCACGCCTCGATGCCCCGGCGGCCGAGGCCGCAGACGACGAGCCGACCGAGCAACCGATCACCCCGGCCGAGGCGGCCCGGGTCGCCCGGTTGCCCGACCCCGTCGAGGTGGTGGACGGTCGGCCCCGGTACCACCTCGCCACCTGCTCGCACCTGGCCGACCGGGTGCCCGAGACGCTGCCGGTCGCCGAGGCCGTCGAGCTCGGCTTCACCCCGTGCGCGCACTGCGCGCCGGCCACCGCCCTGCTGGCCGACGCCCGGCCGATCTGAAACGGCGTCCGGTGACCGCCCAGGACACGCTCACCGTGGCGGTACGGGTGAAGCCCAACGCATCCCGGGACCGGGTCGGCGGCCGGTTCGACGGCCCGCACGGCCCCGCCCTGGTGATCGCGGTGCACGCCCCCGCCGTCGACGGTCGGGCCACCGAGGCCGCCCGCCGGGCGTTGGCCGGCGCATTGGGCGTCCGGCCGGCGGCGGTGTCGCTGCGTACCGGCGCGGCCAGCCGGGACAAGCTCTTCCTCGTCGACCGTCCCGGCCCGGGGCTGTCCGAGGTGCTGTGCCGCCTGCGCGACGGATCCGCCGGGTGAGGAACGCCCGGGCCAGGCAACCGTGACGCCCGGGCTGGATATCGCGCTGCTCCTCGGCGCGGCCGTGCTGCTGGTGGCGGTCGGCGCGGTCCGGCTCTCCACCCGGCTCGGGGTGCCCAGCCTCCTGGTCTACCTGGCGCTGGGCGTGGCGATCGGCGAGTCCGGGCTGGGCATCCGCTTCGACGACGTCGACCTGACGCGGACCCTCGGCTTCTGCGCCCTGATCGTGATCATCGCGGAGGGTGGCCTGACCGCCCGGTGGAGCACCCTGCGTCCGGTGCTCGGGCTGGCCGCCGCGCTCTCCACGGTCGGCGTGGTGGTCAGCATCGGGGTGGTCGGCGTCGTACTGCACCTGCTGCTCGGGCTGGACTGGCGGCTGGCGCTGCTCTACGGCGCGGTGCTCTCCTCGACCGACGCGGCCGCTGTCTTCGCCACCCTGCGCCGGCTGCGCCTGCCACCCCGGCCGGTGGCCACGTTGGAGGCCGAGTCGGGCATGAACGACGCCCCGGTGGTGCTGCTGGTGGTGCTCCTGTCCCACGAGGGCTGGTCGCACCCGTGGTGGTACGAGGCCGGCCTGGTCGCCTACGAGTTGGGCGTCGGCGCCGCGGTGGGCGTGGGCGTCGGCCTGGGCGGCGCCTGGGCGCTGCGCCGGGCGGCACTGCCCTCCTCAGGGCTGTACCCGATCGCCGCGGTGGGGATCACCGTGCTGGCGTACGCCGCGGGGGCGGTGCTGCACGCCTCGGGGTTCCTTGCCGTCTACGTGGCCGGGGTGCTGCTGGGCAATGCCCGGCTGCCGCACCGGCAGGCGATTCTCGGCTTCGCCGACGGGCTGGCCTGGCTCGCCCAGATCGGCCTGTTCGTGCTGCTCGGGCTGCTGGTCTCGCCGGTCCGGCTGGACGCGGCGGTGCTGCCGGCGGTGGTCGCCGGCCTGGCGCTGGTGCTGCTGGCCCGGCCGCTGTCGGTGTTCGTGTCGGCGCTGCCGTTCCAGGTCGGCCTGCGCGAGCAGGCGTTCCTGTCCTGGGCCGGGCTCCGGGGGGCGGTGCCGATCGTGCTGGCCACCATTCCGCTCTCCGAACGGGTGCCCGGCGCGGAACGGCTCTTCGACGCCGTCTTCGTGCTGGTGGTGATCTTCACGCTGGTGCAGACCGGGACGCTCGGGCCGTTCGCCCGCCGGCTGGGGGTGACCGCGCCGGCCGAGGCCACCGAGATCCACGTGGAGACCGCCCCGCTGGAGCGGATGCGGGCCGACCTGCTCCAGCTGGAGGTACCACCGGGGTCGCGGCTGGCCGGCGTACACGTCGACGAGCTGCGGCTGCCGCTGGGCGCCTCGGTCACCCTGGTGCTGCGCGACGGCGTGGGCTTCGTGCCCGGCCCGGACACTCGACTGAAGACCGGCGACAGCTTGTTGATCGTGGCCACCGCCGGGGTGCGTGACGCCGCCGAGCGGCGGCTGCGGGCGGTCAGCCGGCGGGGTCGGCTGGCCCGGTGGTTTGGTGAGTACGGGGATGAGGCGCCCGGTTGATCTGCTAACGTTCCCTTTGCCCCAGTTAGGCAAGGCTCGGGGCTGTGGAGCGGTGCGACGGTGCGGCACGTTGTCGGACGCCTGTACGTTCCGTATTCTTGCCAACCTCCGGAGTGTGCGGCCTTCGTTGCCGTGCGCCCCTTTTCGTACATAGGGGACGCCCTGGTCGGCGCCCCCTGACCAGGCATCGCGGGCCACCCCGGTGCCGCGGCCGAGGGAGCGACCCATGGCGAAGCCAGCCGACACCAAGACCGCCGGCCGAAAGCCGGTGGCCAAGGCCACCCGCAGCGCGGCGGAGACCGAGAAGATCCGGGCGGCGCTGGCGGCGCGGCGGGACGAGCTTCGCGCCGAGTACGATCAGACGCTGAGTGAGATCACCGAGCTGCAGCGCGATCGGCTGACCGACTCGGCCGGGGACGACCAGGCCGACACGGGCACCAAGACGCTCGAGCGGGAGCAGGAGATCTCTCTCGCCAACAGCATCCTGGAACGGATCACGCAGGTCGAGCGCGCCCTGGAGCGCCTCGACGAGGGTGGATACGGCTGGTGCGAGCGGTGCGGCAACCCGATCCCGGTCGAGCGCCTCGCCGCCTTCCCATCCGCCACCCTGTGCGTGACGTGCAAGCAGCTGGAGGAGCGGCGCTGAGGTCCGCTCCCCGGCGGCGATGAGACGGTGAGCGATCACCGCCGAGACTGTCGATGGGGAGCGCATGACCGCAGCACCGTCCGCCGAACCCGGCCGCACCGACCCGGGCGGGGGTAAACGCCGGCCCCGGGCCATCGCGATCCTCGCCGGAGTCGCCCTGGTGGCCCTGCTGGCCGACCTGGTCACCAAGCACCTCGCGCTGGCCGCGCTGACCGACCGGGAGCCGGTCCGGTTGCTCGGCGGACTGGTCTACCTGAGCCTGACCCGCAACAGCGGTGCGGCGTGGAGCATCGGCTCGGACCACACCTGGGTCTTCCCGCTGATCACCATCGGTGTGGTCGGCTGGATCGTCTGGATGGCACTGCGGCTGCGCTCGCTGCCCTGGGCGATCTCACTCGGCCTGGTGCTCGGCGGCGCGCTGGGCAACCTCATCGACCGGATCTTCCGGGCACCCTCCCCCTTCCACGGGCACGTGGTCGACATGATCAGCCTCTTCGACCCGTACGGCCAGGTCTGGCCGGTGTTCAACCTGGCCGACAGTTCGCTGGTGTGCGGCGTGCTGCTGGCCGTGCTGCTGGAGCTGACGGGCCGTCAGCGTGACGGCCGGCGGGTTGGTCGCGACGGCAAGCCGACCGACGCGAGCGAAGCCACCCACGGCGCCGACCAGCGGGAGCGGGCGTGACCTCCGCGTTCGCCGCTGGCGGCGACCACCGTTCACTGCCCGTGCCCGACGGCCTCGAGGGGATGCGACTGGACCAGGCGGTGTCCCGGCTGTTCGGGCTCTCCCGCACCGCCGCCGCGGCCCTGGTCGATGCCGGGGACGCGCTGGTCGACGGCACGGCCCGGCCCAACTCGCACAAGGTCAAGGCCGGCTCGTGGCTGGATGTCACGCTGCCGGCGCCGGTCGCACCACCGACCATGGTGCCGCAGGCGGTGCCCGGCCTGCGGGTGGTGTACGCCGATGACGACATCGTGGTGGTGGACAAGCCGGTGGGCGTGGCCGCGCACCCGAGCCCGGGCTGGACCGGCCCGACGGTGATCGGCGCGCTGGCGGCGATCGGGCACCGCATCTCCACCAGCGGCGCGGCCGAGCGGCAGGGTGTGGTGCACCGGCTCGACGTGGGCACCACCGGGATCATGGTGGTGGCCAAGAGCGAGCAGGCGTACACCGCGTTGAAGCGGGCCTTCAAGTACCGCGAGGTGGACAAGGGCTACCACGCGGTGGTGCAGGGGCACCTGGACCCGCTGCGCGGCACCGTCGACGCGCCGATCGACCGGCACCCCACCCACGACTACCGTTGGGCCGTGGTCTCCGGCGGCAAGCCGAGCATCACCCACTACGACACGCTGGAGGCGTTCCCGGCGGCCAGCCTGGTCGACGTCCGACTGGAGACCGGCCGGACCCACCAGATCCGGGTGCACTTCTCCACTCTGCGGCACCCCTGTGTGGGCGACCTCACCTACGGTGCCGATCCCACCCTCTCGGCCCGGCTCGGGCTGGCCCGACAGTGGCTGCACGCTCGCGAATTGAGCTTCCTGCACCCCCGAACGGGGGACGAGGTCCGGTTCGTCAGCGACTACCCTGACGACCTGGAACGCGCGCTTCAGGTCCTGCGTGACTGAGCGGCGGCCACCCGACACCGATCCGACGAGGGGATCCCGCCCGTGCGCGCCGGCGACCTGCTGCGGCAGTTGGACCAACGGCTGCTGCCGCCGCTGACCCGGGCCGTGGGCCGGCTGAATGACCGGTCGGCGCGGTTCGGGGTGCTCACCTGGGCCGCTCTGCTCTCCACGGCGGCGGTGCTGGGCACCGCGGTCTGGGCCGCCGACGACACTCCGGTCGGCGACCGGACGGTGGGCGAGGTGACCCGGGTCGGAGTCGTCGACGGCGACTCCGTCCCCGGCTACCTGCGGTCCGCCGCCGCCGACCTGGCCGCGCTGCCGACGGCGGCCCCGGCCACCGGGGACGGGACCTACGCCCTGGTCACGCTTGGCGCGTACCTGCCGCCGCAGCGACTGGCGGCGGTGCTCGGCGACGTGCCGGTCTCGACGGTCTTCGGGCGGGTGCCGCTGCCTGGCCGGCAGACCGAGATCGTGAAGATTCCCGCGCTGCGGGTGCCGGACGACGTGGTCGCCGGGATGGAGCAGGTGGCCGTCCGTAAGGACACCGAGGCCGCCGACTACCGGGCCAGGGCCGCCGCGGTGAGCGGCGACGGTGCCGCCGAGCGGGAGTTGCGCGAGCGGTACGCCAGCGGCGCGGGCGTGGCGGCGGCCGAGGCGGCGGCGTACCGCACCGGCTGCGCCTGCGTCTACGCGGCGGTGGTGCGGGCGACGCCGGGGGTCCTGCGCGGGGTGGCTGCCCGGCCGGACGTGCGGGCGGTCGACCCCGCCCCCGAGGTGTACCGGCTGGACCGCACCGTCTTCACGCCGCCGTTGCCCGAGCAGCACGACGTGGTCCGTCCGCCCGCCGACAGCGGGCCGACTCCGGACCCGACCTCGGACGGGCGCGGGGAGCCGGCGCCGGTGTCCCCGGCGCCGATGGGCGAATCGTCGGAACCCGCACCGGTCGTGACGATCCCGTCACCCGAGCCGTCGTCTGTGGAGCCCACCGAGCCTGCCCCGCCGACCGTCGCCACCTCCCCGGACGCCACCGGTTCCGCGCCGCTGGCACCCAGCCCGTCGTGATCCGCGCCGGGTGATGTGCACGCCGTGGTGTGGTCCGAATAGGGTTTCCTTCGTAGCCTGTCAGACGGAGATCGATGGCGCTGGGAGGGCGGGCCGTGGAGGGCAGTGAGACCGGCTGGGGCCGGCCGGCCGAACCAGCGCCGAGGTGGCGGGCATTGCTGGACCGCGCCCGGCACGGCAGCCGCGCCGCTGAGCAGGCCGAGCCCGAGCGGCGGGCCGAGGAGCCGCCCCCGGCTCCCCTGCCGCGGCGCGCGAACCCCAACGGCTACTCCGGTCGGGCATCGGCCATCGGGCATCCGGCCGAGCTGTCGTACGGCGCGGAGCCCGGTTATCGGGCCGAGGCGACCTACCGGGTCGACCCCGCCTATCGTGCCGAGCCGACGTACCGGGCCGAGCCGGACTACCGGGCGGAGTCCGCGTACCGGGCCGAGCCGGACTACCGGGCGGAGCCCGCGTACCGGGCGGAGCCGGACTATCGCGCCGAGCCGGTGTACCGGGCGGAGCCGGACTATCGGGCCGAGCAGGCGTACCGTGCGGAGCCGGTGTACCGGGCCGAACCCGAACCCGAACCCGAACCCGAGCCGCCGCCGAGCCGGGCCGAGCCGGTCCAGTCGCGCTACGCGCTGCTGGACAACGGCTACCGCAACGGCAGCCCGCCGGTGGAGTCCCGGTACGCGCTGCTGGAGACGGGCTACCAGCCGGAGACCGGCTACCCGCCGGCCCCGCCCGCCCCGCCGGTCACGCCGACCCCGCCGGTCATCCCGCCAGCCGCCCCGGCGGTCGGCTCGGCGATCGCGGAGCGCGGCTACCCGGCCCGGATCGAGTGGCGCCCGCAGGGTGTCGACCCGGAGCTGGAGCGGGCCAGCGGCGTGCTCCGCCGGGAGCTGGGCACCCCCCGGGTGTTCGCGTTCGCCAACCCCAAGGGCGGGGTGCACAAGACCACCGCGACCGTGCTCGCCGCTGCCACGGTCGGCAGCGTCCGCGGGCAGGGCGTGCTGGCCTGGGACGACAACGAGCTGCGCGGCACCCTCGGGCTGCGCGCCGGCAGTGCCCGACACGCCCGGACCATCCGCCACCTGATCACCGACCTGGCCCAGATCGAGATCCTGGAGGGCTCGACCCTGCTGGAGCGGTTGGACGACTACCTGCGGCACGCCTCCGACGGCTCGTACGACGTGCTGGCCGGAGAGGAGAGCCCACGCTTCGCCCAGCGACTGGACCAGTTCACCGTCCGGCGGGTGCTGGAGCTGCTCCGGCGTACCCACGACGTGGTCTGCGTGGACACCGGCAACAACGTGGAGAGCGCCAACTGGCGCACCGTGATGCAGGCCGCCGACCAGCTGGTGGTGACCACCGTGCCGCGTGAGGACGCCGCGTTCAGCGCCGACTGGATGCTCGATCTGCTGCACGAGGAGGGCATGGGAGAGCTGGCCGACAACGCGATCACCCTCATCTCCTGCCCGACGCCGGGCCGCCTGCCGCTGCAGGACGACCTGGAGCGGCACTTCGCCACCCGGACCCGCGGGGTGGCCGTGGTGCCGTACGACCCGGCACTGGAGACCGGCTCCTCGATCGAGTACCACCAGCTACAGCCGGAGACCCGGCAGGCGTGGCTGCACGCGGCGGCGATGATGGTGGAGCCGTTCGCCCGGTGAGCTGGTCTGCCGCCACCGGCGCCCCGGCCCCCCACCGGGCCTGAGAGGATCATCGGGTGAGCCCGGACACCCCCGACCCTGAGCGGCCCGTCGACGACACCGACCGGCCCGCGCCACCCGGCGCGTCAGGTGCGACACCGTCGTCGTCGGCCGAGCCGACGGCCGTGCCACCGCCGGACCGACCGTTGCCGCCAGCCGGGTTCGATCCGGCCAATTCTCCGCCCTCGGCCGCGTACCAGAGCTCGCTGGAGCAGGGCGCCGACCAGCCGCCTCGCCGGATGCGGGTCGCGGCGACGGTGCTCGGGACCGCGCTCGCGCTGGCCGTGCTGGGTGCACCGCTCGGGCTGCTCTGGGCCGCCCTCGCGCCGGACACCCCGGTGCTCAAGACCGCCGAGGGGGCGATCTACGCCGAGCCGCAGCCGGAGCAGCCGATCGCCGCCGACGGCTGGTTCAGCGTGCTCGGGCTCGCCTTCGGGGTGCTCGCGGCGCTCGTCCTGTGGTTCGTGCTGCGCAGGTGGCGTGGCCCGGTCGGGCTGCTCGCCGCCGTGCTGGGCGCACTGGCTGCCGCGCCGGTGGCCTGGCAGGTGGGCCGGGGGGTCGGCCGGGCCACCTTCGACCGGCTGCTGGACACCGCCCCGCCCGGCCAGGCCTTCAGCAAACCCGCCGACCTGCGGGCCGGCGGGGTCGACTGGCTGCTCGGCGTGCTGCCGGTGCCGCACGGCAACCTGCTGCTGCCGGCGTTCGGCGCCGCGATCATGTACACCCTGCTGGCCGGCTGGTCGCGCTGGCCGTCACTGCGCCCGGAGCCGGAGCCCGACCCGACCGCGTTCAGTTGGGCGTTGGCGGGGACGCCAACTCCGCCAGCGGCACCGGAACCGCCCGCACCTGGCGCAGCAGAGCCGCCTCGCGGTTGAGCAGCCGCAACTCGGCACGGAGCCGGGCGGCGGTGTCGTCGATCGCCAGCAGCCGCTGCCGGTCGTCGACGGTCAGCGCCGCGGTGGCCGCCACCAGGTGGGAGAGCACGGTCGGGTCCTCCGGCAACTGCTCGGAGATCTCCTCCGGGTCGGACCGGATCAGGCCCAGGTACTGCCGGAACACGGCGATCACCCGGGCGGCGAGCAGGTCGGCGACCTCATCCGAGCCGGCCGGCTCGGGCAGCCACTCGACCTCGGCGGTCAGGTAGGGCGCGGAGCGGTCGTCGACGTCGGCGACCCGGAACCGGCGCCGGCCGACCGTGACGATGTCGAAGCCGCCGTCGGGCAGCTTGGTCACCTGGCGCAGCTCGGCGGTGCAGCCCACCTCGTGCAGGGTGACGTCGCCGCTGACGGGCGTCGCCCGCGTGCCTGGCCCGGTCGGCGCGACCTCCCAGCCAGCCTGGATGGCCACCACCCCGAACTCGCGCGGGGCACCCTCGGGCAGGTCGACCAGGTGTCGGACCAGAGCCCGGTAGCGCTCCTCGAAGATGTGCAGCGGTAGCACCAACCCGGGAAAGAGCACCGTTGCGAGCGGGAACACCGGCAGCCGTGCGGTCACAGGTCGAGCCTAGCCAATCCTGACCGCGTCGGCGTGGCCCGGCTCACCGTCCCGGCTGGCGGGCGGCCCGGGTGGGCTCCGGACCGGCCGCCTAGACTCGCAAGGGTGCTGAATCGGATCGACCTGCGCAATGGTCTCGGTGACCCGCGCCGCCTGCTGCCCCGTGCCCAGCTCGACGTGTCGGTGGCCGTCGAGCGGATCCGGCCACTGGTGGAGGCGGTCCGGGAGCATGGGTACCCGGCGATCCGGGAGGCCAGTGAGCGGTTCGACGGCGTCTCGCCCGAGGTGCTGCGGGTGCCGGTCGAGGCGATCGCCGAGGCCGAGGGGGTGCTCGACCCGGAGGTGCGCGCCGCGCTGCTGGAGTCGATCAGCCGCACCCGCCGGGTGCACGCCGACCAGCGGCGCACCGAGCACACCACGCAGGTGGTGCCCGGCGGCACGGTCACCGAGCGGTGGCTGCCGGTCGACCGGGTGGGCCTGTACGTCCCCGGCGGGCTGGCCATGTACCCGTCGACTGTCGTGATGAACGTGGTGCCGGCCCAGGCGGCCGGGGTGCGCTCGCTGGTGGTGGTCAGCCCACCACAGAAGGACAACGGTGGCCTGCCCGACCCCCGGGTCCTCGCCGCGTGCGCGTTGCTCGGCGTCGACGAGGTCTACGCCGTGGGCGGTGCCCAGGCGGTGTCGATGCTGGCGTACGGCGCCGCGGTCGACCCGGCGGGTGAGGCGCGCTGCGAGCCGGTGGACCTGGTCACCGGCCCGGGCAACATCTGGGTGACCGCCGCCAAGCGGCTGCTGCGTGGTGTGGTCGGCATCGACGCCGAGGCCGGGCCGACCGAGATCGCCATCCTGGCCGACGACACGGCCGATCCGGCCCACGTCGCCGCCGACCTGATCAGTCAGGCCGAGCACGACCCGCTCGCCGCGAGCGTGCTGGTCACCCCGTCGGTGGCGCTGGTCGAGGCGGTCGAGCGGGAGTTGGCCCGGCAGGTGCCGGCGACCAAGCACACCGAGCGGGTGACCGCCGCGCTGACCGGTGAGCAGAGCGGCGTGGTCCTGGTCGACGACCTCGAGGCCGGGCTGCGGGTGGTCGACGCGTACGCGGCCGAGCACCTGGAGATCCAGACGGTCGACGCCCGGGAGTGGGCGCTGCGGGTACGCAACGCGGGGGCGATCTTCGTGGGCGCCTGGTCGCCGGTGTCGCTCGGCGACTACTGCGCCGGCTCCAACCACGTGCTGCCCACCGGTGGCTGCGCCCGGCACTCCTCGGGGCTGTCCGTGCAGTCGTTCCTGCGCGGCGTGCACCTGATCGAATACACCGAGGACGCGCTGCGCGAGGTGGCCCCGCACGTGGTCACCCTGGCCACTGTGGAGGACCTGCCCGCGCACGGCCAGGCGGTCCGGGCCCGCTTCCCGGGAGGGTCGGCGTGAGCTCGCTCGACGACCTGCCGATCCGCGACGACCTGCGCGGGCTGTCGCCGTACGGAGCGCCGCAGCTGGACGTGCCGGTGCGGCTGAACACCAACGAGAACTCCTACCCGGTGCCCGAGCCGGTGGTCGAGGCGATCGGCAAGGCACTCACGGCCGAGCTGCGCGAGCTGAACCGCTACCCGGACCGGGACGCCGTGGCGCTCCGAGCCGACCTGGCCGGTTACCTCGGGCACGGGCTCACCGTCGAGCAGGTGTGGGCGGCCAACGGCTCCAACGAGATCCAGCAGCAGCTGCTCCAGGCGTTCGGTGGTCCGGGTCGCAGTGCGCTCGGCTTCGTCCCGGCGTACTCGATGCACCCGCTGCTGGCGCTCGGCACCGGCACCCGGTGGGTGCCGGTGCGGCGCGGCGTCGACTTCGGGCTGACCGCCGACGAGGCGGTGGCCCAGGTCCGCGAGCACCGGCCCGACGTGGTCTTCCTCTGCTCGCCGAACAACCCGACCGGCACCGCGCTGGACCCGGCGGTGGTCGCCGCGGTGCTCGACGCCGCGTCCGGCATGGTGGTGGTCGACGAGGCGTACGCCGAGTTCGCTCGGCCCGGCACGGTCAGCGCCCTCGCCGTGCTGCCCGGGCATCCGCGGCTGGTGGTCACCCGGACGATGAGCAAGGCGTTCGGCTTCGCCGGCGGGCGGCTGGGCTACCTGGCCGCCGATGCGGCGGTGGTGCAGGCCGTGCAGCTGGTCCGGCTGCCGTACCACCTCTCCGCGCTGACCCAGGCCGCCGCCCGCGCGGCGCTGGCCCACCGCGACGCTCTGCTCGGTACGGTGAGCGCGATCATGGTGCAGCGGGACCGGATCGTGGCGACGCTGCGCGGGCGCGGCCTGCGGGTGGCCGACAGCGACGCCAACTTCGTGCTCTTCGAGGTGGGCGGTGACCAGGCCACCGCCTGGCGCGTTCTGCTGGAGCAGGGTGTGCTGGTCCGCGACGTCGGCCTGCCCGGCTGGCTGCGGGTCACCGCCGGCACCCCCGCCGAAACTGACGCCTTCCTTGCCGCGATGGAGAGACTGCCATCGGAGCGCGGGGAGTGAGCGTGCGAGACCCGCAGTCGCGACCGAGAGGTGAGCAATGAGCCGGACCGCCCGGGTGGAGCGGATCACCAAGGAGACCAAGGTGCTCGTCGAGATCGACCTCGACGGCACCGGAACGGCCGAGATCAGCACCGGCGTGGGTTTCTACGACCACATGCTGCACCAGATCGCCCGGCACGGCGGCTACGACCTGACCGTGCGCACCGTGGGCGACCTGGAGATCGACGCGCACCACACCATGGAGGACACGGCGCTCGCCCTGGGCGCCGCGTTCGACCAGGCGCTGGGCGACAAGGCCGGCATCCGGCGGTACGGCTCGGCGACCGTCCCGATGGACGAGGTGCTGGTCCGGGCCGCGGTGGACCTGTCCGGCCGGCCGTACGTGGTGCACGACGAGCCGGTGCTCGCGCCGTACATCGGCCCGGTGTACCCGACCAGCATGACCCGGCACATCTGGGAGTCCTTCGGCCAGGCGGCCCGGATCACCCTGCACGTCGACGTGCTGCGGGCGGCCCGGCCGGGCGGTCACCCGGACGCGCACCACGTGGTGGAGGCGCAGTTCAAGGCGGTCTCCCGCGCGCTGCGCGAGGCCACCGCGATCGACCCGCGAGCGGCGGGCGCGATCCCGAGCACGAAGGGGGCTCTCTAATGGGTGGCGCTTTGCCGACGTTGTTGCTGATCCTGGCCGGGGTGCTGGTGGGCGGTGCCTGGTCGCTGTACCGCCAGGGCGCGTCGAAGGCTGCCGTGGTGATCACCGCGTTGCTCGCCGTGCTCGCTACGATCGGCGGCGTGCTCTGGCTGCTCCCGGGGGACGCGTGAGCGCGAGGAGTGCGGCGCAGCGGAGCCCCGCAGTCGCGAACGAGAGGTGGCGCCGGGTGAGCGTGAGACGGTTGACGACATGAGCGATGTGGTGGTGCTCGACTACGGCTCGGGCAACCTGCGCTCGGCGGAGCGGGCGTTGGCCGCCGCCGGCGCGGCCGTGCGGGTGACCGACGACCTGGCGGCCGCGGCTGCCGCGGATGGTCTGGTGGTGCCGGGGGTGGGCGCCTTCGCCGCGTGCATGGCCGGGATCGAGGCGCTCGGCGCCGGTCCGGTGATCGCTGAGCGGGTGGCCGCCGGGCGGCCGGTGCTCGGCATCTGCGTGGGCATGCAGGTGCTCTTCGAGCACGGCGACGAGCACGGTGTGGTCACCAAGGGGCTTGGGCTGCTGCCCGGCGGGGTTACCCGGCTGGCCGCCACCCGGTTGCCGCACATGGGCTGGAACACGGTCCGGGCGCCGCGGGAGTCGGTGCTCTTCGCTGGTCTGCCGGCGCAGAGCCGGTTCTACTTCGTCCACTCGTACGCGGTGGGCGACCCGTCCGCGCTGGCCGCCGCTGGCGCCGTGGTGACCACGGCCCACCACGAGGCCGACTTCGTCGCCGGGGTGGAGCTCGGTTCGCTGTCGGCGGCTCAGTTCCATCCGGAGAAGTCCGCCGACACCGGTGCCGCGCTGCTGCGCAACTGGCTCGCCACGCTGCCCAGCGGTGACTGAGCGCAAACGCCCGGCGCCCGCCCGACGGGGATCGCGGTGAGCCGGGAACGGGCCCGTCGTCGGGCGGAGCGCGAGGCGGAGCAGGCCCGGGAGCGGGCGGTCCGGCAGCGCCGGGTGGCCCGCCGGCAGCGCCGCCGGGCGCTGGTCCGCCGGTTGACGCCGCAGGTGCGGCGGGGCCGATCCGGTCGGCTGGCTCGGCACACCCGGGGTGAGCGGGCCGCGATCGTGCTGCTCACCGCGGCGGCGGTGATCCTGCTCTGGACGTTCGTGGACGATCTGGCGTTGCGTATCGCGCTGATCGCGCTGCTGCTGCTCGTACTGCCGGCGATCGTCGTGATCGCCCTGGACCGTCGTACCTGATCGAGGAGAAGACGTTGAGCCTCACCCTGTTACCCGCCGTGGACGTCGCCGACGGCCGGGCCGTCCGGCTCGTGCAGGGCGCCGTCGGAAGCGAGAGCATCTACGGTGACCCGCTGGACGCCGCGCTGGCCTGGCAGAGCGACGGCGCCGAGTGGATCCACCTGGTCGACCTGGATGCGGCGTTCGGGCGGGGGACCAACGCGCACCTGCTCGCCGAGGTGGTGCGCCAGCTCGACGTGAAGGTGGAGCTGTCCGGTGGCATCCGCGACGACGAGTCGCTGCGCGCGGCGCTGGGCACCGGGGCGGCCCGGGTGAACATCGGCACCGCTGCCCTGGAGGACCCGGTCTGGTGCGACCGGGTGGTCGGGGAGTACGGCGACCGGGTCGCCATCGGGCTGGACGTGCGCGGCCGTACCCTCTCCGCACGCGGCTGGACCCGCGACGGCGGTGACCTGTACGAGGTGCTGGAGCGGCTGGACAAGGCGGGCGCCTGCCGGTACGTGGTCACCGACATCACCAAGGACGGCACCATGCGCGGGCCGAGCCTGGACCTGCTGCGCGAGGTGTGCGGTCGTACGGACCGGCCGGTGATCGCCTCCGGTGGTGTGTCCACGCTGGACGACCTGCGGGCGCTGTCCGCCCTGGAGCCGCTCGGGGTGGAGGGCGTGATCGCCGGTAAGGCGCTCTACGCGGGCGCCTTCACGGTGGCCGAGGCGCTGCGGACGCTGGCCGAGTCGTGACGGTCACCCGTCTCGGCTCGGGCGGGCCGTGGGAGCAGCGGTACGGCTACTCCCGGGTGGTCCGGGCCGGCAATCTGGCCTGGACGGCCGGCTGCACCGCCACGGTGGACGGCCGGGTGGTGCACGTCGGGGACCCGGCCGCGCAGACCGCACAGGCGCTGCGGATCGGGCTGGCCGCGCTCGCCGAGGTGGGCGCGGAGCCGGGCGACGTGGTCCGTACCCGGATGTACGTGACCGATCGGCTGCACGCCGACGAGGTTGGTCGGGCGCACAACGCGGTCTTCGGCGCGGTCCAGCCGGCGGCGACGCTGGTGGTGGTGGCCGGCCTGCTGGACCCGGAGCACCTGGTCGAGGTGGAGCTGGAGGCGTATCTCGCCGACCGCTGAGGCGGTGGTGGTGGTCCCGCGGTGATCGCCGTCCTGGCCGAACCTCGGCCCGATAGGTTGTGCACAACTTAATTGTGGGCTACGGTTTGCCGGTGACCGATGACCTGGTGCTGCGCCGGCAGGTGTGCTTCGCGCTCTACGCCGCGTCGCGCGCCCTGACCGACGTCTACCGGCCGATCCTCGACGGCTTCGGGCTGACCTACCCGCAGTACCTGGTGCTGCTGGTGCTCTGGGAGCGCCCCGACGACGCCCCCACGGTCTCCGAGCTCGGTGCCGAGTTGCAGCTGGACTCCGGCACGCTCTCCCCGCTGCTCAAGCGACTGGAGGGGGCGGGCCTGGTGGTGCGGCGGCGGTCGGCGCGCGACGAGCGGCGGGTCGAGGTGGGCCTCACCGAGCAGGGCCGCGCGCTGCGGCAGCAGCTCTGCGACGTCCCGCTGCGGATCGCCCAGGCCACCGGGCTGGGCATCGACGAGCTTGTCGCGTTGCGTGACACCCTCACCCGGGTCACCGACACCATCCATCGACAGAAGGAGCAGTGACCATCATGCAGGTGCTCTACACCGCTTCCGCCACGGCCAGCGGCGACGGCCGGGACGGCCGCGTCGAGACCTCCGACGGCACGTTCGCCCTCGACCTTGCCGTGCCGAAGGAGATGGGTGGCGCCGGTGGTGCCGCGAACCCCGAGCAGCTCTTCGCCGCCGGCTACGCGGCCTGCTTCCACTCCGCGCTGCGGCTGGTGGGCCGCAGGGCCAAGGCCGACGTGACCGGGTCGGTCGTCGCCGCCGAGGTCGGCATCGGCCCCAACGGCAACGGCGGCTTCGGGCTCACCGTGCAGCTCGTCGTCAACCTGCCCGCCGTTCCCCGGGAGCTCGCCGAGCAGGTGGTCGAGCAGGCCCACCAGGTCTGCCCGTACTCCAACGCCACCCGCGGCAACGTCGACGTCACGCTGACCGTCCGCGAGACCCTGGCGGCGTGACGTCGCCGACCCAGGCCCCGACCGCGGACGAGAGGACGACCACCCCCGTGACCAGCAACCGTGAGATCCACCTGGCCAGCCGCCCCCAGGGCTGGCCCACCGAGGAGACCTTCCGGCTCGTCGAGACCGACGTCCCGACGCCCGGCCCGGGCCAGATCGTGGTCCGCAACCAGTACATGTCGGTTGACCCGTACATGCGCGGCCGGATGAACGACGTCAAGTCGTACGTGCCGCCGTACGCGCTCGACGCGCCACTCGACGGCGGGGCGATCGGCGAGGTGGTGGCCAGCGAGGCCGCCGACGTCGCGGTCGGCGACACGGTGCTGCACGGGCTGGGCTGGCGGGAGTACGCGCTGCTCGACGCCAGCGCCGCCCGCAAGGTCGACCCGAGCCTGGCCCCGGTCAGTGCGTACCTCAGCGTGCTGGGCATGACCGGGATGACCGCGTACGCCGGGCTGCTCGAGGTGGCCGCGATGAAGCCGGGCGAGACGGTCTTCGTCTCCGCCGCGGCCGGCTCGGTGGGCAGCCTGGTCGGCCAGATCGCCAAGCTCAAGGGCGCCGGCCGGGTCGTCGGCAGCGCCGGCTCGCCAGCCAAGGTGCAGCGGCTGCGGGCGCTGGGCTTCGACGCCGCCTTCGACTACCACGACGGGCCGGTCCGCGACTCGTTGCGGGCGGCCGCCCCGGACGGCGTCGACGTCTACTTCGACAACGTCGGCGGCGATCACCTGGAGGCGGCGATCTCGGCGATGAACCTGCACGGCCGGGCGGCCATCTGCGGGATGATCGCGCAGTACAACGACACCGAGCCGCCGGCCGCGCCGCGCAACCTGGCGCTGGTCATCGGCAAGCGGCTCACCCTGCGCGGCTTCCTGGTCCGCGACCATGGCCACGTGCGGGAGGCGTTCGTCCGGGACGTCGCCGGCTGGCTGCGCGAGGGCCAGCTCTCCTACGACGAGACGATCGTGGACGGCATCGAGAACGCCCCGGCGGCGTTCCTCGGCCTGTTGCGCGGCGAGAACCTGGGCAAGATGCTCGTCCGGGTGTGACCCAGACCTCGTTCACGGCGGTCGGCCCGAACGGGTCGGCCGCCGTGCCGTGCGCGGAGGATAGGCTTCGCGGCATGACGGTGGCGGTGCGTGTGATCCCCTGTCTGGACGTGGACGCCGGGCGGGTGGTCAAGGGGGTCAACTTCCTCGACCTACGCGACGCCGGCGACCCGGTGGAGCTGGCCGCCGCCTACGACCGGGCCGGCGCGGACGAGCTGACCTTCCTCGACGTCACCGCGTCCTCCAGCGACCGGGGCACCATGCTCGACGTGGTGCGCCGCACCGCCGAGTCGGTGTTCATACCGCTGACCGTCGGCGGCGGGATCCGGCAGGTCGCTGACGTGGACACTCTGCTGCGCGCTGGCGCGGACAAGGTCGGCGTGAACACCGCAGCCATCGCCCGGCCGGAGCTGATCGCCGAGATCGCCGACCGGTTCGGCCGGCAGGTGCTGGTGCTCTCCCTCGATGTGCGCCGGGCTCCGGCCGGCAGCACGCCCAGCGGCTTCGAGGTCACCACGCACGGCGGCCGGCGCGGCACCGGGATCGACGCGGTGCACTGGGCGCAGCGAGGGGCCGAGCTGGGCGCGGGGGAGATCCTGCTCAACTCGATGGACGCCGACGGCACCAAGGCGGGCTTCGACCTGGAACTGATCGCCGCGGTACGGGCGGTGGTGGACGTGCCCGTGATCGCCAGCGGCGGCGCCGGCGAGGTGGCGCACTTCCCACCGGCGATCGCCGCCGGCGCGGACGCGGTGCTCGCCGCCAGCGTGTTCCACTTCCGCGAGCTGACCGTGGCCGAGGTCAAGGACGTGCTGCGCCGCGGCGGCCACCCGGTGCGCTGAGCCCGGTCAGTACCCGCCGGACTGACCCTCCGGCGAACGCCGGGGGGTGGGGATCGAGCGGACCATGTACTCCTGGACGGCCGCCGCGTGGTCGGCCTCGTCCAGGCTCCAGTCGGCGCTGGCCGGCGCGTGCCGGCGGCTCAGCACGCCCTGCACGGTGTCCACCATGGTCGCCACCCCGGCGCGCGGCCTGGTGCGCCAGAGCTGCTCGCCGTCGGCGGTGATCCGGAACCAGCCGTCCGTGACGCTGACCAGCCCGGCGCCGACCAGCCGCTGGACCGCGGCCTCCACCTCGTGGCGCTGCGGGATCGCGTGATTGAGGTGATCGGCGGTGGAGAGCACGTCGGTCAGGCGGACGCCCTCCGGCCGGCGGCTGGTGGCCGACCGACGGTGCCGCCCCGCCCCGCTCGCGATGACCAGCGACACGAAGATCCAGGCATCGGTCCAGCGCCAACCGTTCTCCCCCATGCAGAGATGATGACGGCGAGCGTCGCGGAAGGGAACACCCACCCACCATCCGGCCCGCCGCACCACCGTGGCGTGCCGGTCCGCGAACGGTCGGTGAGGGCTCAGACGGCCGGCGCGGCGGTCGCTGGAGCGGGTGCGGCGGTGTCCGGTTCGGGCACCGCGAACAGCGGGATGAAGAGTTGGGCCAGCGGACCGATGGCCAGCGCGTACGCGACGGTCCCCAGGCCGACCGTGCCGCCCAGCAGCCAGCCCAGCGCCAGCACGGTGACCTCGATGACCGTGCGCACCAGCCGGATCGACCAGCCGGGCCGGCGGGCCACGAAGCCGGTCATCAACCCGTCGCGCGGGCCCGGGCCCAACCGGGCGCCGAGATACATGCCGGTGGCGGCCCCGTTGGCGACGATCCCGGTAACCAGCAGCGCGATCCGCACGCCGAGCGGGCCGCCGGACGGCAGCAGGGCCAGTGTGGAGTCCACCACCAGGCCGATCACCACCACGTTGCTGACCGTGCCGAGACCGGGCCGCTGCCGTAGCGGGATCCAGAGCAGCAACACCAGCGCGCCGACCGCGATGGTGACCGTGCCGAAGGAGAGCCCGGTCAGCTCGGACAACCCCTGGTGGAACACGTCCCACGGGTCCAGGCCCAGGCCGGAGCGGATCATCAGGGCCATGCTGACCCCGTAGAGGACCAGCCCGACGTAGAGCTGGGCCAACCGTCGCGCCGGCCGGTGCCGGAGATTGCCAATCAGTGCCATGCATGCCACCCTAGGTGCCAATCCTCCCGGAGGGAGAAGCCAATATCGGAGGAGTGGCCATGGCGGGTGAGCTGAGGGGCGTCCAATTGGCCCGCCTGCTCGGGCAGTGGCACGCCCTGCCGGGTCGGCGGCGCAGCCCTGACTACGCCGCCCTGGCCAGCACGGTGCGCGGGTTGCTCGCCGACGGCCGGCTACCGCTGGGTGTCCGCCTGCCGGCCGAACGGGAGCTGGCCGAGGCGCTGCGGATCAGCCGCACCACGGTCACCGCCGCGTACCGGCAGCTGCGCGAGACCGGGCACCTGGCCAGCCGTCGGGGCGCCGGGAGCTGGACCATGCTGCCCGGCAACCACCGGGTGGCCAGCACCGGCCTCTGGACCCCGCTGGACGACCGGGAGATGATCGACCTCGGCGTCGCGGCGCTGGCCGCCCCGCCGCAACTGCTGGCGGCGGCCCGGGCCGCCGCCGAGGACCTGCCCCGCTACCTGGGCGGGGCCGGCTACCACCCGACCGGCATCATCGAGCTGCGCGAGGCCGTGGCCGACGGGTACACCGCCCGGGGCCTACCCACCTCGGCCGACCAGATCATGGTCACCAATGGCACCCAGCACGCACTGGACCTGGTGTTGCGGCTCGCCCTGGCCCCCGGCGGCAGCGTGCTGGTCGAGTCCCCGACCTACCCCAACGCCCTCGCCGCGCTGGCCGGTCGGCGCGCCCGGATCACCACTCACGGCCTGGCCGCCGACGCCGGCGGCTGGGAGTCCGATCTGCTGCTGGGCAGCCTCCGGCAGACCCGGCCCAAGCTGGCCTACCTGATCCCGGAGTTCCAGAACCCGACCGGGCACCTGATGCCGGCGTCGCTGCGTGAGCGGGTGGTGGCCGCCGCCCACGCCGTCGGCACCGACCTGGTCATCGACGAGTCCTTCGTGGACCTGCCGCTGGACGGCACCGAGCTACCCCCGCCGACGGCCACCTTCGACCGGCACTCCCGGGTGGTCACGATCGGCGGGATGAGCAAGCCGTACTGGGGTGGCCTGCGGATCGGCTGGGTACGCGCCTCCGCGCCGCAGGTGCAGCGGCTGGCCGCCGTCCGGGTCGGTGTGGACATGGCCAGCCCCGTGCTGGACCAACTGGTCGCGGTGCACCTGCTCGCCGACGCGGCGGCCATCGTCGCGGGCCGCCGCGTCCAGCTCGCCGCCCAGCGCGACGCGCTGCTCGGCGCGCTGGCGCACCGGCTGCCGGACTGGCGGGTCACCGTGCCGCGCGGCGGTGTGACGCTCTGGGCCGAGCTGGACGGCCCGGTCTCCAGCGCGCTGGCCCGGGCCGCCGAGGAGGTCGGCGTCCGGCTGGCGCCCGGTCCTCGGTTCGGCCTCGACGGCACCCTGGAGCGGTTCCTGCGGCTGCCGTTCACCCTGCCCGCCGCCGACCTGGTGGAGGCCGTGGGGCGGATCGCCGCGGTCCGCTACGACCTGGACCGCACCGGCCGGCAGCGCTGGCGGGAGCCAGCCGTCATCGCCTGAGTCCCGGCGCACACCCGCGTCCCGCTGAGCCGAGCAATCGGCAGGCCCGCCCGCAGGGCCGCTGGCCGCCTGCCGAGGTCATCCAATCGGGCCTGCCGGTCCGCCCCGTGCTGACGGACTGCCGGGATGGGCGGCGAAGGCGGGGTCCGGTGGTCGCGCGGGATCCGGCCCGGCGCCCCCGGTTCCCGTACGAACCGACTGGAACTCTTCTACGACCTGGTCTTCGTTTTCGCCTTCCTCAACGTCACCACGCTGACCGCCGACAATCCGAACGCGGCCGGCTTGATCCGTTGCCTACTGGTGCTGGCCCTGCTCTGGTGGTGCTGGACCAGCTTCGCCGCCTTCGGCAACGTGGTGCGCACCGACCAGGGCATCGTCCCGTTGGTCGGCTTCGCCAGCATGGCCGCGGCGTTCGTCTTCGCGCTGAGCATGCCGCAGGCGTTCAGCGACGCGCCCGGCGGTCTGTATGGCCCGCCGGTCTTCGTGACCTGCTACTTCCTGGTCCGCGCGTTCCAGGTCGCGATCTTCGGCTGGGTGGTCCGGTACGACCCGCAGCTGCGCCGCCGCTCGTTGCTGCTCGCCGTGCCGGTGCTGATCTCCACCGCGCTCATCGTCAGCGCCCCGCTGCTGCCGCCGCGGCTGTTCGACGTGCCGATCGGGACCGGCATCCGGCTGACGCTGTGGCTGGTCGCCATCGCCGTCGAGTACGGCTTCGGCCTGCTGCTCCGCCGCAGCGGATGGACGCTCGTCTCGGCTGGACACTGGGCCGAGCGGCACGCGCTGATCATTCTGGTCGCACTCGGTGAGTCGATCATCTCGCTCGGGCTCGGCCCCGGGTTCATCACCGGCCTACCGCTGACCTGGCCGGTGATCATCGCGGCGGTACTGGGCATCGCCGTGGTCGCCGCGCTCTGGTGGGCGTACTTCGACACCCTCGCCCTGGCGCTGGAGCAGCGACTGCACCGGACCCGTGATCAGGACCAGCGCCGCGCGCTGGCCCGCAGCGCGTACACCTACCTGCACCTGCCGATGGTGGCCGCGACGATTCTGTTCGCGCTGGGCCTCAAGGGGCTGCTCGCCGACGCGGCAGACCCGTCCACGCCGAGCTGGGGTGTGCCGCTGCCCGGCTTCGACCTGCTGACCCTGTACGGCGGGGTGGCCCTGTACCTGCTGGCGCTGATGGCCCTCGGGTGGCGCGGGCTCGACACCCTGCGCTGGCCGTCGGCCGTGGCGGTGGGGCTGATCGTCGTGCTGCTGCCGGTCGCGGCCCGACTGCCGGAGCTGCTCGCGCTGGGACTGCTCGGTCTGGTCGTCCTGGCGGCCACCGTGGTGCAGACGGTGGTGGACGCGACGCTGCGCCGGCAGGTGCGCGAGGTGGCGCTGACCGAGCAACTGGCCGCCGAGGCCGACCAGACGCACTGGCGGGGGGGCGGCACCTGTGAACGCCAGCGGCCCCGCACCCGGGCGTGTGCGAGGCCACCGACGGTCGGCTCAGAGCTCGGCGAGGGTGCCGGCGTACATCTTGTCGATCTCGGCGGCGAAGTTGCTCTCCACACCGCGGCGCTTGATCTTCAACGACGGGGTGATCTCGCCGTGCTCGATGGTCAGGTCGCGCGGCAGGATCGCCACCTTCTTGATCGTCTCCCAGCGGTTGAGCTTGGCATTGAGCTGGGCGACGTACTCCTCGACCATCGCCTGGGCCTCCGGCGAGGAGACGATGGCGGAGTAGTCGCGGCCCTCCAGGGGGCCGCCAGCAACCCAGCCCTGGATCGCATCCGGGTCCAGGGTGACCAGCATCGTGCAGAAGTTGCGGGCCTGCCCGACGACGATCGCCTGCGAGGTGTACGGGCAGATCGCCTTGAACATCCCCTCGATGTGCGAGGGCGCGATGTACTTGCCGCCCGAGGTCTTGACCAGGTCCTTCTTCCGGTCAGTGATCCGCAGGTAGCCCTGCTCGTCGAGGCTGCCGATGTCACCGGTGCGGAAGAAGCCGTCCTCGGTGAAGGCGGCGGCGGTCTCCTCCGGCAGGTTGTGGTAGCCGCGCATCACCGGCCGGCCACGGACCAGGATCTCGCCGTCGGTGTCGATCCGGCACTCCAGGTCGCCCATCGCCCGGCCCACCGTGCCGATCTGCAACCCCGAAGGCGGGTTGACGAAGTTGCCGGCGCTGGTCTCGGTCAGGCCGTAGCCCTCGGAGATCGGCAGGTTGGCGGCGGCGAAGAAGGTGGCGATCTCCGGGCTGAGCGGAGCGGCACCGGAGACCAGTACGCGCATCCGACCGCCCAGGCGGGCCTGGAGCTTGCTGAACACCAGCTTCTCGGCCACCCCGTAGCGCAGCTTCAGCCCGGCCGGCACCGGCTTGCCGGCCTGCTCCAGGGCCACCTTCGCCTTGCCGACCCGGACGCCCCAGGCGAAGATCTTCGCCTTCGCGCCGCCGCCGCCCTGCGCGGTGGTCACCGCCTTGTTGTAGACCTTCTCGAACACCCGGGGAGCGCCGCACATCAGCGTCGGCCGGATCACCGAGAGCAGGTCGACCAGCTTCTCCACCCGTCCGTCCACGTAGGTGGGCAGGCCGACGTGGATGGCGCCGCAGAGCAGCGTCTTGCCGAACGAGTGGGCCAGCGGCAGCCACAGGTACTGCAGGTCGTCGTCGCGCAGCAGCCCGACCTCGGCCTGCGCCACGGCCTCCCAGCACCAGCCGCCGTGCAGCAGCTCGACGCCCTTGGGTTGACCGGTGGTGCCGGAGGTGTAGATCAGGGTGGCCAGGTGCTCCGGGCCGATGCCGGCCACCAGCATGTCGATCAGATCCGGCTCGGCGGCCAGTGCACGGGTGCCCCGCTCCTCCAGGTCGGCGAGCGTGAGCTGGGGGATCGCGGCGGCCTCGTCGGCGACGCCGTCGAGCAGCACCACGTGGGTCAGCGCGGGCAGGTCGGCGCCGGCGATCTTGGCGGCCTGGGCCGGGTTCTCCGCGAACAGCACCTTCGAACCGGAGTCGGCGATGATGTAGGTCGCGTCCGTCGGCTCGGTGGTCGGGTAGACGGTGGTGGTCGCCCCGCCGGCGCACATGATGCCGAGGTCGGCGATCACCCACTCCAGCCGGGTGTTGGCGAGGATCGCGACCGGATCCTCCTGGCCGACGCCCAGGCCGTGCAGGCCGGCGGCGACCGCCTTGGCGCGTTGGCCGACCTGGTCCCAGGTCAGCCAGACGGGACCCGAATTGTCGGGGTTGGGGGAGGCGAACGCGTGCCGGTCGGGGGTGGCCGCCACGCGCTTGAGGAACATGTCCGGGATGGAGCGGTACGGGACATCGAGAGCCATCGCTGTAGCCGCCTTCGGGGGTGGTGACGTGACGGTCGTCACGTCAAAGTGGTTACCGAAGGGTATTGCCTGCCACCGGACATCGGCTAGCCCCGGTGATCGTCCGGCGGTGCCATCCCACCAACCGGTACGGCCAGATCAGGCGTACCGGGCGGCCACGAGTGACCAGTCGTAGGTGGCCCGGACCCAGTTGCGCCGGGCGGCGAGCGCGGGGCGCAACCCGTCGTCCCCGCAGGCCAGCAGCGCTTCCTCCACGGTCAGGTACGCCGCCAGCCCTCGGTTGAACCGGTCCGCAGCCGCCCGCAGGGCGTCCGCCTCGTCCGAGCCGCTCTCCTGGGCGATCACCGTCACCAGGTTGTGCGCGTCCGGGTGGACCTGGCTCTCCTTGCCGTAGGAGAAGAGGTCGTTGCACCAGCAGACCAGGTCGACCGCCAGCAGGTCCAGGGTGAGCAGTGCCGGATCGGCGCGTCGGGCCGACCCGGGCGGCTCCTTCGACGCGAGGTCGGTCAGGGTGAGGCAGGGGTGCACGCCGCCGATGTGTCGGCGCAGTTGGACGTACTCCGCCACCTCGGGCACCCGCCGGCGCTCCCGGTTGGCCGCCTCCCAGAGCAGCGCCAGCAGGTACTCCCGCAACTGGCTGACGAACCGCAGCAGCAGTGCCGGGTGGCCCTGCGCCCGGGCGCGGCGGCACAGGTCGTGCAGCGCGTCACCCAGCGGCCCAACGGCGGGCGGCACGATGTCCGGGTCACCGCACCGGTCCAGCACGTCGAGCAGGGTGCCGATCGCCGGTGCCAGCCGGCTCGGGTCGGTGCCGAGGCCGTCCTCGTCGCAGGCGTCGTCCATCACGAAGAGCCAGGAGATCAGGTCGGTGAGCAGCCGTAACCCGTGCACCGGCCCGTCCGGGCAGGCCCGGCCGGCCAGGCCGGCGGCATCCGCCCGTTGCAGCCGGTGAACTCGGTGTCCGGAATCGACCAGCCTGAACACGCGCGCCCACTCGACGCTCTCGCTCGCCACCCGATCCGTGGCCTCATGGCGCCCCGCCGGGAAGGGGGGCTCCTCCAGCGCCGAGATCGCGAAACTCCGCATGGTCCGCCCCCACTCGTGCCGCCCCGGCGCGGAACGGCGCGGTGAAGCGTACGGGAGTAGGTATCGGTCCGGATCGTTCCGCGCCGGGAATGTGACCGATAAGGCACAGAAAGTTACATGCCCAGGCTGGCGTTACGCAGCTGCTGCGCGGAGGAGGCCGGGCCGTCCAACTGGACGCGGGCCACCCGTTGCCGGCCGGAGAGGAACAGGGTCAGCTCGGCCGGGGCGCCGACCACCCGCAGCGGCTCACCGCCGCGGCCGACCGAGATTTCGCCGTACCCGGGCGCCTGCACGTACAGGTCCGCAGGGAAGCGGCGCAGCGCCAGCCGGGCCATCGGGGCGGCCCGCTTCCAGAGCGCGGCCTGCAGGCCGGGCGACAGCTCGCGCGGCAGCCATCCCGAGCCGGCCCGCCGCACGTCCTCGTGGTGGATGAAGAACTCCAGCGTGTTGGCCAGTTCGTCGGTCACCGGGTTGCTGACCGGGCTCCACACCGGCGGCCGGCGCACCTGCGCCACCAGCTCGGGATAGGGCTGGGCGGCGAGCCGGAGACGGACCCGTTCGGCGTACCCACGCAGCGGTGCCAGCACGAGGCCGCTGGCCGCGTCCGGGCGGCGATCCCGCAGCACCAGGTGCGCGGCGAGGTCGCGGGTGGCCCAGCCCTCGTTGATCGTCGGAGCGTCCGGCCCGAGGGCCAGCATGAGGTCGGCCAGCGCTTGGCGCTCGGCTCGGGCATACCGCGGCATGGCCCCGATGGTAGGCCCGGGGGCCCGCGAGCGCGCGCCGGCGGATCTCGGGTCGACGTCGAGCCGGTCCCGCCGTCCGGTACGTGACGGTCGACATATCCGGTCCGAGTCGGCGGGGGTGGTCCGGACCGGTAAGGATGAGGGAGATAATTGCGGCTTACGGCGGGGGAGAGCGTGGCGAGCAAGACAAGTCGGGATGTGCTCGGCCGAGGGCTGGGGGTTCTCCGGCAGGCGATCCGGGAGCAGCCACGGATCTTCACGGTGGCGGTGGTCGGCAGCGTGCTGTTCGGCGCGATGGTCATCGTCAGCGCGTACGTGGTCGGCGGGGTCGTCGGCGACGTGGTGGTACCGGCCATCGCCCGCGGCGAGGTGGCCACCGGCACCCTGGCGCTGGCCGCGGTCGCGCTGTTCGGGATCAGCGTGCTGCGGGTGGTGGGGATCTTCGGCCGCCGACTCGGCGCCGGCTACATGCAGTACCGCCTCCAGGCGGCCTACCGCCGCCGCGTCACCCGTCGCTACCTGGACCTGCCGCTGTCCTGGCACCACCGCAACGCCACCGGCACCCTGCTCTCCAACGCCAACTCCGACGTGGAGGCTGCCTGGTATCCGATCGCGCCGCTGCCCTTCGCGGTCGGCACGCTGGTGATGCTGGTCGGCGCGATCGTCTCGCTGTTCGCCACCGACTGGGCGCTGGCCCTGGTCGGCCTCGCGGTCTTCCCCGCGCTGTTCGCGCTCAACGTGGTCTACTCCCGCCGGATGGCACCCCGGCAGGCCCGGGCTCAGCGGCTGCGCGCCGAGGTCAGCGGGATCGCCCACGAGAGCTTCGACGGTGCCCTGGTGGTCAAGACGATGGGCCGCGAGGCGCAGGAGACCGCCCGGTTCGCCGGTCGGGCCGGTGAGCTGCGCGACGCGTTGATCGCGGTCGGCCGGCTGCGCGGCGTGTTCGACCCGCTGCTGGAGACGCTGCCCAGCCTCGGCACCCTGGCCGTGCTGGTGGTCGGGGCGTTCCGGCTGCGGCAGGGCGCGATCAGCGTCACGGAGCTGGTCAGCGTGGCCTTCCTCTTCACCGTGCTGGCCTTCCCGGTGCGGGCCATCGGCTGGGTGCTGGCCGAGCTGCCGCGCAGCGTCGCCGGCTGGGACCGGGTCCGCCGGGTCCTCGACGCCACCGGCGAGATGCCGTACGGGCGGGTGGTCCTCGACCCGGCCACCCCGGTCCCGGCCACCCTCACCTTCACCGACGTGCACTTCTCCTACCCGCCCGCCGAGGCGCACCAGCCCGGTGCGCAGGTGCTCGGAGAGGTCGGCTTCACGGTGCCCGCCGGGCGGACGGTGGCTCTGGTCGGCCCGACCGGCGCCGGCAAGTCCACCATCGCCTCGCTGGCGGTGCGACTGGTCGACCCGGACGCCGGCACCGTCGAGCTGGACGGGGTGGACGTGCGCGAGCTGACCGCCGCGTCGCTCGCCGGCACGGTAGCCCTGGTCGCCCAGGTGCCGTTCGTCTTCGACGACACGGTCCGGGCCAACATCGCCCTCGACCGGCCCGGCATCGACGACGAGGACGTCTGGGCGGCGCTGCGGCTCGCCGAGGCGGACGGGTTCGTGGCGGCGCTGCCCGACGGGCTGGACACCATGGTCGGCGAGCGGGGCACCTCGCTCTCCGGCGGCCAGCGGCAGCGGCTCACCCTGGCCCGCGCGGTGGCCGGCCGGCCGCGCCTGCTGGTGCTCGACGACGCGACCAGCGCCGTTGACCCCCGGGTGGAGGCGGCCATCCTGGCCGGGCTGCGCTCGTCGGCGTCCCAGCCCGGAGTGCCGGCCGCGTCGATCCTGGTGGTGGCGTACCGCCGGGCCACCATCGCGATGGCCGACGAGGTCATCTACGTGGAGCAGGGACGGGTGGTGGCCCGGGGTACGCACACCGAGCTGCTGGCCACCGTGCCCGGCTACGCCGACCTGGTCACCGCCTACGAGCAAGCGGAGGTCGAGCGCGCGCAGGAGCGCTCGTACGACGACGAAGAGGTCGCCCCGCTGCCGTCGGGCCTGGAGATCGAGGTGGACCGGTGAGCGCGAGGAGTGCAGCGAAGCGGAGCCCCGCAGTCGCGAACGAAAGGTCAGCCACGGTGAGCGCGAGGAGTGCAGCGAAGCGGAGCCCCGCAGTCGCGAACGAAAGGTTGGCCCGGTGAGCGCGCAGACTGATGAGCGGGCAGAGCGGGTGGAGACGACCTGGCAGACCCTGCGCCGGGGGTTGGCGCTCTCGCCGGAGCTGCGGACCGGGCTGGCCGGCACGCTGGCACTGGCGCTCGTTTACATGGTCGGCCGGGTGGCGGTACCGGTCGCCGTGCAGCAGGGCATCGACCGCGGCATCGTCGGTGGCCTGAACCTGGACGTGGTCTGGTCGGTGGCGGTGATCACCGCGGCGATCCTCGCGGTCACCACGCTCTGCGGCTACCTGATGATGCGCCGGCTGTTCACCGTCAGTGAGACGGCGCTGGCCAACGTGCGGACCCGGGCGTTCCGGCACGTGCACGACCTGTCGATGCTGCACCAGCAGTCGGAGCGGCGCGGCTCGCTGGTCTCCCGGGTGACCAGCGACGTCGACCAGATCACCCAGTTCCTCCAGTGGGGTGGGGTGATCCTGCTGGTCAACCTCGGCCAGTTGGTGGTCACCACGATCGTCATGCTCGCGTACTCCTGGCAGTTGACCCTGGTGGTGCTGGTGGCGTTCCTGCCGGCAGTGTTCATCATCCGGCAGTTGCAGCGCCGCCTCGGCGCGGCGTACGCGACGGTGCGCCAGCGCACCGGCACGCTGCTCGGCGCGATCGGCGAGAGCGTGGTGGGCGCGCCGGTGATCCGGTCGTACGGCATCGCGGGCCGGACCGCGCGGCGGCTGGACGACGCCATCGACAGCCAGCGCCTGGCGCAGCAGCGGGCGATCCGGATCAGCATCGTGGGCAGCTCGGTCGGTGAGCTGGCGGCTGGGGTGGCGCTGGCCGGCGTGGTGGTGCTCGGGGTGACGCTGGGGGTGGACGGCACGTTGTCGATCGGCCAGCTGACCGCGTTCCTCTTCCTGGTGACGCTCTTCATCCAGCCGGTGCAGATCGCCACCGAGGTGCTCAACGAGGCGCAGAACGCGATCGCGGGCTGGCGTCGGGTGCTGGACGTGTTGGATGTCGCACCGGACGTAGCCGATCCGGGGGAGCAGGGGCGGGACCTGCCGGGCGGGCCGCTGGACATCCGGTTCGCCGGGGTGCGGTTCGCCTATCCCGGTGGCCCGCCGGTGTTGCAGGACATCGACCTGGAGATCCCGGCGAAGAGTCGGGTGGCGGTGGTCGGCGAGACCGGCAGCGGCAAGACCACGTTCGCCAAGCTGCTCACCCGGCTGATGGATCCGTCGGCGGGCGCGGTGCTGCTGTCCGGGGTTCCGCTGGCGGAGGTCCGGTTCGACTCGCTGCGTTCGCGAGTGGTGATGGTGCCGCAGGACGGGTTCCTGTTCGACGCGACAGTGGGGGACAATGTCCGGTTCGCCCGGCCGGAGCTGACCGACGAGCAGCTCGGCGCCGCCTTCACCGAGCTGGGCCTGGCGGACTGGTTGGACGGCCTTTCGGCTGGCCTGAACACTCCGGTCGGCGAGCGCGGGGAGGCACTCAGCGTGGGGGAGCGGCAGTTGGTCGCGCTGGCCCGGGCGTACGTGGCCGATCCGGACCTGCTGGTGCTGGACGAGGCGACCAGCGCGGTCGACCCGGCGACCGAGGTGCGGTTGCAACGCACCCTGGACGCGGTGACCCGGGGCCGGACCACCCTGGCGATCGCACACCGGCTTTCTACGGCGCAGGCCGCCGACGAGGTGATCGTGGTGGACCGGGGGCGGATCGTGCAGCGCGGCCCGCACGACGAACTGGTTCGCGACCCCGATTCGATCTACGGCCTGCTGTACGCCTCGTGGCTGGAGCAGACCCGGTAACGGACCGGCGTCCACCTGCGCCGAGACGGTGGACGCCGTCGGCCGCGTGCTCTACGCTCCGGTTAGGTAAGCCTAACCTCTGAAGGAGGTCGCGCCCATGCGGCCCAGCCCCGCCGAGATCGTTCGTACCCTCGTCGCCGGCCGGCTGCCCGGTCTCGTCCATCTGGCCCATCGGCCGGGCCCGCACCACGCCCGGCACGTGACCGATCCGGACGGCCGGGTGCTGCTCCTGGTGCCGGTGGCCAGTCACCTGGCCGCCGCGCTGCGACCGGTCGCCGGGGGTGGCGACGTGGCGGTGGTCCTCGACGTGCTCGACCTGCCGCCCGCGGCCGGCGCCCCGGGCCTGGGCCGTGCCTGGGTCTCGGGCTGGGCCGCCGAGCTGCACGGCGCCGAGGCCTGCAGCGCGGCGGTCGACTTCGCCGTGGTGGACCCGACCGGCGACCTGCTCGACCTGGGCGTCCGGTTCCGGCTGTTCCGCTTCGAGGTGGTCGAGGTTCGCTGGGAGCGTGCCGGTGTCGTGCAGCGGATCGACCCGGGGGAGTACGCCGAGGCCGAGCCGGACCCGGTGCACCCGGTCGAGGCGCGGCTGCTGGCCGACCTCGCCGAGCACGACGCTTCGCAGGTGACCGAGTACCTGCGCCGGCAGCTCGGGCTGACCGAGCAGACGCCCGACGGGCCGCCTCGGGTGGTGCGCATCGACCGCTACGGGCTGGTGGTCATCCTCGGCCGCCCCGGCGCCCGGCGGCGGGTCCGGCTGGCCTTCCCGGGCCCGGTGGCCGACCCGGACGAGCTGGCCGGACTGCTGCCGTCGCTGCGCCATCCGGCCGAGGCCCGCCCGCCGCACTGAGCCCGGCAGGCACTGGAAGTGGCCGGAGAGCGGCCCCGGGCGCGGGCCATCTGAGCATCACGGCGTTCACACTCGGCCTCGGCCCCTTGCCGCAATCGGCACGGCCACCGTGCCTACGGTGGCGTCTGCCACGGTTGCGTACTCAGCGACGATGACACGTGCGGGTCGATGACCGCGTCGTGGCCATCAGCGACCGGCTCGGGAAGCATCGGGAGGAGCCAACGGCATGGGCCAGACACTGGCGGAGATTCTGGACGCGGCGGCTGGCGGGCGGTTCCCACCGCCAGACGGTGGCACGACTGTGATCCCGCAACCCAACCGACGAGATGCCGGGGTGATCGCTTTCACCGCGCACTCAGTGGTGTTCACCGACGAAGATCCGCATTGGGTGCACACCATCGTGGCCGACCTCGCCTGTGACGAGCTGGCAGCCACGATGAACCCACGCTTCCTCACCGCGTTGCTCGATCGCACCGGCCGATCCACCGACACCATCGACCTGCTGACAGTGGCGACATCACTGCCTGGAGAGCCACCAGTACGGCTGCGCGAAATAGCCGACCCGGACCACCCCCGGGTGGTTAGAGCACGTCTGCGTCGGGACGACGTGCGCGTCTGGGCCGCCGACGGCGGGCTCGTCATCCTCGGTCGAGGGGTAGCGGGCCGCTGGGAGACTGCGATCGAGGTGGACCAGCAGGCACGCCACCAAGGGCTGGGCCGCGCGTTGGCCGTTGCCGCCCGCCACCTCGTACCGGCCGGAGAACCGGTCTGGTCGCAGCAGGCCGCGGGCAACGCGCGCAGCATCCGCGCGTTCCACGCTGCCGGCTTCCGACCGGTCGGCGCCGAGGCGCTGCTCCTACCCACCGTCATGCGGAAGCGGCGTGCGTAACCGTCTGCCACCGACTCGCCTAGGATCGGAGCCATGCCCATGGCCTCGGACGACGTCGACCGGTTCGTGGGCTCCCGGCATCGTCTGGAGGCCATCGCGTACCGGCTTCTCGGCTCCGCCACGGAGGCCGAGGACGCCGTGCAGGAGACGTTCCTACGCTGGCAGGCCGCCGATGTCGCACGTATCGAGGTGCCTGAAGCCTGGCTGACCAAGGTGCTCACCAACCTGTGCCTCAACCAGCTCACCTCCGCGCGGGCGCGGCGCGAGACCTATGTGGGCCAGTGGCTTCCCGAACCGTTGCTCGCCGGGGATCCGATGCTCGGCCCGGCCGACACCGCCGAGCAGCGCGAATCGGTCTCGTACGCGGTCCTCACCCTCATGGAGCGCTTGTCCCCCAGGGAGCGGGCCGTGTACGTGCTGCGGGAAGCCTTCGACTACCCGCACCGGGAGATCGCCGAGATCCTCGACATCACCGAGACCGCCTGCCAGCAGATCCTCCATCGCGCGAAGAAGCACGTCGCGGACGGCAAGACCCGTACCGAGATTGACGGGGTTGCCGCCCGGCGGATCGTCGAGGAGTTCCTGGCGGCCGCCACCAGCGGGCAGACCGGGCCGCTCGTGCGGCTGCTGACCGCGGACGCGATCTCGATCGGCGACGGCGGCGGGAAGGTTCCGGCTCGCGCCAAGGCGTTCGAGGGAGCCCACGCGGTCGCGAGGTTCCTGTGGGGACTGTTCAAACCCGCCACCGCCAAGCGGGCCTTGGTCGGCGGCGCGCCCGGTGTCTACGCCTGGACCGCCAACGGTGATCCCGCCGCCGTGGCCGTCGTGGACGGCCGGGTCGTCGGCGTCATGTGCCTGCAGGTCACCGCCGAGGGCATCGCTGCCGTCCGTAGCCAGGTCAACCCCGACAAGCTGGAGCGCGCGACCGAGCGGTTTGCGGCCTCTGACCACGGACGACCGCTGTTCGAGGCGTTCTGACCCTCGTGTGAGGTGCTTCACATCACGCTCCTGCCTGTCAGCAAACGGCGGACCGCCCGGTTCAAGTGGCGAATCTCGTCAGACAGGAGCACGGACATGCAGCACCGCATCGTCGTCATCGGCGCCGGATACGCCGGAGCCATCGCCGCCGGGCGCCTCGCCAAGCGGCTCCACCGCGAGGAGGTCGCCATCACCCTCGTCAACGCCGAGCCCGACTTCGTCGAGCGCGTCCGCCTGCACCAGCTCGCCACCGGCCAGACCCTCAAGCCCCGGCCCTTCGGTGAGATGTTCGCGGGCACCGGTGTCGAATTCAGGGTGGCGAGGGTCACCGGCGTCGACGTCGATCGCAAGACCGTCGGCGTCATCGACGCGAACGGCGCCGGGCAACTCGCCTACGACACGCTCGTCTACGCCCTCGGCAGCGGCTGGAACGCTCAGGGCGTCCCCGGGACCGCCGAGCACGCGTACGAGATCGCCAGCCGCCCCGGAGCGCTCCGGCTGCGCGAGCGCCTGGCCCGCCTCGACGCCGGACAGACCGTGGTCGTCGTGGGTGGCGGACTCACCGGCTTGGAGGCCGCGACCGAGATCGCCGAGGCCCGCCCGGACCTCGACGTCGCCCTCGCCGCCCGCGGAGGCCTCGGCGACTGGCTTTCGACCAAGGGCCGCGGTCACCTGCGGAAGGTCTTCGGCAAACTCGGGATCACCGTGCACGACCATGCCGCCGTCACCGGCGTCGAAGCCGGTCACGTCACCACCGCCGACGGAAAGGCCATCCCGGCCTCGGTCACCGTGTGGACCACCGGTTTCGCGGTCCACCCGATCGCGAAGGAGACCTCCCTGGAGGTCACCAGCACCGGTCAGATCGTGGTCGACGGGACCATGCGCTCGGTCTCGCACCCGGACGTCTACGCCATCGGTGACGCGGCCTTCGCGATCGGCGCAGGAAACAAGCCGCTCCGGATGTCGTGCGCTTCGGGCACGCCGATGGCGTGGCAGGCTGCCGACTCGATCGCGGCGCGGCTGACCGGCGGGAAGCTCCCGAACGCGCCGCTCCGCTACCTCAACCAGTGCATCTCGCTCGGCCGCAAGGAGGGCGTGATCCAGTACGTCACCGCCGACGACCGCGCCGTGTCGGCGGCCCTGACCGGACGGCTCGCCGCCGTCTACAAGGAGCTGATCTGCAAGGGCGCCGCCTGGGGTGTCGCCAACCCGGCGCTCGGGCTGCCAACCCGGCGGCGCCGGGTCACGCGGGAGCGAGTCACGGCGGGCCCGGCCGTCAAGGAGCTGGCCTAGGTGTACTGACCCGAGAGGTTGGGGACGCGGCTGGTGGGTGGTAGACCGCCGAGTGCGGTGTGTCTGCGGTGGTGATTGTAGGTGTGCAGCCAGGCGGGCAGGGCTTCACGGCGTTCGGTTTCGGTGCGGTAGGGGCGTGCGTAGGCCCATTCATCGAGCATGGTGCGGTTGTAGCGTTCGACTTTCCCGTTGGTCTGGGGCCGGTAGGGCCGGGTGCGTTTGTGGGTGATCCCGGCTGTGGTGAGGGTGTCGCGCCAGAGTTGGGATCGGTAACAGGAGCCGTTGTCGGTCAGCACTCGTGTGACGGTGATGCCCTGGGCGGTGAACCAGGTGTGGGCGCGTGACCAGAAGGCGGTGGCGGTTTCCTTGGTCTCGTCGGGCAGGATTTCGGTATAGGCCAGGCGGGAGTGGTCGTCCACGGCGTTGTGCAGGTAGTGGTAGCCGAGCCGGGGCTCGCCACGTCGCACGCGGGTGACGCCGGGCATGGCCGAGCGGTTGCGGGTGCCGGCATGGCGTCCGAGCACGCGGTGGCCGCCGCCGTCAGGGATGTTGCCCAGTTTCTTGATGTCGACGTGCACCAGGTCGCCGGGGTGTTCGTGTTCGTAGCGGCGGATCACCCGGCCGGTGGCCCGGTCGAGGTGGGTGAGTCGGGCGAGGCGGTAGCGGGTCAGGACCCGGTGCACGGTGGCCGGGTTCAGCCCGAGCAGGAACGCGATGCGGGCCGGACCCCACCGGCGCAGGGTCCGGACCTTGACCACACGCCGTTCGGTGCGTTGCGAGGTCCGGGCCGGGCTGTGGTGCGGGCGTGAGGAACGGTCGGTCATACCCGCCGGCCCGTCGGTGCGATATCGATCGGCCCAGCGTTTCGCGGTGGTGGGTGAGACCTGGAAACGTTCCGCGGCCCGGCGTAGTGGCCACCGTTCCTCGACCACGCAGCGGGCCAGGCGCAGCCTGCCAGTCTCGGACAACGGTGCATTACGGTGGGGCATGAGGGCCTCCGCAGGTTCGGGGTAGGACGTCGCAATCCACACCGAACCCGAAGGCCCTCACCTATTTCAAGATCTACCCGTCACCAACGTCTGTGGTCAGTACACCTAGGCTAGGTCGGCAGCGGCCCGGTCAGGTACCGCTGCAGGGTTGGGCCGATGGCCACGGCCAGCGTCTCCGGGTCGGCCGACGCCACCGGCTCCAACCGGATCACGTGCCGCATCATGGCCAACCCGATCAGCTGGGTGGCGACCAGCGAACCGCGCAGCGGCAGCTCGACCAGGTCGACGTCGAGCTGGTCGAGCACCCGGCGCAGCACCTGCGTGGTGATGAACTCGCGTAGCAGCTTCGCGGTCCACTCGTTGCTCACCGCCGAGCGCAGCAGCGCCACCCCGGCGGTGCCGGCCGGGGAGTCCCAGACGCCGAGGAAGGTGCGGACCAGCCGCTCGCCGATGCCGTCCTGGCCGCCCGCGAGAACCTTCGGCACCACCTCCCCCGGGTCGACCGGAAAGTTCATCGCCGCGAGGAAGAGCTGGTCCTTGCTGCCGAAGTAGTGGTGCACCAGCGCCGGATCCACCCCGGCGGTGCCGGCGATGGCGCGGATCGAGGCCGCGTCGAAGCCGCGCTCGGAGAACGCCGTCCGCGCCGCGTCGAGGATCGCCTCCCGGGTGTCCGGGTTGCCGGGTCGTCGGCCGGTCCGCCGCGTCATCGTCGCCCCTCGTCTCGTCCGCCTGGCGCCGCCGGGGCCCTTCGCCCCGGCGGTCGTCGGCCGCGATCGGTCAGCCGCTGCGCCGGCGCAGGGTGGCTGCCGCGAGCACCAGCGCCAGCACCACCGCGCCGAGCACCACCGCCACGTCCCGCCACATCCTGCCGGTCGGCTCGGCGTTGGCACCGACCTCCTGCAACGCCTCGATGGCGTACGAGAGGGGGAAGGCGTCGCTGAGCGCCTGGAGCCAGCCGGCCATCTGGTCGCGGGCCACGAACAGCCCGCAGAGCAGCAGTTGGGGGACCACCACGACCGGCAGGAACTGTACGGCCTGGAACTCGGTGCGGGCGAAGGCACTGCAGAACAGCCCGAGGGCGACACCGAGCACCGCGTCGATCACCGCGATCCCGATCACCAGCCCACTGCTGCCGGCGGTGTCCAGGTCGAAGATCCAGTACGCCACCCCGGCGGCGACCGCGGCCTGCACGGCGGCGGCCAGCCCGAACGCGATGCCGTAGCCGAAGAGCAGGTCGAGCTTGCCCAGCGGGGTGGTGAGCAGCCGCTCCAGGGTGCCCGAGGTGCGCTCGCGGAGCATGGCGATGCTGGTCACCAGGAACATGATCACGAAGGGGAAGATGCCGAGCATCACCAGTGCGATCCGGTCGAACGCCGACGGTTGGCCGGGCGGGCTCGGCTGGTCGGCGTACATGAAGTAGACCAGGGTGAGCAGGACGGACGGCACCACCACGAGCAGCGCGATGGTGCGCCGGTCGTGCCGGAGCTGACGCAGGATGCGGCCGGTGGTGGCCACCAGGATCCGCGGGTTCATGACACTCCTCCGGTTCGTGAGCCGGTGGAGCTCGTTGCCCCGGCCCGGATCAGCCGCAGGAACGCCTCGTCGAGGTCGTCCACGCCGGCGGCGGCGCGAATCGCGGCGGGGCTGTCGTCGGCGATCAGCCGCCCCTCCCGGATCAGCAGCAGCCGGTCGCAGCGGGCCGCCTCGTCCATCACGTGGCTGGACACCAGCAGGGTGGTGCCGGCCGCGGCCATCGCGTGGAACCGGGCCCACAGATCGGCCCGCAGCACCGGGTCCTGACCGACGGTCGGCTCGTCGAGGATGACCAGCTCCGGCTCACCGACCAGGGCGCAGGCCAGGGAGGCCCGGCTGCGCTGGCCGCCGGAGAGGGTGCCGACCAGTTGGTTGGCCGCCTGTGCCAGCCCGACGTCGCTGATCGCCCGGTCGGCCTCGGCGCGCCCCCGCCGGTGCAGGGCCGCGAAATACCGGGCGTTCTCCCGCACGGTCAGGTCGGCGTAGACGCTCGGCGCCTGGGTCAGGTAGCCCACCTGGTGCCGCAGCGCGGGCGAGCCGGCCGGTTGGCCCAGCACGGTGACCGTTCCGCTGGTGACCACCTGCACCCCGACCACCGCGCGCATGAACGTCGTCTTGCCGCTGCCGCTGGGGCCCAGCAGCCCGGTGACGGCGCCGCGCGCGACGGCGCAGCTGATGCCGTCCAGCACCCGTCGCCCGCCCCGGTCGACAACCAGGTCGCGGACCGCTATCGCGTCGTCCATCGCGCACCTCCCGCGGAACTCATCAACTGTTGAACTCAACGCTAGATGAGATACCCGCGTTCACGCAACGGTTGACTTCGAGTGCACTCGAGCTGGAAGCCTGGGTGGCGTGGACGTCAGCACCAGAGAAATGACCCTGACCGTCGGTGAGGCCGCCGAACGGGTCGGCCTCACCACCTACACGCTGCGCTGGTACGAGCAGGAGGGGCTGGTCGCGCCGGTCGGCCGGGACGCCGCCGGGCGTCGCCGATACACCGCCGGCGATGTCAGCTGGTTGTTCCTGCTCACCCGGCTGCGCCGCACCGGGATGCCGGTGCGCGACATGCGTCGCTACGCCGAGCTGGCCCGACAGGGCGACCGCACCCTCGGTGCCCGGCGTGCGCTGTTCGAGGCGCACCGGGCCCGGGTGCTGAGCCGGATGGCCGAGCTGGAGGAGGACCTCACCGTGCTCAACCACAAGATCGACACCTACCGCCGCGCCGAGCTGGAGAACGGGCAGTAGCCTTCGGACCGGACACCAGGTCCGGCAACGGGCATTGCGCGCCGATCGGGCGTACGGCACGATGGCGCGGTGGGTCACCCTCCGTTACCGGACAGCGGGTTTCTCGAGGACTGGGCCGCGCGGTTGCGGCAGGCCGCCGAGCGGCCGGTCGTCGGCATCCTGCTGCGCGGCAGTCACGCCCGGCGCGCCGCCACCGCGCACAGCGACGTCGACCTCGACGTCCTGGTCGGCGGCTCCCCGTACGCGGCCCGACGGGCGTACCTGGCCGAGTCCGCCGGCCGGCTCACCCACGTGTCGGTGGCCGCCCTGGACGTCCGCTCCTGGGTGCACCGGCTCGGCGAGCCGGCCGACTGGGCGTTCGGGCTGCCAGTCACCGCGCCGGCGCGACTGCTCTGGGCCGACCCGCACTGGCGGCCCCGCATCGATCTGCCGGCGCTCTGCCAGCCCGCCGAACCGCCCCGGCTGGAGGAGCTGATCGCCACGCTGGGTAAGGCCGCCGCCGCCTGGGCCGCCAGCGACCGCCTCGGGGTACGGCTCGCCGTGGCCGACCTGGCCCGGCTCTGCCCCTCGGTGCTGCGCCCGGCCAACCCGTCGGTACGGGTGTTCTCCCGCCGGGCTGCCTTCGCGGCGGCCCTGGAGCTGCCGGTCGCCCCGCCCGGCTACCGGGAGGACATGCTGCTCTGCCTTGGGCTGCGTCCGGGCGCCACCGGGCAGCTCTGGGCCGCCGCCGTCCGGCTGGTCACCGGCACGCTGCCGTTGATCCGCCCGCACGCCGAGGAGATCGCTGAGGTGGCCGGCACGGACCTGGCCGACGCCCTGGTCGACGGCCGGCTGGACCGTTACGTGGCCCAACTGGCCCGACCCGCCGGCGATCCACCGCGGCCCCACCGGGAGCCGTCGCCGGTGCCCGCGCCGCGTGCGGGACAATGGGTCACTGTGCCCGTACCTGACGCGCCGGTGACCGGCGTCCCCAGCGATCCGACCGACCCGGCCGCGCCCGTGCCGGCCCGTCCGTCCCGGCTCGACCCGGCCATCGCGGCCCAGTTGCGCCGCACCGCCGACGGTCTGGTCGCCGCCGTGGTCCGCGCGCACGACTCCGGCGAGGTGCTGATGGTCGCCTGGATGGACGACGAGGCGCTGCACCGCACCCTCACCACCGGCCGGGCCACCTACTGGTCGCGCAGCCGGGGCGAGTACTGGGTCAAGGGCGCCACCTCCGGGCACCACCAGTACGTCCGCTCGGTCGCGCTCGACTGTGATGGGGACGCGCTGCTGGTGAGCGTCGACCAGGTCGGTGCCGCCTGCCACACCGGCCACCCGACGTGCTTCTTCACCGAGCTGCCGGTCACCAGCCCGGAGGCCCGACCATGACCGACGGCGCGGTGAGCCCGGACCTGGCCACCTTCACCGAGCTGGCCGCGCACTGGCGGGTGGTGCCGGTCACCCGTCGGCTGCTGGCCGACGCCGAGACCCCGGTCGGGGTCTACCGCAAGCTGGCCGGCGGGCCCGGCACGTTCCTGCTGGAGTCGGCCGAACAGGGTGTCGGCTCGGCCGGCATGGCCTGGTCGCGGTACTCGTTCATCGGGGTACGCAGCAGCGCCACCCTCGTCGAGCGGGACGGCGTGGCGACCTGGCTCGGCCAGCCGCCGGCCGGGTTGCCCACTGAGGGTGACCCGGTGCGGGTGCTGCGGGAGACCGTCGAGGCGTTGGCCGGCCCGGTCGGGGACCCTTCCAGCGGGCTGCCACCGCTGACCGGGGGCATGGTCGGCTACCTCGGCTACGACCTGGTCCGTCGCTTCGAGCGGCTGCCCGACCTGACCGAGGACGACCTGGGCGTGCCGGAGCTGGGCATGATGCTCGCCACCGACCTGGTGGTGCTCGACCACTACGACGGCTCGGCGATCCTGGTCGCCAACGCGGTGCTGCCGCCGCTGGACGCCCCGGACCGCGCCGCGCAGGTCGTCGCCGCGTACCACCATGCCGTGGGCCGACTGGACGCGATGACCACCGCGCTGTCCCGGCCCATCCCGCCAATGATCTCCACGGTCGAACGGCCGCCGGCCGGTGAGGTGCTCTGTCGTACCCCCGACGGCGGCTACCCGAAGGCGGTGGAGGCGGCCAAGGAGGCGATCCGAGCCGGCGAGTGCTTCCAGATCGTGCTCTCCCAGCGCTTCGAACGGCCCACCCACGCCGACCCGCTGGACGTCTACCGGGTGCTGCGCACCAGCAACCCCAGCCCGTACATGTACCTGCTGCGCTTCGACGGGTTCGACATCGTCGGCTCGTCCCCCGAGGCGCATCTCAAGGTCACCGCCGGTGCGGACGGAGAGCGGCGGGCGTTGCTGCACCCGATCGCGGGCACCCGGCCGCGCGGCGAGACCGCGGCCGCCGACGCCGGGCTCGCCGCCGAGCTGCTCGCCGACCCGAAGGAACGGGCCGAGCACGTGATGCTGGTCGACCTGGGCCGCAACGACCTGGGCCGGGTCTGCCGGCCGGGCAGCGTGGAGGTTCCCGAGTTCGCCACCATCGAGCGGTACAGCCACGTGATGCACATCGTCTCCACCGTGACCGGCACGCTGCGTGACGACCGCAGCGCGTTCGACGCGCTCGCCGCGACCTTCCCGGCCGGCACGCTCTCCGGCGCGCCCAAGGTGCGGGCCATGGAGATCATCGAGGAGCTGGAGCCGGTTCGCCGTGGCGTCTACGGCGGCACGGTCGGCTACTTCGGCTTCGGCGGCGACCTGGACATGGCGATCGCCATCCGGACCGCGCTCATCCGCGACGGCCGCGCCTACGTGCAGGCCGGCGCGGGGGTGGTCGCGGACTCGGACCCGGCTGCCGAGGATCAGGAGACCCGCAACAAGGCCGCCGCCGTGCTGGCCGCCATCGCTGCCGCCGAGACGCTGCGGCCGGCCCGGTGAGCACGACAGCGCAACCACAGGACCGGCCGGAATCGGGTGCCCGGGCCGCGGCGGGACGGCGTCAGTTGACGTACGCCGTGCTGCTCTGCCTGGCCGGCGCGGGCCTGGCGCTCTGGGCAGCGACCCGGAGCTGGTCGATCGAGTTGACGGTGCGGCCGGCGCCGCTGCCGCCGGTGCGCGACGCTCGCAGCGGAGCCGCCCTGCTGCCCTGGCTGCCGGCGCTGGCCCTGGTCACGCTGGCCGGCGGCGGCGCGGTGCTGGCCACCCGGGGCCGACTGCGACGACTGCTCGGCGTGCTGCTCGGGGTGCTCGGCCTGGCCGTGGCAACCGGCGGCGGGTACGGGCTGGTCGCTGACCTCGACGGCGTGGTGAGCCGGCAGTGGCCGGCGCTCTGCCTGGTCGGCGGCCTGCTGGCCGCGGCGGGCGGCGGGTGGACGGCGCTGCGCGGTGGTGGCTGGCCGGCGATGGGCGCCCGGTACGAGCGGCCGACACGGACCATCACGGAGAGTGCGCAGCCCGCAGACGGTCCGGCCGGCCCGGCCGGCCCGATGGCCGGGCGGCGGACCACGGAGGCGTGGGACGCGCTGGACCGGGGCGAGGACCCGACTGCCGGCTGATCCGCCCGAACGCCGGCTGGCGCGACGGGCGGCGGACTGGGCTGCTGGTGGACCCGACCGCCGGTGCGGCTGGCGGCTGTCAGCCGACCGGTTGACGCTCTCGCTGCGGGCGGCGGGCGGCGGCGCGGGCGGCGGTCAGCTCGACCACCAGGCGGTTCAGTTCGGCGCGCTGGTCCGCGCGGGCCCGGTCGGCGCAGACCGCCTCCCAGGCGTTGCCGCGCGCGGTCCGCATCCGTCCCTCGCCGACCACGGCCCGCTCCAGCGTGTGCACCACCCCGACGGCGAGCGACGCGACGGTCCGCGAGATGGTGGTCAGCCCGATGCTCGGGCTCGGCTCGGTGATACTCATGGTCACCCCGCATAAGGAATTGGCGACGGTCGGGCAGGCGCGCCATCGAGTCTGCCCGAGGACGATGCTGAACCGCCGACGTTTCGCCGGGGTGACCGCCCGGTCAACTGTCCCGCCTCGGCTGCGACCAGGCACTGGCCGTTCGGCCTTGAGCTTGCTCACAGCATCGACCGACATCGCTGTCATCCGGCGTCGATCCCGTGCCGATGGCATGATCGGTGGATCGGCCCGCTTCGACGGGGTCGCCGGGCACTCGTCGCGCGACGGCGGTCGATACCGGAGGTGGCACTGCGTGACATACCGTTCACGGCAAGTCGGCCATTATGCCGCAGCCCTTTTGGTGAGCAGCGCCATACCCCCGGCGCCCGGCGTCGGCCGGCTGCCCCTAGCATCGGCCCATGACACCCGGAGAGGGGAGTCCGCTGGTGACTGCTGAGCATGCGCACGCGGAGGGGGACGAGGCCGGTCAGGCCGAGTCCGTAAGCGTGCTCGACGAGATCCTGGCCGGCGTGCGTGAGGACGTCGCCCGGCGCCAGGAACAGGTTCCGCTGGAGCGGATCCGTGAACTGGCAGCGGCGGCGCCGCCGCCGCTGGACGCGTACGCGGCGTTGCGAAAGCCCGGCGTGGCCGTGATCGCCGAGGTGAAGCGCTCCTCGCCGTCCAAGGGCCGGCTGGCCGAGATCGCCGATCCGGCCGACCTCGCCGTCGACTACGCGGCCGGCGGAGCGCGGGCGATCAGCGTGCTCACCGAGGGGCGCTGGTTCGGCGGCTCGCTGGACGACCTGGCGGCCGTCCGGGCCGCGGTCACCGTGCCGGTGCTGCGCAAGGACTTCGTGGTCTCCAGCTACCAGGTGCACGAGGCGCGTGCGCACGGCGCCGACCTGGTGCTGCTGATCGTCGCCGCGCTCGAGCAGAACGTGCTGACGGGCCTGCTGGAGCGGATCGAGTCGCTGGGCATGACCGCGCTGGTCGAGGTGCACGACGAGGAAGAGGCCGACCGCGCCCTGGAGGCCGGCGCGCAGGTGATCGGGGTCAACGCCCGTGACCTGCGTACCCTGGAGGTCGACCGGTCGGTTTTCGAGCGGATCGCGCCCGGCTTGCCCAGCAGCGTCGTCAAGATCGCCGAGTCTGGCGTGCGTGGCCCGCACGACCTGATCCGGTACGCCTCCGCGGGCGCGGACGCGGTCCTCGTCGGCGAGGGCCTGGTCACCCAGAAGAGCCCCCGCGAGGCGGTCGCCGAGTTGGTCAACGCCGGCAACCACCCTGCAACGCCCCGGCCGGTGCGCTGACCCCGCGCCGGTGACGCCCCACTGAGAGGATCTCCGATGAGCGCCGACGCGCTGGCCCCGGTGGCCGGCTCGCAGCCCGACTCCGCCGGCCACTTCGGCCGCTTCGGCGGTCGGTTCGTGCCCGAGGCCCTGGTGGCCGCGCTGGACGAGCTCGACGGGGCGTGGCGTACGGCGATGACGGACGAGTCCTTCCGGGCCGAGTTCGGCGCGCTGCTGCGCGACTACGCCGGCACGCCGTCGCTGCTCTACGAGGCCCGGCGGTTCTCGGCGAAGGTCGGCGCGCGGGTGCTGCTCAAGCGCGAGGACCTCAACCACACCGGTGCGCACAAGGTGCGCAACGTGCTCGGCCAGGCGCTGCTCACCAAGCGGATGGGCAAGACCCGGGTGATCGCGGAGACCGGGGCTGGTCAGCACGGCGTGGCCACCGCGACCGCCGCCGCCCTGTTCGACCTGGAGTGCGTGGTCTACATGGGCCAGGTCGACACCGAGCGGCAGGCGCTCAACGTGGCCCGGATGCGGATGCTCGGCGCCACCGTCGTTCCGGTCACCACCGGCTCGCGCACCCTCAAGGACGCGATGAACGAGGCGATGCGCGACTGGGTGGCCAACGTCGACGAGACGCACTACCTGATCGGCACCGCCGCCGGGCCGCACCCGTTCCCGGCGATGGTCCGTGACTTCGTCCGGGGCATCGGTGACGAGGCCCGCCAGCAGTGCCTCGACCTGACCGGCGGGCTGCCGGACGCGGTCACCGCCTGCGTCGGCGGCGGCTCGAACGCGCTGGGCATCTTCCACGCCTTCGTGGGCGACCCGGACGTGCGGCTGTACGGCTTCGAGGCCGGCGGCGACGGGGTGACCACCAGCCGGCACGCGGCCAGCATCACCGGCGGGTCGGCCGGGGTGCTGCACGGCGCCCGCACCTACGTCCTGCAGGACGCCGACGGGCAGACGCTGGAGTCGCACTCGATCTCCGCCGGCCTCGACTACCCCGGCGTCGGGCCCGAGCACGCCTGGCTGCACGACACCGGCCGGGCCAACTACCTGCCGGTCACCGACGACGAGGCGATGGCCGCGTTCGAGCTGCTCTGCCGCACCGAGGGGATCATCCCGGCGATCGAGAGCGCGCACGCGCTCGCCGGCACCGTCGCGCTGGCCCCGAAGCTCGCCGCCGAGCTGGGCCGGGAGCCCACCATCGTGGTCAACCTCTCCGGGCGGGGCGACAAGGACGTGCACACCGCCGGTGACTACTTCGGCATCCTCGACAAGGAGCGGTGAGATGAGCCGGATCGGGGTGGCCTTCGACAAGGCGCGGGCCGACGGGCGGGCGCTGCTGGTCGGCTGCATGCCGGCCGGGTTTCCGACCGTCGATGGCAGCATCGCGGCGATGACCGCCATGGTCGATGCCGGGGTCGACGTCATCGAGGTGGAGATTCCGTACTCCGACCCGGTGATGGACGGGCCGGTCATTCAGAAGGCCAGTGACATCGCGCTGGCCGGCGGCGTGCGCACGGCGGACACGCTGCGCATCATCGAGGCGGTCGCAGCCACCGGTGCGCCGGTGGTCACCATGACCTACTGGAACCCGATCGAGCGTTACGGCGTGGACGTGTTCGCTCGCGATCTCGCCGCCGCAGGCGGGACCGGCCTGATCACCCCGGACCTCATCCCCGACGAGGCGGACGAGTGGCTGGCCGCCTCGGACGCGCACGGGCTGGACCGGACCTTCCTGGTCTCGCCGTCGTCCACCGACGCCCGGCTGGCGATGACCGTGGGGCACTGCCGGGGCTTCGTCTACGCCACCGCCGTGATGGGGGTGACCGGGGCCCGAGCACGTACCTCCGACGCCGCGCCGACGCTGGTCTCCCGGGTCCGCGCGGTCACCGACCTGCCGGTCGGCGTCGGTCTTGGCGTGGGCACCGGCGCGCAGGCCGGCACCGTCGCCGGGTACGCCGACGGAGTGATCGTCGGCAGCGCGCTCGTCCGCTGCATGCTCGATGCGCCCTCCGAGGCCGAAGGGCTGGCCGCCCTGCGCACCCTCAGCGCCGAACTCGCCGAGGGCGTCCGAACCCCCACCCGCTGAGGCTGGCGCTCGGCACCCTGACCCGCTGTTTCGCGCTGTGGTCCGTGCGGCTCAGGATCAGCCGTCCGGCGTGGCGCGCACCGGGCATATCTGTCTTTTGAGGCTGATACCTGTGAGTCATTATGACTCACAGGTATCAGGCTCGACAGGGTGATGCCCACCGGGTCGAGGCACCCACTGGACCCGACGACCCCGCAACGGCTGCGGGAGAGCTGACTGTCGGACGGTTCCGCCGTGCTCAGGGGCGTAGCGAAGGGTCCGACGCCGCTTCGCCGCGCTGCTCCGGTGGCTGCCCCGCCCCTGGCCGCCCATCGTGGCCGTCCGCCGCCTGGCCGCTGGGGCCGTCCGCCGGCTCGTCGGCGGGGTCGACGGTGCTGGGCGCCCACCGGGCGTCACGCAGCACGCCGGAGCGGCCGGCCAGCGCGTCGGTGACGGCGGCCCGGGTGAGCGGGGTGACCGCCTCGGGCAGCGCGGCGGGAAGGTGCCAGGACAGCAGGCAACCCGGCGGCGGGTCGGCGGTCGGTCGGACCTCGGCCGCGCGGGCCCGGAACACGTGCACCAGGACGTCCGGCAGCGGGCCGGCACGCCCGGCCGCCGTGCTCACTGGAGGGCTCACCACGTGGTAGATGCCGACCAGGTCGACCAGCTCGATCTCCCAGCCGGTCTCGGCGCGGATGTCCCGCAGCGCCGCCCGGACGGGGCTCTCCGCCGGGCGCAGCCGCCCGCCGGGTAACGCGTACCGGCGTTCGCCCCGGCCCTGCCGGCAGAGCAGCACCCGGCCGGCGTCGTCGGTGACGACCGCGGCGACCGCCCCGATGAGCGCGCTCATGGACAAAGAGCGTACGGCGGCGCAAACCAGAAGTCACCGACATGAGCGGGAAGCGGCCCGGGGTGCCGCTTCGGGGGTGTACAGCGGTAGCGTGTGCACCCGTGAACCTCGCCCCGCTGTCCCCCCAGGCGGCCCTGCCCAGTCCCAGCACCGCAGTCTGGCAGCTCGGGCCGGTGCCGATCCGGGCGTACGCGCTGTGCATCATCATCGGCATCGTGCTCGCCTGCTGGGTGACCGAGCGCCGGCTGCGCCAGCGCGGCGTCGCGCCCGGCGCGGTGCTCGACATCGCCGTCTGGGCGGTGCCCGCCGGCATCATCGGCGCCCGGATCTACCACGTGATCACCTCCCCCGAGAAGTACTTCGGCGCTGGCGGTGACCCGATGAAGGCGTTCGCCATCTGGGAGGGCGGCCTCGGCATCTGGGGTGCGGTCGCGGGTGGCGCGGTCGGCGCCTGGATCGCGGCCCGGCAGTTGGGCATCCCGTTCGGCGTGGTGGCCGACGCAGTGGCCCCCGGGTTGGCGTTGGCCCAGGCGGTCGGCCGGTTCGGCAACTGGTTCAACAACGAGCTGTTCGGCGGCCGGACCACCCTGCCGTGGGGTCTGGAGATCCACCGGATGGATCCGGACAACCCGGGCCACGCGCTGCGCGACGACGCCGGCCAACCGATCCTCGAACCGGGCCTCTACCAGCCGACCTTCCTCTACGAGGCGCTGTGGAACCTCGGCGTGGTCGCGCTGGTCCTCATCCTCGACCGGCGGCTGCGGCTCGGCCGGGGCCGGGCGTTCGCGCTCTACGTAATGGGCTACACCGCTGGCCGGTTCTGGATCGAGCTGATGCGCACCGACGAGGCGAACCAGATCCTCGGCGTCCGGCTCAACGTCTGGACCGCCGCCCTGGTCTTCCTCGGCGCGTTGATCTACTTCGTGCGGGTCCGCGGTCCCCGGGATTACCTGATCCCGCTCGGCGCGGCGGCGACGCCGACCCCACCCACCACGTCCGACCTGTCCCAGGTCGACCTCTCCGAGCGGGAGGCGGGCGCGAAGGCCGCCGCGCCGGAGGGCTACCGCGTGGTCAGCGAGGAGCAGTACCAGGCCTGGCGGGACAGTGGCGTGCTGCCGCCCGAGCCGGCCGACGACGCCCGGCCGGATGACGGTGAGCCGCTCGACGGGCGGGCACCCGGCGACGACTCGTCGACCGACGACCCGGCCGCGGACGGTACGCCGGAACCCCGCGAGGACCGGGCCGACGCCGCAGGCGCCCGCCCCACCGACCGGGACAGCTGAGCGGGGGCGGCACCGATGCGAAGCGCGGTGGTGGTCGGCGCCGGGGTCGGTGGCCTCGCGATGGCCGGCGCGCTGGCCCGCTCCGGTTGGCAGGTCACCGTGCTGGAACGCGCCGAGCGGGTCCGCCCTGAGCCGACCGCCATGGTGCTCTGGCCCAACGGTGTCCGCGCGTTGCAGGCCCTCGGCCTCGGCGATGGCCTGACCGCGATCGCCACCCCGTTGCCCGACGGCGGGGTCCGCCGCCCGGACGGGCACTGGCTGGTGCAGCCCCGACCCACCCCGGCCGACCGGATGCCGGTGGTGGTGCACCGCGAGGACCTGCACGACGCGCTGATCGCCGGGCTCGGCGACCGGGTCGATCTGCGGACCGGGGTGACCGTGCGCCACGTCCGGGTTGACCCGGGCCAGCGCCCGGCGGTCGGCGACGGACGGCACACCATCGAGGCCGACCTGGTGGTCGCCGCCGACGGCACGGACAGCGGCATTCGCCGCCAGCTCGCCCCGGAATCCCGCGTGGTCAGCTCCGGCTGCGCCGCATGGCGGGCCGTCATTCCCTGGTACCGGGCGCCCCGGCTGCCCGCCGACCAGCCGGTCGCCGGGGAGGTCCTCGGCGCGGGCTACCGGTTCGTGGCCGCGTCGCTGGGCGAGCGTGGCTCCTCGGGCGGCTCCACCCGGGGCGGCATCTACTGGGTGGCCACCGCCGCCGGCGCGCCTCGCCCGGAGCCGCCGGAGATCCAACTCGCCCTGCTGCGCCGCTGGTACGCCGGCTGGCCGGACCCGATCGGTGCGCTCCTCGACGCCACCGACCCGACCGACCTGGTCCAGCAGGAGGTCCGCGAACTGCGCCCGCTGCCCCGCACGTACGGCTTCCCGGTCGGCCCGGGCGGGGTGGTGCTGCTCGGCGACGCGGCGCACGCCATGCCGCCGCACCTCGGCCAGGGTGCCTGCCTCGCCTTCGAGGACGCCGCCACGCTCGCCTCCCTGCTGCGCGAGTCCCGGTTGCCCGACGCTGTGCAGGCGTACGACCGGGTGCGCCGCCCCCGGGCGGCGACCGTGGTCCGGCAGACCCGGCGGATGTCGGCGGTGCTCCAGACCCGGGGCCGGCTGGCGTTGCGCGCCCGGGACGCCGCACTCGGCACGATCAACTCGCGGCTGCTGTCCAGCGCCGCCGCGTCGGCCGCCCAGTGGCGCCCGCCAACCTGACCCGATACGGGCGCGCGCCGATCCGGCGGGTGACCGGGGGACGGGTCAGGGGATGAGGGCGGCGGGTTCGGCGATGCAGGCGGTGCCGATGCGGCGGAAGCCGACCCGCAGGTAGACCCGGGCGATCTCCGTACTGCCCGCGGAGAGGAAGACCAGGTCGGTGCCGGCGGCGAGCAGCTCCCGGGCCAGGGTGGCGGTCAGCGCGGCGCCCAGTCCGCGCCGCCGGGCGGCCGGCAGGGTGGCCACCCCGGCGATCTCGGCGACGTCGCCCACCCGCATCGCCATGCCGCTGGCCAGCGCACCCTCGGTCGGCGTGCCGGCCAGGACGGAGATCCGCCGGCCGTCGGCGATCCGGGTTCGCTCCTCGTCCAGCGCGGCCTGCTCCAGCTCGGTGACCGCGGCGTCCCGCTCGGCCGGGCCGGCGTCGCCACGTTCGGTACCGGCGGCGGCGAACGACACGGCGGCCACCGCCCGCCGACCGGCCACGTCGGCGGCGAAGCCGGGTGAGTCCGCCGCCAGCACCCGCACCGGTACGTCGGACAGCGTCGCCGGGTCGGGCAGCGCGGCCGGGTCGAGCACCATCAGCGGCGCCTCCAGCACGTTCAGCCCCGCCGAGCGGGCCACCGCCAGCAGCTCCGGGTTGGTCTCGTGCACCCACTCGAAGGCCTCCGGCAGGCCCAGCTCCCGCTGCCGCTCGCGGACCGAGGTCACGTCGGCCAGTGACGGCGGCTCGGTGGCGTCGATCCGGGGCCGGGCGTAGAACGGCCAGCCGGCACCATCGCGGACGAACAGCACCAGACCGCCATGCTCTTCGACACCGGCGACGTCGCGGGGCACCGCGTCGTAGAAGCGTTCCAACCGGTCGAAGATGTCCTTGTTCAGCGGATCCACCGCGCGAGACTACACGTCCCAGACTCTGGACGGTGTGATCAATCTTGAGTGGCCTTGCGCCCGTCGCCCTAACGTAGACTCAATAGACCCACGGGCCGACGTCGTCCCCACCATGATCCAACCTGAGTGACGACAGGAGGCCCGGTGGCCTTTCCGTACCCGCACAGCCCGCAGGCGTCCCCGATGCCCGGCCCCCGGCCACCCGCCCAGGGCCTCTACGACCCGGCGCAGGAGCACGACGCCTGCGGGGTTGCCTTCGTGGCGGACCTGTACGGCCGGCGTTCGCACTCGGTCGTCGCCAACGGGCTCGGCGCGCTCTGCCGGCTGGACCATCGCGGTGCTCGTGGCGCGGAGCCCAACACCGGCGACGGCGCGGGCATCATGATCCAGGTCCCGGACGCGTTCCTGCGTGCGGTGGCCGGCGTCGCGCTGCCCCCGGCCGGCGAGTACGCCACCGGCCTGGTCTTCCTGCCCGACGACGACGGCGCCGAGGCCCGCGCCCGTCGGGTGGTCGAGAAGTACGCGCTGGTCGAAGGGGCCGACCTGCTCGGCTGGCGGGACGTGCCGATCGATCCGACCGGGCTCGGCGAGACCGCCCTGGCGGCGATGCCCCGGGTGCGGCAGATCTTCCTGGCCGCGCACCGGCTCACCGACTCGCCTGCCGGGCCGGCCGGTTCCGCGCTGCGCGGCGTCGAGCTGGACCGGGTGGCCTTCTGCCTGCGCAAGCAGGCCGAGCGGGAGACCGCCGAGCGGGGCGTGCCGGCGTACTTCCCGTCGCTGTCCAGCCGGACCATGGTCTACAAGGGCATGCTCACCCCCGACCAGCTGCCGGCGTTCTACCCGGACCTGCGCGACGAGCGGGTGGACAGCGCGATCGCGCTGGTGCACTCGCGGTTCTCCACCAACACGTTCCCCTCCTGGCCGCTGGCGCACCCGTACCGGTTCATCGCCCACAACGGCGAGATCAACACGATCCGCGGCAACCGCAACTGGATGCAGGCCCGCGAAGCGCTGCTGCGCTCGCCGAACGTGCCGGGCAACCTCCGGCGGGTCTTCCCGGTCTGCACCCCCGGCGCCTCCGACTCGGCGAACTTCGACGAGGTCCTGGAGCTGCTGCACCTGGCCGGGCGGAGTCTGCCGCACGCGGTGCTCATGATGATCCCCGAGGCGTGGGAGAACGATCCCGGCATGCAGCCGGACAAGCGGGCCTTCTACCGCTTCCACGCCAGCCTCATGGAGCCCTGGGACGGGCCGGCGTCGGTGGCCTTCACCGACGGCGAGATCGTCGGCGCGGTGCTGGACCGTAACGGGCTGCGCCCGGGGCGCTGGTGGCAGACCGACGACGGGCTTGTGGTGCTCGGCTCCGAGGCGGGCGTGCTGGACCTCGACCCGGCCCGGGTGGTCGCCAAGGGGCGGCTCCAGCCGGGGAAGATGTTCCTGGTCGACACCGTCGCCGGCCGGATCGTGCACGACGAGGAGATCAAGTCCGAGTTGGCCGCCGCGCAGCCGTACGGCGAGTGGCTGCACGCCGGGCTGATCGAGCTGGACGACCTGCCTGCCCGCAAGCACATCGTCTACACGCACGACTCGGTCCGCCGCCGCCAGCAGACCTTCGGCTACAGCGAGGAGGAGCTGAAGATCCTGCTCGCGCCGATGGCCCGTACCGGCGCCGAGCCGCTCGGCTCGATGGGCACGGACACCCCGATCTCGCCGCTGTCCACCCGGCCACGGCTGCTCTACGACTACTTCCACCAGCTCTTCGCCCAGGTCACCAACCCACCGCTGGACGCCATCCGGGAGGAGCTGGTCACCAGCCTGGCGTCGACCATCGGGCCGGAGGGCAACCTGCTCGACCCGGGCGCGGCGAGCTGCCGGCAGATCGTGCTGCCGCACCCGGTGATCGACAACGACGAGCTGGCGAAGATCCTCTCCATCGACGAGGACGGCGACCTGCCGGGCTTCAAGGCGGTCCGGGTCTCCGGGCTGTACCGCATCCGGGATGGCGCTGCCGGCATCAAGGCGCGGCTGACCGAGATCTGCCGGCACGTCTCCGAGGCCATCGAGGACGGCGTCCGCATCCTGGTGCTCTCCGACCGGGACTCCAACGCCGACCTGGCGCCGATCCCGTCGTTGCTGCTCACCGCCGCCGTGCACCAGCACCTGGTCCGCGAGCAGACCCGCACGCAGGCGGCGCTGATCGTGGAGTCGGGCGACTGCCGCGAGGTGCACCACGCGGCGGTGCTGATCGGCTACGGCGCGGCGGCGGTCAACCCGTACCTGGCCTTCGAGTCGGTGGAGGACATGATCTCCACGGGCACGCTGGTCGGCGTCGAGCCCGCCGCGGCGGTGCGCAACTTCGCCAAGGCGCTCGGCAAGGGCGTCCTGAAGATCATGTCGAAGATGGGCATCTCGACGGTCTCGTCGTACTGCGGTGCGCAGGTCTTCGAGGCGGTCGGGCTGGACAAGCGGCTGGTCGAGCGCTACTTCCGAGGCACCCCCAGCCGGATCGGCGGGGTGGGGCTCGCCGGCGTCCACACCGAGGTGGCCGCCCGGCACGCGCTGGCCTGGCCGCCGGCCGGCACCCCGACCTCCGACCGGCTGGAGGTCGGCGGCGAGTACCAGTGGCGCCGCGAGGGTGAGCTGCACCTGTTCAACCCGGAGACGGTCTTCCTGCTCCAGCACGCCACCCGCAGCCGGCAGTACGACGTCTTCCGGCAGTACACGGCGAAGGTCGACGCGCTCGCCGCGCAGGCCGGCTCGCTGCGCGGGCTGTTCACCCTGCGTACCGGGGTCCGCCCGGCGGTGCCGATCGAGGAGGTCGAGCCGGCCACCGAGATCGTCAAGAGGTTCGCCACCGGCGCCATGTCGTACGGGTCGATCTCCGCCGAGGCGCACGAGACGCTCGCCATCGCCATGAACCGGCTCGGCGGCAAGTCCAACACCGGTGAGGGCGGCGAGGACGTCGATCGGCTGCACGACCCGGCCCGCCGCTCCGCGGTCAAGCAGATCGCCAGCGGCCGGTTCGGCGTCACCAGCGAATACCTGGTCAACGCCGACGACATCCAGATCAAGATGGCCCAGGGCGCCAAGCCGGGTGAGGGCGGTCAGCTCCCCGGCAACAAGGTCTGGCCGTGGATCGCCCGGACCCGGCACGCCACCCCGGGCGTCGGCCTGATCTCCCCGCCGCCGCACCACGACATCTACTCCATCGAGGACCTCGCCCAGCTGGTGCACGATCTGAAGTGCGTCAACCCGGCCGCCCGGGTGCACGTCAAGCTGGTCAGCGAGGTCGGCGTGGGCACCGTCGCTGCCGGTGTCGCCAAGCTCAAGGCCGACGTCATCCTGATCTCCGGCCACGACGGCGGCACGGGCGCGTCACCGCTGAACTCGCTCAAGCACGCCGGCACCCCGTGGGAGCTGGGCCTGGCCGAGGCGCAGCAGACGCTGCTGCTCAACAAGTTGCGCGACCGGGTCACCGTGCAGGTCGACGGCCAGCTCAAGACCGGCCGGGACGTGCTGATCGCGGCGCTGCTCGGCGCGGAGGAGTTCGGCTTCGCCACCGCGCCGCTGATCGTCGCCGGCTGCGTGATGATGCGGGTCTGCCACCTGGACACCTGTCCGGTCGGCATCGCCACCCAGAACCCGGCGCTGCGGGAGCGGTTCACCGGCACTCCCGAGTTCGTGGAGAACTTCTTCCTGTTCCTCGCCGAGGAGGTCCGCGGGTACCTGGCCGAGCTGGGCTTCCGGTCGATCGAGGAGGCGATCGGGCAGACAGAGCTGCTCGACGTGGCCTCGGCGGTGACGCACTGGAAGGCGCACGGGCTGGACCTGGCGCCCGTCCTGCACCTGCCGGAGCTGCCCGCCGGCGCCGCCCGGCGTGGCGTGCGCGCTCAGGACCACGGCCTTGAGCACGCCCTGGACAACGAGCTGATCGCGCTCGCCCGTCCGGCGCTGTCCGATGGCGCGCCGGTGCGGGTCGAGGTGGCGGTGCGCAACGAGCACCGCAGCGTCGGCGCGATGCTCGGCGGCGAGGTGACCCGCCGCTACGGCGGCGCCGGCCTGCCCGACGACACCATCGAGTTCGTGCTGCACGGCACCGCCGGGCAGTCGTTCGGCGCGTTCCTGCCGCGCGGGGTGACCCTGCGGCTGCACGGCGACGCCAACGACTACGTGGGCAAGGGCCTCTCCGGCGGGCGGATCATCGTCCGTCCGGACGCGGCCGCCCCGTTCCTCGACAACGACGCCGAGCCGGGCCATCGGGCCGAGGACCAGATCATCGCCGGCAACACCATCCTGTACGGCGCCACCGGCGGTGAGGTCTTCCTGCGCGGCCGGGTGGGGGAGCGGTTCGCGGTGCGCAACTCGGGCGCGGTCGCTGTGGTCGAGGGTGTCGGCGACCACGGATGCGAGTACATGACCGGCGGAACGGTGGTGGTGCTCGGCGCGACCGGCCGCAACTTCGCCGCCGGGATGTCCGGTGGCACGGCGTTCGTGCACCAGCTGGACCGGGCCCGGGTCAACGCGGAGCTGGTCGACCTGGCGCCGCTGGGTGAGCAGGAGCAGACGCTGCTGCACGAGCTGGTCCAGCGACACGTGGCCGAGACCGGGTCGGCGGTCGCCGAGGAGTTGCTCAAGCGCTGGCCGGAGGCGGTGGCCGAGTTCACCGCAGTGGTGCCCCGCGACTACCGCCGGGTGCTGGAGATCATGCGGGCCGCCGAAGCCGCCGGCCGCGATGTCGACGACGCGGTGATGAGTGCACTGAGTGTGCCCTCGGCCGCGCCGGTGCCGTCCGCCCCGCGGGCGGCTGCCCAGGAGGTGGCACGTGCCTGACCCGAACGGTTTCCTGCGCTACGACCGGCGACTGCCGGCCCGCCGCCCGGTGCCGGTGCGGATCAGCGACTGGCGTGAGGTGTACCCGCCCGCCGGCGAGGAACTGGTCCGCGAGCAGGCCACCCGGTGCATGGACTGCGGCATCCCGTTCTGCCACGACGGCTGCCCACTGGGCAACCGGATCCCGGACTGGAACGACCTGGTCCGTACCGGCAACTGGGACGCCGCGGTGGAGTCGCTGCACGCCACCAACAACTTCCCGGAGTTCACCGGCCGGCTCTGCCCGGCGCCCTGCGAAGCGGCCTGCGTGCTGGGCATCGCCGGCGGCCAGCCGGTGACCATCAAGCAGGTCGAGGTGGAGATCGCCGACGCCGCGGCGGCGCGCGGGTTCACACCCCGCCCGTTGCCGGCGCCGTCCGGACGGTCGGTCGCCGTGGTCGGTTCCGGGCCCGCCGGCCTGGCCGCCGCCCAGCAGTTGGCCCGCGCCGGTCACGCGGTGACGGTGTACGAGCGCGACGACGCGATCGGTGGTCTGCTCCGGTACGGCATCCCCGACTTCAAGCTGGAGAAGCGGCACATCGACGCCCGGCTGGCCCAGCTGACCGCCGAGGGGGTGCGCTTCCGCACCGGCGTGAACGTCGGGGTGGACGTCACCGCCGAGCAGTTGCGCGCAGAACATGACGCGGTGCTGCTGGCCTGCGGCGCGTTGCAGGGCCGGGACACCCCGGAGACCCCGGGCCGGGCGCTGCGCGGCGTACACCAGGCCATGTCGCACCTGGTCGCCGCGAACCGCGCGGTCGCCGCCGCGGCCGCCGGCCAGCCCGACGTCGCCGCCACCGGCGAGAGCCGGCCGTCCGTCGCGGTGCTGCCCGACAGCACCCCGATCGACGCGGCCGGTAAGCACGTGGTGATCATCGGCGGTGGTGACACCGCGGCCGACTGCCTCGGCGTCGCGCACCGGCAGGGCGCCGCTGGCGTGTACCAGCTCGACCTGTACCCGCAGCCGCCGCAGGAGCGCGACGAGGCGCGGGACCCGTGGCCGACGTGGCCGTGGGTTCTGCGCAGCTACCCGGCGCACGAGGAGGGCGGCGAGCGGGTCTTCGCCGTGGCGGTGCAGGAGTTCGTGGACGACGGCACCGGCCAGGTGCGGGCGGTGCGGATCGCCGAGGTGACCGTGGAGAAGCGCGACGGCCGACGGGTGGTGACCGCGGTGCCGGGCTCCGAGCGGGAGCTACCGGCGGACCTGGTGCTGCTGGCGATCGGCTTCGAGGGCACCGAGGAGCAGCCGCTGTTGGCCCAGTTCGGGGTGACCCGTAACCATCGGGGCGCCATCGACGCCCGGGACGACTGGCAGGCCGACGCCGACGGGGTGTTCGTCGCCGGTGACATGCACCGGGGCGCCTCCCTGATCGTCTGGGCCATCGCCGAGGGGCGTGCGGCGGCCGCCGCCATCCACGGCTACCTCGGCGGTGCCGGGGCGCTGCCGGCCCCGGTCGCACCGGCCGCGCAGCCGCTCGCCGCGCGCTGATCCGGGGGCGTTAGCCGGCGGCTCCACTGAACCGACTGGGATGTCCGGCCGGCAGGGCAGCTTGCTGCCCGCCGGCCGGCTGTCCCAGTTCGGTGTCCGACGCGTGGTGGGGCCGGTGAGACCGCTCACAGATGTAGTCAAATCGGTTTAAGTCGGCAAGACTTGCCGGCTGCTGAACCGCGCCTGAGTGGGCGCGATGATCATGCCGTCGATCGTTCGGGAGATTCGTCGTGGCCAAGGGTGCCACCTTCGCCGCGCTGCGCCACCGCAACTACCGGATCTGGGCCTTCGCCGGCTTCGTCTCCGTCATCGGGACGTGGATGCAGGTACTCGGTGTCAACTGGTACGTGCTGAAGGAGACCGGCTCCGCGACGTCCATGGGCTTTGCCGTGCTGCTCCAGGCGGCGCCCACGCTGCTGCTCAGCGTCTGGGGCGGTGTGCTGGCCGACCGGCTCCCCGCCCGTCCGCTGCTGATCACCGCCCAGGTGGCCCACGCCGCACTGGCCGCGGGGTTGGCAGCGGTCGCCCTGACCGGCGTCGGCGGCCTGCCGGTGATCTTCGCAATCTCCCTGTGCACCGGCGCCGTCTCGGCGATCGAGGGCCCGGTGATGGGGCGCTGGGCATCCACGCTGGTGGACCGGGAGACGCTCGGCAACGCGCTGGCGCTCGGCTCGCTCACCAACTCCGCCGGCCGCATCCTCGGCATGAGCCTCGGCGCCGTCGTGGTGGCCGCCGTCGGCCCCGCGCTGCTCTTTGGCATCAACGCGGCGAGCTTCGCCGCCGTGGTGGTGGCGCTGTTCGCCGTACGCCCGGCGAGCCTGCAGGATCAGCCGGAGGCGGTGCCGGACGGTGGTTCGAGCCACCGGGGCGGCGCACGGGCCGGGTTCGCCTACCTGCGCCGGCAGCCGGTGCTGCTCCTCGCGCTCGCCCTCTCTTTCGTGCTCGGCAGCCTCGGCCGCAACTACCAGGTGACGATGGCCGCGATGAGCGACGGGCCGCTCGCCGCCGGGGCGTCCGGCTACGGGTTCCTGTCGACCGTCTTCGCGGTCGGGACGGTGGTGGGCGCGCTCGTCGCGGCCCGCAGGCGCACCCTGGGCTACCGGACGCTGGTCGCCGCGGGCCTGCTGGCCAGCGGGCTGCAGATCATCGCCGGCCTCGCTCCGGGAACCTGGAGCTTCGCCGCCGTGATCCTGCCGATCGCCGCCGCCGCCGTGGTCATCGACACCACCGTCGGCACCCGCGCCCAACTCGACACCGACGCTGCGATGCGCGGCCGGGTACTCGCCGCGTTGGCGGTGACCGGCTCGGTCTCCGCCGCGGTCGGCGCGCCGCTGCTCGGCTGGCTCGCCGAACACGCCGGACCCCGGCAGACACTCGTCCTGGCCGGATCCGTCGCGGCGATCGCCACGACGGCGGCGGCGGTGGCCCTGGACCGGCAGCGCGGTCGCCGACTGCCCGGACGGGTCGCCCAGGTGCTGGTCGCGCCGCCGCTGCGGCGTCCGGTACGGCAGGTGGCGCGGACGGCGGCCCGCATCGTCCGGCCCGCCGGGGCGCTCGGTGGCGTCCGGTCGACGCCACGTCCGGTGCCGGCGAGCCGGGGTCGGTCGATCCGGCTGGCCGCCTGGGAGTGCCCCGTCTGCGCATCGTCGCCCGCTCCGAGTCGACCGGCGCAGCCGCCTCGGGACGTCCGGCACGCCGCCGGGTGCGCCAGCCTGTGCTGACCGGCCCGGCTCGCGGGCGTCGCTGCCCCTGAGACAGCGGTCACCCCCGGCGGGCGGCCGACGGGACCGAATGATACGAAGATCATCGTTACGCTCCGATCATGGACATCGAGGAGCGGCTGCGGCGGACCCGCCGGTGGCTGTGGATCGTGCTGATCGGGCTCTTCCTGAGCGGTGTGACCGCGTTCCCGCTGGAGATCGAGGTGCGCTGGCTGCTGCGCGCGCTGGACCCGCTCGCCGGCCAACTGCCGGCGCTGGTCGACTGGATCGAGCGCGTCCACACCGGGCTCGTGACGGCCGGCGAGGACTACCCCTTCCTGCTCTATGGCACCGACTGGCTGGCCTTCGCCCACCTGGTGCTGGCGGTGGCGTTCTGGGGGCCGCTGCGCGACCCGGTGCGCAACGTCTGGGTGGTGCAGGTCGGCATGATCGCCTGCGCGGGGATCATCCCGCTGGCGCTGATCTGCGGCCCGATCCGAGACATCCCCTGGTTCTGGACGCTGATCGACCTTTCCTTCGCGGTCGGTGCGTTCCCGCCGCTCTGGTTCGCCTACCGGCACATCCGCGCCATCGAGGCGAGAACGGCCGAGACGGCCGGTGCCGCCCCGGTGCCGCTGCCCGCCTCACCGGGGCAGGCGTCCTGAATCCAGCGAGCGCCTGGCCTGTTTAGCCTGCGCCGCCGCTGTCTGCGCTCGTGTCGTCACATTCCTGAGGGCGGCTGCACCGGAGCGGGCACGGGCTCGGCACGGCTGGGCTCGGCTCGGCACGGCTGGGCTCGGCTCGGCTCGGCTGGGCTCGGCTCGGCTCGGCTCGGCTCGGCCCGGCTGGGCTCGGCCCGGCCCGGTGGGCTCGGCTGGGCTCGGCTCGGCTCGGCTCGGCCCGGCCCGGCTCGGTCGGCTGGGGTTGGCTGGGGTCGGCCCGGCCCGGCCCGGCTCGGGTCGTGCCTGTCGAGCTGCCCCATATCTGGACCGACGATCGCCGCGCATGAACGCGATGGGACGCCGCCCGCCATCCACCGGCACCATCCGCCGCCAGTCCGCCAGCGATCGCACCGTGTCAATCAAAGGCGATGGGACGGCGTCCGCGTCGCCGGTCCGGGCCATCGCAAGAGACCGGTGCAGTTGCCGGTGCGGTGCTGGTGCCGGCAGGCGCGGGAGTGCCCCATTTTTGGGGCAGCTCGACAGGCGTGTAGGGGGGTGGGTTGGACCCGCTGTGCCAGCGCAGCGAGGTGGCCGGGGCTGCCGGGAGGAACGCCGCGCGGGCGGACGGGGGGTGCCCCGTTATTGCGGCAGCTCGACAGGCACGCTGTGCGGTTCGGGGAGGCCCGCCGCGCGTGGGCGGCGGGCCTCCCAGCCGATGTCGGAACTCAGTGCATCAGTTCGTGGGCCTCACGGATCTTGGCCCAGGACTTCGGTTCGGCCGGCGGGGCCGCCTTGCGCGCGGCCGAGGCCACGTCGGGCCGGCCGGCGGTGAACAGCCAGGTGGTGAAGAGATCGTCCAGGTCCAGCCCGGAGATCCGCTCGGCCAGGGCCTGGAACTGCGCGATGGTGCCGTTGCCGTACCGGTGCTCTGCGGTCCAGGCAGGCAGGATCTCGAAGAACGCGTCGTCGCCGACCGCCAGCCGCAGCTGGTGCAGCGTCATGGCGCCCCGGTCGTAGACGGCGTTGTCGAAGACCCGACCGGCGCCCGGGTCACCCGGCAGCACCTGCCAGAACTCGGAGTCGGCCGGGTAGCTGGCATAGGTGAAGTCGAACACCTCCTGGGCGGTGCCCTCGCCCTGCTCCTCCGACCAGAGCCATTCGGCATACGAGGCGAAGCCCTCGTTGAGCCAGATGTTGCGCCAGTCGGCCACCGAGACAGAGTCGCCGAACCACTGGTGCGCGAGTTCGTGCGCCACCACGTACGTGTTGGCGCCGCGCCGCCAGAAGCCCGGGCCGTACACCGGTCGGGTCTGCGTCTCCAGCGCGAAGCCGATGCCGTCCACCGGCCCGGCCACGCCGCCCTGCGCCTCGAACGGGTACGGGCCGAAGATCCTGCTCTCCCAGTCGACGATCTCGGCGGTGCGCTCGATGCTGGCCCGCGCGGCCGGCCCGAGCTCGCCGAGCGAGGTGCTGTACGCGTTGATCACCGGCTGGCCACTCGGCGTGGTGTCGGTGACGATGTCGTACTGGCCGATGGCCATGAATGCCAGGTAGGTGGCGGTGGGGGAGGTGGTCCGCCAGATCCACCGGGTGCGGTTGCCGGCCTCGGCCAGCGGCGGCCGTGGCTGCACGCCGTTGCTGATCACCTCGACGCCGGTGGGCACCGACACGGAGATGTCGAAGGTGGCCTTGTCCAACGGGTGGTCGTTGCTCGGGAACCACCACCACGCCGACTCCGGCTCGTTGACCGCCAGCGCCCCGTCGTCGGTACGCGTCCAGCCGGTGTAGCCGTTGACCAGGGTCTCCGACGGGATGCCGTCGTAGCGCACCACGATGGTGAGCTGCTGGCCCCGGGTCACCGTGCGAGCCGGGGTGACCACCAGCTCGTGCGCGCCCGCGGTGCTGGTGCTCGCTGCCCAGCCGTTGACCCGCACCGACTCGACGCCGAGCAGGAAGTCCAGGTTGAACCGGGAGAGGTCCTGGGTGGCGGTGGCGAGGATGGTGGTGGTGCCGGTGAGCCGGTCGGTGGCCGGGTCGTAGCGCAGCCGGACGTCGTAGTGCGAGACGTCGTAGCCGCCGTTGCCGTAGTCGGGGAAGTAGCTGTCGCCCAGGCCGGGCGCGCCGGGTTGCGGCGCGACCGTGACCCGGCGACAAGCTGCCGTCGACGACCCAGCTCTGCCAGATTCACGGCGTCTCCGCGATCGTCGTGCGCAACGCGATGCTCACCCTGAAGGCTGAGGGGCTCGTTGTCGGCGTGCCTGGCGTCGGCGTATACGTCGCCGAGCGCTGATCGCACTCGACTCCGTTTGAATCTCGGAAGGAAACTGCCCCTCTGAGGGGCCGAAACCTTCCAAGATTCACTGCTCTCGGGCTCACGAGTGAGCGAGCGGGCGGTCGCGGAGGGTGCGCGGATCTCGTACGCTCCCTTGTGGTCTCCGCCGGTGCGGTGGTGGAGGCGATGGTCGACCACGGGGAGGATGCGCGTGAGCGCAGCACAGATCATCGCGAGGTTGGCGGCGGCCTCGCAGAAGCTGGACGAGGCGAAGGCCAAGACCGCAGCGGCAGCGCAGGACGCCGCCGAAGCGCGGGCGCTGGTCGCCGGCGCGCTGGAGGGTGTGGCCGCCGGCCCGCTGATCGGCATGATCGACGCGTACCGTCAGGCTCTCGCGCAGGCGTCCCAGGGCGGCGACCCGGCCAAACAGCACGTCCAGGAGACGATCGCGAAGGTCCGCGCGCTGGGAAACTGACCACGGGTGGTGGTAGCACAACCCGCCATCCACCCGTGCGGCCTGCGATTCCGCGGCCGGAGCCGGCGGCGGGCCGGCCTGCTCGTCCTTCTCCGGACGCCCTGCAACCGCGTGAGCGGGAGTCTGAAGCGCCTCGATGGGAGCGTCGAGTGGACACGATCGTCGCCTACTCACCGCAAGGGGTTGGGCTGACCAGCGGCATGCTTGGTGTGTTGGTGGCACCGAACAAAATCGTGGGTGTTGCACTCGTGATCGCAGGATCCACTGTCGACACGGTTACGACATGGTGGGACAGGCGCCAGAAGCGGAGGAACGGCGATGCGGGTTGATGAGCGTGTGGAGGAGGCGGTTCGGGAGGCGTACCGTGCCGTGATTGCGAAGGATGGCGACCGTCTCGCATCGGCGCTTGCCGGCCTGAATGAGGACGAGGCGCAGAGGGCCGTGCGCTATGCCGTCTTCGTCGTCGGCTTCATCGTCAACGACGTGTTCCGCAATGGCGCGACCGAGGCCGAACTGTCGGGACTGGCCGACAAGATCATTGCGAGCGAGTCTTCTTGGGTTGAACTCGGTCCTCGTGAAGACCTGGCCAGCCTCTTGTCGGCAGCGGCCGGCGGTGATGTCACTGCCACTTCGACCGCGCGCGCTGATGTCGTGGGTAACACCTTCGTGGTCGGTGGATTCCTGCTCACCAGCTTCCGGCTCGATGACCAGCGTTGGTGGGACTACCTCGACGAGATCTGGGCCGCGATGGAGGCGGCGGAGTGACGTCTGAACCAGACGGCCTAAGGCTGAGCGTGTCACTGTCGATCGGTGGTGCGATTCGATACCATCCTCAGTATGACCGGGTCCGTCAGCAAGAAATCCTTCTCGCTTCCGCAGGACGTCGCGGAGCGCTTGGAGCGTGAGCCCAACGCCAGCGCTTACGTCGTCGACGCGATTCGTGCCCGAATGCGTGCCGAGGATCTGGACGCCGAGTTGGCCCGACGTGGCATGACCGTCACTGCGGAAGGACGAGCTCGGGCCAGGGCTCAACGCGCCCAGGTCGAGCAGGAGTGGTCGCCTGGCCGTCGCGCCGCGCTGCGCGACCGGTCTCGCCGTGCGGCAGGGGAGTTGTTCGACGGTTCCGACAGCCAGGCGCCGGCGGCGTGATCGGCCCGGAGACGCCTCCGGTCAGGCTGGTGCTGGATCGGTCCGCGCTACTGGCCTACCTCGCCGGCTCGATGGACGTTGCCGAACCCATTCACGAGATCGCCCAGGACGGCGTGCGGTTCGGTGTGCCGGCCGTGGTCGCCGCCGAGGTCCTGGCGGTGGTGGACGATCCGGGTGACAGGGCGGTACTCCACCGGCTGCTGGAACGTCCCGCGTGCGCAGTGCTGCCGACGTGGGGCGAGGACTGGCAGGAGTTGGCCTACTGGCGGACCGTCACCGGCCGGGTCGATCTCGCTGCCGCCGTGATGGCGGTGCTGGAGCACGACGCGTGCGTGCTGACCGGCGAGGGAAAAGCGTACGGCGATGGCGGTGACCTGCCGGTCATCCGCTTCCCCGCCTAGGTGACTGACTCTCGGCGCGAGCCGTCGAGAGGAATCACTCGTCTCCGGCGGGGTGCACCAGCCGGAAGCGCTTGGTCAGCACCAACGTGTCGTCGTTCACGGTGAAACCAGGGTCGCCCAGCTCCGCCCGAACCTCCGCACTGTGCCAGAACCTCTCGTGACCGGCCCGCCACTGCGCCACTGACTCATCACCCTCACCCTCGTCGAGGGCGTGCTGAAGGTCCACGTCCGCGAGCCGGACCACCCGCACCTCGGTCACCTCGATCGCCGCGACCCGCCGTTCCTGCGAGTCCACCACCGCCATTCGCTGGCCGACCCGGGGCAACGGCTCGTTCTCGCGCTCGTATCCGAGCAGCAGGCCAGAGGTCGTGGTCTTCGCGCCGGACAGGATCGCGGCCACCAGTTGATCCCGTAGCGGCCCGGGGAACGCGAACTCCACCAATGGCAGATCATCGAGTTTCATGCCGTACATGCTTCCCCGGCCGGTCCGCAGAGGTGGCCCCGGGTCACCTGCCGACAAGCTCAGCGAGTCACGCGGATCGTTTCGTCGAACTGCAGGAACTCACAGTTTTCCTGGGCACACAGTTCGAAGGATCCGGTGGCCAGCGCCACGCCCTTGTTGAAGGCGAAGCCGCCCGCCTCCGCAAACACCCGTCCCGTCACAGCCTGAGGCTCGCCCGTGCAGGAGACAGGCGCCCAGCCCGACCCATACGCCACCCGGTCGCCCGACCGCTGCCTGAGGATCAGCTCCGAGCCGCCGGACATGCCGTTTTGGCATGTCACGGTAAGGGTGAGGTCCACGGCGACGCCTCGCGCGACCAGAGTCGCCGACGTGACATCGACGGTGCTCGCCGCGCTCGCCGGCGTCGGCGCAAGCAACACGAACAGCGACAGCCCGAGCAGTGCGATGGTGGTTGCGATGCGGCGCACAGTCGTTCTCCTTGTCGGAGTGGGTGCTTACCTGCGGTCACCATAGCGCTCATCGACGCTCTTGTATCGACCCCTGTCGCGAGGGCGTCGTCATCACCGTCCAGATCGGCCTCAGGAGGCCGTGCGGATGACCGGCGTCAGACGCGTTCGACGATGACCACGGGGATCTCGCGGTCGGTGTCCTTTTGATAGCGGGCGTACGTCGGGAAGACCGCCGTCATCACGGGCCACAGCCGGGCGCGTTCCTCGGCTGTCGCGGTGCGGGCGCGTCCGGTGAACCGCTCGGCGTCGACCTGGATCTCCACCGCGGGGTCGGCGTTCAGATTCAGGTACCAGGCGGGGTGCTTCGCCGCGCCGCCGGCCGACGCCGCCAGCAGATAGCTGTCGCCGTCACGGCCGTAGATCAGCGCGGTCCGGTGCAGCCTCCCGGACCGGCGGCCCCGCGTGGTGAGCAGCAGTGCCGGGTACCCGTGGTATTTACCGCCGTCGGCGCCGTCGGTCTCCACGTAGCGCCGGATGTGGCTGGCGACCCAGCCGACAGGGCTGTCCTCGATCGTCTCGTCCTGCTCAGCCGCGGTCACGGGACCACCTCCTCGGCGGAGCGTAGCCGTCCAGGGAGTGTCGGGGTGGCCCCGCGAAGGGCGGCTGAGCGCGGGGCGGGGCAGTGACAGCAGCCCTCTGACCTCAGACCGCGTCGTAGGCGTCACGGCTCACATCCGTGAATATCGACAGTGTTGCGCGTGCAGGTCGTCGCGGTCGGAAACGGGGCAGGCAGCATGAGCTGCCTGCCCCGTTCCGACCCGGGGGCCGGTGCGGTTCAGCGGGTCGACGGCATGGTGGCGAACTCGCCGGCTAGCTCCGACTCGACGATCGTCGCGGTGGACGGCCGGCGACCGGACGTCGCCCGCCGGGCGGACGGGACGGCCAGGGCCGCGAGCGCGGCGGCCAGGGCGATCGCGGTGAGGACCAGAAAGCCCATCGTGAAGCCGGCCTCCCGGGGCAGGCCGTTGGCCTGCGGGTGGGCGGTGATCACGCCGCTGACCACGGCGGCGCCGATCGCGCCGCCGATGGTGCGGATGTTGGCGTTCATGCCGGTCGCCACGCCGGTCTGGCTGGCGGGCACGCTGCCCACGATCAGGTTGGCCATCGAGGCGAAGGCCAGGCCGATGCCGAGGCCGACCAGGCCACCGGCGATGGCGACCTCCCAGCGGGTGTCGTGCGCGAGGGCCAGCATCGCCGAGGCGGCCACGTTGAACGCGGCACCGGTGGCGAGCTGCGCCTTCGCGCTGAAGACCGCCTGGAGCCGGCCGGCGACCAGGCCGGCGATGAACATCGCGACCAGCATCGGCAGCATGAGCAGGCCGGCCTGGCTGATGGTGGCGCCGAAGCCGTAGCCCGCGGCCGTCGGGGTCTGCACGAACTGCGGGAGGAACGCGTACACGGAGAACATCGACGCGCCGTAGAGCAGGGCGACCAGGTTGGTGGTCCAGACGCCGGGCAGCCGCATCATCCGCATGTCGATCAACGGGTTGGTCGACCGAACCTCGGCGACCAGCCAGCCGACCAGCAGCACCACGGCGAGCGCCAGCAGGCCGAGCACCCGGCCGGAGGTCCAGCCCCAGGCAGCGCCCTGGCTGATCGGCAGCAGCAGTGCGACCAGCCAGCCGGAGAGCAGCAGGGTGGCCCGCCAGTCGATCCGCCCGGGGGTACGCACCGGCGACTCGGGCACGAACAGGTGGGCGGCGACGGCGGTCAGCCCCACCACGACCATCGGGATCCAGAACAGCCACCGGTAGTCCAGTGCGGCCACGATCGGGCCCGCGAGGACGACGCCCAGGCCACCGCCGGCGGCGACGATCGCCGAGATGGCGGCGACGGCGGAGGAGACCCGCGCGGCGGGGAACTCGTCACGGATGATGCCGAACGACAGCGGGAATACCGCCCCGCCGACACCCTGCACGACCCGGGCGATGATGAGCACGCTGATGTTCGGCGCGATGGCGGCCAGCAGACAGCCGATGGCGAGCGCGGCGAGCGAGACGACCAGCATCCGCTCCTTGCCGACCATGTCGCCGACCCGGCCGAGGATCGGCGTGAAGATCGACGCCGACAGCAGGTAGGCGGTCAGTACCCAGGTCACGGTGTTCTGGGAGGTGTGCAGATCGTGCTGGATGGTCGGCAGCACCGGGGTGATCAGCGACTGGAGCATCGCGAAGAACCCGGCGCCGGCGGCCAGCACGGAGAAGGTGAGCCGACGCGAGCCGCGTCGGGAGGTCACTGCCACGAAAGGAAACTCCCTGATTGGCGTACGGAAGGAGGTTTTGACGCCCGTCGTGCGCGGCGGGCAGGCTGTCGGGTCCGGGCGATCGGGTGGCCAGGCGGATCGGGCGGTCCCGAGGTAAGCTAACCGGAGGTATGCCTCCGGGATTCCGGAGGGGTGCCTCCACTAAGCTAGCGGAGGGTTCCCTCCGGATGCAACCAAGGTGAGGTGACGCACGTCATGACCAGCGCGGGGCAGGTGCCCGAGGTCTTCGCCCGGCGGCCCAAGCGGGCTGACGCGCGGCGCAACTACGACGCGCTGGTGGCCGCTGCCCGCGAGGCGTTCGCCGAAAACGGCGCGTCCGCATCGCTGGAGGACGTGGCCCGCCGAGCCGGCGTCGGCATCGGCACCCTCTACCGGAACTTCGCCAACCGCCAGGAGCTGTTCGAGGCCGTCTACGTCGAGGAGGTCCGGACACTCTGCCGGTCCGCCGAGGACCTGGCCGAACTGCCCCCGTGGGACGCCCTCGTGGCCTGGCTGCACCGGTTCGTCGCGTACGTGGCCACCAAGCGGGCGCTCGCCGAGGAACTGCTGCGCGACTCCGAGGTCTTCCGGAGCTGTCGGACAGAGATCTACGCCGCCGGCGAGCCGATGATGCACCGTGCCCAGGCGGCCGGGACGGTCCGCGAGGACGTCGGCTTCGACGACGTGGTGCGGCTGATCAGCGGCCTCACCATGGCCCAGTTCCCGTCGACCGAGCAGCGCGACCGGGTGCTTGGCGTGGCCCTCGACGGCCTGCGGCCCGCGCCCGCCGCCCACTGACTCATCCGCCGCGCTGGCGGGCTGACCGGCGACGTGTCGAGCTGATCGGCGACGCTCGGTGCGCCATCGTGCCGGCGTCAGTGGTCGACGAGCAGTAGCCACTCGTCGTCGAGCCGTTCGACCGTCGTCCCGGCGGGCCAGGCGTGTCCGCCGCCGGCCGCCGCCCGCGCCTGGTCGACCTGCGGCGGCTGGCCGAACTGGGCGCCGTCGAACCTGCCCGCGCCGTGGAACCGGGCCCGGCCGAAGTTCGCCGCCCCCTCGAAACGCGCCTGCTCGAAGCACGCGTCGGCCGCGAACACGGTCCACCGGAAGAGGGCCATGTCCGCGAAACGGACCGAGCGGAACCCCGCGTACCCGGCGAACTCGGTGTGCTCCATGGACAGGCCGCCGAGGAACGTGGCCTGCCGGAACCTGCTCCCGTCGCCGAAGCGGGTCGCGTCGAAGCTGGTCGGCTGGTGGAAGGTCGCCCGGTGAAATGACGTCGGGCCGGCGAAGCGGCACCGCCGACAGGACAGGCCGGCGGTGAAAACGGCCCGGTCGAAGCTGGCTTGACCGTCGAAGCGGGCGTCGTCCAGGACCACCTCCGCCTCGGCGGTGAGGTCGTCGAAGGTGACGTCGCCGAAGGTCGCCCCGAGGCGGAGCCGCCCCCGGGCGGTCGCGCCGGCGAAGCTGGTGACACCGGTGAACACCGCCCCGGTGAAGTCCGCGTCGACCAGCGTGCAGCCGGCGGCGTCGAAATCGACCAGTCGGGCCCCGGTCAGATCAAGCGTGATCTCCGGCCAGTGGGCCGGGCCGTCCGCGCGCAGGTGCCGGGTGAGCACCCGCTGCGCGGTGCGTCGGACCTCCGTCTCGCGCGGCTCGTCGTCCGGCGCCGGCATGCGCAGGTACGCGCAGAGCACCGCCGCGATCGTCGGCCGCTGCGCCGGATTGTCCTGGCCGAGGCGTTCCAGCGCGTGCAGCCCGCCGAGGCGTACCGCGGCGCTGTCGTTGCCGAGCAGCTCGACAGCGCGGGTGTAGAGCTCGGTCAGCCGGCGCTCGGCGGCGTCGTGCTCGGCCGCTCCGGACTGCCGGTCCTGGTGCCGCTGCGCGACCTCGGCCGCCGACTCGGCGTGCGCCTGCACCCGGTCCCGGTGGGCCTGGTCCCGGGCGGCGACGCTCTCCTGGTGCCGCTGGGCGCGTTCGGTGATCCACTGCCGGCGGGCGGCCAGCAGGAGCGCCAGCCCGCCACCGGTGCCGGCGACCACGGTCAGGCCGGTGCGGATCGCGTCGATGCGCAGCGTGGCGCGGGTGTCCGGCTGGGTGGCCCGGTCAGCCTCGGTGAGCAGCAGGTCCAGCACCAGCCAGCCCAGGGCGGCAGCGAGGAGCAGGCCGACCAGGACCAGCCACCACGGCATCACCCGCAACTGGCGCTCGGTGGGTTCGTCGGCGGCCACGGCCACAGCATGCCATCCGCCGTTCCGAGCCGGGGTACGCGCGGCCGGCCGGGCGTCCGATGTGGAGTTCGCCGATTTGCCGGTTTGCGCCCTCGCCGGAACAACGGGTTACCGGCGCGTAACAAGTCATTGACGTTTCCAAATTGTTGCGCGCATCATCGTCGCACGGTCGATCGGACACCCCCACCCACCTGCCCGGCTCGCCGGGTGCCTCCCCCCGGAGGTGCAGCCATGCTGCTCCGAAAGACCGCCCTCGTCCTGGCCCTCGCCACCGCCGCCCTGCTTGCCACCACCGCCACGGCCACCGCCGCCCCCGCTGAACCCGCCGCACCCGCCGCACCCGCGGCCGCCCCGGTTGCCGCCGCCGCGGCGGCCAACCCCGTCATCGTGGTCGGCGGGCTCACCGGCGTCGCCGTCGCGTACGAGCCGATCGCCGCCCGACTGCGCGCCGACGGCTACCGGACCTTCATCTACCAACTCCCCGGGCTGGGCTTCGGCGACATCCCCACCTCCGCCCGGGCGTTCGCCACCTACGTCGGCCAGGTGCGCGCCAGCACCGGCGCGGCCACCGTGGACGTCGTGGGTCACTCCGAGGGTGGCTTGGTCGCCCGCTACTACCTCAAGCGGCTCGGCGGCACCGCCAACGTCGGCCGGTACGTCAGCCTCGGCTCGCCGCAGTACGGCACCTACGTGGCGAACATCCTGGCGTTCTTGGGCCTCGGCAGCTGCGCCGGCGTCGTGGCCTGCCAGCAGATGACCATCGGCTCGGCCTTCCTCGCCGACCTCAACGCCGGCGACGACACCCCGGGCGCGGTGCGCTACACCACCATTCGCACGCTGCAGGACGAGCTGGTCCGGCCGACCGGGAACGCCGCCGTTAACGACGGCGCGACCAACGTGCTGATCCAGGCGTACTGCCCGGTGCGGGTGGTCGGGCACCTCGGGTTGGTGCTCGACGGCACCTCGTACACCATCGTGCGCGGCGCCCTGGCCGACGGCCCGGTGCGACCCAACTGCCTCGCGCTCTGACCCGGTCCGCGCGGGTGGCCCCGGCCGGGACCACCCGCGCGCCGCACGCCACCGGCGTCGGTCGGGTTTTCAGCTCGCCTTGGCCAGCGCCTCGAACTCGTCATCGGTGAGCCGCACGTCGCCCGCGGCCACGTTCTCCTCCAGGTGCGCCACCGAGGACGTACCGGGGATCGGCAGCATCACCGGCGACCGGCGCAGCAGCCAGGCCAGCGCGAGCTGCGCGGGCGTCGCGCCGTGCGCGGAGGAGATAGCGTCCAGCGGGCCGCCCGGGCGGGCCAGCTCACCGGTGGCGATCGGGAACCACGGGATGAACGCGATGTCGTTGCGCTCGCAGTACTCCAGCACGTCCTCGGCGCTGCGGTTCGCGAGGTTGTACAGGTTCTGCACCGACGCGATCGTGGTGATCGCGCGGGACTCCTCGATCTGCGCGACGCTCACCTCGGACAGTCCGATGTGCTGGATCTTGCCCTCCTGCTGCAACAGCGCCAGCTCGCCCAGCTGGTCGGCGAGTGGCACCTGCGGGTCGATCCGGTGCAGCTGGTAGAGCGGGATGGTGTCCAGGCCGAGGTGACGCAGGCTCAGCTCGCACTGCTGGCGCAGGTACTCCGGGCGGCCCACCACGCGCCAGTCGCCCGGCCCGGCCCGGGTGAACCCACCCTTGGTCGCGATGACCAGATCATCGGCGTACGGGTGCAGGGCCTCGCGGATCAGCAGCTCGGAGACGAACGGGCCGTACGAGTCGGCGGTGTCGATGAAGGTCACGCCCAGCTCCACCGCCCGGCGCAGCACCCGGAGCGCCTCGGCCGGGTCCTTCGGGTCTCCCCAGACGCCCGGCCCGGTGATCTGCATGGCCCCGTAGCCGAGCCGGTTCACGGTGACGTCGCCCCCGATCCGGTACGTGCCGGAAGCCTTCGCGGGCTGCTTGCTGATGTCGGTCGCCATACGCGGATCCCCAATCGTTGTCGTCGCGGCGGGATGGAAACCTCCACCACCAGGTGATCATCCCCCGGAATCCGACCGTCATACCGGGTGTCGGCCGACTGTGTGCGGCGACACGGCACGACCGGATCCGCGTCGCCTTACCGCTAGCGCCCACCGTGTCCGGTCTGCTACGCCTGATCCCAATCGGTGTGGCCGGTCGGGGGAGGCACGATGTGGCGACGGTTCAGGTCGGACCCGGTGGATCGGCTGCGGGCGCGGCTGGACCGCTTCGGCACGACCAGGGACGCTCGCGCGGTGCTCGACTCCGGGGCGATGCGCGACGCCGAGGCGGTCAAGGAGCTGGTGACCTCCACGCCCCCCGACGGGTCGCTGTCGGAGTCGGTCGTCGATGGCCTCTTCCTGCTCGCCTGTCTGCACTGGTACCGCTACCAACTGCTGCCGCCCGGTGAGGACGCCGACGATCTCGGCCGGGCGGTCACGCTCACCGAGATCCTGCTGCGCATCGCCCCGCAGCTGGTACCGCCGTCGCTGCTGGCGCTGCTGCATGCGCACCGACCGCCGTCGGACACCGGCCGGGTCCCCGACCAGCGCGGCCCCGGCGGGCCGACGTCCGCGCCGACCCGTTCCGACCGGGGCGCCGGTCCCGGTCGCAGCGGGCGTACGGCCGGGTCGGCCTCCGGCGAGGCCGGCGCGCTGTTCCTCGAAGCCGTCATGCTGATGGGCGGCGCGGAGACCAACCGCGACTACCGGGTCGCCGACCGGGCGGCGGCGCTGCTGCAACGAGCGGTGGACGGCACGCCAGCGGGCGAGCCGGAGCGGCTGCACTACCTGTCCGCCCTCGGCAAGGTGCACCGCGACCAGTTCCGGCACCTCGGCCGGCGGAGTGCCCTGCCGCCCGCCATCGAGGCGCACCGGGAGAGCCTGGAGTCCACCCCGGCCGGTGACCCGGAACGTCCGACCCGGCTGTTCAACCTCGGCAACGTGCTCGGCGACCGGTACGAGGTCGACGGCGCGCCGGCGGACCTGGACGAGTCGATCACGCTGCTGCGCGACGCCGCCCGGGCCGCCGGCGTCAGCCCGTCGGTGCGTGCCATGGCGCGGGCCAACCTCGGGCAGCGGCTGCGGGACCGGTGGCGGCTGCGGAGCCGACCGGCCGACCTCGACGAGGCGGTCGACGCGTTCGCCGCGGCCCGAGCCGGCGGCGATCCCCGGGTCGCCGCGCTGCACGGCACCGCGCTCGCCGAACGGTTCCTGCGTGACCAGGCTCCGGCCGACCGGGATGCCGGGATCGAGGCGTACCGGGTGGCGCTGACCGGGTTCGGCGGGCTCGAACCGGACCTGGCCGGCACCGCACAGGCCGGCCTGGCCACCCTGCTCGCCGAGCGGCACCAGGCCGACGCCGCCCCGGACGACCTCGACGCGGCGATCGAGGCGTACCGGGCGGCCGCCGGTTCCGGCTCGCCACACGGCGGCTTGGATCCGGCCGAGATCCGGCGTGCGGTGGGCGGCCTGCTGGTGAGCCGGTACGAGCAGCGGCGGCGGACCGAGGACATCACCGAGGCGGTGCGGCTGCTGCGCGACGCGGTCACCGTCGCCAGGGAACCGGGTCAGCGGGCCCGCCGCCTCGCCGATCTCGGCTACGCGCTGGGCCGGGGGTACGCCGACCTGGGCGGGGTGACCGCGCTGCGGGCCGCCCGGGAGGCGCTCACCGAGGCGGAGTCGCTGGTTCCCCGTACCGACCCGCTGCACCATCAGGTGCTCAACAACCTGGGCAACACCCTGCGCGAGCTGTCCGACCTGGCGGGGGAACCGGCGCTGCTGGAGCCGGCCGCCGTGGCGCTGCGGGCCGCGGTCGCCGCCGTCGCGCCGGACGCCGTCCTGCTGCCCCGGTACCGCTCGAACCTGGGCCTGGTGTTGCAGGCCATGTTCGCCTCCACCCAGGACCTGGCCACCCTGACCGAGGCGATCCAGGTGCTGGCGCAGGTGACCGAGATCGCGCCGCCCGGGCACCCCGACCGGCTGCCGGCGTTGACCAACTACGGCTCCGCGTTGAACCGCCGGGTGGAGCTCGCCCTGGACGGCGCGCTGCCCGCCGGTGGCGAGCCCGCCGACCAGGTCGCGGCCGGCGTCGCCCGAGACTCCGAGGCCGCGGTGACCGCGCTCCGCGAGGCGGCGGAGCTGGCCGAGCGGGAGGCCGAGCCGGCCGAGTACGTCCAGGCGCTCGCCACCCTCGCCCTGGCCCACCTGCTGCGACACCGTCTGCACGACAACCCGACCGCCCTGGACGAGGCGATCCGGCTGCTGCAGCAGCTGAGCGAGCGCCCGCCATCGGTCGACGGGGAGCGGTACCGGGTCCTCACCAACCTCGGTAACGCGCTGGTGCTGCGCTACCAGGCCGGCCGGGACGACGCGGACGCCACCGCCATGCTCGCGGCCTACCGGGGAGCGGTCGAGGAGTTGCCGGCCGAGCATCCCGCCCGCACCATGTGCCTGAGCAACCTGGCCACCGCCCTGGAGGCGGTCGCGTCCTCCGCCGACGACCCGGTGACCGGCCCCGGCGCCGCCGCCGTGGCCGACTCTGCTGTCGCCGTCCCTGCTGCCGCCGATGATTCGGCCGTACTGGCCGAGGCGACCGCCGCGCTCCACGCCGCCGCAGCGGTGGAGTCCGCGCCGTCGCTGCTCCGGGCGAGTGCCGCCAGCCGGTACGCGGAACACGCCGCGGCGGCCGGCGACCTGCCGGCCGCGCTCGACGGGTACGCCACCGCGATCGAGCTGATCGACCTGGTGGCCTGGCACGGCATGGACTCCGACGACCAAACCCGCCTGCTCGGGCTGTTCCCCGGGCTGGCCAGCGACGCGGCGGCGGTCGCCATCGACCTCGACCGCCCGGAACGCGCCGTCGAGCTGCTGGAGTACGGCCGCGGCGTCCTGCTGACCCGGGCACACGACGCGAGCGCCGACCTGGCCGCGCTGCGCACGCGGGCCCCACGGCTGGCGGCCCGCCTCGTTGACCTTCAGGCCGCCCTCGACGGCTTCACCGCGCTGCCGCCCGCCGGCATCGACGGTCCGAGCAGCCGTGTGTCGGCCGGCCCGGTGTCGTCGGTCGACGCGGTGCCCCCGGGTGGGGTGCTGTCGCCGGCCGGGTGGGGGAGTGGCGTGGCGTCCGCCGAGGGTTCGGCGTCGACGGTCGGGGCTGGGCCGACCCCGGAGCAGCGGTACGACCTCGCCATGCGCCGCCGCGACCTGCTCGCCGTGATCCGCGACCAACCCGCCTTCGCCGACTTCCTCCGCCCGCCGCCGTTCGCCGCCCTGGCCCGGGCCGCTGTCGGTGGCCCGGTGGTGCTGGTCAACGTCGCCAGCCGGCGCTGCGACGCACTGGTGGTCGCCGACGGTCAGGTCACCGTGGTGCCGCTGCCCGGGCTGACCCTGGCCGACCTGCTCGCCCGGACGGCCGGTTTCCTGACCGCGATCGCGGTGCTCACCGGGGCGGCGACGCCGGACGGCCCGGAGCCGGCGGTGCAGCGCCGCCGGGCGGCGGCACGGACCGAGGTCGGCCAGACGCTGGACTGGCTGTGGGGGGTCGTCGCCGCACCGGTGCTCGACGCGGCCACCCCCGTCCCGGCACAGTCCGACTCGGCGGCCGCCGACCCGGACGGACCCGTACCGGAGGCCGGGGCGGACTGGCCACGACTGTGGTGGTGCCCGACCGGGCTGCTCACCCTGCTGCCGTTGCACGCGGCCGGCCCCCTCGACGGTGGTGACGGGGTGCTGGACCGGGTGGTCTCGTCGTACACCGCGTCGCTGCGGGCGCTGGCGCACGCCCGGCGCGGCGTCCCGGCCCGGCCCGAGCCGGTCGACTCGGCGCTGGTCGTCGGCATGCCGCAGACCCCCGGCCTGTCCGACCTGCCCGGCGTCGATCAGGAGGTGGAGATCGTCCGCCGGCACCTGCCGCGGGTCCGCTCACTGCTCGGCCCGGCGGCCACCCCGGCGGCGGTGCTCGCCGCGCTGCCCGGCCAGCCGATCGCCCACCTGTCCTGTCACGGCACCCAGGATCTGGGCGCCCCGGCCTGGGGTCGCCTCGCGCTGGCCGGCGGCCGGCTGCACGTGCGGGACCTGTGGCGGCCCGCGGGCAGCCCGGCCGCGCTGGCCGTCCTGTCCGCGTGCGAGACGGTGCGCGGCGGAGCGGCCCTGCCCGACGAGGCGCTCACCCTCGGCACCGCGTTCCAGCTCGCCGGGTTCCGGCACGTCATCGGCGCGCTCTGGTCCATCTCGGACGCGCTGACCGTGCGACTCTGCGCCGACCTGTACGCCGGCCTGGCGGTGCCCGGCGGGATCGCCCCGGACCGGGCGGCGGTGGCTCTGCACGAGGCCGTCCGCCGGCTCCGCGCCGCCCTGCCCGACCGGCCCGACACCTGGGCGAGCTACGCCCACCTGGGCCCCTGACCAGCTCAGACGTCAGGAAGAGCCCCTCCCGGAGCCGTCCTTACCTCTGGCCCGCAGAGACGGCGGCGGGCGGTGCCTGGCTGGCGGGCGCGTACCAGGTCACCCCCACCGCGGCGACCAGCAGAGCGGTGCAGAGCAGCACCAGCCGCACCCCGGTCCGCAGCGACCGGACCGCCGCCATCGCCTCCAGATGGTCGCCGAGCGGGGCCGGTGGGAGCGTCGCCACCGGGGTCACCGCCAGCCGTCCGTGCGCCGCGCGCAGCAGCGCCAGCGCCCCGCCCACGCCCGCCACCAGCGCGGCGAGCAGCAGGATGCCCACCAGCGCGCCCCACCCCGACGCGAGCGTGGTGACGTCGGTGCGGCCCCGGATCAAACTGAACCCGAACAGTGCCACCAGCAGCCCGCCGAGCCCGTTGCGCCAGGCCACCGCCGCGGCGCGGACCCGCTCCAGCTCGCCGCGCAGCAGCCCGGCCAACTGCTGCGCCCGGTGCAGGTCGGCGACGGTCGCGGGCGGCCCCGGGTGGAGCCGGATCACGCCTCGACCTCCAGCCGTAACGTCCAGTACGCGCCGCAGCCGCGCAGCCCGGTGGGGCGCGCGGGGTGGTCGGTCTCGCACTCGCAGAGCACCGTCCGGTAGCCGGGGTCCTGTGCCGCTGCCGGCGTGTCCCGCCGGTACAGCTCGTCGACCACCGTGCTGGTGGTCGTGTGGTCGCACCGCGGGCACCGCCCGCTGAGCAGCACGGCGAACTCGAACTCCCGCACCGTGAAACTCGCCGCGGTCTGCGCCGCGTACGCCTCGTCGGTGACCTCGGCGTACGGCAGCACGCCCGCCGCCGGTTCGTCGTCGCGCATCCCGACCTCCCCCTGCCCGCGCCCGGACCGTCCACCGTAGCCGGTACCGGCAGCCGGGTCGGCCGACGTGTCGGAGTGCCGCCAGCGACTGGTCGTTCGGGGCGTGCGGCGAGCCCGAGCACCCGTGTCGGCGGTCAGCGGGAGGTCCAACCGGGGCCAGTTGAGCGGAGCGACCGGTGCGACCGCCACCGGCGTGCGACGCTGGGCGCGTGCCGGCGACGCCGGCCCGGGCCGGCGCGTTCCCGGCCCGACGGCGGAGGGAGCACCCATGGCGGGAGTGCCGCAGGTCGACTTCGCGCTCGACACGTACGAGTGCATCGTGCTCTATCCCGGCGCGGCCGGACGGGCCCTGCCCTCCGAGACCGTGCAGCGGTTGCAGGCCGAGCACGCCGAGCACATGCAGGCGTTGCAGCGACGCGGGATCATCCTGGTCGCCGGCTCGATCGACGGGACCACCAGCAACCCGGAGCCGCCGATCGGCTTCGGGCTGGCCCGCACCGGCAGTGTCGACGACGTCCGCAGCGTGCTGGAGGCCGACCCGGCGGTGCAGGCCGGGCTCTACCGCATCGACGTGCTGACCTTTCTCTGCCCGGCCGGCTCGTTGGAGTTCCCGCTGGTCAAGACCCAGAGCTGACCGGTCGATCCATCGGCGGCTGTCGTGATGGTGACGGTGGTCGGCCGCCCGCCGGTGCTACGGTCGCGCCCACCGAGGACCGCCGTCGGGGTGCACCCGGCACCACCGGCCGGCCCCGGTCGAGGAGTCGCCATGAGCTCCGTCGCCAACCCCGATGTCGCCTCGGCCACCGCCCGGCTGCGCGCCCTGCTCGGTGACCGGCTCCACGAGCCGGGAGATCCCGGTTTCGCCGCCGCCACCCGCCTCTGGAACGCCGCCGTGGACCGCGCGCCCGCGCTGGTCGCCCGGTGCCTGGACGCCGAGGAGGTGGCCGGTGCGGTCGGCATCGCCGCCCGGTGCCACCTGCCGGTGTCGGTCCGCTCCGGCGGGCACGACTGGGCCGGTCGGGCGCTGCGTGACGGCGGGCTGGTGCTCGACCTGACCGGTTTGCGCGCGGTCCAGGTCGACCCGGACGCGGCCACGGTGACCGTGGCCGGCGGCGCCACCGCCGCCGACCTGCTGACCGCCACCCGCCCGTACGACCTGGTGGTGCCCACCGGGGTGGTTCGCGACGTGGGCATGGCCGGGCTCACCCTGGCCGGCGGGTACGGCCCGCTCTGCGGCCGGTTCGGCCTGGCCCTGGACAACCTGATCGGCGCGGAGGTGGTTCTCGCCGACGGCCGTCGGGTCGCCGCCGACCCCCGGCACGACGCCGAGCTGTTCTGGGCGCTGCGTGGCGGCGGCGGCAACTTCGGCGTGGTCACCGCGCTGCGCTACCAGGCACATCGGCTGCCCGCCATCCTCGCCGGCATGATCATGTTCGCGCTGGCCGAGGCGCCGGCCGTGCTGCGCGGGTACTCCGCGCTGCTCGCCGAGGCCCCGGACGAGCTCACCGTGATGGCGGGCTTCCTGCCCGGCCCGGCCGGCGAGCCGGTGATCTTCGTCTGCCCGTTCTACAGCGGTCCGGACCTGGACCTCGGGCGGCCCTGGGTGGACCGGTTGCGGGCGCTGGGCGTCCCACTGCTCGACCAGGTCGGCCCACTGCCGTACGCGGACGCGCTGCGGATGTTCGACGGCGGGATGGTCGACGGCAACCGCTACCTGCTGCGGACCCGCTGGCTGCCCACGCTCGCCGACGGTGCCGTGGACGCGCTGGTCGACGCCGCCCGGAAGGTCAGCTCGCCCTTCTCCGCGGTGGCCCTGCACCACTTCCACGGCGCGGCCAGCAGGGTCCGGCTCGCCGACACGGCGTTCGGCCTGCGCGCCGATCACCTGCTGACCGAGATCATCGCGGTGTGGCCGCCGGGCGGGGCGGCCGGGCCGCACCGGGACTGGGCCGAGCGCACCTCGGCGGCCCTCGCCCCGCACGCCCTGCCCGGGGGCTACCCGAACCTGCTCGCCCCGGAGGAGACCGACCGGGTCCGGCTGGCCTACGGCGCGAACTGGACGCGACTGCGCCGGGCCAAGCGGCGCTACGACCCGCGTGACCTGCTCACCGCGGTGCCCACCCTGCCGCCCACGGTGCACTCCGGGTGAGCCGCCGGCGGGAGCACCCCGAGGGTGTGTGCCAGCGGAGGCGTACGATTCCCGGCGCGCGGTCGCCGATGCCCGTCGCCACAACGTTCCCGGTGCGGTTCTGCCCGCCGGCCCGACGCGCACCGCGCGTTGTTGGACACACGTTCCGCTGCCTGCAAGGGGTCGGCCCCGGGTCCGACCTGAAGGAGAGACTAACCTGATGGGCGTGACACGCCGCGCGAAGATCGTCTGCACTCTTGGTCCCGCCACCTCGTCCCCGGAGCGCATCCGGGGCCTCGTCGAGGCCGGCATGAACGTGGCGAGGCTCAACTTCAGCCACGGCAGCCACGCTGACCACGAGGCGGTCTACCGACTGGTCCGGGAGGCGTCCGAGGCGGCCGGTAAGCCGGTGGCCGTCCTCGCCGATCTTCAGGGTCCCAAGATCCGGCTCGGCCGGTTCGCCGACGGCCCGCACGAGTGGCGCACCGGCGACTCGGTCGTGATCACCGGCGACGAGATCATCGGCACCAAGGATCGGGTCTCCTGCACGTACAGCAAGCTGCCGCAGGAGGTGAAGCCCGGTGACCGGCTGCTGATCGACGACGGCCGGGTCGCCGTCGAGGTCACCGACGTCACCGGCAACGACATCCGCTGCCTGGTCACCGAGGGTGGCCCGGTCTCCAACAACAAGGGCGTCTCGCTGCCCAACGTGGCGGTCAGCGTGCCCGCCATGTCGGAGAAGGACGCCGAGGACCTGCGCTTCGCCCTGGGGCTCGGCGTCGACCTGGTCGCCCTCTCCTTCGTCCGCTCGGCCGAGGACATCAAGCTCGTGCACGGCATCATGGCCGAGGAGGGCGTGTTCCGGCCGGTGCTGGCCAAGGTCGAGAAGCCGGAGGCGGTGGAGCACCTCGAGGCCATCGTGCTCGCCTTCGACGGCGTCATGGTCGCCCGCGGTGACCTCGGTGTCGAGATGCCGCTGGACGAGGTTCCGCTGGTGCAGAAGCGGGCCGTGCAGCTCTGCCGGGAGAACGCCAAGCCGGTCATCGTGGCCACCCAGATGCTCGACTCCATGATCGAGAATTCCCGCCCCACCCGGGCAGAGGCCTCCGACGTGGCCAACGCGGTGCTCGACGGCGCGGACGCGGTGATGCTCTCCGGCGAGACCAGCGTGGGCAAGTACCCCGTGCTGACCGTCAGCACCATGGCCAAGATCGTGATGACCACCGAGTCCGGCTCGATCGGGGTGCCCCGGTTGCAGCACGACCCGCGTACCCACGGTGGCGCGCTCACCGTGGCCGCCTCGTCGATCGCCCGGGCCATCAACGCCAAGGCACTGGTCGCCTTCTCGCAGACCGGTGACACCGTCCGGCGGTTGTCCCGGCTGCACTGCGACCTGCCGCTGCTGGCCTTCACCCCGGTCCCCGAGGTGCGCGACCAGCTCGCCCTGACCTGGGGCGTGGAGACCTTCCTGATGCCGTTCGTGCAGCACACTGATGACATGTTCCGTCAGGTCGACCAGGCGCTGCTCGGTCTCAACCGGGCCAACCCGGGTGACTACGTGGTGATCGTGGCGGGCAGCCCGCCCGGCACTCCCGGCTCGACCAACACGCTGCGCGTACACCAGCTCGGCTCACTGGTCGACGCGGCGTCGGCGCGGGCGCTGCAGTGAGCGACAACCCGGTCGCGGTCGGCCAGGCGGCGGTGGACCAGCTGCTGGAAGTGCTGGACCTCGACCCGATCGGGGAGATGACCTTCCGGGGGATGAGCCCCCCGGTCGGCCCGCAGCGGGTGTACGGCGGCCAGGTCGCGGGCCAGGCCCTGGTCGCCGCCGGCCGTACGGTCGACCCGGAGCGGTTCGTGCACTCGTTGCACGGCTACTTCGTCCGCCCCGGCGACCCGGTCGAGCCGATCGAGTACCAGGTGGAGAACATCCGCGACGGTCGGTCGTTCTCGGTCCGCCGCGCGGTCGCGCTCCAGCACGACAAGCCGATCTTCTTCATGTCGGCGTCCTTCCAGCGGGCCGAGGAGGGTCTGGACCACCAGGCCACGTCTCCGCTGGACGTGCCCGCGCCGCAGGACGTGCCGACGATGTCCGACCGCCTCGCCCGCTACCCGGAGCGGCTGGGCATCTGGGGTCAGATCCCGCGTCCGATCGACGTGCGCTACGTCGGTGAGCCCGGCTGGGTCCGCCCGGGCGACCGGCCCGCCGACCCGCACCAGAGGGTGTGGATGCGCATCGACGGCAAGCTGCCGGACGACCCGCTGCTGCACGCCTGCGCGCTCACCTACGCCTCCGACCTCACCCTGCTGGACTCGGTGCTCTCCATGCACGGCGAGGTGTGGGGGCCGGGCGGTGTCGTCGGCGCGAGCCTCGACCACGCGCTCTGGTTCCACCGGCCGTTCCGCGCCGACGAGTGGTTCCTCTACGACTGCTGGAGCCCGTCGGCGTCCGGAGCGCGCGGGCTGGCCACCGGCCGGATGTTCACCACCGACGGCGCGCAGATCGCCAGCGCCGTCCAGGAGGGTCTGCTGCGCCGCGTCGGCGCGTGAGGCTGTCGGTCATCCCCGCCAGGCATGCACCTGCACCTGGGTGCGTCTTGGCGGGGACGACTGTCTGGGCGAGCCATCACGGCTGATGGATGGCCTCGCCGGCGATCTCGATCTGCACGGTCTTCCCCACCAGAACTCCGCCACTTTCGAGCAGGACGTTCCAGAGCAGACCGTAGTCCTCGCGGTTGATTTCCGCTGTCGCGCTGAATCCGAAAATGTTCTGTCCGTACGGATCGCGACGGGCGCCACCGAAATTCACCTGAAGGTCGACCGCGCGGGTGATCCCCTTCACCGTCAACTCGCCGGTGAGGACGAATCGGTCCGGAGCGGGTTCGGACTGTGGCGGGACATTGTGACTTCTGCCTCTTCCGCCGAGTCGGTGGTTTCGTAGCCGGGCCCACTGGAAGATCGGGTCTTCGTTGCCCTTCCAGTTGATGCCCGTGCTTCGATATTCGAGGGTGGGAAAGCGTTCCACGTCAAGGAAATCGGCACTCATCAGGTGCGTGTCCCGGTCAGTGCTCCCGGTGGTGATGCTCGCCGTCTCGATGGTCGCGGTCACCGAGGAGAGCAGGGGATCCTCCGCCACGTAGAGCTGCGCCGTCGCCTTGGCGAACTCGCCGCGCACCGGGCTCACCATCATGTGCCGGGACAGGAAACCGATCCGCTTGTGCGCCTGATCGAGCTGATAGGTGCCGGCCACCGGGATGGTCATGCCGTCCCAGGTGCGTGTCGCGATATCGGTCATCGTGTTGCCTTCCCCCCGAGCTGTACCCGGGTGTTTATCAATATGCTGCCGGGGCCCGCGCAAACGGTCAGACAGTCGTACTTCACGCCCAGCATAAGGACGCTCTGGAGCAGCTGTCGGGGCCCCACCTAACGGTGGTTCATGACGCACTTCACCATTTCCCGAAGCCCTCCGGCGACGGGTATGAGCAGACCGGGTTTTCGTCGATGCGTGGCCGATCGGCCCAGGGTCGCCCACCCGGTTGGCGGAGCAGCGGGCTAACCTTGCCGGCATGCGCCTCTCCGCCCGGGTTGACTACGCCCTCCGCGCGGCCGCCGAGCTCGCCGCGACGGCCAGTGGCCCCAGGCGGGGCCGGCCGGTCACGGCTGACCAGATCGCCCGGGCCCAGGAGATCCCGCCGAAGTTCCTGGAGAGCATCCTGCTCCAGCTTCGCCGGGGCGGCATCGTGCACGCCCAGCGCGGCCCGGAGGGCGGCTACTGGCTGGCCCGCCCGGCTGAGGAGATCTCGCTGGCCGACGTGATCCGGGTGATCGACGGGCCGCTCGCGCACGTCCGCGGGCAGCGCCCGGAGCAGCTCGGCTACCACGGCCCGGCCCGCGCGCTTCAGGAGGTCTGGATCGCGTTGCGGGCCAGCGAGCGGGAGATCCTGGAGTTGGTCAGCGTCGCCGACGTGGCCGCGGGCACGCTGCCCGAACGGGTCACCGAGCTGGTCGCCGACCCGCGCGCCTGGATCTGACCGCCGGCCCGCCGTCCGGCCACGTCACCCGCCCACCCCATCCGTCCTGGCCGGTCCGCAGTGCTCCGACGCTGACCGCCGGCATCCCATCCACCGATCAGGGTCTTGACCCCGGCCACCCCGTGCCGCATTGTCGACCAAGTCGATAGGAGATGCCGAAAAGACAGGGGGCGCTCGTGCGTAAGCTGCTGGTCCTCGCTCTGGTCGGGCTTGCCGCGCAGCTGGTCGACGGCTCGCTCGGCATGGCGTACGGGCTGACGTCGTCCACCCTGCTGCTGGTCGTCGGGGTCGCCCCGGCCGCCGCCTCCGCGTCGGTGCACCTGGCCGAAATCGGCACCACGCTCGCCGCCGGAGTGGCGCACTGGCGGTTCGGCAACGTCGACTGGCGGGTGGTGACCCGCATCGCGCTGCCCGGCGCGATCGGCGCGTTCGCCGGCGCCACCCTGCTCAGCTCGATCTCCACCGAATCGGCCGCGCCGTGGATGGCCGGCATCCTCTTCACGCTCGGCGCGTACCTGCTGGTCCGCTTCGCCCGACCGCTGCGTACCGACCGGGTCGGCGGGCGGCTGCGCGGGCGCTTCCTCGGCCCCCTCGGCCTGGTCGCCGGGTTCGTCGACGCCACCGGCGGTGGGGGCTGGGGCCCGGTGGCCACCCCGGCGCTGCTGGTCTCCGGCCGCCTGGAGCCGCGCAAGGTGATCGGCTCGGTGGACACCGCCGAGTTCGTGGTGGCCGGCGCGGCCAGCATCGGCTTCCTGATCGGGCTGGGCACCGAGGGATTCCTGCTGCCCACCGTGGCCGCGCTGCTCATCGGCGGGCTCATCGCCGCCCCGCTGGCCGCCTGGCTGGTGCGCATCGTGCCGGCCCAACTGCTCGGCGCGGCGGTCGGTGGCGTGATCGTGCTGACCAACGCCCGTACCCTGATCCGCGCGGGCGACCTGGGCGGCGCCGTGCCGCCCCTGGTCTACGCCCTGCTCACCGCCGCTTGGCTGGCCGCGCTGGTGTTCGCCGTGCGCGCCCTGCGCCGCACCCGCCGCGCCCGCGCCCGCGTCACCGCCACCGACGTCGCTCCCACCCCAGCACCCGCCAGCGCAGTCCCGGCTGACCTGGCCACAACGGGTACGCCCACCACGCGCTGAACCTCGCGACAACATCGCCCAGGCGCTCCACGGCGAGGGCGGGTATGGCCGCGTCGATCATGGAGTCGTGGTGGGCAGAATGTCATCACTTGCCCGCTTTGCGAGGCACCACAACTCCATGATCGACGCGCGGGAGGTGGGAGGCGGGGCGGGAGGGTGGTCAGTGGGGGAGTAGGTCGTTGGTGGTGGAGGTCAGCAGCGTCCAGGCCTCGTCGATGTGCCGCTCGGTGGTCTGTGGCGAGCCGACCGCCAGCCGCAGCGTGTACCGGCCGGCCACCCGGGTGTGCGTCAGGTGCACCCGCCCGGTGCGGTTCATCCGGGCCAGCAGCTCGGCGTTGACGTCGTCGTCGGCGCGTAACCGGAAGCAGACCAGCGAGAACGGGTGCGCCGCCGCCAGCTCGAACCGGTCGTCGGCCCGGAGCCGGTCGGCGAACCGGGCGGCCAGCGCCACTCCGGAGCGGACGTGTGCCCGCAGCCCCTCGGCGCCGTACCAGCGCAGCACGAACCACAGCTTCAGGGATCGGAACCGGCGGCCCAGCGGGACCTGCCAGTCCCGGTAGTCGATCACCGCGCCGGACTCGCTGGCCGCGTTGCGCAGGAACTCCGGCAGCACGGTCAGCGCCTCGACCAGCTCAGCGCGGTCGGCCACCCAGAACGCGTCGCAGTCGAAGCCGGTGAGCAGCCACTTGTGCGGGTCGAAGCAGTACGAGTCGGCGTACTCCAGACCGACGTGCGACCAGCGCAGCTCGGGGCAGACGGCGGCGGCGCCCGCGTACGCGGCATCCACGTGCAGCCAGATCCCGTACTCGGCGCAGATCGCGCCGATCTCGGGCAGCGGGTCAACGGCGGTGGTGGAGGTGGTGCCGATGGTGGCCACCACGATGGCGGGCACGTCCCCGGTGGCCAGGTCGGCCTCGATCGCGGCGCGCAGTGCGGCCGGCCGGAGCGCCTGGGTGTCCGGGTCCACCTCGATCGTGCGGACCCCGTCGGCGCCCAGCCCGGCGATCCGTACGGCCTTCTCGATGGAGGAGTGCCCGTGGGTGGAGGTGTACGCGCGGTAGCGCCGGTCGATGCCGGTGTCGCGCCAGCGGCCCCCGCTGGCCCGGTGCAGTGCGGCCAGCGTGGCCACCAGGGTCGCCGAGGAGGCCGAGTCCTGGATCACCCCGCCACCGGTACCGGTCGAGCGGAACCGTGGCGGCAGGTCCAGCAGCTGGGCCAGCCAGTCCATCATCACGGTCTCCAGCTCGGTGCAGGCCGGGCTGGCGGCCCAGAGCATGCCCTGCACACCGAGCCCGGAGCTGACCAGGTCGCCGAGCACGCTCGGGCCGGAGGTGTTGGCCGGGAAGTAGCCGAAGAAGCCCGGGTGCTGCCAGTGGGTCAGCCCCGGTACGACGATCGCGTCCAGGTCGGCGAGGACCGCCTCGACCGGCTCGCCGGCGGTGGGCGGCGCGACCGGCAGGGCCGCCGCCACGGTGCCCGGCGGGTCGGCCGGGGTGACCGGGCGCTGCTCCAGCGTGGCCCAGTAGTCGGCGATCCAGTCGACCACGGCGTGGCCGGCCCGGCGGAACTCGTCAGGATCCATGTGTGGGGCGCTCACCCGGACGAGTTGATCAGGCATCGTCCGCCGGGGCAAGACGTCACCGGGCCATCAATACAGCAACGGGCATCGATATTGCGCCGTGGAAAGCGCTTGCCTTACGATGCGCGGTGAGTCGGATCCGTGAGTTCCAGGGCGTTCATCCCCGATCAGGTCGCCGCCCGCCGCCGCCGCGGCGGACCAGTTCACCGCGCTTTCCCGGGCAGGGCAGGTGGACCCACAGCGGTCACCCCACCGGATCCCCGGAGGCAGTTCATGCACCCGTCCAGACATCGTCTGATCCTGCTCGCCGGCACGACGGTGACAGTCGTCGTGGCCGCCACCCTCGGTACGGTCGTCGCCTCGGCCGCCGCCGTCAGCTGCCGGGTCGACTACCAGGTCACCAACCAGTGGCAGGGCGGCTTCGGCGCCAACGTCACCGTCACCAACCTCGGCGACCCGGTCACCGGCTGGGCCCTCACCTGGTCGTACACCGCCGGCCAGCAGGTCACCCAGGCGTGGAACGCCGCCGTCACCCAGTCCGGCGCCCAGGTCACCGCGCACAACGTCGGCTACAACGCCACCATCGGCACCAACGGCACCGCCGCGTTCGGCTTCAACGGCTCGTGGACCAGCAGCAACCCCGGCCCGGCCAGCTTCGCGCTCAACGGCGCCACCTGCACCGGCGCGCCGCCCACCGACGGTCCGACCACCCCGCCGCCGACCACTCCGCCGCCCGCCGGGGGCGGGCTGCAGATGGAGGACCTGGACCGGGGGTTGATCAGCGTCGGCTCCGGCAGTGGCAACCTGGTCTCCTGGCGACTGCTCGGCACCGAGACCTCCGGCGTCGCGTTCAACCTCTACCGGGGCTCCACCAGGGTCAACGCCAGCCCGATCACCGGCGCCACCACGTACCTCGACAGCGGTGCGGCGGTCGGCTCGGCGTACACCGTCCGCGCCGTGGTGGGCGGCGCCGAGCAGGCCGCGTCGGCGCCCGCGCTCCAGTTCGGCGCCGGCTACCTGGACGTGCCGTTGCAGGTTCCGCCGGGCGGCAGCACCCCCAGCGGGGAGAGCTACACCTACAGCGCCAGCGACGCCTCCGTTGGGCGACCTCGACGGCGACGGCAGCTACGAGATCGTGCTCAAGTGGGAGCCGTCGAACGCCAAGGACAACTCCCAGTCCGGCTACACGGGCGTCGTCTACGTGGACGCGTACACCCTTGCCGGGGCTCGGTTGTGGCGCGTCGACCTGGGCCGCAACATCCGCGCCGGCGCCCACTACACCCAGTTCCAGGTGTACGACTACGACGGCGACGGGCGCGCCGAGGTGGCCATGAAGACCGCCGACGGCACCCGCTCCGGCACCGGCCAGGTGATCGGGTCCGCCTCGGCGGACCACCGCAACTCCAGCGGCTACGTGCTGGCCGGCCCGGAGTACCTGACCATGTTCGACGGGCAGACCGGCACCGTGCTGTCCACCGTCACCTACGACCCGCCGCGCGGCACCGTGTCGTCCTGGGGTGACTCGTACGGCAACCGGGTGGACCGGTTCCTGGCCGGCACCGCGTACCTGGACGGGCAGCGCCCCTCCCTGATCATGGCCCGGGGCTACTACACCCGGGCGGTGGTCGCGGCCTGGGATTTCCGTGACGGCACGCTGCGCAAGCGCTGGACGTTCGACTCGAACGCCTCCGGCAACGGCGCCGCGGCCGGTCAGGGCAACCATCAACTCTCCGTCGCCGACGTCGACGTCGACGGCCGCCAGGAGATCGTCTACGGCGCCGCCACCATCGACGACAACGGTCGGCTGCTCTACTCGACGGGCAACGGGCACGGCGACGCGCTGCACGTCGGCGACCTCGACCCGAGCCGCTCCGGCCTGGAGGTGTTCAAGGTCGACGAGGATGCCAGCAAGCCCAGTTCCTGGTTCGCCGACGCGCGTACCGGTCAGATCCTCTGGTCCACGCCGGCCTCGGGCGACAACGGTCGGGGAGTCTCGGCGGACATCTGGGCGGGCAGCCCCGGCGCGGAGTCGTGGTCGTCCGCGGTCACCGGGCTGGCCAACACCAGGGGGCAGAACGTCGGCCGTAAGCCGTCGTCGGCCAACTTCCTCGCCTGGTGGGATGGTGACCCGGTGCGTGAGCTGCTCGACGGCACGAAGATCGACAAGTACGGCACCGGCGGTGAGACCCGGCTGCTCACCGGCAGCGACGTGGCGTCCAACAACGGCACCAAGTCCACGCCGGCGCTCTCCGGAGACATCCTGGGCGACTGGCGCGAGGAGGTGATCTGGCGGACCACCGACAGCCGGGCGTTGCGCATCTACAGCACGCCCACCCCGACCAGCACCCGGATCCACACCCTGATGCACGACCCGCAGTATCGGGTGGCGATCGCCTGGCAGAACACCGCCTACAACCAGCCGCCGCACCCGGGGTTCTTCATCGGCGACGGAATGGCCAACCCGCCCACCCCGAACATCTACCTACGCTGATCTGATCCTGGCGGCCCCGAGCGGGGTCGCCCAGGGTGGCAGGCACCGGGCCGCAGCCGCGGAATCCGCTCAGCTCCGGCCCGGTGCGCCACACCGCGGCATTCCCGACCCGTCCCGACCGGAAATGCCGTACCACCACCGGCACCAACGTTAGGCACCGTCCGGGTCGGGGCGGTGACGCTGACATGAAGATCGTGTTTCACGCCTCCCGGCGTAGACCGCCCGCCACCTGCTCGGCGATCAGCTCGTACGAGCGCACCCGGTCCTGCACGTCGTAGACGAGCGTGGTCAGCATCAGCTCGTCCGCACCGGTGCGTTCCTGCAACTCGGTCAGCTGTCGCCGGACGGTCTCCGGCGAGCCCATCGCCTGACCATCGCGGCGCTGCAGCACGAACTCCCGCTCGATCTCGGTGTACGGGTAGGCCGCCGCCTCCTCGGGCGTGGAGAGAGGTTCCGGCCGGCCGGAGCGCAGCTTCAGGAAAGACAGGGCGCTCGGCCCGGCCAGCCACTCGGCCCGCTCGTCGGTCTCCGCGCAGACGGCGTTGACCGCCACCATCGCGTACGGCTTGTCCAGCCACTGGGAGGGCCGGAAGTTCTGCCGATAGAGCGCGAGCGCCGGCAGCGTGTTCGCCGAGCTGAAGTGGTGTGCGAAGGAGAACGGCAGGCCGAGCAGGCCGGCCAGTTGGGCGCTGAAGCCGCTGGAGCCGAGCAGCCAGACCGCCGGTTGCTCACCGTGCCCGGGGGTGGCGATGATCTGCCCGGGCCGCTCTCCGCTGAAGTAGTTCATCAGGTCGTTCAGCTCGCGCGGGAAGCCCTCGGCCGAGAGCCCCTCCATGGTGCGGCGCAGGGCCAGCGCGGTCACCTGGTCGGTGCCCGGCGCCCGGCCGATCCCGAGGTCGATCCGGCCAGGGTGCAGCGCCTCCAGGGTGCCGAACTGCTCGGCCACCACCAGCGGCGCGTGGTTGGGCAGCATCACCCCGCCCGACCCGAGCCGGATCGTGGAGGTGTTCGCGGCCAGGTGGGCGAGCAGCACCGCGGGGGCGGAGCTGGCGATCGCCGGCATGTTGTGGTGCTCGGCCACCCAGAACCGGTGGTAGCCCAGCTCCTCGGTGCGGCGGGCCAGCTCGGTGGTGGCCCGCAGCGCCGCGCCAGCGGTGGTGCCCTTGGCGACCGGGGCAAGATCAAGAACAGACAACGGAACGGTGATCACAGGGTCAACCAACCCGTCGGCGACCGATTTTGTTCCGCTTGGCCGGCATCCGTCGGGTTATTCACCGCCCCTGCCGCTGCTCAGCCCATCCCGCGGGCCTGCTCGAAGATCAGGCTGGTCTGGGTGTGCTGCACCACCGGATCGACGGCGAGGTGGTCCAGCACGAAGTCGCGCAGCGCGTCCCCGGACGCGGCCCGCACATGCAGCACGTAGTCCTCCGCGCCGGCGACGTGGAACACCGACACCACCCCGGGCAGCCGCACCGACCGGGCCCGGAACGCGTCGACCGCCGCCCGCTCGTGCGCGGTCAGCCGTACCGACACCAGCGCTTGCAACGGCAGACCGAGCGCGGCCGGATCCACCTCGGCGTGGAAGCCGCGGATCGCGCCGCGGTCGCGCAGCGCCCGGGTGCGGGTCAGACAGGTCGACGGCGCCACCCCCACCCGCTCGGCGAGGGCGTTGTTCGGTAGCCGGCCATCCGCGGCCAACTCGGTGAGGATCGCGCGGTCCACCTCGTCCAGGGTTGGGTGGGACCGCACATCGTTCGGCTCAGGGGGCATCCCGCCATCCTCGCCCGAATCCGTCAGCTAAACCAGCCCACCGGACAGAATTATGTTCCAGGCTATTGCCCATTAGTTGGTGGATGTTCGACGCTACCGCCATGACGACGGTGGACACCCGGGCCGTGCACGCCGGCCGCGACGACCTACGGACGCTCGGCGTGCACGTACCGCCGATCGACCTGTCCACCACCAACCCGCTGCCCTCGGTCGAGGACGGCGGGAACGCCTACGAGCAGCTCGCCACCGGCGGCCTTCGCCCAGCCGAGGGCGGCTCCGTCTACCAGCGGCTGTGGAACCCCACCGTGGCCCGCTTCGAGACCGCCCTCGCCGAGCTGGAGGGCACCGCGCAGGCCGTCGCCTTCGCCAGCGGCATGGCCGCCCTCACCGCCGCCCTGCTCGCCGCCGGCCGGGACGGCCGTCGGCACGTCGTCGCCGTCCGACCGCTGTACGGCGGCACCGACCACGTGCTGGCCACCGGGCTGCTCGGCACCACCGTCAGTTGGGCCCGCCCCGAAGAGGTCGCCGCCGCCGTCCGTCCGGACACGGCGCTGGTCATCGTCGAGACGCCCGCCAACCCCACCCTCGACCTGGTGGACATCGCCGCCGTCGCCACCGCCGCCGGGGACGTCCCGCTGCTGGTCGACAACACGGTCGCCACCCCCGTGCTGCAACAGCCGGCCCGGCACGGTGCCGCCCTCGTGCTGCACAGCGCCACCAAGAGCATCGGCGGGCACGGCGACGTGCTCGCCGGCGTCGTCGCCTGCGACGCGGAGTGGGGCGCCCGGCTGCGCCAGGTCCGCGCGGTCACCGGCGCGATCCTGCACCCGCTCGGCGGCTACCTGTTGCACCGCGGGCTGCAGACCCTGCCGCTGCGCGTCCGCGCCCAGCAGGCCAACGCCGAGAAGCTCGCCGGCTGGCTCACCGACCACCCGGCCGTACATCGCGTGTACCACCCGTCGGTGCACGACCCGGCGGCGTTGGTCGGCCGGCAGATGGCCGGCCCCGGCAGCCTGCTCGCCTTCGAGGTACGCGGCGGCGCACCCGCCGCGGCCGCCGTCGCCGGCGCCTGCCGGCTGATCACCCACGCGGTGTCCCTCGGCGGCGTGGACACCCTGATCCAGCACCCCGCCTCGCTCACCCACCGGCCGGTCGAGGGCGACGCGAAGCCCGTCGGCGGTCTGCTGCGCCTCTCGGTCGGGCTGGAGGACACCGAGGACCTGCGCGCTGACCTCGCCCAGGCGCTCGACATCCTCGGCTGACCGGCCGGGCCGGTCGGCTCAGGCCAGGTCCTTGCCGGCCAGCACCCGCCGGGGCGAGCCCTCCCGGGCCACCCGCAGCATTGCCTGGCCGAGTCGGTCGGTGCTGGTCACCTGGTTCGGGAAGAGCCGGCTCACCACCGGGAACAGCGGGCTGGTCACCGCGTAGAGCACCCGGTACCAGCGCGTCCGTGACACGGCGCCGTGCGTCGGCTGGATGAAGCCCGGCCGGGCCGCGTAGCCGTTGGGCAGGAGATCGCGGACCGCGTTTTCGGTGCGGCCCTTGACCCGCGCCCACATCACCCGGCCCCGCCCGGTGGAGTCGGTGCCGACGCCGGAGACGTAGACGAAGGTGACGCTCGGGCTCACCTCCGCCAGCAGCCGCGCCGCCGCGAGCGGATAGTCATAGCTGATCTTGGTGTACGCGGCCTCGTCGAGGCCCAACGAGGAGACGCCGAGGCAGTAGAAGCAGGCGTCGACGCCGGTCAGTTCGGCGCGCACCGCGTCCAGCTCGCCGACGTCGGCGACGACGAGCTCGCGCAGCTTCGGATGCCGCTGCCCGGTCGGCTTCCGGCCGACGGTCAGCACCTCCCGCACGTCCTCGGCGAGCAGGCACTCGCGCAGCACGCCCTGACCGACCATGCCGGTCGCGCCGAAGATGACCACCCGCATCAGTTCGCACCCCTGTCGTCGATCTCGTCGCCCGGCCGGTCCGGTCGGGCCAGCCGTAGGCGGCGGGGTCCGTCGGATTGTCGACACCGTGCGATCGGCGGAAGCAACGGATGAGAGTACGCGTGCTGCCGACCGGATGTGGTGGCGGCGAGCGCGGTGGACGCGGGCTCGAGCCCGCGTCTGAGGTGGGTGCCGGGAGCGGGATTCGAACCCGCAAGCCCTTTCGGGCAGAAGTGTTTGAGACTTCCGTGTATGCCGTTCCACCATCCCGGCGAGTGCCGCTTACTGTACCCGACTACGCTTCTGCGGGAGCATGGGTGGTAGCCGTGCAGGAACGATGGTGGGGGTAGGGCTGGTGGCCGAGACGCCGACGGATGCCGAGCGCAGGCGGGTGCTGATCGCCGAGGACGAGGCGCTGATCCGGCTGGACCTCGCCGAGATGCTGGTCGAGGAGGGCTACGAGGTGGTGGGCGAGGCCGGCGACGGCGAGACCGCCGTCCGCCTCGCCGAGGAGTTGAAGCCCGACCTGGTCATCCTCGACATCAAGATGCCGATCATGGACGGGCTGGCCGCCGCCGAGCGGATCGCCGGCGCCCGGATCGCCCCGGTGATCATCCTGACCGCGTTCAGCCAGCGTGACCTGGTCGAGCGCGCGCGGGCGGCGGGCGCGATGGCGTACCTGGTGAAGCCCTTCCAGAAGAGCGACCTGGTCCCGGCGGTGGAGATCGCGCTGTCGCGCTACTCGGAGGTCGCCGCGCTGGAGGCGGAGGTCGCCGGCCTGACCGACCGCCTGGAGATCCGCAAGACGGTGGAGCGCGCCAAGGGTGCGCTGATGACCACGTACGGGATGACCGAACCGCAGGCGTTCAAGTGGATCCAGCGCACGGCGATGGACCACCGGATGACCATGAAGGAGGTCGCCGAGCGGATCCTCGCCGAGACCGCTGGCGGCGAGGTGGCGCAGCCGACCGTCTGATCGGCGTCCGCTTCCCGACTGTCCCGTCGGATCGGTTCCGGTCGTGCGGCACATCGGGGGCCACCGCGCGGCGGCTGCGGGGCATAACATCGAGGCGTGTCCGTCCGACGGGTCATCGCGGTGTTCGGTCTCTTCGTGCTGCTGCTCTCCGGCTGCGACGGGCCCGCCGATCCGGCCGCCGAGACGTCGACCAGCGTGGGGCCGACCGCCGCCGCGCCGGTGCTCCGGCCGGGGTGGCAGCCTCTGACGGTGCCGGCGCCGCCGGGTGGCGAAGGCCGTCTGCTGCTCCGCGACGCGGCGGCCTGCGCGGGCCGTTGGTTCCTGGTCGGTGGTGTCGTCGACGCCGCTGGCGGCACCCGCCCGGCGGCCTGGACCAGCGTGGACGGTACGACCTGGACGGTCGTGGCGGTGCGCGCTGATTCCTTCTACGGCCGCCAGAACGTGCTCTCGTCGGTGGCCTGCCGCGACGGGCGGGCGGCGGTGATCGGCGCCAAGACCGGTGGGGCGCACGGCTATCCGCGGATCAGCACCTGGCGGCAGTTGCCCGACGGCACGCTGGTCGAGGTGCAGGCGTCGTTCGAGACGTTCGGCGGGCCGACGGCGGTCAACGTGTCCCGGTTGGCGGCTGGCGCCCCGGGCTGGCTGATCGTCGGCAATCGCTCGGCGGGCGCGGCCTCCTGGGTGTCCTCGCCGGAAGCGGCGGAGTTCGCACTGGTGGAGGGCGCACCGGAGCTGGCCAGCGACCCGGTCGGGGTGACCTGGGCGTTCGACGCCGTGGCGGCGCCGCCGGGCTGGCTGGCGGTGGGTGGCCTGCTGCCGGCCGGCCGGATCGACCGGGATCCGGCGGTCTGGTCGTCGCCGGACGGGCGGTCGTGGCGGCGCACGGTGCTGCCGGGCGGCCCGGAGTACGAGGAGATGCAGCGGGTGACGCTCGTCGGCGGGGTGCCGGTGGCGGTCGGGCTGCGCGGGGCGACGTTCGGCGCGTGGCGGCAGGAGGCGTCGGGCTGGGTGGCCGCCGGGACGTTCGGCCGGCGGGCCGGGGCCGGGGTGCCCGGGGTGGCCTCGCTGGTCGCCGCCGGGGATCGGCTGGTCGCCGCCGTGACCGACGGTGCCCGGCACTCGGTGTGGGTCTCGGCCGATCGCGGCGGGTCGTGGCGGGAGGCCGCGATGCCGCTTGATGTGTCGGCGGGGGTCGATCGGGACGTGGCGCTGGTGGCGGTGGGCGACCGGTGGTGGTTGGCGGCGGACGACGGCACGCGGGCGGGGTTGTGGTCGGCGGCCGGCGTGGGCGCCTGAGCACCGGTGGTCGCGCGGCGCTCTGCCCCGGGTGGGATGTGCCGAGCCGTTTCCGCAGGTCAGGGGGCTTTTCGCCAGGGGGATCCCGGTCCGGGCGGGTGCGGGTGAGCTCCGACCGGACGCCGGCTTAAGGACCGACCGGCGGATTCACCTGTTACGGACATCGACAAGATTGCGCTCGTCTTCGTAACGGTTTCGCAGACCCCCCGTTCAGGCCTTCCGGGACGGTGTGCCGTGTCGGTACGCTCCGCCATCACGAGCCGTAACGCAGGGGAAGTCCCTGCGGGGTGGGTGGAATTGCGGGCCTGCTGCTGTCGCCGTCGTTTCGGGTCAGCCGCGTCCGCATCTGGAGGAGGTCAGGAAGCCGTGAGGCGAAGCTATGTACGGGCGCTGGGTACCGTTGCGCTCGCCGCGACCCTAGTGGTCGCGGCTGGTTGCCAGGATTCCGGTGGAGGCGATGATGGGACCGCGTCCGGTGACTGCGGTGGCAAGATCGCGATCTTCGGCGCGTTCACGGGTGACAACGCGGGTCTGGTGATCCCGTCGCTGAACGGCGCGAAGCTCGCCGTGAAGCAGTTCAACGAGGCGAACCCGAACTGCAAGGTCACCATGCAGGAGTTCGACACCCAGGGTGACCCCGCGGTGGCGACCCCGTTCGCGAACCAGATCGCTGGGGACAACTCGTTCCTCGGTGTCATCGGTGGTCACTTCTCCGGTGAGTCGGACGCCACGATGCCGATCTACCAGGCCGCGGGCCTGGCGATGATCAGCCCGTCGGCGACCCGGACGGACCTGACCCAGAAGGGCAACACGTCCTTCTACCGCGTCGTCGGCAACGACGGCACGCAGGCCGGTGCGGTGGCGAGCTACCTGAAGACGCAGAGCGCGCAGAAGGTCTTCCTCGTCGATGACGCCAGCGCGTACGGCGCGGGCATCACCGAGGAGCTGGGCAAGCAGCTCGGCCCGCTGGTGGTGAACAAGGACAAGATCCAGGAGCGGCAGGCGCAGTTCGACGCCACCATCTCCAAGATCAAGTCTGCGCAGGCGGACTTCGTCTTCTACGGCGGTTACACCCGTGAGGCCGCTCCGCTGGTGAAGCAGATGCGTGCCGCCGGTGTCCAGGCCAAGTTCGTCGGCCCGGACGGTCTCTACGACCCGGCGTTCCCGGCGGGTGCCTCCGGCGGTGCCGAGGGCGCGATCATCACCTGCCCGTGCCTCCCGGCTGACAAGGCCGGCGGCACCTTCTCCGCCGACTACCAGAAGGAGTACGGCATCGCGCCGGGCTCCTACGGTGCGGAGGGCTTCGACGGCGCCAAGGTCTACCTGGACGCCTTCAAGGACGGCAAGAAGAGCCGGGCCGACATCCTGGCGTACGTGAAGGCGTACGACAAGCAGGGCGTGTCGAAGTACATCAAGTTCGATGCCAAGGGTGACGTCGACCCGTCGAAGGTCGTCATCTGGGCCTACCAGATCAAGGGCACGGCTATCGAGCCGCTGCAGGAGCTCAAGCTCAGCTGACGCCCAGGCAATGGAGTGCGGCCGGGGTGTCTCACCCCGGCCGCGCTCGATTCAAGGAGACCCCCGGTGCATTTCGATGAACTGATCGGCCATCTCGGCCAGCACACGGTCGATGGCCTGTCCAAGGGCGCTATCTACGCCCTGATCGCCCTTGGTTACACCCTCGTCTATGGCGTCCTTCGTCTGATCAACTTTGCGCACTCCGAGGTGTTCATGGTCGGTACCTTCGCGGTGCTGATCCTCTGGACCCAGCTCGGGGTGCAAAATAACCCTCCTGTCGGCCAGGCGATCCTGTTCCTGGTGCTCGGTCTGATCGTCGCGGCGGTCGCCTCGGGCGGTACGGCTCTGGCGCTTGAGCGGATCGCGTACCGGCCGTTGCGGCGCAAGAACGCGCCGCCGCTGATCTTCCTGATCACCGCGATCGGTCTGTCGCTGGTCTTCGTCGAGCTTTTCGGTCAGGTGCTGCCCAAGCTGCTCGGTAGCGTGCTGCCGGAGGCGTTCGGCCGGCCCCGGCAGATCGTCGGTATGCCGACGATCATCCAGCAGGAGACCCTGTTCACCATCGGCAACACGGCGATCACGAACATCCAGTTGATCGTCTTCGTCGCGGCCGTGGCGATGATGGCGCTGCTGGACTGGTTCATCAACCGGACCCGGTATGGCCGGGGTGTGCGGGCGGTGGCCCAGAACCCGGAGACCGCCGCGCTGATGGGCGTCAACCAGGAGCGCGTGATCATGCTGATCTTCGTGCTCGGTGGGATCATGGCCGGCGCCGCCGCCCTGTTGTGGAGCATGCGGTTCGGCTTCACCCAGAACAGCATCGGCTTCGTGCTCGGCCTCAAGGCGTTCACCGCCGCGGTCCTGGGCGGCATCGGTAACCTGCGCGGCGCGCTGCTGGGTGGCCTCTTCCTCGGCATCGTCGAGGTCTACGGCGCCACGCTCTTCGCGTCCAACTGGGAGGACGTCATCGCCTTCGTGGTGCTGATCGTGGTGCTGATGTTCCGGCCGACCGGTCTGTTGGGCGAGTCGCTCGGGAGGGCCCGCGCATGATCGACAAGATTCGCTCCGCTGATCGCCGTCGGGTGAGCCTGCTGACCACGGTCGGCGACCGCTGGCGGGCGCTGACGAAGTGGCAGCAGGCCCTCGGGCTGGCCGCCTTCGTGGCGTTCCTCTACTACCTGCCGCTGCTCGGCGTTCCGGGCCTGACCTGGTTGCGTACCGACTCGATCGAGGGCGGTAACAACTGGGCGGGTGTGCTCTTTGTCTGCGCCATCTACGTGCTGGTCGCGATCGGCCTGAACGTGGTGGTCGGCCTCGCCGGCCTGCTCGACCTGGGCTACATCGGCTTCTTCGCCATCGGGGCGTACAGCGTGGCGCTGTTCGGTTCGGTGAACTCGCCGGTGGTGAAGTGGATCCAGCAGGAGTTCGACCTGCCGGCGACCTGGGCGGTGACCTGGGCGATCTGCCTGTTCATCGCGATCGTGCTGACGATGATCTCCGGGGTGCTGCTGGGCTGGCCGACGCTGCGGCTGCGCGGTGACTACCTGGCCATCGTGACCCTGGGCTTCGGCGAGATCATCCGGATCGTTGCCCGCAACGCCACCGGGCTGACCAACGGCCCGGTGGGCATCTCGGCCATCCCCGGCCCGGAGGGTGCGCCGTCAGCGGACAACAAGGTCTTCGGTCTGATCGACGCGAAGCCCTGGTACTGGCTGGCGATCACCTTCGTGCTGATCATGGTTTTCCTGGTCCGCCGGCTGGAGCACAGCCGGGTCGGCCGGGCATGGCTGGCCGTGCGGGAGGACGAGGACGCCGCCGCGGTGATGGGTGTGTACCCGTTCAAGTTCAAGCTCTGGGCGTTCGCCATCGGTGCGGCCCTCGGCGGCCTGTCGGGCTTCCTGTTCGGCAGCCGGAACGCGTTCATCGACCCGACCCAGTTCAACGCGAACCTGTCCATCCTCTTCGTCGCCATGGTGGTCGTCGGTGGCTCCGGCAACATGATCGGCGTCTCGCTCGGCGCGGTGCTGCTGGCGTACCTGCCGGAACGGTTCCGCGACTTCGCCGACTACCGGTGGTTGGTCTTCGGTCTGGCCATGGTGCTGGTGATGATCCTGCGTCCGCAGGGCCTTGTCCCGAGCCGGCGGCGTGCCCGCGAGTTGAAGGACCGCGCGGCGGAGGCAGAGGAGGCACCAGCTCATGTCTGACCAGACCACCAGCACCGCAGCGCCGAAGATCCCGACTCAGGCGGGACCGCGGCCGATACTGCTCGAGGTCGACGACGTCACGCTCCGCTTCGGCGGTGTGGTCGCCCTCGACAAGATCAATTTTCAGATCTACGAGGGCGAGATCCTCGGCCTCATCGGGCCGAACGGCGCCGGCAAGACCACCAGCTTCAACGTGATGACCGGGGTGTACAAGCCGACGTCCGGGGCCGTCCGGTTCCGGGGCCAGAAGGTGACCGGTCGCAAGCCGCACCAGATCAGCCAGCTCGGCATCTCCCGGACGTTCCAGAACATCCGTCTCTTCCCGGAGATGACGGCGCTGGAGAACGTCATGGTCGGCACGGACTCGCGGCACAAGACGAGCGTGCCCGGGGCGCTGTTCCGGCTCTACCGGGTTCGCCCGAAGCCGGAGGAGCTGCCGCAGGTCACCGCCGCGTCCGGGATCGTCCGGACCTGGCAGCAGGTGCGCCTGTCGGCCGCGAAGATCTTCGGCCTGTCCCGGCACATCCTCGAGGAGCGGGCGGCCGAGTCCAAGGCGCTCGAGCTGCTGCGCTTCGTCGGGATCGCCGACCGGGCCAACGACGAGGCGCGCAACCTGCCGTACGGCTACCAGCGCCGATTGGAGATCGCCCGGGCGCTGGCCACCGAGCCGAAGCTGATCTGCCTGGACGAGCCGGCCGCCGGCTTCAACCCGGCGGAGAAGGAGGAGCTCCTCACCCTGATTCGCAGGATCCGTGACAAGGGCCTGACCGTCCTGCTCATCGAGCACGACATGCGGCTGGTCATGGGGGTCACCGACCGGATCGTGGTGCTGGAGTTCGGCCGCAAGATCGCCGAGGGTGCGCCCGCGGAGGTCAGCCGCGATCCGAAGGTGATCGCCGCATACCTGGGGGAGCCCGCCGATGACGCTGCTTGAGCTCGAGAACGTCGCCGTTGCCTACGGCCGGATCGAGGCGCTGCACGGCATCAGCCTGAGCGTCAACGAGGGTGAGGTGGTGGCCCTGATCGGCGCGAACGGCGCCGGTAAGACCACCACCATGCGGGCCATCTCCGGGACCCGGGCGCTCGCCAGCGGGAAGATCACGTTCAACGGTGAGGACATCAGCAAGCTCCGGGCCGACCTGCGGGTGGTCCGGGGGCTGTGTCAGTCGCCGGAGGGGCGGCAGATCTTCCCGGGTATGACGGTGATGGAGAACCTGGACATGGGGGCGTACACCCGGCGGGACTCCGCCGGCATCGCCGCCGACCTGGACCGGGTGCTGACCCTGTTTCCGCGGCTGGCCGAGCGGCGCAAGCAGGCCGGCGGCACACTCTCCGGCGGCGAGCAGCAGATGCTCGCGGTCGGCCGGGCGCTGATGAGCCGGCCGAAGCTACTGCTGCTCGACGAGCCGTCGATGGGTCTGGCCCCGTTGGTGATCCGGCAGATCTTCGACATCATCACGGAGATCAACCAGCAGGGCACCACGATCCTGCTGGTGGAGCAGAACGCCCAGCAGGCGCTCTCCCGGGCGCACCGCGGCTACGTGCTGGAGACCGGTCAGATCGTGAAGGAAGGGACCGGTCAGGAGTTGCTGCACGACCCGTCGGTCAAGGAGGCGTACCTCGGCGTGGCCTGAGCCATCCGACCAACCAGCGGCCGGCCATCCCTCACGGGGTGGCCGGCCGCCGGCGTTCCGGCCGGCCGTCTGTTCCGCCGTCGGACGCGCGGTGCCGCCACCCGGGGATGTCGGTGCGACGGACTAGAGTCGCTGCCGTGACAGCTACGACGCCGCGCCTACTTCTCGTCGACGGACACTCCCTGGCATACCGGGCGTTCTTCGCCCTGCCGGTGGAAAACTTCTCCACCACGACGGGCCAGCCCACCAACGCGGTCTACGGCTTCACCTCGATGCTGATCAACGTGCTGCGCGACGAGCAGCCCACCCACATCGTCGTCGCGTTCGACGTCTCCCGCCGCTCCTTCCGCACCGACCGGTACGCGGAGTACAAGGCCGGCCGCAGCGAGACCCCGACCGACTTCAAGGGCCAGGTCAGCCTGGTCAAGGAGGTCCTGGCCGCGCTGCAGATCCCGGTGGTGGAGATGGAGGGCTACGAGGCCGACGACGTCATCGCCACGCTCGCCTGCCAGGCCCGCGACCAGGGCATGACGGTGCTGATCAGCAGCGGTGACCGGGATGCCTTCCAGTTGGTCGGCGACCAGGTCACCGTGTTGTACCCGCGCAAGGGTGTCTCCGACCTGGCCCGGATGGACCCGGCGGCGATCGAGGCGAAGTACGGCGTCGGTCCGGAGCGTTACCGGGACCTGGCCGCGCTGGTCGGCGAGACCAGCGACAACCTGCCCGGCGTCCCGGGCGTCGGCCCGAAGACCGCGGCAAAGTGGATCGCCACGTACGGCGGGGTGGAGGGCGTGATCGCCCGCGCCGACGAGATCAAGGGCAAGGCCGGCGACAGCCTGCGCGAGCGGCTCGCCGACGTGATCCGTAACTACGAGATCAACTGCCTGGTCTCCGACCTTGAGCTGCCGCTGCGCCCGGAGGACGCCAGGTGGGCCGGCTGGGACCGGGAGGCGGTGCACCAGGTCTTCGACACCCTGGAGTTCCGCATCCTGCGCGACCGGCTCTACCAGTACCTGGAGGCGGTCGAGCCGGAGGCCGAGTCCGGCTTCGACCTCACCGGCGAGGTGCTCACCGAGCCGGGCGCGCTGACCGCGTGGCTTTCCGCGCACGCCCCGACCGGCACCCCGGTCGGGTTGGCGATCAAGCTCGACACCGGCCCCAACCGCCGGCACACCGCCTCGATCACCGGCCTGGCGCTGGCCACCGCCGGCGGAGCGGCGGCCTGGGTGGACCCGGCGCGACTCGACGCGGCCGACGAGGGCGCGCTGGCCGGCTGGTTGACCGACGCGCAGCGGCCCAAGGTGCTGCACGACAGCAAGCCGGCCGTGCTGGCCTGTTCCGCGCACGGCTGGGAGCTGTCCGGCATCGTCCGCGACACCCAGATCGCCGCGTACCTGGCCCGCCCCGACCAGCGCTCCTACGACCTGACCGACCTGGCGCTGCGCTACCTGCACCGGGAGCTGCGGGTCGACGCGCCGGAGAACGGCCAGCTCACCCTCGACGGGCTGGGTGACGAGAGCGTGGCCGAGCAAAATCTGATGCTCCAGGCCCGGGCCACCCTCGACCTGGCCGACGCCATCGACGCCGAGCTGTCCCGCGACGGCGAGCAGTCGGCCCGGCTGATGGCCGGCGTGGAGCTGCCGCTGATGCGGGTCCTGGCCGGCATGGAGCGCACCGGCATCGCCGCCGACACGCATTATCTGTCCGAGTTGGAGGCGCACTTCGCCGCCGAGGTGAAGGCCGCCGCGCAGGGTGCGTACGAGGCGGTGGGCCGGGAGTTCAACCTGGGCTCGCCCAAGCAGCTGCAGGAGATCCTCTTCACCGAGCTGGGCCTGCCGAAGACCAAGAAGATCAAGACGGGCTACACCACCGACGCCGACGCCCTGCAGTGGCTCTACGCGCAGACCCCGCACCCGGTGCTGGCTCACCTGCTGCGCCACCGGGACGTGGCCAAGCTCAAGTCGACCGTCGACGGGCTGCTCAAGTCGGTCTCCGACGACGGCCGGATCCACACCACCTTCAACCAGACGGTCGCGGCCACCGGGCGGCTCTCCTCCACCGAGCCCAACCTGCAGAACATCCCGATCCGCACCGAGGAGGGCCGGCGCATCCGCAGGGCCTTCGTGGTGGGTGAGGGCTACGAGTGCCTGCTCACCGCCGACTACAGCCAGATCGAGATGCGCATCATGGCGCACCTCTCCTCGGACGACGCGCTCATCGAAGCCTTCAACTCCGGCGCCGACTTCCACGCCGCCACCGCATCGTCGGTCTTCGGGGTGCCGCTCGACGAGGTCACCCCGGACCAGCGCCGCAAGATCAAGGCGATGAACTACGGCCTGGCGTACGGGCTGAGCGCGTTCGGCCTGTCCCAGCAGCTCGGCATCGGCACCGAAGAGGCGCGCGGGCTGATGGAAAACTACTTCGCCGGCTTTGGCGGGGTGCGCGACTACCTGCAGCAGGTGGTCGCCCGAGCCCGCCAGGACGGCTACACCTCGACCATCCTGGGTCGCCGCCGCTACCTTCCGGACCTGGTCAGTGACAACCGGCAGCGCCGGGACATCGCCGAGCGGATGGCGCTCAACGCCCCGATCCAGGGCTCGGCGGCCGACATCATCAAGGTGGCGATGCTGCACGTCGACACCGCGCTGGGCGAGGCCGGGCTGCGCTCCCGGATGCTGTTGCAGGTGCACGACGAGCTGGTCTTCGAGGTCGCTCCGGGTGAGCGGGACGCGCTGGAGGCGCTGGTCCGGCGGGAGATGGGCGGGGCGTACCCGTTGTCGGTGCCGCTGGAGGTGTCGGTCGGCAACGGCCGGGACTGGAACAGCGCCGACCACTGATCCTGTCTTGCGGTGGTGGGGTTCCGGGGCAGCCCGACCCGCGCAGGGATCAAGCCTGACCGCCCGGAGCGGGTCGGGCTGCCCCGGAACCCCCGACTGGGTCTCTGTGGTCGGTGCTGTTCGGCGTTGTGAATCAGAGTGGTTGGGCTGGGCCCGGCCCGGTGGGTTACTTGAGGGGGTCGTGGCCCCAGTTCATGAGGGACCAGCGCCATTTGGTGTCGCGGACGTTGCCGGAGGGGCGCTGGGCCATGTGTCGGCGTACGTAGCCGACCACCTTGCGCATGTGCTTGTAGTCGCCCTCGGACAGGTCGCCGCGCTTGCGGCGCAACAGGTTGATGATCTTGCGCCCGGATTCGTGGCCGACTGACTCGCCGCCGCCGGAGCGACCGCCCTTGTGCCAGCCGACCTGCTTCGACTCGTCGGTCTCCAGCCAGGTGGACAGCTCGCCGGGCTTCATGTTCACCGCCTCGGTGAACTCCCGATGGGTGTCCCGCCCATCGTCACGACCCCTCATGACGCAGCACCTCGGGCCGGTGGGCCACGTCGCGGCCCGAGTCGTCGTTGCGGATCCGGTACTGCGGTTCGTCCTCCGTCGCGTTCACGGCGTGTCCGCGTACGTGCGTCCGGTCGGTCAGCTTCTCCTTGACCACGCCGTGCGCCCGGCCGCTGTGACTGGCCCAGGAGACGTGGTCGCCCTCGCGGAATTCCCTCTGCTCGGCCATGCTCCTCGGCTACCCGGCACCGCCGGGGCGAAACGGCCAGCCGAACCGGTCGACTACGGCGTGATCTCGGCGATCGGTAGTTTGATCTCGAACGGCTCGGTCAACTCGATCACGTCAGCGCCGTCGGCGACCAGCTCGTACTGCCGCTCACCGCCGGGCCCCACCCGGTCGCCGATCCGGTACGCGTAGACGTGCACCGGGTCCTGCTCGATCCGCCAGTAGAAGGGAATGCCGGCGGCGGCGTACTCGCCGGGCTTGGCGAAGCGGTCGATCCGATGGGGTGGGGTCGCACCGCGCGTGCGACGCGGTCATCCGGCGGGCTTCTCGGTGACGAAGATGGCGGTGCCGGGGAAGAGCCGTCCGCGCAGCGGGCTCCACTGCCCCCAGATCCCCTCGTGCCCCGCCGGCCACTCCGGCTCCACCAGGTCCAGCAGCCGGAACCCGGCGCCGACCAGTTCGCGGATCCGGTCGCCAAGGGTCCGGTGCTGCTCGACGTAGGTGGCCACGCCGGACTCGTCCTGCTCCACGTAGGGGGAGCGGTCGAAGTACGAGTGCACGGCGGTCAGCCCACCCTCGCCCGGATCGTCGAGGAAGATCCAGCGCATCGGATGGGTCACCGAGAACACCCACCGGCCGCCGGGGCGCAGCACCCGGTGCACCTCGGCCAGCAGGGTCGCCGAGTCGTCCACGAACGGGATCGCGCCGAACGCGGTGCAGGCGAGGTCGAACGACTGGTCGGCGAACGGCAGGGCGAGCGCGTCGGCCTGCACCAGCGGTACGCGTACCCCGGTGCGGTCGGCGGCTTCGGCGGCGTGCCGCAACATGCCGGCGGACAGGTCGAAGGCGACCGGCCGGGCGCCCTGGGTGGCCAGCCAGCGGGCAGCGGCCGCGGCGCCGCAGCCGACCTCCAGCACCCGCCGCCCGGGCAGGTCACCGAGCAGCCGGGCGTCGGCCTCGCGCAGCCCTTCGGGGCACCAGACGAAGTCGACGTCACCGAGGAACGCGCCGTGCTCGGCTTGGTAGTCGTCGGCGTCGGTGTCCCACCAGCCGCGGTTTGCCCGCCGGGCCTCGGCGTCACCCACCCGGCGCCGGGTAACCCGGCTGTCGTCATCCACCCGCTCACGCTAGGCCCCGGGGCGGCTCCTGCGGGCGGTGGGCAGGGCCGACCCGCCGGCACGGTCGCGCCGCCGCCGGGCCACCGGTTGGGTGGGGCCGGTGGGGCCGGTGTGACCCAGGAGACAGCAGGGGTGTTTTCCGGGCGATTGTTCGGCTTTCGCAGGTCATCGAACGGCGAGAAGCTGGGAGGGCTTGCACGCTGTGGTAATGCGCACGGTAGGCTAGACGATGCGCTCGCGGATCGTGTGTCTCGGCAGGGAGCAGGTGCGCGGTCGACGGAGCCACATCATGATCTCACTGTGATCGTTCGGTGTGCCCGGCGACGGATCCGCTGGCGCGAACAGGTCACTGCGACACCAGCCTGCTGTGACAACCCATCCGACCGGAGCAACCGCCCACATGACGAGCAGCATCGAGGCCCCCTCGAGCGCCACCCGGGTCACCCACGACGATCTCGGTTCCGAGGAGGCATTCCTCGCCGCGATCGACGAGACCATCAAGTACTTCAACGACGGCGACATTGTCGAAGGCACCGTCGTCAAGGTCGATCGGGACGAGGTCCTGCTCGACATCGGCTACAAGACCGAGGGTGTCATCCCCTCTCGGGAGTTGTCGATCAAGCACGACGTGGACCCCGCCGAGGTTGTGACGGTTGGTGACCACATCGAGGCCCTGGTTCTCCAGAAGGAGGACAAGGAGGGTCGTCTGATCCTCTCCAAGAAGCGGGCGCAGTACGAGCGGGCCTGGGGCACGATCGAGAAGATCAAGGACGAGGACGGTGTCGTCCGCGGCTCGGTCATCGAGGTGGTCAAGGGTGGCCTCATCCTCGACATCGGGCTTCGCGGCTTCCTGCCCGCGTCCCTGGTCGAGATGCGGCGCGTGCGCGACCTGCAGCCGTACGTCGGGCGGGAGCTCGAGGCCAAGATCATCGAGCTGGACAAGAACCGCAACAACGTGGTCCTGTCCCGCCGGGCCTGGCTGGAGCAGACGCAGTCCGAGGTGCGTACCGAGTTCCTCAACAAGCTGCAGAAGGGCCAGGTCCGCAAGGGCGTCGTGTCCTCGATCGTCAACTTCGGCGCATTCGTGGACCTCGGCGGCGTCGACGGTCTGGTGCACGTCTCCGAGCTGTCCTGGAAGCACATCGACCACCCGTCCGAGGTCGTCGAGGTGGGCCAGGAGGTCGAGGTCGAGGTCCTGGACGTCGACCTGGACCGCGAGCGGGTTTCGCTGTCGCTGAAGGCGACCCAGGAGGACCCGTGGCGGCAGTTCGCCCGCACCCACGCGATCCAGCAGATCGTGCCGGGTAAGGTCACCAAGCTGGTGCCGTTCGGTGCGTTCGTCCGGGTGGACGACGGCATCGAGGGCCTGGTCCACATCTCCGAGCTGGCCGAGCGTCACGTGGAGATCCCGGAGCAGGTCGTCCAGGTTGGCTCCGAGGTCATGGTCAAGGTCATCGACATCGACCTGGAGCGTCGCCGGATCTCGCTGTCGCTCAAGCAGGCCAACGAGGGCTTCGTCGAGGGCGAGGAGCACTTCGACCCGACCCTCTACGGCATGGCCGCGACGTACGACACCGAGGGCAACTACATCTACCCGGAGGGCTTCGACCCGGAGACGGGCGAGTGGCTCGAGGGGTACGACAAGCAGCGCGAGACCTGGGAGAACCAGTACGCCGAGGCTCGTGTGCGCTGGGAGGCCCACACCAAGCAGGTGCAGACCTCTCGGGCCGCCGACGCCGAGGCCGCTGCCAACCCGACTCCGGTCGTTCCGGCCGCCGCTGGGGGCACCACCTCCTCGACCAGCCCGGCCCCGAGCCGGCAGGCCGAGGAGCCGGCCGGCACCCTGGCCACCGACGAGGCGCTCGCCGCTCTGCGGGAGAAGCTCGCCGGCGGTAAGTGACCCGCTGAACGACGAAGGGCCCCGTCCCCGCGATCTTCGGATCGCCGGGGGCGGGGCCCTCGCCGTACCCCGGGCCGGCCGCCGGGTCAGCTACGCATTCGCTGCGGCAGCGACGGTGACCGGTTGCCTCAGGATGGTGCGTTGCTTGTCGGGTGCGACCTTGCGGAAGTCGCTGAGGTAGATCTCGTGGTGCCTCCCGACCATCCGTAACCCGTTGCCCGGCACGAACTTGTGGTGCAGGTGCGCCAGCACCTCGGCTTCCTCGTCGAAGGACCCGATGTGCAGCGTCTGTACGCACCGCCCCTCGGAGAGCGTCTCCAGCCGGGTGTCGTCGAGACGCGCCGGGCGATTCCTGGCTCCGGCCTGCTCCATGGCGGCGGTGACCATGTCCTGGTTGATCCAGTCCGGGGCCATGATCATCAGCGTCCAGTCCCACCGTGACTTGTCGCGCCCCGCGGTGAAGGAGTCCATGTCATCGGCCCACCACAGGCCCTCCAGGGGCGGGACGACGTAGTCGCGCCCGAGGTTTCGTTTGCTGGCGAACTTCAGCTTGTAGGCCACCGGGTAGAGGGCTTCGACGGCGTCGGTGAATGCCGGTGAGGTGTTCGGGTCGCCGTGGCCGTCGATCATGAGGTACTGCATGTCGGGCACGTCCACGATCCGGAACTGGCCTCGTCTGGCCTGATAGGCGTCGGTGGTCTTCTTGAAGTCAGTCTTGTCCGTCATCAGGCACCTGGGCTCGGGCGGCGAGCCACTGCCTTTCTGCCTCGAGGAGGCTCAGCGAGTACGAGAACACTTCACGCGCCGGTCGCGGGAGGGGGGCTTGCGCCTGCTGCGCCACCTGGACCGCCTCGATGCGGGCTTCGATCCGCGCCAACCGGGTGCGTAGCGCCTGTGCGTACTCCTGATCGGAGAGCAGGGGCAGGTTGGCGATACCGACGAGAAACGGGTGCGGGACCGGCCGTGGTTCCTCGATGAGAGCCAGCGCGGTGCGCGCCGCAGCCTCTCGGCCCTGGGCGGTGGCGTGGTACACGCGGCGGGACTTTGGGGCGGCGGGAGCCTCGGGAACGTGGACCAGGCCGCGCTTCTCCAGCTTGGCGAGCAGGTAGTAGATCGAGGAGAACCCGACGTCGGACCACTGCCGGATGCCGCGTTGCTCGATCACCTGCTCCAGGTCGTAGCCGTGCCGGGCGCGTTCGATGATCAAGCCCAGCACGGTCAGCTCGGCTGGAGTCAGCTCCATGGCAGTATTCTATTACTGGAATAGAGACACTAGGGATGTCCCTTCAGGAGGTTGCCCGGCCCCGAGCCGGCAGGCCGAGGAGCCGGTCGCCGCGCTGCCGGCGCCAACGAGCACGATCTCGCCGGGCCGCGGGCGAGTTTGGCGACGGGGCTCGTGATCCGGTTGACTGGTCCGGTGCTGAGGGTGGGATTGACCGGCGGTATCGGGTCGGGCAAGAGCGCGGTGGCCGCGCGGCTGGTCGAGCGGGGTGCGGTGCTCATCGACTCCGACCGGGTGGCCCGGGAGGTCGTCGCACCGGGCACCGAGGGCCTGGCCGAGATCGTCGCCACGTTCTCCACCGAGGTGCTGGACGCCGACGGCGCACTGGACCGCGCCGCACTGGGTGCGGTGGTGTTCGCCGACGAGACCGCCCGCCGGCGGTTGGAGGCGATCACCCATCCCCGGGTCCGTGCCCGCACCGCCGAGCTGGCCGCCGCGGCGGCGCCCGACGCGATCGTCGTGAACGACGTACCGCTGCTGGTCGAGGTGGGTCTCGCGCCCACGTACCACCTGGTGGTCGTGGTGCAGACGGACGTGGCGGCCCGACTAGAACGCCTGGCGCGCGATCGTGGGATGGACCGTGCGGAGGCCGAGCGGCGGATCGCCGCGCAGGCCGACGACGCCCGTCGCCGCGCCGTGGCGGACGTGGTGCTGACCAACGACGGAAGCCTGGCGGAGCTGCACGCCGCCGTCGACGCACTCTGGCACCAGCGGCTGCTGCCCTACGAGCACAACCTGCGGGAGCGGCGGGTGGTTCCGCCGGGCCGGGTCGACCCGACCGGGACCGACCCGAACTGGCCCGAGCAGTACGCCCGGCTGGCCGCCCGGATCCGACACGCGCTCGCCCCGGCCGACCTGCGGATCGACCACATCGGCTCGACCGCGGTGCCCGGCCTCGCCGCCGAGGACGTCATCGACGTGCAGGTGGCCGTGCCCAGCCTCGCCGACGCCGACGGGGTGCTGGCCGACCGGCTGGCGAACGCCGGGTTCCCGCCGGTGCCGGGGCAGTGGTGGGACGATCCCCGTCCGGCCGGCAGCGGTCGGTGGGAGAAGCGGTTGCACGGCAGCGCCGACCCTGCCCGCCCGGTGCGCGTGCACGTGCGGGCCGCCGGCTCGCCGGGCTGGCGGTACGCGCTGCTGATGCGCGACCACCTGCGCGCCGACCCGGACCAGCGGGCGGCTTACCTGCTGCTCAAGCGCGAGTTGGTCGACGCGGCGCCGGACGGCACCGGATCCGGTACGGCCCGCGACCCGTGGTTCGACGAGGAGTACCTGCGGGCCGAGCAGTGGGCCGCGCAGACCGGCTGGCGGCCCTGAGCGGCACGGCTGACACCGGGGCGTTTTACCGGGCGCGTGCCGCCCGCGTCGCGGGGGATCAGGGTGCGCCGGGACGCCGGGTGCCGCCGGGGGCTGCCGGGCGGGGCACCGGGGTCAGTCGGGGTACCGAGGCGGGGTTGAGGTCCAGCTGCGCCCACGCGCCGGGGGCGGTGTGCAGCTCCAGCCGGCGCAGCGACCCGACCCGGTCGATCCAGTAGCGCAGCCGCGCGTCGGCCGTGCGCAGCTCGACGACGTCCACGGTCCGCCCGCCGGCGACGTCCTCGCGTACCCGCACGGCCGCACCACGCTGCCCGGATGGCCCGGCGGCGGCCACCGCGGCCCCGACCAGCAGGCTCAGGTCGTCCGTGCCGGACCGGGTGAACCGCCACGCCCCGGCGGGGGGCGGCAGCGGCGGCCGACCGGGCGTTTCCGCGGTGCCGCCGCCACCGGCCGCGGCCGGCACGTCCACCCGGGCCAGGCCGGCGGTGTCCCGCCGCAGCAGGGTCCGGCGATCCGGTACGCCCAGGTCGGCGGTGGCCAGGTAGGCGGTGCGGGCGGTCCAGTTCAACCAGCCGGCGCCTCGCAGGTTGGTGTCCGTGCCCGTCGGCGCCGTCAAGGTCAGCGCGGCGCCGCCCTGGGCGCGCAGCCGGGTCGGCATCCGGTCCAGTCGGTCCTGTTCGGCGCCGGTGAGCGCGCGGGGTTGCCCGGGCCGGCCACCGAGTGCGTCCACCGGGCGCAGCGTCGGCCGGTCCGCCCGGTTGAGGGTCACCGTGATCGAGCCGACGTCGCGCAGCCGGAGGACCAGCTTGTGCAGCCGGGCGTCCTGGTCGAGCCAGTAGCGGGGCTGCCCGTCGACGTCGCCGCCTGCCCTGGTCGTCGGTGCTGTACTTCCCGGCGCTGTGCCGCTGGCGGGGGGTGAGGTCTCGCCGGGTAGCGGCGCCTCAAGGACGTCCACCGGCCCGGCTGCGACGGTGTCCCGGGCCACCCAGCGGGCACCGCTGTCCCGTAGCGCCTGGGCGGGGTCCGGGCGGTCGGCGGCGAGGCCGAGAAGCAGGTCGAGCACGGGTGCCAGGCCCGCGCCGGGTGCCAGGTGGTGCAGCCGCCAGCGGTCCGCCGGGGGCACCAGTGGTGGCGCGGCGGGGGTGGGCACCGCGGCCGGGTCCGGTCGGATCACCAGCAACGGGCCGGCTCTCTGCAACAGGCCCCGCTCGGCGCCCGCGCCCGGACCACCCACGTCGAGGTAGAGCAGCGTCCGCGACCAGTCCACCCAGCCGACCAGTTCGGTACGGGCGGCATCGGTGCCGATCGTGACATGGACCCCGGCGCGCAGGTCCCGCAGGTTGGTGACCCGCATCGCGGCCAACCGCTCGCCCTCGGCGACGGTCAGCGGCCGGGCCGGCTCGGGCGGGTCGGGAGCCCAGCTCAACAGCCCGATCACCAGCGCCGTCGCGGACGTCACCGCGGTCAGGCCGAGCATCAGCAGGATTGTCCGTCGGCGGCGGCTGGCCGGGGACGGACCGGCGGTGTCGGTGGGCCGGGACGTGTCCCCGGGATCGATGTCGCGTGCCGGCTTCGGAGAGGTGTCCACGGATGTGAAACGGGCGGGGCGGCGCCGGGGTGACGAGCAGGGCGCTCGCGGCGGCCGGTCTGCGCCTCGAGCGCGACCACACGGGTGCGCACGCCGGACGCGCCGGGTGCTGCGACCCGCTGTGCCGGGGGCGGCCGGCCGAGATGACGGCCTGGCCACCGGCCCGGTCGGCCGCCGCGAGCGGCCTACAGCGAGAGCCTAGTGCCGGTGACATGCGCCACACAATGGGAATATTGAAGCTGATCACGTACCCGGCGTGACGGCCGTTCCTGTCGGACCTCCGGCGTACCGTTGAGGTCATGGCGCTCGACATTCCTCGGCTGGACGGCCGCTTCCAGGTCGTCAGTGAGTTTCAGCCGGCCGGCGACCAGCCGGCCGCCATCGACGATCTGGAGCGTCGGGTTCGGCGCGGCGACCGCAACACGGTGCTGCTCGGCGCGACCGGCACCGGCAAGAGCGCCACCACCGCGTGGCTGATCGAGCGGCTGCAGCGCCCGACCCTGGTGCTCGCCCCGAACAAGACGCTCTGCGCGCAGCTGGCCAAGGAGTTCAGCGAGCTGCTGCCGGACAACGCCGTCGAATACTTCGTCTCGTACTACGACTACTACCAGCCCGAGGCGTACATCCCGCAGACCGACACCTACATCGAGAAGGACTCCTCGATCAACGAGGAGGTCGAGCGGCTGCGGCACTCGGCGACGATGTCGCTGCTCACCCGCCGTGATGTGGTCGTGGTGGCCACCGTGTCGGCGATCTACGGCCTGGGCACCCCGGAGGAGTACCTGGACCGGGCGATCCGGGTCGGCGTCGGCCAGGAGGTCGACCGCGACCAGTTGCTGCGGCGGCTGGTCGACATCCGCTACACCCGCAACGACATGGCCTTCCAGCGGGGCACGTTCCGGGTCCGCGGCGACACGCTGGAGATCATCCCGGCGTACGAGGAGTTGGCGGTCCGCATCGAGCTGTTCGGCGACGAGGTGGAGAAGCTCTACTACCTCAATCCACTGACCGGTGACGTGGTCCGCGAGGTCGACCAGCTGGTCATCTTCCCGGCCACGCACTACGCGGCCGGCCCGGAGCGGATGGAGCGGGCGATCCGCGACATCGAGGCGGAGCTGGCCGAACGGCTCGCCGAGCTGGAGCGGCAGGGCAAGCTGCTGGAGGCGCAGCGGCTGCGGATGCGCACCACCTACGACATCGAGATGATGCGGCAGGTGGGCTTCTGCTCGGGCATCGAGAACTACTCGATGCACATGGATGGGCGGCTGCCCGGCAGCCCGCCGCACTGCCTGCTCGACTACTTCCCGGACGACTTCCTCACCGTCGTCGACGAGTCGCACGTGACGATCCCGCAGATCGGCGGCATGTACGAGGGCGACGCGTCCCGCAAGCGGATGCTCATCGACCACGGCTTCCGGCTGCCCAGCGCGGCCGACAACCGGCCGCTGCGCTTCGACGAGTTCCTGGAGCGGGTCGGCCAGATGGTCTACCTCTCCGCGACCCCCGGCCCGTGGGAGCTGGAGCAGGCTCAGGGTGAGTTCGTCGAGCAGGTCATCCGGCCCACCGGGCTGGTCGACCCGGAGGTCGTGATCAAGCCGACCAAGGGCCAGATCGACGACCTGATGCACGAGATCAAGCTGCGTACCGATCGGGACGAACGGGTGCTGGTCACCACGCTGACCAAGAAGATGGCCGAGGACCTGTCGGACTACCTGCTGGAGAACGGCATCCGGGTGCGTTACCTGCACTCGGAGGTCGACACGCTGCGCCGGGTGGAGCTGCTGCGCGAGCTGCGCAAGGGCGACTACGACGTGCTGGTCGGCATCAACCTGCTCCGCGAAGGTCTGGACCTGCCCGAGGTGTCGTTGGTGGCGATCCTCGACGCTGACAAGGAGGGCTTCCTGCGCAGCGGCCGGTCGCTGATCCAGACCATCGGGCGGGCCGCCCGTAACGTCTCCGGTCAGGTGCACATGTACGCCGACAAGATCACTCCGTCGATGGCGAACGCGATCGACGAGACCGATCGGCGGCGGGCGAAGCAGATCGCGCACAACGAGGCGCACGGGGTCAGCCCGGAGCCGCTGCGCAAGAAGATCCACGACATCCTGGACGACATCTACCGCGAGGCGGAGGACACCGAAAACTCCCGGGTCGGCGGTGCGGTGCGCCAGCTCTCCCGGGGCAAGGCGCCGGTCAAGGAGACCCGCAGCCGGAGTCGGGCGGCCGCCACCACCACCTCGCGGGAGGGGATGGCCCGCGCCGACCTGGCCCAGCTCATCCAGGAGCTGAACGACCAGATGCTGGCCGCCGCCCGCGAGCTGCAGTTCGAGCTGGCGGCCCGGATCCGCGACGAGGTCTCCGACCTGAAGAAGGAGCTGCGCGGAATGGACGCGACCGGCGTGAAGTGACGGCCGCCCCGGCGGCCACAGCGGGTGCGGAACGGCAGGTACGGGCCGGTCCGATCGGTCGTCGGGAGAGGTCAGTCGGTAGCGGTGTGCGAGCACGGTATTGCACTGGGTGACCGTCCTGCGTACTCTCCCTCGGTGGGGAGGCGGGGATGCCGTTGCCAACGAGTCCTGTCATTCGACGTGTGCGGCTCGGTGCCGAGCTGCGCCAGCTACGCCGGCGCGAGGCGTTGACCCTGGAGCAGGTCTGTGACCGGCTGGGCTGGGCCTCGACGTCGAAACTGTCCCGCATCGAGCTGGGCCAGAGCCGACCGGACCTCGCCGACGTGCTGGATCTGCTGGACATCTACCAGGTGCCGGCGCCGGCTCGGGACGCGCTGATCGTGATCGCCCGGGACGCGGCCACCAGTCGCGGCTGGTGGAAGACGCTGGGCGAGATGAGCGAGCGGCAGCGTACGTACGCCGAGCTGGAGGCGGGCGCTGCCCACATCGTCGAGTACCAGCCGGCGGTCGTGCCGGGGCTGCTCCAGACGCCGGAGTACGCCCGGTTCCGGGTCTCCGCCCGGCGCCCTGTTCACGCCGGAGATCGACGTGGACGCCGAGGTGCGTGCCCGGGGTCTGCGGCAGGAGGGTGCTGCGTCGCGCCGACCCAGCGCGCTACACGGTGGTGCTCGCCGAGGCGGCCTGCGACCCGGGCGATTTGCCGGTCCCGGTCTGGCGTGAGCAACTGCGGCACCTGGTCGCCGTGACCGGGCTGGCCCACGTGACGATCCGGCTGTTGCCCCGTGGCGCGGCGGCCGACGGCGGGCTGCACCCGCTCACCCCGTACTCCTGGTATGCCTTCCCCGACCCGGCGGACCCGCGGACGGTGATGCTGGAGGCGTTGACCACCGACGTCCGGCTGGCCACCGTGCTGGACGTCGACCGGTACGAGCGGATGACCGAGGCGCTGCTGGCCGCCGCGTTGTCACCGGCGGAGACGGTCACCGCGCTGGCCCGACGCGTCGGGGAATGAGGGCAGCGGCGCCGCGCGGCCACCGGGCCCGGCGCCCCCGAGCCCGTCGGGACCGGCGGCCGGCGCGTGCGGTGGGCACGATAACCGCGGGGTACGACAGCTCCGCTCAGGCCGGTACGTCGATGAAGTGCTCGACGAGGGGAGGCCCGGCGAAGTGCGGCCCGATCAGCTCGCGCCACCGGGTGAACCGCTCGGTGGCCCGGAAGTTGTCGTTGTGCGCCTCGACCGAGTCCCACTCGACCAGCAGCACGAACCGGGTCGGGGACTCGATCCCCCGGGTCATCCGCACCGACCGGCAGCCGGGTGCGCCGGCGAGCACCGGGTGACCCTGGGCGTACGCGGCGGCGAACTCATCCTCGTGTCCGGGCAGTACGTCGATCAACGCGACCTCAAGCACCATGTCGGAAGCCTCCCACGGCGGGCCGGCCCGACGGCGTGGTGGGGTCTGTTCCGGTGTCGACAGTGGCCCTAGGGTGGGTGCCCGGGAGGGCGCTGTGATGATCGACTGGCTCACCGGCACCGCGTTCCGGGTGGCCGGCACCGGGACCACGTGGGCGGAACTGCTCGGGTTCGCCACCGGCGTGCTCAACGTCTGGCTGGTGGCCCGGCAGCGGATCGCGAACTGGCCGGTCGGCATCGCCAACGTGCTGCTGCTCATGCTGCTGTTCTGGACCGCCGGCCTGTACGCCGACGCCGGGCTCCAGGTCGTCTACGTCGCGCTCGGCTGCTACGGCTGGTGGCACTGGCTGTTCGGTGGCGAGCGGCGGACCCGGCTCACGGTGAGCCGGACCGGGCGGCGGGAGTGGCTGGCGCTGGCCGTCGCAGGGGTGCTGCTCACCGGCGCGCTCTGGGTCCTGCTGGACCGGGCCACCGACTCGACGGTGCCGCTGCCGGACGCGCTGACCACCACGCTGTCCCTGCTGGCCACATACGGGCAGACCCGCAAGCGGGTGGAGAGCTGGTGGCTCTGGATCGCCGCCGACCTGATCTACATCCCGCTCTACGCGTACAAGGGGCTGCACCTGACCGCCGTCCTGTACCTGGTGTTCCTCGCCCTCTGCGTGCTCGGGCTGCGGGCCTGGCGTGCGGACCTGCGCCGGGCCGACCGGCCGACCCACGTCCCGCCCGGCCCGGCCCGGGTCACCGCGTGACCGAGCGGGCACCAGACCGCCGGCCGACACCCCGCCCGCCGACACCCCGCTCGCCGGAGCAGGCGGACGCTGCGGAATTCCGGCACGGGATGGTGGTGGGGAAGTTCTATCCGCCGCACGCCGGGCACCACGCGCTGATCGCGGCCGCGGCTGCCCGGTGCGCCACGGTCACCGTGGTGGTGGCGCCCTCGCGCCGCGAGTCCATCCCGCTCGAGGTGCGGCTGGACTGGCTGCGGGAGGTGCACGCGGACACCCCGTGGGTCCGGTTCGTCGGCCGGTACGACGACCACCCGGTGGACTACGCCGACCCGGTGGTCTGGGACGCGCACTGCGCGGTGTTCCGCGAGGCGGTCGGACCGGGGGCGGTGGACGCCGTCTTCTCCTCTGAGGCGTACGGCGCCGAGTTGGCCCGCCGCTTCGACGCCGTACCCGTGTCGGTGGATCCGGACCGGCGGACCGTGCCGGTCTCCGGGACCGCCGTGCGGGCGGACCCGGTGGGTCACTGGCGGTGGCTGAGCCCGCCGGTGCGCGCCTGGTTCGTCCGGCGGGTGGTGGTGGTCGGTGCCGAGTCGACCGGCACCACCACGATGGCGATGGCGCTCGCCGCGCACTACCGCACCGGCTGGGTGCCGGAGTACGGCCGGGAGCTGACCGCCCGCAAGCTGGCCCGGCTGCGGGAAGACTCGCCCGGGGCGAGCGTCTTCGACGTGAGCTGGGATCGGGATGACTTCCGCACGGTGGTCCGCGAGCAGCAGGCGGCCGAGGACGCGGCGGCCCGCTCGTCCGGGCCGCTGCTCTTCTGCGACACCGACGCGCGGGCCACCGCTGTCTGGGAGGAGCGCTACCTCGGTAGTACGTCTCCGGCGGTCCGGGCGGCGGCCCGTCGACCTGCGCTGTACCTGCTGACCGACCACCGGGGCGTGCCCTTCGCCGACGACGGGCTGCGTGACGGGGAGCACCTGCGGGGCTGGATGACCGAGCGGTTCCGCACCGAGCTGGCCGGGTGCGGCGTGCCGGTGGTGGAGCTGGTGGGACCGCACGCCGAGCGGCTGCCCCGGGCGGTGGCTGCCTGCGACGCGTTGCTCGCCGCCGGCTGGTCGCTCGCCGACCCGCTCGCCGCACCCGACACGCACTAGCCTCCTAGGACGCGTTAGACCGTGTGTCGCGGGGTATTCCCGGCCGGCGGGTGGCCGGTAACACCGGCTACCCGGGGTGCGATCACACGGCGTGGTGGGCAAGAATGGTCATCGAGGAGGGGAGTATTCCCTCGCGACGGAGTCGTCAGCACGGTCGACCGCCGGTTTTCGGCGTACGACCCGGCGCCGTCGGTCGCCGTCCCGCTCGCGGGCGGTGGCGGAAGAGACCTCCGACAGTCACCAGAGTGAGCGTGAGCGGCACGCCGGGACCCGCAGGGGCGTACGGTGTGCCCGACGCCGCGTGTCTGCCGGAGGAATGAACGTTGGACGTGTCCGGATTGGTGTGGGCGGGGACCCTCGTCGCACTGACTGCGGTCCTGCTCGTCGACCTGTTGATCATCGGTCGACGCCCGCACGAGCCGAGCGTGCGTGAGTCGAGTCTCTGGGTCAGCTTCTACGTCGGCCTGGCCCTGCTCTTCGGCGCCGGTGTCTGGTTGACCTCCGGGGCCAGCGCGGCCGGGCAGTTCTACACCGGCTGGCTCACCGAGTACAGCCTCTCGGTGGACAACCTCTTCGTCTTCGTGATCATCATGGCCCGCTTCGGTGTGCCCCGGCAGTACCAGCAGAAGGTGTTGCTGGTCGGCATCGTGCTGGCGTTGGTGATGCGCGGCGGATTCATCGCCGCCGGCGCCGCCTTGATCTCGCAGTTCTCCTGGGTCTTCTACATCTTCGGCGCCTTCCTGATCTACACCGCGGTCAACCTGGCCCGGCAGGGTGAGCCGGACGAGGACGAGTTCTCCGAAAACCTGTTGATCCGGTGGAGCCGCAAGGCACTGCCGATCTCCAAGGACTACGACGGCGCGAAGCTGACCACGCACTTCAACGGCCGGCGGCTGTTCACCCCGATGCTGATCGTGATGATCGCGATCGGCACCACCGACCTGATCTTCGCGTTGGACTCGATCCCGGCGATCTTCGGCATCACCCAGGAGCCGTACCTGGTCTTCACCGCGAACGTCTTCGCGCTGATGGGCCTGCGCCAGCTCTACTTCCTGCTCGGTGGCCTGCTCGACCGGCTGATCTACCTGAGCTACGGGCTGGCCGTGGTGCTCGGCTTCATCGGGGTCAAGCTGGTGCTGGAGGCGCTGGCCGACAACAACCTGCCGTTCATCAACGGCGGGGAGCACGTGGGCTGGGCGCCGCACATCCCGATCTGGCTGTCCCTGCTGATCATCCTCGGCACGCTCGGCGTCGCCACGATCGCCAGTCTGGTGAAGTCCTCCCGGGACCGGCGGCGCGAGCTGGCCGAGGCCCGGCGCTGACCACCGCCGGCCGGGCGTGGGGACGCGCCCGGCTGGTCAGACCCGGTGCACGCCGACCAGGGTCGCGGTCCGATCGGCCGGCATTGGCTCCTCCACGACCCGCCGCCGCCGGTAGCAGGCGTGCAGCATCCGCCGGTTCTCGTGGTCGCCGGGGACGGCCGTGACGATTCCGATGTGGTGGATCTTCCGGCCGGGGCGGGCGAAGAAGTAGAGGTCTCCGGGGCGTTCCGCGCCCAGCGGCAGGGGGGTGGTCGCCGCCGCCTGGTCGGCCGCGTCGCGGGGCAGCAGCACCCCGAACCGGCGCCAGGCCAGGTGCACCAGCCCGGAGCAGTCGATGCCGTACGAGGAGAGCCCGCCCCAGACGTAGGCCACGTGCAGCAGCCGCTGCGCCACCGCGAGCGCATCGGCGGCGCTGGGCGGCTCGGCCGGTGCCGGGACCAACTGGCCGTCGGGCAGCCAGAGCGGCGCGGCCTGACCGGGGACGTGCACCGGCTGCCAACCGTTGAGCGCCGGACCGGCCGGGACGAGACGGGTGCCGACGACCACGCCGGGCAGCACGACCGGCCCGTCCGGCGCGGCGCGCAGCCCGATGACCGTGGCGTCCACCACCAGCGGGCGGCCGGTGACGGCCGGGTCGACGGGGGCCAGTTGGTCGGCCGGTAGCCAGCCCGGGTAGCCGCGCGGATCCAGCGTGGCGGCGGGCTGCTCGACGGCCACCACCCGCGCCCAACCGTCCGGGCGCAGCTCGCTGATGAGCACCCGCTCACCCAGCAGCAGTTGGCTCAGCACGCAGTCGCCGACCTGCTGGTCGGTGTCCAGGCCGGAGACCCAGGCCGGGATGTCGGCGCGCGCGGTGAGCGCCGGCCCGTCGACGGCGCGGACCGCCTCGGGGCGGGTCCAGAGCGTCGCCACCGCGACCCGGACGACGGCCTCGCGGCCCGGTTGCAGCTCCACGTCAACCCCCAGCTCGTGTCGGCCGTCCTCCGGAAACCATATGAAAGAAACTAACGATCATCAACTGCGGGTCTGTATCTTTGCTTCAGCCAAGCCGGAAATGCCCAGGCCGGGGGCGTCCGGAAGCACCACGGTGGCTGCCTCGTAGTGCAGCCCGCCGTGCACCGGCGACCAGGCCAGCCACCAGGCGGCGTCCAGGTCGGAGACTGCGGTGGTGCCGTACGCGGCGACCAGGCTCGCGGCCGCGCCGATGCCGATCTGGGTCTCCATCATCGACCCCACCACCGTGCCGAGCCCGTGCGCGGAGGCCAGATCCAGCAGGGTGCGCGCCGGGTGCAGCCCGCCGCACTTGGCCAGCTTGACGTTGACCAGGTCGGCGGCCCGGCGGCGGATCACCTCCACCAGGTCACGAACCCCGAAGACCGCCTCGTCGGCCAGGATCGGCACGGACACCCGGTCGCTGACCCAGGCCATCCCGTCCAGGTCCCAGCGGGCCACCGGCTGCTCGACCAGCTCCACATCGAGCCCCGCGTCCTCGATGCCGCGGATCACCCGGACCGCCTCGCGGGGCGTCCAGCCCTGGTTGGCGTCGAGGCGGATCTGGACCCCGGCGCCGACCGCCGAGCGGACCGCCCGCACCCGGTCCAGGTCGCCGGCCGCGTCGGTGCCGACCTTCAGCTTGAGCACGCCGAAGCCGTCGGCCTGTCGCTGCCGTGCGGCCGCTGCCAGGTCCACCGCGTCGCCCGCGGCCAGCGTGACGTCCGTGGGCACCCGCAGCTTGGTGCCGCCGAGCAGCCGCACCAGGGGTACGCCCAGCCGCCGGGCGGCCAGGTCGTGCAGGGCCACGTCCACCGCGGCCTTCGCCGCCTCGTTGCCGACCACCGCGCGCTGTACCTCGGCGCAGCGGGTCACCAGGTCGTCCGGGTCGCGTCCGGTGAGCAGCGGCCCGAGCAGCTCCCGCACGCACGCCTCAGCTCCGGCGACCGACGCGCCGGTGACCTGCCAGACCTGCGGCGCCTCGCCGAAGCCGGACCGGCCGTCGGCGTCGACCAGCTCGACGACCAGTGTGTCCACTGTGGTGGTACGGCGTAGCGCGGTGACGAAGGGGGTGTGGAGGGGTGCGGAAACCCGGTGGGTGCGTACCGCCGAGATCGTCATGTGGGGCACCCTATACGCAGGCACGCGGCGGGAGGGGAGACCGGATGACCGGGCGGGACTGGGAGATGGTGGGTGCGCCGAACGCGCGTGACCTGGGCGGCCTGGTCGGTGCCGACGGCCGACGAGTGCGCGCCGGACGGCTGATCCGTACCCCGGCGTTGGGCCGGCTCACCGACGAGGACCTGCCGGTGCTCGCGAAGCTCGGGCCGGCCTGCGTGCTCGACCTGCGTGACGGCTCGGAGATCGCGGTGGCTCCGGCGGACCGGCTCGTCGGGGAGCCCCGGATGGTGCATCTGCCGGTGCACGACCCGGAGCACCCGGTCTTCACGTACGTCTCGGCGGTGCTGCTCGGCCACGACCTGAACTCGTACGCGGAGTTGGCCCGGCAGGGCACGGCGGGGGCGATGGCGGAGATCTACCGGTGGTTCGTCACCGGAGCGTCGGCGCGGGTCGGCTTCGCCGAGGCGGTACGGCTGGCGACCCGGCCGGAGAACCTGCCGCTGGTCTACCACTGCTCCGCCGGCAAGGACCGCACCGGTTGGCTCACCGTCATCCTGCTGACCGCGCTCGGAGTGGACGAGGCCACGATCCGCGCCGAGTACCTGCGCAACAACCAGCTGACCGACAGCCTCCGCGCGGTGATCATCGAGGCGATGCGGCGGCGGCAGCCCGAGCTGGACGTCGACGCGGTGCTGCCGGTGCTGGAGGTCCGCCCGGAGTACCTCGACGCCGGCTACCAGGAGGTCCGCCGGGTGCACGGCTCGTTCGACGGCTACCTGCGCGACGGGCTCGGGCTGACCGACGAGGTTCTCACCGGGCTACGGGCGCAGTTGTTGGAGTGACCGGTGCGTCGGCCGGCGTTCCGGCGTGGCCGGCCCGGCCGATGACGATCAGCGCCTGGCCGGCCGCGTAACTCGCCATGACCAGCACTGGCGCGCCGGGTGGCTGTGCCACTCCAGCCACCCCGGTGGCGATCAACAGGTCGGACCCGAGGAACAGCGCGGCGCCGAGACCGACCCGCCAGCCCTGGGTGACGGCGGTGCTGGCCATCGCGGCCAGCGCGAGCGCGTACCCGGCCACCGGAACGGCCAGCCCGGCGTCCGTCAGTCCCGCCCACATCCAGGTCAGCGCGACGACGGTCAGCACCGCGTACACCAGCGGGACCGCGACCAGCGGCGCACGGCGCAGCGCGGGCGCGGCGCCGTGCCGGGTGAACGCCGCGAGGTAGCAGAGGTGGGCGGCGAGGAAGCAGGCCATGCCGGCCGTGAACCAGCCGGTGCCGTCGCCCAGCAGCGCCACGTCGCCGCCGGTGGAGAAGGCGAGCGCGGCGAGCACCAACCGGTCCGGACGGGCACCGCGCTCGGCGGTGGCCCGCCAGAGGTACGCGGCCAGCAGCGGCATCAGCAGCGGCTTGGTGAGCAGCTCGGCCACCCCGCCACCGGTGGCGTTGGCCAGCAGGTTCGCCACCGTCACGGCGAGGAATGCGGCCAGGAGAGTACGACTGCGGGGCATCAGCGGCTCCGGGGTGGGGGTGCGAGCAGCCTAGCCGGGATCGGCGGGTGCGGGTCAGAGCTGGTGGCGGGCCGCCCAGACCTGCGCCGAGACGTTGGCGATCAGCCGGCAGGCGTCGTCCTCGACCTCGTCTCCGCTCGGGCCGCCGTCGGCCAGGTCGGTGGTGGTGCAGACGACGATCAGGTACGGCGGGGCGTCGTCGGGCAGCACTACCCCGGCGCCGTGCCGGACGCCGCGCACCCAACCGCCCTTGTGCGCGATCCGGGTGCCCTCGGGCAGGCCGGCGGCCAGGTCCTCGCGGTGCTCCTGGGCGAGCAGGACGTCCAGCATGGCCGTGCAGCCGGCCGGCGACGCGAGCCGGCCGGGGGTGGTGGCCCCGGTGGCCAGTGCGCCGAGCAGGGCGGCCAGGTCGGCGGCGGTGACCAGGTTGGTGATGCCGGCCTCGCGGGCGGCGAAGTCCTCGATGCCCCGGCCGGTGACGCTGTGCCGGGCACCGGCCAGCGCCCACACCTCGGCCACCGCCGGCAGCCCGACCTGCCCGATGACCAGGTTCGTGGCCAGGTTGCTGGACCGCACGATCATCCGGTCGGCCAGCCAGCGCAGCGGCGCGGTGCCACCCACCCGGTCCCAGACCGCGTCGTCGTTGTCGTAGTGCTGCGCGCAGGAGAATCGGGGCGTGCCGGGCTGGGCCGAGTCGAACTCGTTGACCACCGGGACCGGGGCGTCCAGCTCCAGCGTGCCGGCTTCGGCGGCGCGGTGCAGCGCGGCGAGCACCCCCGCCTTCATGGTGCTGGCGGCGTAGTGGGCGGCGTCGGCGTGGCGGGTCCAGGTCGGGGGCGCGTCGAGCCGGCCCACGTACGCCGAGACGGTGCCGGGCACCTTGTCCAGGTGGGCGTCGAGATCATCCCAGGTCATGCCGGTGACCGTAGCCGATCACGGGCGGGCCGACCGAGTGGGGCCGGCGTACCCCCGCTGAAAAGCGGCCGGGCGCGCCGGCCGCAAGCGGCCGACGCGCCCGGTGCCGGGTGCTGGTGGGTCAGCCGGCGTGCTTACGGCGGGCCGCCGCCCGACCACGCAACTGCTGGTCGAGCATCACCTTGCGGATCCGGACGGCGGTCGGGGTGACCTCGACGCACTCGTCCTCGCGGCAGAACTCGAGCGCCTGCTCCAGCGACAGCTTGCGCGGCGGGATCAGCTTCTCGGTCTCGTCCGAGGTCGACGCCCGCATGTTGGTGAGCTTCTTCTCCTTGGTGATGTTGACGTCCATGTCGTCGGAGCGGGAGTTCTCCCCGACGATCATGCCCTCGTACACCTCGGTGGTCGGGTCGACGAAGAGCTGCCCGCGCTCCTGCAGGTTGATCATCGCGAAGGCGGTGACCGCGCCGGAGCGGTCGGCGACCAGCGAACCGTTGTTGCGGGTACGCAGCTCACCGAACCACGGCTCGTAGGACTCGAAGACGTGGTGCAGGATGCCGGTGCCCCGGGTGTCGGTGAGGAACTCGGTGCGGAAGCCGATCAGGCCGCGCGCCGGGACCAGCCACTCCATCCGGATCCAGCCGGTGCCGTGGTTGACCAGCTGCTCCATCCGGCCCTTGCGGGTGGCCAGCAGCTGGGTGATCGCACCCAGGTACTCCTCCGGCGCGTCGATGGTCAGCCGCTCGACCGGCTCGCAGGTCTTGCCGTCGATCTCCCGGGTGACCACCTGAGGCTTGCCGACGGTCAGCTCGTAGCTCTCCCGGCGCATCTGCTCGACCAGGATGGCCAGCGCCAGCTCACCGCGGCCCTGCACCTCCCAGGCGTCCGGCCGCTCGGTGGGCAGCACCCGCAGCGAGACGTTGCCGATCAGTTCCTTGTCCAGCCGGTCCTTCACCATCCGCGCGGTGACCTTGGAGCCCTTGACCCGGCCGACCAGCGGCGAGGTGTTGGTGCCGATGGTCATCGAGATGGCCGGCTCGTCGACGGTGATCAGCGGCAGCGCCACCGGGTGCTCCGCGTCGGCCAGCGTCTCACCGATCATGATCTCGGGGATGCCGGCGACGGCGATGATGTCGCCAGGGCCGGCCGAGTCGGCCGGCTTGCGCTCCAGGCCCTCGGTCATCAGCATCTCGGAGATGCGGACCCGCTGGGTGCTGCCGTCGGTGCGGCACCAGGCCACCGTCTGACCCTTGTTGATCGTGCCCTGGCGGACCCGGCACAGCGCCAGCCGGCCGAGGAACGGCGAGGCGTCGAGGTTGGTGACGTGTGCCTGCAGCGGCGCGCCGTCCTCGTACGCGGGCGGCGGGATGGTGTCCAGCAGGGTGCGGAACAGCGGCTCCAGCGAGGTGCTGTCGTCCGGCACCGAGCCGTCGGCGGGCTGGGTCAGCGAGGCGATGCCGTCGCGGGCGCAGGCGTAGACGATCGGGAAGTCGATCTGCTCCTCGTCGGCGTCCAGGTCGAGGAAGAGCTCGTAGGTGTCGTCCACGACCTCCTTGATCCGGGCGTCCGGCCGGTCCACCTTGTTGATCACGAGGATGATCGGGAGTCGCGCCCGCAGCGCCTTACGCAGCACGAAGCGGGTCTGCGGCAGCGGGCCCTCGCTCGCGTCGACCAGGAGCACCACACCGTCGACCATGGTCAGGCCGCGCTCCACCTCGCCACCGAAGTCGGCGTGGCCGGGGGTGTCGATGATGTTGATGGTGACCGGGTCGGAGCCGTCCGCCGGCAGGTAGTGCACGCCGGTGTTCTTGGCCAGGATGGTGATGCCCTTCTCCCGTTCCAGGTCACCGGAGTCCATCACCCGCTCGGTCGTCTCACCCCGGGCGCCGTACGCGCCAGCCTGCCGCAACATGGCGTCGACCAGGGTGGTCTTGCCGTGGTCGACGTGAGCGATGATGGCGACGTTGCGGAGGTCGGTGCGAAGCTGCATACCCTCTATCCTTCCGCCTGCGCTCGCGCAGGCTGCGTCGGGGTCACCCCCAGGTGCCCCTGATCTCTGGTGAAACTGCTGTCCGGGTCGTTCCCCCGGCTGGCATGCTGACTCCCGTGTCCCGGGGGCCTGAGTGCACGATCTGCTGACCTTGGTGCAGGGTCTGCCCACCCTGTGGATCTACCTGGTCGCCGCGTTGATCGTGATGGGCGAGACCGCGGTGATCTTCGGCCTGCTGGTGCCGGGTGAGGCTACCCTGCTGCTCGTCGGCTTCCTCACCTACAACGGTACCTTGCGGCTGGGCCCGGCGTTGCTCGCGATGATCGTCGCGGCGGTCCTGGGTGATGGGCTGGCGTTCCGCGCCGGACGGCGGTACGGCCCGCGGCTGCGTGCCCGGCTGGGCCACCGGGTCGGGCCCGCGCGGTGGAGCCGGGCGGACGCCATGCTCGCGCGGCTCGGGGGGCGGGGCGTGTTCGCCGCGCGCTGGGTGGCCTTCGCCCGCACTCTGGTGCCCCGGTTGGCCGGGGCGTCCGACATGCCGTACCGACGGTTCGCGCCGTGGAACCTGGCCGGCGTGGTGACCTGGGTGGGCGGGTCGGTGCTGCTCGGTCACCTCGCCGGTGAGTCGTACGACACGGTCTCCCAGTTGCTCGGCCGGGCCACCGGCGCGGCACTGGTGTTGCTGGCCGGGCTGTTGGGGGTGGTGCTCGCCGGCCGGTGGCTGGGCCGCAACCCCGACCCGGTACGGGCGTTGCTCTCCCGGGCCGGCGCGTTGCCCCCGGTGCGCTGGCTCAGCGCCCGCTACGGGGTGCTGTTCTTCCTGGTGGCTATGCGGATCGGACCGGCTTGGACGCTGCTGCTCAACCTCGCCGCCGGGCTGCTGCTGCTCTTCGCCGCCGGGCTCGCCATCGCCGGCCTGCTCGCTGTCGGGGTGCGCAGCAGCGGGCTGGCCACGCTGGACGGGGCGATCGAGGCCTGGTTCGCCGCCCGCCGGACCCCGGGCGCCGCCGACGCCACCAGGGTGGTGGTGTCGTTGGTGCGCGGGTGGGTGTTGATCGTGCTGGTAGCCATGGTGGCCGCGGTGTTGGCGTGGCGGAACCGGCCGTGGCGGGCGGACCTGCTCAGCGTGGTCGGCACGGTGGGCGCGTTCGTGCCGCTGCTGGTACTGGCCGTGGTGGCGGAGCTGACCGGTTCGCCGGGGGCCGGCCCGGACGGCGGCGAGTCGGTCCCGTTCCCGACCCAGAACGCGGTGGTCGCGGCGAGCTTCTGCACCCTGGCCTGGCTCGTGTCCCGGGGCGCCCGGTGGCCGGTGGCGGTGGCAACCTGGACAGCCGCCGCCGCAGGCGTGGTCGGTGTCGGCGGCGCGCGGCTCTACCTCGGGCTGGACACGACGAGCGGGACTGCGGCAGCGGTGCTGCTCGGGGTGCTCTGGACGGTGGTGTTCATGGTCGCCTGGGCCACCCGGGACCGGGCGATGGGGGATCGGGAGCAGCCGGCGGACGGGGTCCGGCCACCGTCGCAGGGGCCTCGCCGCCCGGTCGAACCTTGCTAGGGTGCGGCGACGATCAAATGGGGGAGGAACGGCATGCATCGACGGAATGGTCGGGTGGGCGCCGGTTTGCTCGCCGGGCTGCTGCTGGCGGGCACGCTGGTCGGCTGCGGCCCTGCGAAGGAACGCCCGCAGGACCAGACCGCGCCAGTCGCGGTGACCGAGGTACCGGTGGAGGCGCCGGCGGAGGTCCCGCTCGATGACGCCGCTGGGGAGCCGAGCCCGTCGGCGACCGGGGCGGCGGGTGCCGCCCCGCAACGCCTCGCGTCCCCGAGCCCGGCAGCGCCGAAGGCGGCGACTCGCACGGCCACCGCGGCGCCGAGGCCGCGCCTGGTGCCCAGACGGCCCACCGAGACCTGGGCTCCGCCGCCGCCGCCACGTCCGCGAGCGAGCCCCTGCACGCCCAGCTACCGGGGCACCCAGGCGACCAGGGCCGAGGCGAAGGCGGCGCTGACCGACGCGGCGGCGCGCACCTACTGGCCGGTGTCCGCCCCGGCCCTGAAGATTCCGCTGAACCTGGTCAAGGCCACCGCCTGGCAGGAGAGCGGCTGGCAGTCCAACATCTACGCCTGCGACGGCGGTGTCGGGCTGATGCAGGTGATGCCGGACACCGCGACCTGGATGAACCAGCGGTTCGAGCAGAGCTACGACATCGACAACTACCGGGACAACGCGTACCTCGGCGGCACCTACCTGGCCTGGCTGACCAAGTACATCGGCGACATGTACTTCGAGTCCGACTACCGGCTCGACGCCGCCCTGTGCAGCACCGAGCTGAATTCCTGCCTGCTCAACGCGGTCATCGCCGCGTACAACTTCGGGCACGGTGCGGTGGCGCAGGAGGGACAGCCGCTGGCCATCCCCAACCCGTCGTACGTGCGCAACGTGCGGGCGCTGATGACCGAGTGCGTCTGCCTGGCGTACTGAGCACGCTGACCGACGCGACGGGGGCGGGGCCGGGGAGACCCGGCCCCGCCTCCGTCGTGGTGCCTGGTCAGTCCCGGGCGGCGGCGACCAGCTCGGGTGGCGCCGGGGCCTCCGCCACGCGCTCGCGGGCGATCCGGCCGGGCCACCAGAAGCGGTCGCCGAGCATGAACGCCAGCGCCGGGACCAGGACCGTGCGGACCAGCAGGGTGTCCAGCAGGACGCCGATGCACACGATGATGCCGATCTGGGTCAGCGTGATCAGGGGCAGCACCCCGAGCACCGCGAAGACCGCGGCGAGCAGGACACCCGCACTCGTGATCACCCCGCCGGTGACCCGCAGCGCGGAGAGCATCCCGTCCCGGGTGCCCGCCTTACGGGCGTCCTCCCGGGCCCTGGTGACCAGGAAGATGTTGTAGTCCACGCCGAGTGCCACCAGGAACACGAAGGCGAGCAGCAGCACGCCGCTGTCCAGCGCCGGGAAGCCCAGCACGTGGTCGAAGAGCAGCCACGCCGCACCGAGGCTGGCGAAGAACGACGCGATCACGGTGAGCACCAGCAGCATCGGCGCGAGCAGGCCCCGCAGCAGGAGTACGAGCACCGCGCCGACCAGCAGCAGGATGATCGGCAGGATCAGCCGCAGGTCCCGGTCGTTGGCCTCCTCGGAGTCGTAGGTGGCGGCCACGCTGCCGCCGACGATCGCCCCGGACGGGGCGTCGGCGCCCTCCGCCGCAGGTGGCGCGGAGTTGGGGACCGCGGCGACCGCGTCGCGCAGCGCCTCGATCGTCCGGTTGGAGGCGGTGGTCCCGGGTTCGGAGGCCAGCACCACGTCGACCTGGGCGACGGCCTGGCCGGCGTCGCCGGGGCGGGCCGAGGCGACCCCCGGCACGGTGGAGGCCGCGTCGGTGACCGCCCGCTCGGCCGTCGGGGTGGTGAGCACGGCCACCGGCTGGGTGGTGCCGGCGGGGAACGCCCGGGCCAGGGTCTGCGCGCCGGTCACCGCCTCGGGCTGGGCCCGGAACTGCTCGGTCTCGGACAGCCCGGTGCGGATGCCGAGCCCACCCAGCGCCAGGCCGGCGAGCAGCAGCGTGGCCAGCACCGCGACCGGCGCCGGACGGCGTTGCACGGCGGTGCCGAGCCGGCCCCAGAGCCGGCCCTCGCGGACCGCGCCACCGACCTTGGGTACGAACGGCCAGAACAGGCCGCGGCCGAAGAGCAGCAACAGGGCGGGAAGCACGAACAGCGCCGAGAGCATGGCGAAGACCACACCGGTGGCGCAGGCCACGGCCAGTGCGCGGTTCGTCTCCTGCTCACTGAGCAGCAGGGTGAGCACGCCGAGCACCACGGTGCCGCCGCTGGCCAGGATGGGCTCGGCCGTCCGGCGCAGCGCGGCGCGCATCGCCGCGAACCGGTCCTCCTCGCGGCGTAGCTCCTCCCGGTAGCGGGCGATGAGCAGCAGGGCGTAGTCGGTGGCGGCGCCGAAGACCAGCACGCTGGCGATGCCGGTGACCTGGCCCTGCTGGAGGGTGATGCCGAAGGCCGGCACGATCGTGTCCACCGCGCGCAGGGTGAGCTGCTCGGTCGCCGCGACCACGACCAGCGGCACGATCCACAGGAACGGGCTGCGGTAGGTGATCAGCAACAGCAGCGCGACCACGGCGGCGGTCACCGCGAGCAGGGTGATGTCGGCGCCTTCGAAGACCGAGGCGAGGTCGGCGGTGAAGGCGGGAGCGCCGGTCACCTCGACGGTGAGGCCGTCGGGCAGGTCCGCCAGCGCTGCGCGTACCTGGCTGACCGTCCCGGTGACCTCGTCCTGGCCACCGGCGGTGCTGAGCGGCACGGCGACCAGCGCCACGGTCCCGTCCGGGGAGAGCTGCGGGGGGCTGACCTGCCCGCTCACCGCGAAGCGACCCAGATCGCCGGAGCGGGCGGCCACCACGCCCCGATCGGCCTCGCTCAGCGCGCCGCCGTCGCCGCGGCTGACCACCACGATGGCCGGCTGGACCTCGCTGGACGGGAGCTGGTCCTGCAACCGTTCCACCTGGGTCGACTGCCACTGCACGGACAGGCCGCTGGCGGAGACCGGCGCCGGGTTGGTCGGTTGGGGTAGCCCGAAGACCGCCGCGCCGACGACGATCGCGGCGGCCACGGTGAACCAGGCGGCCAACCGGCCGCGGGCGACTCTGGTGAAGACAGACATCAGGTGACCTCAGGGTCCTTCAGGTGGTCAAGTATCTCGACTATCGAGATTATCGACGGTTGCTCTATGCTGCAACCTGGGGACCGACGACGGGAAGAAGCGGCGCGAGGTGGCGACTCACGGCATGTACCGACGGCGCGACACGCGCCGCGAGCAGCTGGTCGCGGAGATCACCAACAACCTGCGGCGGTACGCGGCGGACGCCCAGCAGGTCGGGCACGCCTTCGCCAACCTGCACGGGCTCAACCCGACCGACCTGCAGGCGCTGATCGCGGTGATGGACGCCGAGCTGTTCGGTGACCCGATCACCCCCGGCCGCCTCGGTGAGCAGCTCAACCTCTCCTCCGGTTCGGTCACCGCCCTGATCGACCGGCTGGAGCGTGCCGGCCACATCCGCCGGGACCGGGACACCGTCGACCGACGCAAGGTGTTCCTGCACTACGCCGACCAGGGGGCCGCGCTGGCCATGCAGTTCTTCCAGCCGCTGGGCGCCCGTACCGACTCGGTGATGGCCCACTTCAGCGACGACGAGCTGGAGGTGCTGCACCGGTTCATGGGGGAGATGAGCCAGTCGTTGCGCGCGCACCGCGACGCGGTCCGCGCCGCCCGGCCCCAGTCGCCCCGACGGCCGACGGACTGACCGGTGCCGCACCGGCTCGTCGCCCACCTTGCCGGCGCCGCGCTGCGGCTGCCCGCGACCAGCCCCGGCCCGGTGCGGGTCACCCGTGACATCCCGGTCCGGGTCCGCGACGGCGTGGTGCTGCGCACCGACCACTACGCCCCGGCCGGCCGGGACGCACCGACCGTGCTGATCCGCACCCCGTACGGGCGGGGTGGCCCGCTGCGGCTGCTCGGCCGGCTGCTCGCCGCGCGAGGCTGGCACGCGGTGATCCAGTCCTGTCGGGGCACCGGGGGCTCCGGTGGGACGTTCGCCCCGCTGGTGCACGAGCGCGACGACGGGCTGGACACCCTGGACTGGCTGCGTCGCCAGCCCTGGTGGTCCGGTGCGCTCGGCATGTTCGGGGTCAGCTACCAGGGCTTCGCGCAGTGGGCGCTGGCCGCCGACGCCGGCGAGGAACTGCACGCGATGGTCGCGGTGGTGACCGCCTCGGCGACCCGGGATTCGACGTACGCGGGGGAGTCCTTCGCCCTGGACACGGTGCTGACCTGGGCGGAGCTGCTGCACGCGCAGACCGTGCCGTGGCTGGCCCGGCAGTGGGAACTCAAGCGTGGGCAGCCCCGGCTGGTCGCCGCTCTGGAGCACCTGCCGCTGGCCGGGGCGGACCGGGTGGCCACCGGGGTGACCATCCCGTTCTTCCAGGAGTGGCTGCGTCACCACACGCCGGACGCCGTGTACTGGCGGACCCGGGTCTTCGACGACCGGGTGGCCCGGGTGCGGGCACCGGTGGTCATGGTCACCGGCTGGCACGACATCTTCCTGCCCGCCCAGCTCGACGACCACGCCACCCTGCGCGCCGCCGGCGCCCGGCCGCGCCTGGTGATCGGCCCGTGGACGCACGGCAGTCCCGGCCTGTTCGTGGCCGCCCTGCGGGAGGGCCTGGCCTGGCTCGACGAGCACCTGACCGGCCCGGCCACAGCGAGCGGGCCGGCGGTCCGCGTCGACCGGTCCGCGTCGGCCCCGGTCCGGCTCTACGTGAGCGGCGCCGGCGGTGGCTGGCGGGACCTGCCGGACTGGCCACCGCCGGCGGTCGACACCGCCTGGCACCTGCATCCCGGCGGTGTGCTGGCCGCGCGCCCGCCGGTTGCATCGGCGCCGGACGAGTTCCGGTACGACCCGAGCGACCCCACCCCGTCGCTGGGTGGGCCGCTGCTCGTCGCGCAGCGGGCCGGCCCGGTCGACAACCGGCGCGTCGAGGCCCGCCCCGACGTGCTGACGTACACCAGCACCCCGCTGACCCGGCCGGTCGAGGTGATCGGCCCGGTACGCGCCGAGATCCACGTCCGCAGTGAGCTGCTGTACCTGGATGTCTTCGTCCGGCTGTGCGACGTGGACCGCGGCGGTCGCTCGTGGAACGTGTGCGACGGTCTGGTCCGGGTCACGCCCGATCGGTTCGCGGCCGACCCGTCCGGGGTGTGCCGGGTCCCGGTGCCGCTGTGGCCGACCGCGTACCGGTTCGGCGCCGGGCACCGCCTGCGGGTGCAGGTGACCGGTGGTGCCCATCCGCGCTGGGCGCGCAACCCGGGTAGCGGGGAACCCCTCGGTGCGGCCGTGACGCTGCGTGCCGGTTGGCGACAGGTTCTGCACGACCCGGCGTACCCCTCGGCGTTGTTCCTGCCGATCGTCCACTCTGGCTCTGCGCAACCTCCAATCTGAACTGACCCCCTCTGAGCTGGGCATTCATCGAAAACGCGGGCTATCGTTGAGTCAACGCCCGGCGCCGTGCACCAGTAAGACCGGGCGCGTTCGCAGCCCTGCACCGCGTACGCGGTGTGACGTCGTGCCCGGTCCCCGCCCGTTGGAGAGGGGGACCCCATGACCCGGGCCCCGGCGAATCTGTTGGCCGTCCGCACCCTGCTCCTGACCCACCTCGACAACGCCCCGGGCCCGACGACCTGGAGCCGGCGGAAGTCGGCATCGTCGGCGATCCAGCGCACCGGGGCGGCTACCACTGTGGATCGGACCGGGTGGTCACCAACGACTACTCGGTGGTGGAGTCACCCCGGGACCGGGCCGGCCTGACCCTCGACGCGGCGGCACTGGACGTCGGCGGCTTCGACGTCCGCTCCGCTGGCCGGACGCACACCCTGCGCAGCTTCTCGCTCTGGTGCGTGGGGCAGTGCGTCGCGAATGCGGCCGACACCCGGGACATCCGCGAGATCATCTACAGCCCTGACGGTACGACCGTGAAGCGGTGGGACCGGCTCGGCAAGCGGAGCACCGGCGACAGTTCGCACCGCTGGCACACCCACATCAGCTTCTTCCGTGACGCCATCAAGGCGGGCCGCGACCAGCGGCCGTTGTTCCGCCGCTACCTCAGCTCCATCGGACTCCTGGAGGAGAACGACATGACTCCCGAAGAACACGCCTGGCTGGCCACCGTCCACCGGAACCTGACTGTGCTGGACGGCCGCAACCCGGTCGGGCAGATCTACACCCGGATGGCGATGGGTGAAGATGCCACCGTCCAGAACTACGTGCCGGCGCACCCGACGCTGAAGTCGCTCGCCGCGCAGGTGACCGCCCTGCAGACCGCGCTGAACGCGCTGGCCGGTCGCGACTTCACCGACGAGCCGGCGATCATCCAGGGCGTGCTGGCCGGGTTGACCCCGGAGAAGATCGCCGCGGCGATCCCGCCGACGATGGCCAAGCAGGTCGCCGACGAATTGGCCCGCCGGCTGGTCGCCTGAGCCGCCCCCGGCCGCGTCGGTTGGCCCGAACCTGCCGATCCGCAACGACTATTTAGCAATATCTGTTGCGCAACAGGTGTTGCGGATGGCAGGGTCGGTGGCATGGAGAGTCCCGACGTACGACAGGTCACCGACTCGCGGGTGCTGGCCGCCATGGCCCACCCGCTGCGCCGCCGGCTCATGGACGTGTTCAAGGTGCACGGGCCCTCGACCGTCGGCCTGCTCGCCGAGCGCACCGACCAGGCGCCCGCGAACGTCAGTCACCACCTCAAGGTGCTCGCCGCCGCCGGGCTGGTCACCGAGGCCCCCGACCTGGTCCGGGACCGGCGCGAGCGGTGGTGGCGCCTGGTCACCCGAGGGGTGCGCTGGTCCAACAGCGACTTCGACGCCGACCCGGCCGCCCGGGCGGTCGCCGACGCCGCCACGTCGCTCAACCTGGACCGGCACGTCGCCCTGGCCCGAGCCTGGCACGCCGCCGACGAGTCGGCGCAGGCCGCCTGGCAGGACGGCCCGTTCTCCACCGACAAGTGGCTGCACCTCACCCCCGACGAACTGGCCGAGCTGAGCCGCGAAATGATCGACCTGCTGGCCCGCTGGGCCGACCGGCCGCTGCCCGACGACGGCCGCGAACGGCAGCCCGTGTTCGTGTTCGTCCACGGCGTTCCGGCCCGGCCGTGACCGCGGCTACCCGCACCGATCCGGGTCCGGTCCGGCCGGCCGGTGGCCTGTTGCGGCACCGGGACTTCCGGTTGCTCTGGGCCGGTCAGGCGGTCAGCAGCATCGGCAGCAACGTCACCACGGTCGCGCTGCCGCTGGTCGCGGTGGCCGTGCTCGACGCCGGCACCTTCCAGGTGGCGGTGCTCACCGCCGCGGCCTGGCTGCCCTGGTTGCTGATCGGCCTGCCGGCCGGCGCGTGGGTGGACCGCCTGCCGCGCCGTCCGGTGATGGTGGCCTGCGACGTGTTCTGCGCCCTGGCCTTCCTCAGTGTGCCGCTGGCCGCCGCGCTGGATCGGCTCACCGTCTGGCACCTGCTGCTGGTCGCGCTCGGCGCCGGCACCGCGCGGGTCTTCTTCGAGACCGCCGACCAGGTGTACCTGCCGGTCGTGCTGCGACCCGAGCAGCTACCGGAGGGCAACGCGAAGCTGCACGCCACCCAGACCGTGAGCTACGTCGTCGGACCCGGAGTCGCGGGCCTGATCGCCCAGCTCACCGGGGCGGTCGCCGCGCTGCTGCTGGACGCGCTCACCTTCCTGCTCTCCGCGGCCTTTCTGCTGCGGATCCGCACCGTCGAGCCGCGCGCCCGGCGGGCGGACCCATCCCGGTCGCTGCGCCGGGACATCGCCGAGGGGCTGCGCTTTGTCGTCCGCGACCCGTACCTGCGGGTGCTGGCGGTCTTCGGTGCGGCCAGCAACATCGGGCTGATCGGCTACCAGGCCGTCCTGGTGGTCTTCCTGGTCCGGGAGCTGCGGCTCGAACCGGGCCTGGTGGGCGTCCTGATCGCGGTGATGAGCGCCGGCGGGATCGTCGGTGCGTTGCTGGCCACCACGCTCGCCCGGCGTTGCGGCACCGCGCGGGCCCTGCTGCTCGGTGCGGCCCTCACCGGCCCGCCCGCGCTGCTCATTCCGCTGGCCGCGCCCGGTGTCGGGCTGGTCTGGCCGGCCCTCGGCGGGGTGCTGATCGGCCTCGGAGTGGCCGTCGGCAACGTGGTCAAGGGCAGCTTCCGACAGATGTACACCCCGCATCACCTGCTCGGCCGGGTGACGGTGAGCATGCACCTGCTCAACTACGGCACCATCCCGCTGGCGGCCGTGCTGGCTGGCGCCCTCGGCGCGCGGTACGGCGTCGAGACGGCGATCGGGGTGATGACCACCTGGTTGGCGCTCACCCCGTTGATCCTGCTGATGGGGCCGCTCCGGCGGCGGCGGGACCTGCCCGCCGCCCCGGCGGCGTATTGAGTGCGCTGCGGCGGCGGCCGTCGACCGGCCGCCGCCACCGGCACGGAGCTACATCGGGCGGACGTTGTCCGCCTGCGGACCCTTCTGCCCCTGGGTCACCTCGAACTCGACCTTCTGGCCCTCGTTGAGCTCCCGGTAGCCGCTCGAGGCAATGGCGGAGTAGTGGACGAACACGTCCGGCCCTCCACCGTCCTGCTCGATGAAGCCAAAGCCCTTTTCCGAGTTGAACCACTTAACCGTGCCGGTTGCCATGCATCTCTCCCTGTTCAAAGCGGCTGACCCTCGGCCTGTGGCCGATGATCGCCCGTACCAGTCCGACAGTAACGGGCAAAACCCGGATCCGCCGGCCGAAGTGCCGTAGGCACTCGGGTGAAGTCGGGTGAACTCTACGTGCCGCCATGCGAAACCCCGCCCCCGCCACCCGGCACTGGGGCATGCTTGCGCCGATGAGGGGTGCCGCAGCCACCGCGCTGTCCGAGCTGGAGCGCGAGATCGACGCGCCCGGCGACGGCCTGGACCGGCTCCGACTGGTACCAACTCCGTTCGTCCCCGAGGTGCGGCTGCACCTGGCCGAGGACGCGATCGTCTGGTGGGCCCGGATGGAGGCCGCCGCCGGGCACGCCCTGCCGCCGCCGTACTGGGCCTCCGCCTGGGCCGGGGGTCAGGCCCTGGCCCGCCACCTGCTGGACCATCCGGAACTGGTCGCCGGCCGGCGGGTACTCGACCTCGCCGCCGGGTCCGGGCTGGTGGCCATCGCCGCCGCGCTGGCCGGCGCGGCCAAAGTGGTCGCCAACGACATCGACCCGTACGCCGTCGCGGCGGTCACGGTCAACGCGCGGGCCAACCGGGTCGCCGTCGACGCCAGCGGGAGTGACCTGCTGGACAGCGGCGACGCGGAGGCGGACGTGGACGTGGTCCTCGCCGGTGACGCCTTCTACAGCCGCGCACTGGCCGACCGGATGCTGCCGTTCCTGCAACGGGCCGCCGCCCGCGGTGCCGAGGTGCTGGTCGGCGACCCCGACCGGGGGCACCTGCCGGCGGACCGGTTGACGGTGCTGGCCGACTATCCGGTGCCCACCACGGAACCGTCGGTCGACTCGTCGCTGCGCCGGGTGCAGGTGCTGCGACCCGACTGAGGCGGGATCCCGATCTCAGGGGCGACCCTGAGGCGGACACCAGGGGTCGCTGGGGGGTGCGACCTGATGTCGGGGGTGGTGCGGCGGTCATAGCGTACGGGGTATGACGCAATGGCTGGCCGAGGTCGGAGAACTGCCCATCCTGCTGCTGATGGGCGCGCTCGGGTTGGTCATGCTCTTCGACGCCATCCCACTGCTCGGCGTCCTGGTCCCCGGTGACGTGGCGATCCTGGCCGCGGTCGGGGTGGGCCGCCCGGCCACCGGGCTGGCCACCTTCACCGCGGTGCTGGTCGGCTGCCTGGCCGGGTGGTCGCTGAGCTTCCTGGTCGGTCGCCGGTACTCCGAGCGGCTGCGACGCAGTCGGGTCGGCGGCTGGATCGGCGAGGCGCGCTGGACGGCGGCGGAGGGGATCCTGCGGGGTGGTGGTGGCCGGATGATGGTGGTGGCGCCGTTCCTGCCGGTGTTCAACGCGCTGCTGCCGCTGGCCGCGGGCGGGCTGCGCATGTCGTACCGGCGGTTCCTGGGCTGCGCGGCGCTCGGCGCGGCGGCCTGGGCGGGTCTCTACCTCGCGCTGGGCACCGCGTCCCGCTCGCTGGCCGGGCTGCTGCCGGGGGAGTCGAGCCCGCTGCTGGTCACCATGGGCGTGGGGCTGGTGCTCGCGACTGTGGTGCTGCTGGGCACCCGACGCCGGCTGCGGGCCGTCACCGCGGCGCCGACGCCCTGACCGGTTCGGCCCGACGGCGGGTGCGGGGTGCGTCCGCGCGTCGGGTGGGGGGAGCGGGGCCGGCCGGGGGGCCGGCCCCGCACAGGGTTACCAGCCGCGGGCGCGCCACTGGGGCAGGGCCGGGCGTTCCGCGCCGAGCGTGCTGTCCTTGCCGTGACCCGGATAGAACCAGGTCTCGTCCGGCAGCCGGTCGAACAGCTTCCCCTCGACGTCGTCGATCAGCGCGGCGAAGCGCACCGGGTCCTTGTCGGTGTTGCCCACGCCGCCGGGGAAGAGACTGTCGCCCGTGAACAGGTGCGGGGTGCCGGTCGGGTCGCGGTAGAGCAGCGCGATCGAGCCCGGTGTGTGCCCCTTGATGTGGACGACCTCCAACGCGCAGTCGCCGACCGGCACGCTGTCACCGTCGGCGAGCCGCTCCGCCTCGATCGGCAGCCCGGCCGCGTCGTCGGCGTGCACCAGCGCCCGGGCGCCGGTCTTGGCCACCACCTCCTCCAGCGCCACCCAGTGATCCATGTGCTGGTGGGTGGTCACCACGGCGGTGAGCCCTCGGTCGCCGATCAGGTCCAGCAGCCGGGGCGCCTCGTTGGCGGCGTCGATCAGCACCTGCTCGCCGGTGGCCGTGCAGCGCAGCAGGTAGGCGTTGTTGTCCATCGGGCCCACCGACAGCTTGCTGATGGTGAGCCCGTCCAGCTCCCGCACCGCCGGCGCACCGCCGTTGGTGACGTCTCCGCTGTATGTCATCAGGTGTCTATATCCATTCCGGTGGAGTAGGCAGGGGACCGTCGGGAGTGACGGCGAGCGCGTCGCCGCCGTCGCGGCCGATCAGCCAGGCGGCGAGGTCGGGGGCGGGACCGGCGATGATCGGGGCGTCGGCCCGCTCCCCGATCACCAACTCGTGCCCGGCGCCGTCGAAGCGCAGCACCATCGACGGCGGTGCTGGCTGGCCGGCGTGATGTGCGGCCACCTCGTGCAGCAGCCGGTGGGCGAACGCCTCCGACCAGTCGGCGGGCCGGTAGTCGGCGGCCAGGTCGAGGTGGTGCACCTCGATCTCGCGCAGCCGGCCCCAGACGAGCAGGGCGGCGGGCCACGGGCCCCGGCGGGTCTGCACCGTCGCCGCCCACGCCTCGACCGGCATGGCCGCGACGGCCTCGGTGAACCGGTCCGCGCTGCGTCGCAGGTCGTCCAGGTGCTCGGCTGGCGGCCGGCCCGCGCCGGCCTCGATGTCCGCCGCCCGGGCCTCCGGCGACGCGTACATCGGCACCGGCTCGCCGGTGCGGGCCGCGGTGAGCAGGTTGACGAAGCCGTCGGCGTTGCGCGCCAGGTGGGCCAGCACGTGGCCGCGTGTCCAGTCGGGCAGCAGCGACGCGGCCGCCAGGTCCGCGGCGTCGAAGGAGGCCGCGGTACGCAGCAGCCGGCTGGTCGCGTCGTCCACCTCGCCCGTGAGCAGGAGCGGATCGGTGGTCACGCGTCGACCCTAGCGGTCCGCCGTCGCGCCGTCGCCGGGGAAATCGCTTTCGGCGCGTCGGCGCGCGTCCTACCGTCGGCGACATACGCGGCACCGGGACGTCGGACGGAGGTGGTGATCATGCCGGCCGTGACACGCGTGTTCCGCCATCACCAGCTTCGACACCGATGAGGATGCCATGACGATCGATCTGACCGCCCTCGGCTGGGACGCCGAACGGGCGGCGTACGCCGCGCGGCGCGGTGAGCACCACCCGGGCCGGGTGGCCCGGGTGGACCGGGGGGTCTGCACGGTGCTCACCGCGGCCGGCCCGGTCCGGGCCAGCCTGGGCGGGGCGGTGCTGGCCGTCGCCGTCCGGGACCCCTCCGCGCTGCCCTGCGCGGGGGACTGGGTGCTGCTCACCCACTGGCCGGACCGCCGCACCACCGTGGAGGCGGTGCTGCCCCGGCGGGCCGCGTTGATCCGCCGTACCGCCGGCAAGGACGCCAGCGGCCAGGTGCTGGCCGCCAACCTCGACGCCGCCGCCGTGGTGGAGCCGGTGCACCCGGAGCCGGACGTCGGCCGGATCGAGCGGCTGCTGTCCCTGGCCCACGAGTCCGGGGCCCGGCCGCTGGTCGTGCTGACCAAGGCCGACCTCGCGGCCGATCCGGCCGCGCTGGCCCGTCAGCTCGCCGCGGTCGCCCCCGGGGTGCCGGTGCTGCCGGTCAGCGCCGAGCACGGCGTCGGGCTGGAGCCGCTGCGCGCGGAGGTGGCGCCGGGCCGCACGCTCGGCCTGCTCGGGCCGTCCGGGGCGGGCAAATCGAGCCTGGTCAACGCGCTGGCCGGCGCGGTGATGATGCCGACCCAGGCGATCCGCCGGGTCGACGGCAAGGGTCGGCACACCACCACCTGGCGGGCCCTGGTGCCGATCCCCGGTGGCGGCGCGGTGATCGACACGCCCGGCGTGCGGGCGGTCGGCCTGCTGGACGGCGTGGCCGGGCTCGACCGGGCGTTCGCCGACATCGCCGGGCTTGCCGAGGGCTGCCGGTACGCCGACTGCGGGCACGACGGCGAGCCCGCCTGCGCGGTCGGCGAGGCGCTGCGCACCGGCGAGCTCTCCACCCGCCGGTGGGAGAGCTGGCGGCGGCTGCAGCGGGAGGTGGCTCAGGAGAGCCGGCGGCGGGAGGCGCGGCTGGCCGCGGAGCGGCGCGGTGGGTGGCGCTCGGCCCGGCGTCGGGCGGCCCGACCGCCGACGCCCGGGGGCTACTGACCGGCCCGGCCGACCGGGCTGAGCTGGGGGAATGTGCGGGCGGGGAAAACTGTCATACCTCGGGGCTAGAGTTGCCGAGGCGTGTTTTCCGCGCCCGCACCACCGCTCAGAACCACCCCAGAGCGGGACAGATTCTCCGCTTCATCTTCTCCCGGGAGTACACGAACCGTGGCCGACCGACTGATCATCCGTGGCGCGCGCGAGCACAATCTGCGTGACGTCAGTCTCGACCTGCCCCGGGACGCACTCATCGTGTTCACCGGGCTGTCCGGGTCGGGCAAGTCGAGCCTGGCCTTCGACACGATCTTCGCCGAGGGGCAGCGGCGGTACGTGGAGTCGCTCTCGTCGTACGCCCGGCAGTTCCTCGGCCAGATGGACAAGCCCGACGTCGACTTCATCGAGGGGCTGAGTCCGGCCGTCTCGATCGACCAGAAGTCGACCTCGCGCAACCCGCGTTCGACCGTCGGCACCATCACCGAGGTCTACGACTACCTGCGGCTGCTCTACGCCCGCATTGGCGAGCCGCACTGCCCGGTCTGTGGCGAGCGGATCTCCCGGCAGAGCCCGCAGCAGATCGTCGACCGGGTGCTGTCGATGGCCGAGGGCACCAAGTTCATGGTGCTCGCCCCGGTCATCCGCGGCCGCAAGGGCGAGTACGTCGACCTCTTCTCCGAGCTGCAGGCCAAGGGTTACGCCCGGGCCCGGGTCGACGGCGTGGTGCACCCACTGACCGAGCCGCCGAAGCTCAAGAAGCAGGAGAAGCACACCATCGAGGTGGTGATCGACCGGCTCACCGTCAAGCCGAGCGCCAAGCAGCGGCTGACCGACTCGGTCGAGGCCGCCCTGGGCCTGTCCAGCGGCCTGGTGCTGCTCGACTTTGTCGACCTCCCCGAGGACGACCCGGACCGGGAGCGCCGCTACTCCGAGCACCTGGCCTGTCCCAACGACCACCCGCTCGCCATCGAGGACCTGGAGCCCCGGGTCTTCTCCTTCAACGCGCCGTACGGCGCCTGCCCGGAGTGCACCGGCCTGGGCACCAAGAAGGAGGTCGACCCGGAGCTGCTGGTGCCCGACCCGGAGCGCAGCCTGCGTGAGGGCGCCATCCAGCCCTGGTCCACCGGGCACAACCTCGAATACTTCCTGCGCCTGCTGGAGGCACTCGGCGAGGCCCAGCACTTCGACGTCGACACCCCGTGGCGGGCGTTGCCGGCGCGGGCGCAGAAGACGATCCTGCACGGCTCCGACGACCAGGTGCACGTGCGCTACCGCAACAAGTACGGCCGCGAGCGCTCCTACTACACCGGCTTCGAGGGCGTGGTGCAGTGGATCGAGCGTCGGCACTCCGACACCGAGTCCGAGTGGTCCCGCGACAAGTACGAGGGCTACATGCGCGACGTGCCGTGTGCGGCGTGCGGCGGCGCCCGGCTCAAGCCCGAGGTGCTCGCGGTGACCCTGGCCGGCAAGAGCATCGCCGAGGTCTGCAACCTGTCCGTGGGGGAGTGCGCCGACCTGCTCGCCGGCATCGAGCTGACCGACCGGCAGAAGATGATCGCCGAGCGGGTGCTCAAGGAGATCAACGCCCGGCTGCGGTTCCTGCTCGACGTCGGCCTGGACTACCTCTCCCTGGACCGGCCGGCCGGCACCCTTTCCGGTGGCGAGGCGCAGCGCATCCGGCTGGCCACCCAGATCGGCTCCGGGCTGGTGGGTGTGCTCTACGTGCTGGACGAGCCGTCGATCGGGCTGCACCAGCGCGACAACCACCGGCTGATCGAGACTCTGATCCGGCTGCGCGGGCTGGGCAACACGCTGATCGTGGTGGAGCACGACGAGGACACCATCCGTACCGCCGACTGGATCGTCGACATCGGGCCCGGCGCCGGCGAGCACGGCGGCGAGATCGTGCACAGCGGCTCGGTGCCGGCGCTCCTGGAAAACCCAGAGTCGATCACCGGGGCGTACCTGTCCGGGCGCCGGTCGATCCCGACGCCGAAGAAGCGTCGTCCGCAGACCCCGGACCGGGAGCTGGTGGTGCACGGCGCACGCGAGCACAACCTGCGCAACCTGACCGTCTCCTTCCCGCTGGGCCAGCTCATCGCGGTCACCGGGGTCAGCGGCTCGGGCAAGTCGACGCTGGTCAACGACATCCTGTACGCGGTGCTGGCCAACCAGATCAACGGCGCGCGGCTGGTGCCCGGCCGGCACACCCGGGTCGCCGGTCTCGACCACGTGGACAAGGTCGTCGGCGTGGACCAGTCGCCGATCGGCCGGACTCCGCGCTCCAACCCGGCCACCTACACCGGGGTCTGGGACCACGTCCGCAAGCTCTTCGCCGAGACCACCGAGGCCAAGGTGCGCGGGTACGGCCCGGGCCGGTTCTCGTTCAACGTCAAGGGCGGGCGCTGCGAGGCGTGCTCCGGCGACGGCACCATCAAGATCGAGATGAACTTCCTGCCCGACGTGTACGTCCCGTGTGAGGTCTGCAAGGGCGCCCGGTACAACCGGGAGACCCTGGAGGTGCACTACAAGGGCAAGACCGTCTCGGACGTGTTGGAGATGCCGATCGAGGAGGCGGCCGAGTTCTTCTCCGCCATCCCGGCCATCCACCGGCACCTCAAGACGCTGGTCGACGTCGGCCTCGGCTACGTCCGCCTCGGCCAACCCGCCCCGACTCTCTCCGGCGGTGAGGCGCAGCGCGTCAAGCTCGCCTCCGAGCTGCAGAAGCGCTCCACCGGGCGGACGGTCTACGTGCTCGACGAGCCGACCACCGGCCTGCACTTCGAGGACATCCGCAAGCTGCTGATGGTGCTGGAAGGGCTGGTCGACAAGGGCAACACGGTGATCACCATCGAGCACAACCTCGACGTGATCAAGACGGCCGACTGGCTGATCGACATGGGCCCGGAGGGGGGCCACCGGGGCGGCACCGTGCTCGCCACCGGCACCCCCGAGGAGGTCGCCGAGGTGCCTGAGAGTCACACCGGCGAGTTCCTGCGCCAGGTGCTCAAGCTCGACGGCGAGGCCAAGGGCGCGGCGGCGGCCACCAAGCGGGCCGCCCAGGCCAACGGCGTCACCAAGACTCGGGCGCCGCGCAAGGTCGCGGCCACCGCGCGCTGAGCGGACCAGACGCCGGCGGTGCCCCATCGGGCATCGCCGGCGTTTCCCATTTCCGGGTCGAGGCCACGCCGCCGTGAACCATCCGGCACAGTTGCCCGTGTTGACCAATGTGGCCGGCTGATCGGGACCGGCGCAGCAGCCCAGAGAGAGGCGAGGCATGAGTGACGATCAGGCGCTGACCGGTCCGGGTACGCAGACCCGTCGGACCCTGCTCACCGGTGTCGGGGCGATCGGCGCAGCCGTCGTACTGGCTGCCTGCGGCAGCGACGACGACAACGACGCCGGCAGTGGCGCTCCCACCAGCGGCGGCCCGGCGGTGCCCAGCACCGGCGACGCTGGCGGCGGTGACCGGCAGGACGCGCAGTCGGTGGCCACCACCACCGACATCCCGGTCGGCGGCGGCAAGATCCTCCCCGCGGGCGTGGTCATCACCCAGCCGACTGCCGGCCAGTTCAAGGGCTTCAGCGCCATCTGCACCCACCAGAACTGCCCGGTGACGAACGTCGACGGCGGCACCATCAACTGCACCTGCCACGGCAGCAAGTTCTCGATCGAGGACGGTTCGGTGAAGGCCGGTCCGGCCACCAAGCCGCTGCCGCCCAAGAACATCAAGGTCACCGGCGACCAGATCTCGCTGGCCTGACCGGCCGGCGCGTCCAGCCCGGCCCCGTCGGTTCGGGCCGGCGCGGCTCAGCCGCTTGATCGACTCGCGTTCCGGGAAGTCGGGGTGTGCGGCGCCCGTCGGCACGCCGACTTCCCGGAGACCGAGTGGATCTTGCGTGATGGTGCCGGACGGGGTCGGTGTCGGGGGGCCGGACTAGGCTTGCTGGCGTGGCTGACCCCTCGACCTACCGTCCCGCACCCGGCACCATTCCGGAGTCGCCGGGGGTCTACCGCTTCCGGGACGGCACCGGTCGGGTGATCTACGTCGGCAAGGCGAAGAACCTGCGCAGCCGGCTCAACTCCTACTTCGGCGACGTCTGGAATCTGCACGAGCGCACCCGGCAGATGGTCACCACCGCCGAGTCGGTTGACTGGATCACCGTCGGCACCGAGGTCGAGGCGCTCCAGCAGGAGTTCACCTGGATCAAGCAGTACGACCCGCGGTTCAACGTCCGCTACCGCGACGACAAGTCCTACCCCTACCTGGCCGTCACCCTCGACGAGGAGTACCCGCGGCTGCAGGTGATGCGCGGCGCCAAGCGCAAGGGGGTGCGCTACTTCGGGCCGTACTCGCATGCCTGGGCGATCCGGGAGACCCTCGACCTGCTGCTCCGGGTGTTCCCGGCCCGGACGTGCTCCGCCGGGGTGTTCAAGCGGGCTGGCCAGGTCGGTCGCCCCTGCCTGCTCGGCTACATCGGCAAATGCTCGGCGCCCTGCGTCGGCACCGTCTCCGCCGACGAGCACCGAGACATCGTCGACGACTTCTGCGACTTCATGGCCGGTCGCACCGACACCATGGTCCGCAAGATCGAACGTGAGATGACCGAGGCGAGCGAGCAGCTGGAGTTCGAGCGGGCCGCCCGGCTGCGGGACGACGTGGCGGCGTTGCGCCGGGCGATGGAGAAGCAGACCGTGGTGCTGGGCGACGGCACCGACGCCGACGTGGTCGCGTTCGCCGACGACCCGCTCGAGGCGGCCGTGCAGGTCTTCCACGTCCGCGACGGCCGGGTCCGCGGCCAGCGCGGCTGGGTGGTGGAGAAGACCGAGGAGTTGAGCACCGGCGACCTGGTGCACCACTTCTGCACCCAGGTGTACGGCGGCGAGCACGGCGAGGCGGACGTGCCCCGAGAGCTGCTGGTTCCCGAGCTGCCCGCGGACGCCGACGCACTGGCCGACTGGCTCTCCACCCACCGGGGCAGCCGGGTGTCGCTGCGGGTGCCCCAGCGTGGCGACAAGCGCTCGCTGATGGAGACCGTGGAGCGCAACGCCAAGGACGCGCTGGCCCGGCACAAGCTCAAGCGGTCCGGTGATCTGACCACCCGGGGAAAGGCGCTGGACGAGATCAGCGAGGCGCTGGGCATGCGCACCTCGCCGCTGCGCATCGAGTGCTTCGACATCTCCCAGATCCAGGGCACCGACGTGGTGGCCAGCATGGTCGTCTTCGAGGACGGGCTGCCCCGCAAGAGCGAGTATCGGCGGTTCATCGTCCGGGGCGCCACCGACGACCTCTCCGCGATGTCCGAGGTGCTGCGCCGTCGCTTCGCCCGCTATCTGGACGCGCGTTCGGAGACCGGCGAGGTGGGGGTGGAGTCGGCCGACGAGCTGGAGGCCCCGTCCGGCGCTGAGGAGCCACGGATCGGCACCCTCGTCGACCCCACCACTGGCCGGCCACGCAAGTTCGCGTACCCGCCGCAGTTGGTGGTCGTGGACGGCGGCGCGCCGCAGGTCGCGGCGGCCGCCCAGGCCCTCGCGGGGCTGGGCATCGAGGACGTGGCGCTGTGCGGGCTGGCCAAGCGGCTGGAGGAGGTCTGGCTCCCCGACGACGAGTTCCCGGTCATCCTGCCGCGTACGTCGGAGGGGCTCTACCTGCTGCAACGGATCCGCGACGAGGCGCACCGGTTCGCCATCACCTTCCACCGGCAGCGCCGCTCCAAGCGGATGACCGAGTCCGCGCTGGACCACGTGCCCGGCCTGGGGGAGGTGCGGCGCAAGGCGCTGCTGCGGCACTTCGGCTCACTCAAGCGGCTCTCCGCCGCCACGGTCGAGGAGATCACCGAGGTGCCCGGGGTGGGCCGTCGCACGGCCGAAGCGATCCTTGCCGCGCTCGACAAGGGCACGGGGGTCGTCGAGGGCGTCGAGGCGACGCCGAGTTCGTGAACCCGCCGCCATTCGGCATTACCACCACACTCTGACCCACCCGGCGCGGGCGAACCCACCGCCAGCCGCCGAACGGTGCGCGTTTGCCTCATGATCGTGCTGGATCCTGGATGTAGTGGCCTCGTTCGCGCCGCGTGGGGACTGTTTCCTGGATCGAGCACGATCTCGCCCGGGCAGCCCGCCTGTCCGCGCGCTGTCCGCGTGCCCTGCGCTGTCCGGGTGCCCTGCGCACCCGCGCTGTCCGCGTGCCGCGTGCCGTCCGCGCCGCCGCGCGGTCTGTAGACGCGGCGCTGTCCGCGTGCCGCGTGCCGTCCGCGCACCCACACGATCTGTGGACCCGGCGCGGTCTGCGCACCCCGTGCCGTGTGCCCCCGTGTTATCTGGGACCGCGCGCCGTCGGCGCAACCGCGTCGTCTGCGAACGCGCGGTTTCACCCGGCACGGCGCGAGCGGCGGCCAAGATCTGCGCACTCCGTGCCGTCTGTGGTCCCGCGTCCATGGCCCGCGCCGTCGGCGCATCTGCGTCGTCTGCGAACCCCGCACTGCGGTCCGCGTCGCGCCCGCGGCCTCACCTCACCCGTCACCCAGGCCCTCGCGGGCGGTGAGCCCTGCTGGGAGACCGACGGTCGGGCGGGTCGACAACGGGGGACACCCGCACGTTTGAGCGTGATACCTGAGAGTCATATTGATACCTCAGAGTCATCACGCTCAATAGCACGCGCCCGCCCGCCGAGCGGCGGCCTCTTAGGTCTGCGCACCTCCGGGAAGGTGTGGGCGTCGGCGTGTCGGGAGGCAGCGCTTTCCCGGAAGTGTGTGGCTCGACGCCGGTCGACGTGGGCGGGCGGGTGGGCGTGGTGTCCGGTTCGGGATGCGAGCCCGGGTGTGACGCGCTCGGGGTAGATCGCCGGTGGGTCCCGGTTGTGGGCCGGAGGGGCGGGTTGGGGTTGTCGGCCCGTGGCGGGCTGGGGTGTCGTCCCGTTTGGGGTGGGCCGTCCCGTGGTCGGGGCCACCCTCAGCGTGGAATCGGGGGCCGGCCCGGGTCGTTATACCTGGCATGCGACCGTGGCCCCCTGGCCCGGTGCGCGGCAGCCGCCGGGAACACCCGACCGGCCGGCACGGTTACATCCCCCTGTAGCCAGCCGCCAGCCGCCGGGAACACCCGACCGGCCGCCACGGTTACACCCCCGGAACCCCGAGCAGGTCCCCCCGGATCGCCGGACCGTTCCCCCCTTCTTGAACTTCCTTGACGCGGCACCCCCCTGCCGCGTGCACCCCCGATGCAGAGGAGCACGCCATCATGCGTACCGATCTGATTCGTAAGACCGCTCTGACCGCTGCTGGACTCGCCTTCACCGGCGGCGCCATCGCCGGCCCCGTCACCGCCGCCTACGCCGCATCCGATGCCAAGCCCACCAGCCAGACCCAGTCCGACCGCAAGCCCTCGGGTGAGCGCCAGCTGGGTGTGCGCTACGAAGCGCAGCCGAACTTCTACTACTGCGGCCCCGCCGCCGCCCGCAACGCCCTGTCCGTGCAGGGCAAGGACATCAGCGTTGACGCCATGGCCAAGGAAATGGGCACCACCGAGGCCGGCACCAACTCCATCAACGACATCACCCCGGTGCTGAACAAGGAAACCGGTAAGAACGACGCCTACCGCAGCGTCGAGATCAGCACCCCCGCCGCTGACGGCAAGCAGACCGACAAGCTGCGCGCCGACGTGGTGAAGACCGTGGATGACGGTCGGGCTGTGGTGGCGAACATCGCCGGCACCAGCGTCGACGTCGACGGCACCAGCCACTCCTTCGAGGGTGGGCACTACATCAGCGTCGTCGGCTACCGCGACAACGGCAACGTGGTGAAGATCGCCGACTCGGCCGATCCGAACCAGGCCTCCTACGAGGTCACCGTCGAGCACCTCGCCGACTGGATCGCCACCCGCGGCTACGCCACCAGCTGACACCCAGCAACCAACAACGAAGGGCCGGACCCCCACAAGGGGCCCGGCCCTTCGTCACGCCTAAGTCAGGGACGCGGTCAGGCCGGGGTGGTGTCGCCGAGGACGGCCAGGATCTGCTCGCCGTACTTGGCGAGCTTGTTCTCGCCGACCCCGCTGACCCGCGACAGCTCGGCCAGCGAGCCGGGCGCGTCGCTGGCGATCTGCCGCAGCGTCGCGTCGTGGAAGATGACGTACGCCGGAACGCCCTGTTCCTTGGCGGTGGCCGCCCGCCAGCCGCGCAGCCGCTCGAAGACCGACGCGGCGGCCGGGGCCAGCTCGGCGACCACGGTGGCCGAGCCGCGTGGCTTTGCCGACCGGCTCGACGCCGGCCTCTCCGGCTCGCGGCGCATCGTGACGGTGCGCCGGCGGCCCAGCACGTCGGCGCTCGCCTCGGTCAGTGCCAGCGTGCCGTAGTCGCCCTCCACGGCGAGCAGTCCTTCGGCGAGCAGTTGCCGGACCACGCCCCGCCACTCGGCCTCACGCAGTTCGGTGCCGATGCCGAAGACCGTCAGCGAGTCGTGGCCGTACTGGCTGATCTTGTCGGTCTGCTTGCCGAGCAGGATGTCGATGCAGTGCCCGGCGCCGAACCGCTGGTTGCGTTCGCGGTCGAGGCGGAAGATGGCGGAGAGTAGCTTCTGCGCGGCCACCGTGCCGTCCCAGGACTCCGGCGGGGTGAGGCAGGTGTCGCAGTTGCCGCACGCCGTCGCCGTCGTCTCGCCGAAGTATTCGAGCAGCTGGACCCGCCGGCAGCGCACCGTCTCGCAGAGTGCGAGCATCGCGTCCAGGTGCGCGGCGAGGTTGCGGCGGTGCGCGAGGTCGCCGTCGGACGTCTCGATCATCTTGCGCTGCTGGACCACGTCCTGGAGCCCGTACGCCAGCCAGGCGGTGGACGGCAGGCCGTCCCGGCCGGCGCGGCCGGTCTCCTGGTAGTAGCCCTCGACGGACTTGGGTAGGTCGAGGTGGGCGACGAAGCGGACGTCGGGCTTGTCGATGCCCATCCCGAAGGCGATGGTGGCCACCATCACCAGGCCGTCCTCGCGCAGGAAGCGCTGCTGGTTGGCGGCGCGGGTCCTCGCGTCCAGCCCTGCGTGGTAGGGCAGCGCGGCGACCCCGTTGGCGGTGAGGAACTCGGCCGTCTTGTCCACCGAGGCCCGGGACAGGCAGTAGACGATCCCGGCGTCGCCGGGGTGCTCGTCGCGCAGGAGGGCCAGCAGTTGCTTGCGCGGCTCGTGCTTGGGCACGATCCGGTACTGGATGTTGGGCCGGTCGAAGCTGGCCACGAAGTGCCGGGCGTCGTCGAGCTTGAGCCGGGTGGCGATCTCGGTGCGGGTGGCGCTGGTCGCGGTGGCGGTCAGCGCGATCCGCGGGACCTGCGGCCACCTCTCGTGCAGCATCGACAGCGCCAGGTAGTCGGGGCGGAAGTCGTGCCCCCACTGGGACACGCAGTGCGCCTCGTCGATCGCGAACAGGCCGATCCGGCCACGGTCCAGCAGGGCGAGGGTGGACCGGACGCCGAGCGCCTCCGGGGCCAGGTAGAGCAGATCCAGCTCGCCGGCCAGGAAGGCTGCCTCGACCCGGCGTCGAGCGTCGAGCGTCTGGGTCGAGTTGAGGAAGCCGGCCCGTACGCCGACCGCGGTGAGCGCGTCCACCTGGTCCTGCATGAGCGCGATCAGCGGGGACACGACGACCGCGACGCCGTCCCGGACCAGGGCCGGGATCTGATAGCACAGCGACTTGCCACCACCGGTGGGCATCAGCACCAGCGCGTCACCGCCGGCGACCACGTGGTCGATCACCTCCTGCTGGAAGCCGCGGAAGGCGTCGTAGCCGAACACCCGGCGCAGCACCGGCAGCGCGTCCTCGGTACGCAGGTCGGTGGGGGAAGCCATCCGCGGAGTCTACGAGCCAACCCCGACAGCGCCCGCCCGGCGCACCCACGGGCGGGTGTGCCGGACGGGCGGCGCGGTCAGCCGGGCTGGCTGGACCGGTTGGCCAGCCCGCGGGGCGGTGCCTTCATCCCCACCACGATGTCGACGATCTCGATGTAGCGGGCCTTGTTGCCCATCCGGAACGCGGTTGCGGCCGCGTTGATCTCCTCCAGGGTGTCGCCCTCGACCATGGTGACCTGGTCGTACTTGCCGTTCACCCCGGTGCAGACGACGTGGGTGAGCTGTTTGGCGAGGCGGCCCAGGTCCCGAGCATGCTCGGCGGAGACCTCGTGGATGCCCTCCCGGCCGAGGGCGAAGTACTCCGGGCTGATCCGCATGAACAGGAAGCCGATGTACTTGTTCTTGTCCGCCAGATCGTGCATCGCACCCTCCCAGATGTCGGCCTTGACCTGCGACGATCACGATGAGCGTATTTACAACTACAGATCGTCATCAAGGGTGGCGACTGTCGGGAGGGCGACCCGAGACCGTGGATCGCCCGCCGAGGCGCGACGGGTCCCGGACCTTGGCCGGGCGGCGGGATAGAGTCGCTGATTGACCAATCGCGGCCGAGGGCGGCCGCGGCGCCACGGCTTGGGGGTACGGGTGAGCGAGGCGCGCACAGCCGGCGACGGGATCGACGTCCCGGCGGCCACCGACGGGCCACCGGCGGCGGAGTCGGAGACCACGCTCGTGGTGGTCACCGGGCTCTCCGGTGGCGGCCGCAGCACGGTCGCCCGGGCGCTGGAGAACGTCGGCTACTACGTGGTGGACAACCTGCCGCAGGCGCTGATGCTCGACATGGCCGAGCTGGCGTTCAAGGCCGGCGGCGCGGCCCGGCGTACCGCGATGGTGCTGGACGTGCGCTCGCGTGCCTTCTCCACCGACCTCGTCGGGGCGATCCGGGAGCTCAAGGAGCGCGGTTTCTCGCCCCGGGTGATCTTCGTCGATGCCGACGACGAGGTGCTGATCCGGCGGTTCGAGAGCGTCCGGCGCTCGCACCCGTTGCAGGGTGACGGGCGGCTGGCCGACGGCATCGCCGTGGAGCGCGGGCTGCTCGAGGAGGCCCGCGACCAGGCCGACGTGATCATCGACACCAGCCACCTGAACGTCAACCAGCTCCGCCGGCGCATCGAGGAGCTGTTCGGCGGGGAGGACGCCCGCCGGCTGCGTGTCACCGTGCTGTCGTTCGGCTTCAAGTACGGCCTGCCGCCGGACGCCGACTTCGTGCTGGACGCCCGCTTCCTGCCCAATCCGTACTGGGTGCCGGAGCTGCGCGAGCACACCGGACGGGAGGAGGCGGTCAGCGCGTACGTGCTGGGCCAGGAGGGCGCGGATGCCTTCGTCGCCTCGTACGCCGACCTGGTCAACGCCACCACCGCCGGCTTCGAGCGGGAGGGCAAGCGGTACCTGACGGTCGCCGTGGGCTGCACCGGCGGCAAGCACCGCAGCGTGGCCATCGCCGAGGAGCTGGCCGGCCGACTGCGCCAGTCCGGGCTGGCGGCCAACGCCCAGCACCGCGACCTGGGGCGCGAATGACGCCCCGCCGGGTGGTGGCGTTCGGCGGTGGGCACGGCCTGTCCGCCTCGCTGCGTGCGCTGCGCCACTGCGCTCCCGAACTCGACCTGGACATCACCGCCGTGGTCACGGTCGGCGACGACGGCGGCTCCAGCGGCCGGCTGCGCGCCGAGCGGGGCGGCCTGCCCCCCGGCGATCTGCGGCAGGCCCTGGTCGCGCTGGCCGGGGACCACCCGGCCACGCGCCGCAGCGCCGGGCTGTTCCAGCACCGCTTCGCCACGCCGCCCGCGGACGCGGCGCAGTACACGGAGCCGGCGTCGGGCGGCCCGGACGGTGGCGCTGGCCCGGCGTCGGCCGGCCCGGACGGTGGTGCCGGCCTGGCGACCGGCAGCCCGACCGGTGGTGCTGGCCCGGCGGCGGCCCGCCCCGACGGGCTGGCCGGGCACGCGGTGGGCAACCTGGTGCTCTGCGGGCTGATGGAGCTGCTCGGCGACCCGGTGGCCGCGCTGGAGCACGCCGGGGCGATGCTCGGCGCGGTCGGTCGGGTGCTGCCCATGTCTCGCCAGCCGGTGGGCATCGAGGCGCAGGTGCGTGGCGTCGATCCGGCCGCTCCGGACGAGGTGCGCACGGTGCGCGGCCAGCACCAGGTGGCGGTCACCACCGGGCGGGTCGAGTCGCTGCGGCTCACCCCGGCCGCCCCGGCGGCCTGCGCCGAGGCCCTCGCGGCGATCGGCGCGGCGGACTGGTTGATCTTCGGGCCGGGCAGCTGGTACACCAGCGTGCTGCCGCACCTGCTGGTGCCGCAGTTGGCCGACGCGATCGTGTCCAGCCCGGCCCGGCGACTGGTCACCCTGAACCTCGCCGCGGAGAAGGAGACCCTCCAGCTCTCCGTCGCCGATCACCTCGCGGCGCTGCACTGGTACCTTCCCGAGCTCAAGGTGGATCTTGTGCTGGCTGACGCCAAGGCGGTGGGTGACCCCGAACCGGTCGAACGTGCGGCAGAATCGCTGGGTGCCCGCCTGGTCCTCGCCCCCGTCGCCATCACTGACGGGACTCCCCGCCATGATCCGGCTGCCCTGGGCGCCGCGCTGGTGCCTGTACTGGGTGCCGATCGTTAGACACGTACGTAATCTCCGGCGACACGCCGGAACCGGTCCGTGAGGGGACGCACAATGGCGATGACGGCTGCGGTCAAGGACGAGCTGAGTCGGGTCGACGTGCCCAAGCCCTGCTGTCGGCGGGCGGAGATGGCCGCGCTGCTGCGCTTCGCCGGCGGCCTGCACATCGTCTCCGGCCGCGTGGTGGTGGAGGCGGAGTTGGACACCGGGGCGGTGGCCCGCCGGCTGCGCCGGGAGATCGCAGAGGTCTACGGGTACCCCAGTGAGATCCACGTGCTGGCCTCCGGCGGCCTGCGCAAGGGCAGCCACTTCATCGTCCGGGTGGTGAAGGACGGCGAGGCACTGGCCCGGCAGACCGGCCTGCTGGACGTGCGCGGTCGCCCGGTGCGCGGGCTGCCCCCGCACGTGGTGGCGGCGAACGTCTGCTGCGCGGTCTCGGCCTGGCGGGGCGCGTTCATGGCGCACGGCTCGCTCACCGAGCCGGGCCGGTCCAGCGCCCTGGAGATCACCTGTCCGGGGCCGGAGTCGGCGCTGGCGCTGGTCGGCGCGGCCCGCCGGATCGGCATCACCGCCAAGAACCGCGAGGTGCGCGGGGTGGACCGGGTGGTGGTCAAGGACGGCGACGCGATCGCCGCGCTGCTCACCCGGATCGGCGCGCACTCCAGCGTGCTGGCCTGGGAGGAGCGCCGGGTCCGCCGCGAGGTGCGAGCCACCGCCAACCGGCTGGCCAACTTCGACGACGCCAACCTGCGCCGCTCGGCACGCGCGGCCGTGGCCGCCGCGGCCCGGGTGACCCGGGCGCTGGAGATCCTCGCCGACGAGGCGCCCAACCACCTGACCGACGCCGGTCGGCTGCGCCTGGAGCACCGGCAGGCGTCGCTGGAGGAGCTGGGCGCCCTGGCCGAGCCGCCGCTGACCAAGGACGCCATCGCCGGGCGGATCCGCCGCCTGCTGGCACTGGCCGACAAGCGTGCCCGGGACCTCGGCATCCCGGATACCGAAGCAGCCGTCACGCCCGACATGCTCGTGGTCTGATAGGACGGTAAGGCCGCACGGTGCGCCCGGGAGCACGACCCGGCGCAGCGTGGCCTCGCACGCTCGGATATGGTCGCTGCGTACGGCAAGGGGGCCGACACAGGCACACCTCGTCGTGCCACCGCCTCGGGCGGTCAGGTCCTCAGACCGCGGCGGGGTGGCCGAGATGAACCGTCAACGGCCGGCTCCAACGGTCGGCGCACACCACTCCGCCGGCCCGTTGTCTGAAGCCGGCGGACCAGAACGCGAGGAGATGGGACCTGTGACCATCCGGGTTGGCATCAACGGCTTCGGCCGGATCGGCCGTAACTTCTTCCGGGCAGTGCTGGCGTCCGACGCCGACATCGAGGTCGTGGCGGTGAACGACCTGACCGACAACGCCACGCTTGCCCACCTGCTCAAGTACGACAGCATCCTGGGTCGCCTGCCCTACGAGGTCAAGGCCACCGCCGACGAGATCACCGTCGGTGGCAAGACCATCAAGGCGTACGCGGAGAAGGACCCGGCGTCGCTGCCGTGGGGCGAGGTCGGCGCCGACGTCGTCATCGAGTCGACCGGCTTCTTCACCGACGCCACCAAGGCCAAGGCGCACGTCGCCGGCGGGGCCAAGAAGGTCATCATCTCCGCCCCGGCGAAGAACGAGGACGTCACGGTCGTCATGGGCGTCAACCACGACCAGTACGACCCGGCGAAGCACACCATCATCTCCAACGCTTCGTGCACCACCAACTGCCTCGCCCCGATGGCGAAGGTCCTGCACGACACGTTCGGCATCCAGCACGGTCTGATGACGACGATCCACGCGTACACCCAGGACCAGAACCTCCAGGACGCCCCGCACAAGGACCTCCGCCGGGCCCGGGCCGCCGCGCTGAACATCGTGCCGACCTCGACCGGTGCGGCCAAGGCCATCGGTCTGGTGCTGCCGGAGCTCAAGGGCAAGCTCGACGGGTACGCCCTGCGGGTGCCGATCCCGACCGGCTCGGTCACCGACCTCACCGTCAACGTGGGTCGCGAGACCACCGTGGACGAGGTCAACGCCGCGCTGAAGGCCGCCGCGGACGGCCCGCTCAAGGGCATCCTCGTCTACAACGAGGACCCGATCGTCTCCACCGACATCGTCACCGACCCGGCGTCGTGCATCTTCGACGCGCCGCTGACCAAGGTGGTCGGCAACCAGGTCAAGGTCGTCGGCTGGTACGACAACGAGTGGGGCTACTCCAACCGCCTGGTCGACCTGGTCAAGCTGGTCGGTTCGTCGCTGTGAGCATCCGGACCCTCGACGACCTGCTCGCCGAGGGGGTGTCGGGTCGGCGCGTGCTGGTGCGCGCCGACCTGAACGTCCCGCTCGACAAGCAGACCGGCGACATCACGGATGACGGCCGGATCCGCGCGGTGCTGCCGACGCTCGGTGCGCTGGTCGAGGCCGGCGCCAAGGTGGTCGTCTGCTCGCACCTGGGCCGCCCGAAGGGCAAGCCGGACCCGCAGTTCAGCCTCCGCCCGGTAGCCGGGCGGCTCGGTGAGCTGCTCGGCGCGCCGGTGCACTTCGCCACCGACACCGTCGGTGACTCCGCCCGGTCCACCGTCGCGGGCCTGGCCGACGGTCAGGTCGCCCTGCTGGAGAACCTGCGCTTCAACGCCGGCGAGACCAGCAAGGACAACGCCGAGCGGGGTGCCTTCGCCGACCAGCTCGTCGCGTTCGGCGACGCATACGTGGACGACGCGTTCGGTGCCGTGCACCGCAAGCACGCCAGCGTCTACGACGTGCCAGCCCGGCTGCCGCACGTGGCCGGCCGGCTGGTGCTGCGCGAGGTCGAGGTCCTCTCCAGGCTCACCAGCGACCCCGAGCGGCCGTACGTGGTGGTGCTCGGCGGGTCCAAGGTCTCCGACAAGCTGGCGGTGATCGAGGCCCTGCTGCCCACGGTCGACCGACTGCTCATCGGTGGCGGGATGTGCTTCACCTTCCTCAAGGCCCAGGGCCTGGAGGTGGGCACCTCGCTGCTGGAGAAGGACATGGTCGAGACCTGCGGCAACCTGCTGGAGCGGGCCGCGGGCAAGATTCTGCTCCCGGTCGACGTGGTGGTCGCGGACGCGTTCGCCCCGGACGCCGCGCACGACACGGTCCGCGTCGACGGCATCCCGAGCCACCGGCTCGGGTTGGACATCGGCCCGGAGACGGTGGCCGGTTTCGCCGCCGCGCTGTCCCAGGCGAAGACGATCTTCTGGAACGGCCCGATGGGCGTGTTCGAGATGGCGGCGTTCGCCAACGGCACCCGCGGCGTCGCCGAGGCGATCACCAAGACCGACGCGTTCACCGTCGTCGGTGGCGGCGACTCGGCGGCGGCAGTGCGCGCGTTGGGGCTGGACGAGTCGTCCTTCGGGCACATCTCCACCGGCGGTGGCGCCTCCCTGGAATACCTCGAGGGCAAGACCCTCCCCGGCATCGCGGCCCTGGAGAACTGAATGGCGAGCACCACCCGTCGGCCCCTGATGGCCGGCAACTGGAAGATGAACCTCAACCACCTCGAGGCCAACCTGCTCATGCAGAAGCTGGCCGCGAGCCTCACCGAGAAGCAGCTCACCGCGGTGGAGACGGTCGTGTTGCCGCCCTTCACCGACCTGCGCACGGTGCAGACCGCCGTGGACGGGGACAAGCTGCTGATCGGCTACGGCGGGCAGGACCTCTCCCCGCACGCCGCGGGCGCGTACACCGGGGAGATCTCCGGCCAGATGCTGGCCAAGCTCGGCTGCACGTACGTGGTGGTCGGGCACTCCGAGCGGCGGGCCTACCACCACGAGGACGACGCGCTGGTCAACGCCAAGGTGAAGGCGGCGCTGACGCACGGCCTGACCCCGATCCTCTGTGTGGGGGAGGGGCTGGACGTGCGCGAGCAGGGCACCCACGTGGCGCACTGCTCGGAGCAGCTCGCCGGGGGCCTCGCCGGGCTCACCGCCGAGCAGGTCCGCCAGGTGGTGATCGCGTACGAGCCGGTGTGGGCGATCGGTACCGGCAAGACCGCGACGCCGGAGGACGCCCAGGAGGTCTGCGGGGCGGTTCGCCAGCGGCTGGCGGAGCGCTTCGACCAGGACACCGCCGACCAGGTCCGGGTCCTCTACGGCGGCTCGGTCAAGGCGTCCAACATTGCCTCGATCATGGCCCAGCCGGACGTGGACGGCGGCCTGGTGGGGGGCGCCAGCCTGGACGCGGAGGAATTCGCGCAGATCTGCCGGTTCCCGGAGCACATCACCCGCTGACCGCTCGGTATCCTTGACCCCGCCCGTCCGCCGGTCGGTGCCGCCGTGCCCGATCAGACCGGGCGAGGATCGCTACGAGAGGACTGACCCCAGCCATGCCGATCTGGTTCGCATACACGTTGATCGTGTTGCTGATCATCACGAGCGTTCTGCTCACCTTGCTCATCCTGCTGCACCGCGGCAAGGGCGGCGGTCTGTCGAGCATGTTCGGCGGTGGCGTCAGCTCCAGCCTCGCCGGCTCGTCCGTGGCGGAGAAGAACCTGGACCGCTACACCGTTCTGGTGAGTATTGTCTGGTTCGCTGCCATCGTCGGGCTGGGGCTCTGGCTCCGCCTCCAGATGAACAGCGGCGCCTGAGCAGGCCCGTCAAGTCGTACAATCTGCGCGCGGTCCGTTACGACGGGCCGCGCGCAGGCTTTTCTCCGCTGCACCGCGTCGCCCGCCGCCCTACCCCCTCCGGCGGCGGGTCCCTCCGACGACAGGAGCGAGCAGCCGTGCCGAGTGGCAACGTCATCCGCGGCGCCCGGGTCGGGTCCGGGCCCGTCCGCCCGGACGAGCGGCACCATCCCGCCCCCCGACAGGACGTCACCTACTGGTGCCGCAACGACCACCGGATCAACATCCGGATCGCTGCGGACGCCGCCGCGCCGCCGCTGTGGGACTGCCCCCGCTGCGGCCTGCCCGCGGGCCAGGACGCGCAGAACCCGCCGGGCCGGACCCGCGCCGAGCCCTACAAGAGCCACCTGGCGTACGTGAAGGAGCGGCGCACCGCCGAGGAGGGCGAGGCGCTGCTGGCCGAGGCACTGGCCGCGCTGCGCCGCCGCCGAGGCGAGTGAAGGAAGGGCCCGTCAGCAACGCCAGGCGTTGACGACGGGCCCTTCCTCTCAGCGCAGGCTGCGCAGGCGGGCGGGCACGTCGGCCGCCGCAGCCCGGTCCAACAGCCAGCGGGTACGGTCCACGCCGTGCACCCCGGCGGCCGGCAACTGCACCGGCCCGGCGCCGGCCAGCGCCATGCCCACCGCCCGAGCCTTGTCCCCGCCACCGGCCACCAGCCAGACCTCCTCCGCCGTGTTGATCGCCGGCAGGGTGAGCGTGGTCCGCACCGGCGGCGGCTTGGGGCTGCCCCGCACCGCGCTGACCGTCCGGCTCTCGTAGTGCACCGGGTGCTCCGGGAAGACCGAGGCGACGTGCCCGTCCTCCCCGACGCCCAGCATCAGCACGTCGAAGTGCGGCAGCGCGGCATGCCCGGGGCGGGCGGCGCGCGCCAACTCCTCGGCGTACCCGGCGGCGGCCCTCTCCGGGTCGTTGCCGGCCGGGCCATCGGAGGCCGGCATCGGGTGCACCCGGGCCGGGTCCAGCGGCACCACGTCCAGCAGGGCGGCCCGCGCCTGGGTCTCGTTGCGCTCCGGATCGCCGGCGGGCAGGAACCGCTCGTCGCCCCACCACACGTCGACCCGGGACCAGTCCACCGCGTCGCGGGCCGGTAGCTGTGCCACCGCGCGGTACACGGCGGCGGCGACCCGCCCACCGGTGAGCACCACCGAGGCCTCGCCGCGGTCGGCCTGTGCGTCGAGCAGCTTCACCAGCAGCCGGGCCGCCACGGCCTGCGCCAGCAGGTCGGCGTCGGCGTGTACGGCGACACTCGCCTCACTCATCGGTTGTGCCTTCGTTTCCCGACCGCGGAGCGGTCGCTGTCGCGTCGTGCCCGGGCCGGTACGCCCGGAGGTGGCGGGGCGGGATGCCCCGGAGGTGCCGGGGCAGGGGCCGGGGTTGGCCGGGCCCTGCCCCGATGACGTACACCGGACGGCGCCGGGCTCAGAGCTCGCCGCTGGTGCCGGAGTGCGCGGCGACACCGGCCTCGGCGCGCTGAGCGGTGGCCGGATCCTTCCAGACGTGCACCCGTTGCGGGGACCGCTGCTCCAGCCCGCGCAGCCCGGCGGTGGCGCCCAACGCCTCCGCGTACACCTGGTCGGCGTCCAGCCGGCGCAGCTCCTCGGCCAGTTCGTCACCGAGCGGCCGACGGACCAGCGGCAGGGCGCGGTCGTCCTGGCCGGTCCGCCGGAACACCGCCATGCTGTCCTCGCGGGTCAGCGTCAACTGGTCGCCGTTGGCGCAGCTCAGCTGCACCTCACGCATCCGCGGGAACTCCGTGCTGTCCACCCGACGGGGGGTGATGCCGAGCCGGCTGGCCAGCCAACCGACCATCAGCGCCGCCGTCGGGTCGCTGGGCGGCGCGACCACGGTCGCCTCGGTGACCCGCTCCTCGGTGGTGTCGAACGCCCCTGCGACCAGGGTCCGCCACGGGGTGATCCGGGTCCACGCCAGGTCGGTGTCTCCCGGGGCGTAGTCCCGGGCACGCTGCCGCAGCGCCTCCACCGGGTCCGTGGCCTGCGCCGTGTCGGTGATCCGCCGATCGGCGACCACGCCGAGGAAGTCGGTGGCGATCTCGGCCGGCGGCTCGCCGTGCCACCAGGTGACCACCGGTACGTCCGGGACCAGCAGCGGCATCACCACCGACTCGGCGTGCAGGGCCAGCCGCCCGTACATCCGGGTGACCACCGCCTCGCACGGGCCGAGCCGGCCACCGACCACGATCTCCGCGTCCAGCCGGTTGCGGTCCCGCTCGATCTCGGAGCGGACCACCACCACCAGCCGGCACGGGTGGGCGGCGGCGGCGATGGTCGCCGCCGCCTCCGCCTCGCGGACCCGCTTCTCGTCCACCACGACGATGAGGGTGAGCGCCATGCCGCTGGCCACCCCGCCGGCGCTTCGCCGCTCGGCGGCGAGCGCCTTGACCACCTCACTGCCGGTGGTGTCCCACAGCCCGATCACTGGAGCCTCCTGGTTCGCTCGTTGCGCTCGGTCACGCGCGTCGCCACGCGCGGCCCTCGCGGCCCAGCATCTCGTCGGACGCCCGCGGCCCCCACTCGCCGGCGCGGTACGGCTCCGGCTTGGTGCCCACCCAGGCATGCTCCAGCGGGTCGATGACCTGCCAGCTCTGCTCGACCTCCGCCGCGTCCGGGAACAGGGTGCGGTCGCCGATCAGCACGTCCAGCACCAGCCGCTCGTACGCCTCCGGGCTGGACTCGGTGAACGCTTCGCCGTACTGGAAGTCCATCGCGATGTCGCGGACCTCCATCGTGGTGCCCGGCACCTTCGAGCCGAACTTGAGCACCACGCCCTCGTCCGGCTGCACCCGGATGACCAACTGGTTGTTGCCCAGTGACTCCATGTCGGCGTCGTTGAACGGCAGGTGCGGCGCCTTCTTGAACATGATGGCCACCTCGGTGACCCGCCGGGGGAGGCGCTTGCCGGCCCGGATGTAGAACGGCACGCCGGCCCAGCGGCGGTTCTGGATGCCGAGCCGCACCGCCACGTACGTCTCGGTGGTGGAGTCGGGCGGGACGCCCTGCTCCTCCAGGTAGCCGACCGCACGCTCGCCGCCGACCCAGCCGGGCAGGTACTGGCCGCGTACGGTGTCCCGGGCCACGTCCCTGGGCAGGGTGATCGCCTTGAGTACCTTCAGCTTCTCGGTCCGGATCTCGTCGGCGTCGAAGCTGGTCGGCTCCTCCATCGCCACCAGGGCGAGGAGCTGGAGCAGGTGGTTCTGGAGTACGTCCCGGGCCGTGCCGACGGTGTCGTAGAAGCCGGCTCGGCTGCCGATGCCGACGTCCTCGGCCATGGTGATCTGCACCGAGTCGACGTACTTGGAGTTCCACAGCGGCTCGAACAGGTTGTTGGCGAACCGCAGGGCAAGGATGTTCTGGACCGTCTCCTTGCCCAGGTAGTGGTCGATCCGGAAGACGTCCTGGCGGGTGAAGACGTCGTCGACGAGGTCGTTGAGCGCCTTCGCCGAGGGCAGGTCGTTACCGAACGGCTTCTCCACCACCACCCGGCGCCAGCCGCCGGACTTCTCGTTGTCGGCCATCCCGGTGCGGGCCAGCTGCTTGAGCACGACGGGGAACGCGGCCGGGGGGATGGAGAAGTAGAACGCCGCGTTGCCGGCGATGCCGTGGGTCTGCCGCAGCTCATCGAGCGTCGTGGCGAGCTGGTCGAAGGCGGCGTCGTCGTCGAACGACCCGCCGACGAACTTGATGTTGCCGGCCAGCCGCGCCCAGACCTCGTCCCGCCAGGGGGTACGGGCGTGTTTGCGGGCCGCCTCGCAGGCCAGCGTCTCGAAGTCGCCGTCACCCCAGTCGCGGCGGGCGAAGCCCAGGACCACGAAACCGGGCGGCAGCAGCCCTCGGTTGGCCAGGTCGTAGACCGCGGGGAGCAGCTTCTTGCGGGCCAGGTCGCCGGTCACCCCGAAGATCACCAGAGCGCACGGCTCGGGGATCCGTGGCAACCGGCGGTCCTGGGGGTCGCGCAGCGGGTTCACGCCGCCTCCTCGCTCCGCTTGCGTCACGTCGTCCATCCTCACGCCCGGAGCTCACCGACCGCGTCGAGCAGTTGGGCGACACCGGCGGCCCGGTCGGTCAGGTGCAACCGCAGCAGCGGCCGCTCCCGGCCGGCCAGCGCCTGCCGGTCGCCGGCGGCCTGCGCCGCCTGCAACTCACCGAAGGTGTACGGCTTGCCCGGCACCTCCAGGTCCTCGGCGACCGCGCCGGTCACCTGGAGGAAGCTGCCGACCTGCGGGCCGCCCTTGTGGTACTGGCCGGTGGAGTGCAGGAACCGCGGCCCCCAGCCGAAGGTGACCGGGCGGCCGGACGCTTCGGCCAGCAGCGACCGCAGGCGGGCCGTGTCGGCGTCGGCGAACCGGTCCAGGTACGCCATCACGGCGAGGTAGCCGTCGTCGCCCAGCCCGTCGAGCAGCCAGCGCAGCACGCCGGTCAGGTCACCGGGGGCGCCCTGCGGCGCGTACACCTCGATCGCGCCCTCGGTGAACGACGGCGTCTCCGCCGGCAGGCCCGAGGCCAGGATCTTGTTGGTGTTCTCCTTCGACTCGGTGACGTTCGGCTGGTTGAACGGGTCGATGCCGAGCACCACGCCGGCCACCGCGGTGGCGTACTCCCAGGCCAGGAACTGCGCGCCGAGCGGGCCGTTGACCGCCACGTCCGGGTCGGCGCCGCCGCCCGGCACGTCGCCGGGGGCCAGCGCGCCGCCGTAGCTGATGGTCAGCACGTCCGGGCCGGTGGCGCCGGGGCTCTGCGGGGACTCCACCACGACGGGCAGGATGCCCACCCCGGCCTTGCCGGTCGACTCGGCGATCAGCTGCTCGGCCCAGTCGCCGAGCCCGTCGATGCCGGTGCCGTCGGAGACGAGCGCGACCTTGTCCCGGGCCAACGTGGCGGCCGCGCCGAGCGCGGCGCCCAGCGCCAGCGCCGGATTGTCCCGGTCGCTGCCGAGCGACGAGGCCAGCGCGTCGGCCTGGTCGATCAGCTCCGCCACCTGCACCCCGGCCAGCGCCGAGGGCACCAGCCCGAACGCGGTCAGCGCCGAGTACCGGCCGCCCACGTTCGGGTCGGCCAGCACGGTGAACGCGCCCATCTCGGTCGCGGTGGTCTCCAGCGGCGAGCCCGGGTCGGTGACGATGACGAAGTGCCGGCCGGCCTCCGCCTCGGTCATCCCGGCGTCCAGGAACGCCTGCCAGTACGCGCGCCGGTGGCTGTCGGTCTCCACCGTCGAGCCGGACTTGCTGGCCACCACCACCACGGTGCGCTCCAGCCGGTCACGCAGCGCCGCCCGGACCTGGCCCGGGTCGGTGGTGTCCAGCACGGTCAGCGGCCGGCCCAGGGTCTGGGCGATCACCTCGGGGGCCAGCGACGAGCCGCCCATGCCGGCGAGCACCACGTGGTCCAGGTCGGCCAGCTCAGCGGTCAGTTCGGCCAGCTGCACCAGCAGCTCCCGGCTGCGCTGGTGGGTGTCCACCCAGCCGAGCCGGATCTTGGCCTCGGCCTCGGCGTCGGGGCCCCACAGGCTCGCGTCCCTGGCCGCCAGCCGGCCGGGGACCTCGGCCCGGACCAGCGCGTCCCGGGTCGAGGCGGGAGCGGACTTGTCGACCGCGTCCGCGCCGTACACCGCGAGCCCGGCGGCGGCCTCCACCGGCCCGGCGAGAAGGTCGCTCATGCGTTACCACCCGCCTTCGCGGCGGCCTTGGCGTTGCCCTTGGCGGCCTTGTTCGGCGCACCCTTGCCAGTGGCCGCCGCCTCCAGCGACTTGCGGACGCCGTCGATCAGCTCCTGCCAGCTGGCCTCGAACTTCTCCACGCCCTCGCGCTCCAGGGTGGCGATCACGTCGGCCATGTCCACCCCGGCCGACTCCAGGTCGGCGAAGACCTTGCGGGCCGCGTCGTAGGAGCCGGTGATGGTGTCGCTGCGGGTCTCGCCGTGGTCGGCGTACGCGTGGATGACCGACTCCGGCATGGTGTTGACCGTGCCGGGGGCGATCAGCTCCTCGACGTAGATGACGTCCCGGTAGTCCGGGTTCTTCGTCGAGGTGGAGGCCCACAGCGGCCGCTGCGGGTGCGCGCCGGCGTCGGCGAGCGCCTGCCAGCGGTCGGAGGAGAACACCTCGCCGTACCGCTCGTACGCCAGCTGGGCGTTGGCGATGGCGGCCTTGCCCTTCAGCGCCTTCGCCTGGTCGGAGCCGACCTTCTCGAGCCGCTTGTCGACCTCGGAGTCGACCCGGGAGACGAAGAACGACGCCACCGAGCCGATGGTGGACAGGTCGTGCCCGTTCGCCTTGGCCTGCTCCAGACCGGCCAGGAACGCCTCCATCACCGCCGAGTAGCGGTCCAGTCCGAAGATCAGCGTCACGTTGACGCTGATCCCCTCGGCCAGGGTGGCGGTGATCGCCGGTAGGCCCGCCTCGGTGGCCGGGATCTTGATGAAGAGGTTGGGCCGGTCAACCAGCCACCACAGCGCCTTGGCCTCGGCGACCGTCCGGTCGCTCTCGTGCGCCAGCCGCGGGTCCACCTCGATGGAGACGCGCCCGTCCACGCCGGCGCTCTTGTCGTACGACGGGTGCATCACGTCGCAGGCCCACCGCACGTCGTACGTGGTGAGCATGCGTACCGCCTCTTCGACGTCCACCCCACGCATGGCGAGATCCTGCAACTGCCAGTTGTACTCGTCGGCGTCGCTCAGCGCCTTCGCGAAGATCGTCGGGTTGGTGGTCACCCCGGCCACGTGCTTCTCCCGGCGGAGCTGGTCCAGCCCACCGGAGCTCAGTCGTACCCGGGAAAGATCGTCGAGCCAGATCGCCACGCCTGCGGCGGTGAGCTCACTCAGCCTGTCCGTCATGCCGTCCACGCTCCCTCAGTTGCCGGTCGTGAAACCGGTGATGTCGCCCACCCGGGCCAGCGAGGCGTGTGCCGCCGCCACGATCCGGTCGGGGGTGAACCCGAACTGCTCGAAGAGCACGGTGTGCGGGGCACTCGCGCCGTAGTGCTCCAGGCTGACGCTCTCGCCGAGGTCGCCGACGACGCCGCGCCAGGACATCGCGATGCCCGCCTCCACGCTCACCCGTGCCTTTACCCCGCGAGGGAGCACCGACTCCCGGTACGCCTCGTCCTGCTCGTAGAACCACTCCTGGCAGGGCATCGAGACCACTCGGGTCGGGGTGCCGTCGGCCTCCAGCCTCTCCCGGGCGGTCAGGCAGAGCTGCACCTCGGAGCCGGTACCGACGATGATCACCTGCGGCTTGCCGCTGGACGCCTCGGCCAGCACGTAGCCGCCCTTGGCCACCCCGTCGGCGCCGCCCAGGACGTCGCGGTCCAGGGTCGGCAGCGTCTGGCGGCTCAGCGCCATCGCGGTCGGGCGGTCGGTGTGCTCCAGCGCCAGCCGCCAGGCCCAGGCGGTCTCGTTGGCGTCCGCCGGGCGGACCACGTCCAGGCCCGGGATGGCACGCAGCGCGGTCAGGTGCTCCACCGGCTGGTGGGTCGGGCCGTCCTCGCCGAGGCCGATCGAGTCGTGCGTCCAGACGTAGGTCACCGGCAGCTTCATCAGCGCGGCCAGCCGCACCGAGGGGCGCATGTAGTCGCTGAACACCAGGAACGTGCCGCCGTACGGGCGGGTGCCGCCGTGCAGGGCGATGCCGTTGAGGATCGCGCCCATGGCGTGCTCGCGGATGCCGAAGTGCAGCGTGCGGCCGTACTCGTGGCCGGGGAAGTCCTTGGTGGCGTGCGCGGCCGGGATGAAGGACGGCTCGCCCTTCATGGTGGTGTTGTTGCTCTCGGCGAGGTCGGCCGAGCCGCCCCACAGCTCCGGCAGCACCGGCGCGAGCGCCTCCAGCACCTTGCCGGAGGCGGCCCGGGTGGCCACACCCTTGGCGTCGGCGGGGAAGGTGGGCAGCGCGTCGGCCCAGCGCTCCGGCAGCACCCGACCGGCCATCCGCTCGTAGAGCGCGGCGCGCTCCGGGTTGGCCTTCTTCCAGGCGTCGAACGCGGTCGTCCACTCCTCCTCGGCGGCGGAGCCGCGACCCATCACCTTCCGGGCGTGGCTGAGCACCTCCTCGTCGACCTCGAAGGTCTGCTCCGGGTCGAAGCCGAGGATCCGCTTGGTGGCCTTTACCTCGTCGGCGCCGAGCGCCGAACCGTGGATCTTGCCGGTGTTCTTCTTGTTGGGCGCGGGCCAGCCGATGATGGTGCGCAGCGCGATGAAGGAGGGACCTCCGGTCTCCGCCTTGGCGGCCAGCAGCGCCTGGTGGAGCGCCTCGGCGTCCTCGTGGTAGTCGCCCTGGTCGGCGTCGCCGGTGCGCCAGTCGACGGTCTGGACGTGCCAGCCGTACGCCTCGTAGCGCGCCGCCACGTCCTCGCTCTTGGCGATCCGGGTGTCGTCCTCGATGGAGATCTCGTTGTCGTCGTAGATCACCGTGAGGTTGCCCAGCTGCTGGTGCCCGGCGAGGGCACTGGCCTCGTGGCTGATGCCCTCCTCGATGTCACCGTCGGAGACGATGCACCAGATGTCGTGGTCGAAGACCGAGGCGCCGGGCTCGGCCTCCGGGTCGAACAGGCCGCGCTCGCGGCGGGCCGCCATGGCCATGCCGACCGCGTTGCCCAGGCCCTGACCGAGCGGGCCGGTGGTGGTCTCCACGCCCGGGGTGTGCCCGTGCTCGGGGTGACCCGGGGTGAGCGAGGCCCACTGCCGCAGCGACTGCAGGTCGGACAGGCTCATCGGGTAGCCGGACAGGAACAGCTGGATGTAGAGGGTCAGGCTGGAGTGCCCGGCGGAGAGCACGAACCGGTCCCGGCCGGGCCAGTTCGGGTCGGCGGGGTTGTGCCGCATGACCCGGTTGAAGAGGAGGTAGGCCGCGGGCGCCAGGCTCATCGCGGTGCCCGGGTGGCCGTTGCCGGATTTCTCCACGGCATCCATGGCCAGCACGCGGACGGTATCGACGGCCCGGCGGTCGAGGTCGGACCAGTTGAGTGCGGAGTGCTCGGGTCGGTTGGCAGCCACGATGGTTGTGCTCCTCGGCAGATGGGCGGAACCCTCACTGGTGACCCTATCGAGCGTGCCTAAACGTCCGCCCAGGGATCTGTGCATGGTGTGCGGTACGTGGCGACGGGCTGCGTCGTTCAACCCGGTGGTGTGACGGCCCGCACCGTTGTCGGGTCGGCCGGGCAGCCAAAACGACAACGCGTAGTGTGTGGGTCGGTGTGCTGCCCCCGACCGGGCGCGGCCGAACCGATCTCCCCGTGCCCGACGCCGGAAGGTGGCAATCCGTGAGCATGATCACCGAGCGCCCCGCGAGCAACCCTGCCGGGCCGCCCCCGGCGCGGGCGGCCGAGGGCCCGGTGGCCCGGCGGGACGTACGCGCGATCCTCTCGGCGTACGTGTCGCTCACCAAGCCGCGGATCGTGGAGCTGCTACTGGTCACCACCATCCCGGCGATGATGCTCGCCGACGGCGGCCTGCCGTCGCTGTGGCTGATGGCCGTGGTGCTGATCGGCGGCTCGCTCGCCGCCGGCGCGGCCAGCGTGCTGAACTGCTACATCGACCGGGACATCGACCAGTTGATGCGGCGTACCAAGCGTCGCCCGCTGCCGACGCACACCGTGACGCCGCGCAACGCGCTGGTCTTCGGTCTGGTGCTCGCGGCGGTCTCGGTCGCCCTGATGGCGGCGTTCACCAACCTGCTGGCTGCCGGGCTGACGCTCGCCGCGATCGCCTACTACGACCTCGTCTACACCCTGTGGCTCAAGCGCTCCACCCCGGCGAACACGTTCTGGGGCGGGGCCTGCGGGGCGGCTCCGGTGCTGATCGGGTGGGCGGCGGTGACCGGCTCGTTGGCGCCGGCCGCCTGGGGGCTGTTCGCGGTGGTCTTCTTCTGGCAGATGCCGCACTTCTACCCCCTGGCCATGAAGTACAAGGACGACTACGCCCGGGCCGGCATCCCGATGCTGCCGGTGGTGGCCTCCACCCGCCGGGTGAACGCCGAGATCCTGATCTTCGCTTGGCTCACCGTGCTCACGTCCCTGGCTGTCTGGCCGTTGGGGCTCAGCGCGATCTACGGCGTACCGACGCTGGTCGTGGGCGCCATCTTCCTGGTCGAGGCGCACCGGCTCTGCCGTCGGGCGGCGCGTGGCGAGGCGGTCAAGCCGATGCGGCTGTTCCACTGGTCGACGACGTACCTGACCATCGTCTTCCTGGCCGTCGCGCTCGACGCGCTGATCTGACCCGTGCGCGCCGCAGAGTCTTGCCAGTCTCGCCCGCATGGCCGTCCCGCCACTGGCGATCTCTCTCGACTAATCACCATCATGGATGAGTTGTCCGGCTTTCAGATCACATCAGAGTAACTTTCGGCCTGAGTCGGATCGGCTCAACCTGCGACGTTTGAGCCCTGGTTTGCCCACGTGCTTTGAAGGTAAAAGTACGGATAAATCCGGGCAAGCAACCTGTGGTCTTCCTTAAACCTATAGGTAATTGGCATCACAAAAGCTTCATGGTTCTCGCCCGTCTGAGTGGACTTCTGCTTAGGCTTCGCGTCATGGCAGATGGTTCCGATACGACGCTGACGGCCGAGCAGACCGCCGGCGAGCAGACGCCTCACGGTCTGGTCGCGGGCCTCAAGTCGTTCGCCGCCGGACACGGCGGGGCGAAGGCGGTCATCGAGTACGTCGGCAAGCGTGGCGCGCGAATCGTCCTCGTGGGTTCCGACGGTGAGTGGGGCGACCAGTTCGCCGACGACACCGTCACCGCGCGGGAGGCGTGCGCCAAGGCGGGAGTCACCGTCGAGAACGCCTGGGAGCGTGAACTGATGGACCAGATGCGTCCGAGCAACGACCTCTGGCGGTCGATGGCCCGGCGCACGATGGCCCGCTGAGATAGACACCTGAATTGACCGACCACCACAAGTCGACCCGGGGGAAACCCCGGGTCGCTCTCATCACCTGTGCCGAACTCGTGGACCTCGACCCGGACGACCGGCTGGTCCTCGCCCCGCTCGCTACCCGGGGGGTCGCCGCCGAGGCGGTCGTCTGGGACGACCCCGGCGTCGACTGGTCCTCCTACGACCTGGTCGTGCTCCGCTCACCGTGGGACTACGCGCTGCGCCGCGACGAGTTCGTCGCCTGGGCCGCCACCGTCCCGGCGCTGGTCAACCCGGCCGCCGTGGTGCGCTGGAACACCGACAAGCGCTACCTCGCCGAGCTGAGCGCGGCCGGCGTGCCCACCGTGCCGACGTCCTGGATCGAGCCGGGGGAGAGCTGGCGTCCACCGGCCGACACCGGCGAGTACGTGATCAAGCCGGCGGTCAGCGCGGGCAGCCAGGACACCGGCCGGTACGACCTGGCCGACCCGGAGCACCGGGAGCTGGCCGGAGCGCACGTGCGCCGGCTGTCCAGCGCCGGCCGGCTGACCATGATCCAGCCGTACCTGACCGCCGTCGACACCGAGGGCGAGACGGCACTGCTCTTCCTGGCCGGCCCGGACGGGCTCACGTTCAGCCACGCGATCCGCAAGGGCCCGATGCTGACCGGCCCGGACCTCGGCCCGGACGGGCTCTACAAGGCCGAGGAGATCACCGCCCGCACGGCGCAACCAGAACAGCTGGCGGTGGCCGAGCGGACGCTCGGCACGGTGCCGGGCGGGACGGAGCAGCTGCTCTACGCCCGGGTCGACCTGATCCCCGGCCCGGACGGCGCCCCGGTGCTGGTCGAGCTGGAGCTGACCGAGCCGTCGCTGTTCATCGGCCACGCCGAGGGTGCCCCCGACCGCCTAGCCGAGGCCATCACCACCCACCTGGCCCGCCGCGGCTGACCCCCCAACCGTTCCCGGGCCCGCTCGGGGGCGTTCGCTGCTCTCCGGGCCCTGGGGGCGTCTGCCGCTCTCCGGGCCCGTCTGGGGGTGTCTGCCGTTCTCAAGGCCCGCCTGGGGGCGTCTGCTGCTCTCCGGGCCCGGCACGGGGGCGTCTGCGGCTCCCAAGGCCCGCCTGGGAGCGTCCGCCGTTCTCCGGGCCCGGGCGGGGCGCCTGCCGTTCTCAAGGCCCGCCCGGGGGCGTTCGCTGCTCTCCGGGCCCGTCCGGTGGTGTCCGCCGCTTCCAAGATCCGCGCAAGTTCAGTGAAGTTGTGGCCTCAGCGCATCGCGACCCCACACTTTCCCTGAAGTTGCGCGGATCTTGAGTCGGCACGGGTCGCGGAGGGGACCTCGGCCGTCCAGGTCGCGCAACATCCTGGATTTAGTGGCATCGCGCGTGTCCGACGCCCCTACATCCAGGATCGAGCACGATCTTGGCGCGGGGCGCGGGGCGCGGGGCGCGGGGCGCGGGGCGCGGGGCGCGGGGCGCGGGGCGCGGGGCGCGGGGCGCGGGGCGCGGGGCGCGGGGCGCGGGGCGCGGGGCGCGGGGCGCGGGGCGCGGGGCGCGGGGCGCGGGGCGCGGGGCGCGGGGCGCGGGGCGCGGGGCGCGGGGCGCGGGGCGCGGGGCGCGGCCCCGCGTGAGGTCAGGCGGTGACCGGGACGGCTTCGGCTTCGGCGGGGGTGGTTGCCGGGGGCGCGGGGGCGACCGGGCGGCGTTCGCGGGTGGACCACTGCACCGAGAGGGTGGCGAGCAGCACCAGGCAGGAGCCGAGCATGTGCGCGCCGACCAGCACAGCCGGCACGTGGGTGAAGTACTGCACGAAGCCGATCAGGCCCTGGCCCAGCTCCACCGCGAGCAGGACGACCGCGGCCCGGGTGGCCCGCCGTGCGCCGACCGCGCGGAACGCGAAGATCAGCGCTACCGAGAGGCCGAGCAGCAGGAAGACGCTGTCGGCGTGCACCTGGGAGATCGACTCCGGGTCCAGCCCATTGCGGGCTGCGCCCTGGTCGCCGGCGTGCGGGCCGCTGCCGGTGACCCAGGTGCCGATGACCAGCACCGCGACGCTCACGCCGGTGGTGACCCGGGCCAGCGCGCGCAGCGGCGCCGGCACCACGGCCACCTTCGGGCCGTCGGGCTCGGCCACCTGCCGCCAGAGGGCGTACGCGGCGGCGATCACCGCCATCGAGGCCAGGAAGTGCAGCCCGACCACCCACGGGTTCAGATTGGTGAGCACGGTGATGCCACCGACCACCGCCTGGGCGGGAATGCCCAGGAAGACCGCGACGGCCAGCGGCAGCAGCCCGGGCCGGCGCGGCCGGTGCGCCAGCACGGCCAGCAGGGTGGCCAGCGCGATCAGGCCCACCGCGAAGGTCAGCATCCGGTTGCCGAACTCGATCACCCCGTGCAGGCCCATCTCGGACGTGGCGACGTACGACGCGTCGGTGCACCGGGGCCAGGTGGGACAGCCGAGGCCCGAGGCGGTCAACCGGACGGCCCCGCCGGTGACGACGATGCCCACGTTCGCGATGATCGAGGTGAGCGCGAGGCTACGCAGCAGGGTGCCGGAGACCGGACGGGCGAATCGGTTCACGGCGCAAATCCTACGCACCGTAGTGATCGAGGTTTGTCCGACTCCGTCGGCTCGGTGGTTCGGATCACCGGGGCCCGGGTTTGCGACCCTCCGAGTAATTACGTAACGTTGGCGTTGTGAAAAACACGGCGGCGCTCTCCGGGCAGCAGCCGACGGCCTCTCCGGCCGTCGGTGCGTCCGCGTCCGCGCTTGTCGTGACCACGTCGGCCGCGCTCGGCGGCGCTGCGGCGACCGAGGTCTCCACCCGGGACCGGGTCACCCAGCTGCTGCTGGAGCGGGGGGCCACCACCGCCGCGCAGCTCGGTTCGGCGCTCGGGCTCAGCCCGGCGGCGATCCGCCGGCACCTCGACGCGATGCTCGCCGAGGGTGACGTGTTCGCCCGCGAGCAGACCGTGCAGGGCAGCCGCGGGCGGGGGCGTCCGGCCAAGGTGTTCCTGCTGACCGAGGCGGCCCGGGTCCGGTGTGGCACCCATCACTACGACAACATGGCCACCGCCGCGCTGCGCTGGATCGCCCGCAGCGGCGGCTCCGAGGCGGTCGAGGCGTTCGCCACCGAGCAGGTGGCCGCCCTGGAGTCCCGCTGTCAGGCCGCCATGGAGGACGCTGGCGACGACCCCCTCGCGCGGGCGGAGGCACTCGCCGACGCGCTCACCGCCGAGGGTTACGCTGCCAACGCCACCACGATCGCCTCCGGCGGCCAGCTCTGCCAGCACCACTGCCCGGTGGCGCACGTGGCCGGCGAGTTTCCCCAGCTGTGCGAGGCCGAGACCGCAGTGATCTCCCGTCTGGTCGGCACCCACGTGCAGCGCTTGGCCACCATCGCGCACGGCGACGGGGTGTGCACCACGCACATTCCAGCCCAGCAGGTACGCGCCCAATCCAGTAATCCCGTCACCACTGTGAGGACAGATAGATGACCGAGCAGATCGTCCAGCCCCTGACCCAGGAAGAGCAGCTTGCCGCCCTGGGTCGCTACGAGTACGGCTGGTCCGACCCGGACGCCGCCGGGGCGGTTGCCCAGCGCGGCATCAACGAGGCGGTGGTGCGGGACATCTCGGCCAAGAAGAACGAGCCGGCGTGGATGCTCGACCTGCGTCTGAAGGGTCTCCGGCTGTTCGGCCGCAAGCCGATGCCGGCCTGGGGCGCGGACCTCACCGGGATCGACTTCGACAACATCAAGTACTTCGTGCGGTCCACCGAGAAGCAGGCCACCAGCTGGGAGGACCTGCCCGAGGACATCAAGAACACCTACGACCGGCTGGGCATCCCGGAGGCGGAGAAGCAGCGGCTGGTCGCCGGCGTCGCGGCGCAGTACGAGTCCGAGGTCGTCTACCACAAGATCCGTGAGGACCTTGAGGAGCAGGGCGTCCTCTTCCTGGACACCGACACCGCGCTGCGCGAGCACGAGGACGTCTTCAAGGAGTACTTCGGCACGGTGATCCCGGTCGGCGACAACAAGTTCGCCGCTCTGAACACCTCCGTGTGGTCCGGTGGCTCGTTCATCTACGTGCCGAAGGGTGTGCACGTGGAGATCCCGCTGCAGGCCTACTTCCGGATCAACACGGAGAACATGGGCCAGTTCGAGCGGACGCTGATCATCGTCGACGAGGGTGCGTACGTGCACTACGTCGAGGGCTGCACCGCGCCGCTCTACTCCTCCGACTCGCTGCACAGCGCGGTCGTGGAGATCATCGTCAAGAAGAACGCGCGCTGCCGCTACACGACCATCCAGAACTGGTCGAACAACGTCTACAACCTGGTCACCAAGCGCGCCGTCTGCCACGAGGGCGCGACCATGGAGTGGGTCGACGGCAACATCGGCTCCAAGGTCACCATGAAGTACCCGGCGGTCTACATGACCGGCGAGCACGCCAAGGGCGAGGTGCTCTCGGTGGCGATGGCCGGCGAGGGCCAGCACCAGGACGCCGGCGCCAAGATGGTGCACGCCGCGCCGCACACCTCCTCCACCATCATCTCCAAGTCGATCGCCCGGGGCGGCGGCCGTACCTCGTACCGTGGTCTGGTGCAGGTGCTGGAGGGTTCGCACCACAGCCGGAGCACGGTCAAGTGCGACGCGCTGTTGGTCGACACCATCTCCCGCTCGGACACCTACCCGTACGTCGACATCCGTGAGGACGACGTGTCGATGGGTCACGAGGCGACCGTCTCCAAGATCAGTGACGACCAGCTCTTCTACCTGATGAGCCGGGGCCTGAGCGAGGACGAGGCGATGGCCATGATCGTGCGCGGCTTCATCGAGCCGATCGCCAAGGAGCTCCCGATGGAGTACGCCCTGGAGCTCAACCGGCTGATCGAACTCCAGATGGAGGGCGCGGTCGGCTGACGCCGGCCGGCTGACTCTCGCGTCGGCCTCAACCCGCCGCGCCTCGACCAGCCCGACCGACCCTCCGATTAACCGCAGAACAGACCAAGGAAGAAATGACTACCCAGGCTTCCGCGCCGCCCAGCACCAAGTCGCAGGCGCTGCGCTCGTACGACGTCGCCGACTTCCCGGCCCTCACCGGCCTGGAGGAGGAGTGGCGTTTCACCCCGCTCAAGCGGCTGCGCGGCCTCGCCGGTGAGCCGCAAGCCGCCACCGGCACGGTCCGGCACGAGTACGGCGACCTGCCCGAGGGCGTGGCCGTCGAGCGGATCGGCATGGACGATCCGCGGGTGGGCAGCGTGCTCACCCCGGTCGACCGGATCAGCGCGCTCGCGTACGGCGGTGCCGGCCAGGCGCTGCTGCTCACGGTGGCCAGCGACGTCGTGGTGGGTTCGCCGGTGAGCGTGCGGGTGGTCGGCGACGGTGCCGAGGGTCTGGCCTTCGGGCACACCTTCGTCGAGGTGGGCCGGTTCGCCGAGATGACCCTGGTGCTGGAGCACGTCGGCTCGGCGACCCTGGCCGACAACGTCGAGGTCTCCGTGGCCGACGGGGCGAAGCTGACCCTGGTCACCGTGGCCGACTGGGCGGCCGACGCGGTGCAGGCGCAGCACCTCAAGATCAAGCTGGGTCGGGACGCCCGGGTGACGCACGTCCAGGTCAGCCTCGGTGGTGACCTGGTCCGGCAGTTCACCTCGGTGGAGTACACCGGCCGCGGCGGCGAGGCCGAGCTGTACGGCGTCTACTTCGCCGACTCCGGCCAGCACCTGGAGCACCGGCAGTTGATCGACCACAGCGTGCCGGACTGCCGCAGCTACGTCGGCTACCGGGGCGCGTTGCAGGGCGAGGACGCGCACACCGTCTGGGTGGGCGACGTGCTGATCCGGGCCGAGGCGACCGGCACCGACACGTACGAGATCAACCGGAACCTGCTGCTCACCGACGGCGCGCGGGCGGACTCCGTACCCAATCTGGAGATCGAGACCGGCGAGATCGCCGGCGCCGGCCACGCCAGTGCGACCGGCCGCTTCGACGACGAGCAGTTGTTCTACCTGATGGCCCGGGGCATTCCGGAGGGCGAGGCCCGCCGCCTGGTGGTCCGCGGCTTCTTCGCCGAGCTGATCAACAAGATCCCGGTGGAGCCGCTGCGCGAGCGCCTCGGCGACGCGATCGAGGCCCGGCTGACCAAGGCCGGCGCCTGATGATCCGGATCTGTTCCACCGAGGACGTGCCGAAGGGGACCGCGATCAGCGCGGACGTCGACGGCACCCCGATCGCGCTGGTGCACGGCGAGGATGGCGAGTTCTACGCCGCCTACGACGAGTGCTCGCACGCCTCGGTCGCCCTCTCCGAGGGTGAGGTCGACGGCTGCACGCTCGAGTGCTGGCTGCACGGCTCGCGCTTCGACCTGCGCACCGGGCAGCCCACCGGGCTGCCGGCCACCGAACCCGTACCCGTCTACCCCGTCGACGTCCGCGACGGCGACATCTACCTCAGCCTGACGCCGAGTAATGGAGTGACCCGATAATGAGCACCCTGGAGATCCGCGACCTGAAGGTGTCGGTCAAGCTGCCCGAGGGTGAGCTCAAGCCGATCCTGGCCGGTGTCGACCTGACCGTCCGCTCCGGTGAGACCCACGCGATCATGGGCCCGAACGGCTCCGGCAAGTCGACCCTGGCGTACTCGATCGCCGGTCACCCCAAGTACGAGATCACCGGCGGTTCGGTGACCCTCGATGGCGAGGACGTGCTGGCCATGTCCGTCGACGAGCGGGCCCGCGCCGGCCTCTTCCTGGCCATGCAGTACCCGGTCGAGGTGCCCGGCGTCTCGGTGGCGAACTTCCTGCGTACCGCGAAGACCGCCATCGACGGTGAGGCGCCGAAGCTGCGCACCTGGGGCGGCGAGCTGCGCGGCGCCATGGAGCGCCTCCAGATGGACCCGGCGTTCGCCCAGCGCAACGTCAACGAGGGCTTCTCCGGCGGTGAGAAGAAGCGCCACGAGATCGTCCAGCTGGAGCTGCTCAAGCCGAAGATCGCCATCCTCGACGAGACCGACTCCGGCCTCGACGTG